>NZ_JBIATP010000017.1:0-185213 GCF_042891915.1 Streptomyces sp. NPDC001848 | reverse complement strand
CCGGACGCCCCGTCAGCGTCGTGATCCACCCTGCTGGCCGTCCCATGCAACACCACCTCGATCAAGGTGTTGCAACGACCAGTGGAATCCACCCAGTACACCTCGATCGCGTTCACCGAGCGCCTGGCTCAGGCCGGCATCGCCCCCTCGATCGGCAGTGTCGCCGATGCGCACGCCGACACCCTCGCCGAGTCCACCATCGGTCTGTTCAAGACCGAGCTGATCAACCGCCGCGGGCCGTGGAAGACCTTCACGGACGTTGAGTTCGCCACTGCCAAGTGGATCGACTGGTACAACCACCGCCGACTCCGCGGGGCTCTCGGTCACATATCACCAGCCGAGTACGAAACCGCCTACCATCACCAGCACACCCGCGCCAACGAACCCGTCAGCGCCTGAAATCCCCGCTCTCTACCGAACCCGGAACGGTTCAGAGGAGCACAACACCTCCCACCGCAAGGTCCGGGCCCGCGTCGAGCATGTCTTCGCACGGATGAAGGCAGGGAAGATCCTCCACGACTGCCGTCTGAAAGGCGACGGCGTTCACATCGCCATGCTCGGCACCGCCCGGCTGCACAACCTCGCCCTCGCGGGGTAACTCCCGCCCCATACGAGACCAGAGAGGCCCAAGGGAGGTGGCTCCCCACCTCCCCGGCTCAAAGAATGTTCAGTCGATACAGAACTCGTTGCCCTCGATGTCCAGCATCGGGATGCACGACTCGTTTTCCTCATCGGCATACAGCGTTTGCACGTGGGTCGCACCGAGCGCGACCAGTCGTGCACACTCGGCTTCGAGCACGGCGAGGCGCTCGTCCCCCACGAGCCCGGTGCCGACCCGGATGTCGAGATGCACTCGATTCTTGACGGTCTTGCCTTCAGGGACGCGCTGGAAGTACAGGCGCGGGCCCACGCCTGAGGGATCACTGCAGGCGAACCATGATCCCTGTTTCTCAGGAGGCAGCGTGCGGTTGAAATCGTCCCAGGTGGTGAACCCCTCGGGTGGCGGCGGTATGACGTACCCCAACACTTCACACCAGAAGCGAGCGAGGCGCTCAGGTTCTGCGCAGTCAAACGTGACTTGGAACTTCTTGATCTCTGACATCGGCGCACCGTACCGCGTACCAGGGGAACCCTGCCGCTCATTTCCCCAGACGGATCCGCCCGCCACCCGTCGCATCCTGGGCCGCCTTGGACACCAAGTGATCAAACCGGACAGTCCACGAGCACGACGCGACCGCGGCGGCGGAGCGCCCAGTGGTCCCCAGGAGCCAGTCCTGACCAACCACCTTCAGCCAAGATCAGTTGCGGGACAGCCCTTAGGGCTTGCAGATCATCAACGTGTTGCTTCCCGTTCGGGAGCTCGTTGGTGTGGTATGCGCATCCCGGACGAGGCTCGTGCCCAACTCGCAGTGAGGTTTGATGTGTTGTTCCCGCATCTCGACGAGCGGCAGCGGCGCTTGCTGATGGGAGCGGAGGCCCGGCTGCTGGGACACGGCGGCATCCGGGCCGTCGCACGGGCCGCCGACGTGAGCGAGACGACGGTCCGCAAGGGCGTGTTCGAGCTGGAGGCCGGCGAGGCCCCGCTGGGACGGGTGCGGCGGCCAGGCGGAGGCCGCAAGCGGGTCGCGGACCTCGATCCAGGGCTGCGCCCCGCACTGCTGGCGCTGGTCGAACCGGATGAGCGGGGCGATCCGATGCCGCCGCTGCGGTGGACGGTGAAGTCGACCCGCACCCTCGCGCTGGAGCCGACCCGGACCGGACACAAGGTCAGCGCCGATACCGTCGCCGCTCTGCTGCGAGAGGAAGGCTTCAGCCTGCAGGCCAACGCAAAGACCCTGGAGGGCAGCCGGCGCGCGGACCGCGATGCCCAGTTCCGCTATCTCAACGAGCAGGCCCGCGAGCACCGGGACGCCGGCCATCCGGTGATCAGCGTGGACACCAAGAAGAAAGAGCTCGTCGGAGAGTTCAAGAACAGCGGCCGGCAGTGGCGGCCTGCCGGTGAGCCAGCGCCGGTGCACATCCACGACTTCGCCGATCCCGAGCTGGGCAAGGCCATCCCCTACGGGATCTACGACCTGGCGGCGAACACCGGCTGGGTCAACGTCGGCACCGACCACGACACCGCCGCATTCGCGGTGGAATCGATCCGCCGCTGGTGGCACGGTCAAGGACGGGCCGCCTACCCGCAGACGACACGGCTGCTGATCAGCGCGGACGCAGGCGGCTCCAACGGCTGCCGCACCCGGGCCTGGAAACTGGAACTCGCCCGGCTCGCTGCCGAGACGGGCCTGACCATCACGGTGTGCCATCTGCCGCCCGGCACACAATGCCGTTGTTTGACTATTGAATCATCGCCGGGTTGAGGATGATGACCTTGGCCGGGACCCGGCGGGTGGGCCCATGCTGTCGTTTCTTGACCGAGGGCGAGTATTTCGAGTCCGGGCGTTTGAGGACCCGCGGTGCACAGCGGTGGCGGCGGGGACCGCTGTCGAGCCTTGCGGCGGACCTTGGCCTCCAACATCGCCAAGAACGACCCGACGGCCGACACCGCGTCCTTGGCCTGCTTGACCACGCTGCGCCGGACGTGCTTGAGGACCTTCACGAAGGAGATCCGGTCGGGATCGATCCGCTCTCCGTCTGCGACCCGCATGATGATCCGGTTCAAGCAGTGGTGCACCACCAGGTGCGCCCAGGCCTCCTGACGCACCAGGGCCGGCGCCGTCGAGCGCAGCACCTGCACCGGGCCCCTCTGGAACGTCTTGACCTGGCGGTACGCCGACTCGACCTCCCAGCGCTCGTGATACAAGGCCGCCAGCTCGGCCGCAGGGTAGGCCTCGACATCGATCAGATCGGTAAGCAGCCTGATCACCTCGCCGCTGTCGACGTGGTATTCGATCACCCGCACCGTCACCCCGCCCGGATGCGAGGCCCATTGACCGGCCAGGCTCACCCGCCCCAGGTAGCTCCCGTCCGGCAGCACGTTCACGGGACGGGACGCGACCGTCGACCGGGCCCGGAGCAGCAGATGCGCCCCGGCGGTCGTGTATGCCTTCCACAGCTCCACTCCCGGGAAGCCCCGGTCCATGATCACCAGCATTCCGGCCGCCGAACCCGCCATCTGAACTGCCAGTTCCCGCTCGCCGCCGTTAAAGCCGCCGATCCGGGCGTCGATCGAGGCGTGCGTGCCGGTCTCCGTCAGTGTCACCACTCGGGCCTGCGGGAACCCCGCCACGGCTCCGCGGGCGTCGGTCGGCCCGCCGAAGAAGGCGCGATTGGCGCAGCTGTCCGGCACGTCCAGCACGAACCCATCCACCGCAGCGAGCCGCATCCCCCGCCAGAACGATCCGTTCAGACCGTCCGGGGCCGCAGCCCCGCAGACACGGCGGAACAGCGCCTCCAGGGCCTCCGGTCCCAGCCTCTGCCGGGCGCGGGTGAACGAGGCCCGGTTCGGGATCGTCTCGTGCATCCCCTCCAGGGCCCCGACCAGGTTCTCCGCGACGTCGTCGTATGAGTCCTGCGCGAACAGTGCCAGCGCGAGCGTGAAGTAGACCATGAACCTCGGCGACAAGGCGCCCGGCCGGCACGACTACCCCCGCGCTCACCGGCTGCTGATCACTGCCGACGGCGGGGGATCCAACGGCTACCGCACCCGTGGCTGCGGCAACGGCGAGGTTGGAGCGCTCAAGCCAGCGGCAACGGCCGAGGACGTGTACCAGGGCGGCGGCGCGGGCGTAGGGGCCGTCGTAGACGGGGGTTTCCAGCAGTTCGGCCCGGTGACAGGCGACCGCCGCCACGGGCACCCCGTAGTCGTCGGGGGCAGGAACCCCCCGCCCCGGCGATCTCAGCGACCTGCAGGATCCAGGGGACGTCGATGTGCCGTTCCATTACGCGGCGTGCGTCCCCGGGCGACGGTGCGCGTCTTCGGCCTCGTCGAAGACATCTTGGTGTTCGTCGAGGAAGCGCCTCGCGGCGCCCAGGCCCCGCTGCCGCAGCCCGTCGGTGTCCTCCCGCACGAGGCCTGCGATGTAGTCGCCGAGGCTCAGGCCGCGGTCCCGGGCACGGGCCTCGGCCATTTTCTTGATCTCGTCATCGACCCGTGCACCCAGCTGTGTCTTCGCCATGCCAGGATGGCAACAGTTGTTACCACGGTTGGCGGCCCGCGAGCGTGACGGAACGGATCGAACAGCTGTCCGCGATCGGCATGCGCCGGACGTAGAAAGCCGCGTCGCGGGGGACACCGGCGGGCACGTCGACCATGTCCGCCAGTTCACCGGGCTGGGTGGTGGCCGAGGCCTGCGGTGACCCCGGTCGTCCCGACGATCTCCGCCTCAAGGTCGACCGCGCCGTTCTGCAGGGATCGACGAACGCGCGCGGGTGGAGTCTGGACGTCTTGGCGCTCGATCTGCTGGGCGCCGGGATCGAGAGTGCTGGAGCGGTCGACGCTCGCCTGGCTCACACAGTGGTCCGCCGCCCTCCCCGGCGGTGTGGCCGGGGAGGGCGGCGGAGGTCGAAGAGCGTGCGTCACAGTGCCCGGAGCAGGGTGAGCAGTTGGAGGGTGTCCGAGTTGAGCCAGTACTCCACGAACTTGCCGTTCTGTATGCGCAGGGTGTCGGTGCCGGTGAAGGTGACGACGGTGCCGGGCTGGGCCTTGGCACCGGGGAAGCCGCCGGCGTAGGTGCCGGTGGCCGTCCAGCGCACGGAGGCACGGTGTCCGGCGACCAGAGGGTCGATCTGCAGGGAGAAGCGCAGGTCGGGGAAAGCAGCGCGGGTCTGGGCGATCCAGGCCACCAGACCGCCCGCGCCGCGGATACTGCTGCCGTCCCCTCCGCCGAGGAGGGCGGCGTGAACCGTGAAGTCCGGCGAGATGATGCCGGATGCCTGGGTGTAGTCGCCGTTCCAGAGGCGGAGCCACGCGTCGAGCATCGCCTTCGGGTTCTTGGCGGCCGCCCGGTGGCCCGGGGAGGTGACCGAATGAGCTGCCGGGGCGGAGGACGAGGTGGATGCTGCGGCCGTTGTCGCGCTGACGGCCAAGGCGGCCACGGCGGCGGGGAGAAGCAGGCGCATCCGGGGGCGGGCGGTGGTGGTCATGAAGGTTCCTCGCATATCTGTGTGGTGGACAGCGGTGGTGCCGGCGGGCCGCGGTGTCAGTCGGTGCCGGTCGGACTGTGGTGTCAGTCGGTGCAGGTGGTGCCGGGTGCGGGCAGGGCGCGGGTGGTCAGGTAGCGGTTGGTGGCGTCGCGCACGCACAGGGAGAGCAGGAACATGCTGTAGTCGTCGCCTTCGCGGCTGAGGACAACGCTGCCGGGCAGTTGGGCCGCCATGGCGAAGCCCGCGCTGTGCGGGGCGAGCGCCTGATGGGTGGACTGCAGGATCAGCGCGGGAGGCGCGCCGTGGACGGGGGTCCCGGCCGCCACGAGGGTGTCGTCCAGCGCCGTGTCCAGGACCATAGTGCGCAGCCGGCCGCGGTAGAGGTGGGTGTAGGTGCGTCCGAGCAGGGTGCTGTAGTGGATGCCGTACCAGTTCAGCTGCTTCTCGCCGAGCCCGGTGCACACGGCTTCGAAGTCTCGCGCGGTGCTGGTCAGGTCGGTGTGGGCGACCATGGGGCCGTTCTTGCGCAGACAGTCGGCGGCGAAGGCACGGTTGTGAGCCACGAGCGTGTCGAACTCAGCCTGGCTGTGCGGGAAGTGGGTGACGCCGGCCGGTTTGAGGGGCGTGGTGCAGCGGATCGGCGTGCTGTGGCCCACTCCACGCGGGTCGACGGCGACCAGGTCGAAGTTGCGGCTCATGGCGCCGGCGAACGACGGGAAGCCGATGCGCATCGCCAGTCGCAGCTGCTCGATCGACGACCCGCCGGCTCCGTCGTTGAGCAGCAGCGCGCCCTGGCGATGGGCCTGGTCGTCGGCGGGGCGGCGGACCAGGGCGAGGCTGAGGCTGCCGGCGTGCGGGTGGGCGTAGTCGACCGGGACCCGCAACGTGCCGCACTGCATGCCCTCGAGCTCCGCCTCCGAGCAGGCCGTCCAGCTGATCCGGCTCGCCGGGGCGGCCATCTGGGGCTGGGCGGGAGCGGCAACCGCCGGGGTGGCGAGAGTGGCCGCAGCCACGAGGACGGCGGTCAGGGGCGCCGGACATACGTGCGGAATCTGGGCCTGGGCATGGCGGGGTTCTCCTGAGGGCGTTCGCGCCGTGACGCGGCGCGGAAGGGATGCAGGGGCGGTGAGGCGGTGAGGCGGTGAGGCGGTGAGGCGGTGAGGCGGTGAGGCGGTGAGGCAACGGTCGGCCACCGGGGCGCGTGTATGTGCCGGTTTGTGCGGGGATCGTCAGGCGTGCAGGACGATCTTTCCGGCGACGGTGCCGGACTCGGCCAGCCGCATCGCCTCGGCGGCTCGGGTGAGGGGCAGTTCGGCGGCGATCTGGGCGGTGATCTCGCCGCGCTTCAGCGCGGCGAACACCTCGGTGAGGTCGGCGTGCAGCCGGGCCCGGAAGCGGCCGGGGCTCAGGGCCCGGCCGGCCCAGACATTGAAGAAGTAGGCGCGGCGGCCGTTGGGCAGGGCGTTCCACACCCAGATGCGCCCCAGCAACTTGAGGACGGGCCACTGCTTGGAGCCCTCATCGTCGCGGGTGGAGGCGCTGCCGTAGGAGACGAGCGTGCCGCCGGGCGCGAGAAGGCGCCAGGAGTCGACGATGCTGCGGCCGCCGACGTGGTCGAAGACCGCGTCCACTCCGCCCGGGGCAAGTTCGCGGACGCGGGCGGGGATGTTCTCGGTGCGGTAGTCGATCGGGCTCACCCCCCGTTCCCGCAGGGCGGCGTGGTGGCGCGCTGAAGCGGTGCCGATCACGTGCGCGCCCGCGGCGTGGGCGAGCTGGACCAGGACTGAGCCGACTCCCCCGTTGGCGCCGTGGACCAGGACGGTCTGCCCGGCGCGCACCCGGGCCTTGCGGTGCAGCATCTGCCAGGCGGTGATGCCGTTGATCACCACGGTCTCCGCCTCCGCCGCACTGATCCCGTCCGGGACCGCCACCAGGTCGGCGGCGTCGACGACCACGTGGCTGGCCCAGCCGCCGACCTTGAGCAGCGCGGCCACCCGGGTCCCGACGAGAACGGGAGTGACGCCGTCTCCGGTCGCCATGACGGTGCCGACCAGGTCGTAGCCGGGGACGAACGGGAAGGGCGGCTGGTCGTAGTAGCGGCCGCGGCGCATCTGCTGCTCGGCGAAGGAAACACCGGTCGCCTCCATACGGACGACGACCTGGCCTGGACCGGCGGTCGGCACGGCCCCCTGCCGCACCTGAAGCCCCTCCGGCTCGACCTTGCCCGGCAGAACGACCTCGACCATCTCTGCAGCGTTCATGACGACCTCCCTCGACTTCACACTCACCGTTAGCGGCTAGCGCGTTCGTTAGAAGTTATAACCGCAGGATGGGTGATGGTCAAGAGCTTTCGTAATAGGGTCTAACCACGCGTCGAGCAGCTCACCGGCTACTGGACGGCCCGTGGCCCAAGAGGGAAAGGACGATCACATGACAGTCGCTGGCAAGGAGACCCCCCGCGAGCGCTACCGAGCCCAGGTCAGGGCCGAGATCAAGGAGCGCGCCTGGGAGCAGATCGCCGCCGCCGGAGCACCGGGGCTGTCCCTGAACGCCATCGCCAAGCAGATGGGCATGAGCGGCCCCGCGCTCTACCGGTACTTCGCCAGCCGCGACGAGCTGATCACCGAGCTGATCCGGGACGCCTACCGCAGTCTCGCGGACACCATCGGCACCGCCGCCGCGTCAGGCGCCGATCTGACCGGCCTCGGGCACGCACTGCGTACCTGGGCACTGGACGACCCCCAGCGCTACTTCCTCATCTACGGCACACCCGTCCCCGGCTACCACGCACCCGACGACGTCACCGCGATCGCCTCAGAGATCATGGACGCCCTCCTCGACGCCGCCCAGCCGGTCGGCGCAGCCGCGGAAAGCCCGGACGAAGGCCACCCCGACACCCGCCTGGAGGCCCACCTCGCCGAACACCGGCAGTGGGCCGCCGGCCATCCCGCACCGTCGGCCGCCCTGCGCCGCGCCCTCCTCTTCTGGACCCGCCTGCACGGCATCCTCTCCCTCGAACTGGCAGGCCACTTCACCGGCATGGGCCTCGAGCCGGCCGAGCTGTACGAAAACGAACTGGCCCACCTGACCCGCTAGACGGCCCCTCCAGGCGCAAAGGCTGCGGCGGTCGTTGGAGCGGCTGCCTCTTGGCTGCCGAAGTCTCGTGCGTGCGATGCGCCGGCCGTGGTCCGGGCCCCGGCATCACGTGCGGCACGGACCGCGTCTTGGACGTGATGGACGTCACGGGAGGTGGAGCCGAGGATCCGACAGGTCCCAGAGGTGAGCACTGACCTGCGTGCTCGGCTACGGGCGGGTGAACCAGCCGCGTTCGCCGAGTTGTTCGACATTTACGCCCGCGGTGTGTACAACCACGCTTTCCGCCTGACCGCAGACTGGTCGACGGCCGAGGACGTCATGGCCGCCACCTTCATGGAGGCGTGGCGGCTTCGCCACAGGATCGACCCCGAGGGCGGCTCGCTGCGGCCCTGGTTGCTCGGTATCGCCACCAACACGGCGCGCAACCAATACCGCAGCAACCGACGCTACCGGCGAGCAGCCCTCGCAACCGCGGCCGCCGAACTGAACGTGCCCGACCACGCGGACGAGGTGAGGACGCAGATCGACGACCAGCGCAGGCTGGCCGTGGCGCTGCGAGCGCTCGCCACCCTGCGCAGACCCGAACGCGAAGTCATCGCGCTCTGCCTGGGAGAAGGACTCGACTACGAGGCCGCGGCGACAGCGCTCGGCATTCCCGTCGGCACGGTCGCCTCCAGGCTCTCCCGGGCCCGCAGAAAACTGCGCTCCCTGACGGACGACGCACTGGCACACCCCTCCCATCCAGCAGGGGACGCCATGGACACCGCAGTGAGCCTTGTTTCCCACCCGGCCCGTACCGGCCCGGCAGGACGAGCCGAAAAAGTCCGTGAAAGACGGGAAGCCACGGCGGCACGCAGACAGACAACGGGTGATCACATCCACACCGTCCGGCCCGCACAGGAAGGCAACCGATGAGCGCGAACACGCCCAGGCACGGCCCGGGTGAGTGGGAGGAAGCAGCCCGCCTGCTGTCCACAACCGCGCGTGACCTGCCGACGGGCCGTCATGAAAGGCAGAGGGAGCTTTTGATGACCCGTATCGAGCAGGCACAACACACCCAGGCGGCACCCACCGGCGAGGCGCGAGCACGTCGGGCCCGGCTGCCCCGACCCGCGATCACTCTGCCCGCCCTCGCCGCCACCGTCGCCGCAGCCGTCATAGCCGGAACTGCGATGTCCGGCGGGGACGGGAAGGGACCCGTCCGGCTCGCCACCGGGCCGGCCCTGACCACGCAGGTCGGCGCCGCCAGCCCCAACGGGGTGACGCGGTTGCTCGACCAGGCCTCCCTGGTCGCGGCACAGGACGATCACCCGGCCCTCGGAGCCGGCCGGTACGTCTACATCGAGTCCAAGACGGCCGACACCTTCGTGAGGACCGTCGACGGCAAGAGCAGCCTCGCCAGCCACGCGCTGCACAAGCGCCAGGTGTGGTACTCGCCCGACGGAACCAAGGGGTGGCTGATCGACCCCGCCGTCAACGACAGTCCCGAAGGGGAAACACTCAACCTCCCCGACGAGCAGGGCAACACCCCCGTCGCCGGCCTCAACCACCCGTCCTACAACTACCTGGTCCAGCTGCCCACGGACCCCGACACGCTCCTCGCCAAGATCTACAAGGAGACCCAGGGGCACGGCAACTCACCGGCCCAGGAAGCCTTCACCACGATCGGCGACCTCCTCGGCGAGAGCTACCCGCCCCCCCACCCTGACCAAGGCACTGTTCAAGGCCGCCGCGAAGATCCCCGGCGTCGTCACCGTCAACGACGCCGCCGACGCCGTCGGCCGGCACGGCGTAGCGGTCGCCCGGCTGGACGACAAGAGCGGCCGGCGAGAAGAGTGGATCTTCGACAGGAACAAGCACGTCTTCCTCGGCCAGCGCTCCGTCCAAGTGGGCAAGGCAGGCGGTCCCGAGGAACTCATCAAGCCCGGAACCGTGCTGTTCACCAGCGCCGCCCTGCAGCGTGCCGTAGTCGACGACATGAAGCAGGTACCAGCCCAGCAGGGCTGACACCCCTCCGCACGACCCTGCCACCGCCCGCTCCCCCACGTCCCGACCAGTGAGCGGGATGCCCGGCGCATCAGGTGCGTGGTGAACCGGCGCCCCCGCGTCCGGACGCGCCGCGTTTCACACATCGCGGAGCAGCAGGCTGTCCGGCAACCGCGGCTCATCGACCGGTGGATCGCCGGACAGGAGCATCGTGAGGCGCAGCGACGACAGAGTGAGGAGATATGGCCGGTCCTGCCGGACTGGCCGATCCAGTTCGGCCTCAACCGCTCGAACGTGGACGCGATGCACACCGGGGACTGCTGGGCAGCGGCCAAGAACGGCCGCTGCCATCCGGCCACCCCGGCAGCAGGCGACCGATGCCCTGCGCCAGCAGGCACCACCATGCGCCCACTGCCGACCCGACACAGCCCTCGGCCTCCTCGACCAAGACGGAAAAAGCCCCGGCCAGCATACGGCCGGGGCTGAACCCGCAGAGGGGTGTGATCGTGAAGGGCGGTCGCCTACGCGGCGAAAGGCTCTGCAAGGCTTCAGCCGAACGATCGTCCCTGCAGGCAATAGATGAGGCCCCGGGGGGGACACTGTCCCCTTCACCATCACGCCCCGTTCAACCACACCGGCCCAGCAACCATTCCCGGTGCGGGAGGAGATTCGTGCGCGCCAGCACAGGAAGGGAACGGCCGCTGGCCAGCGCAGGGTGCGCGCAGCGCATCGCGTAAGTACCTGTTCCTGGCCCGGCACGACAGGAGTCGCCCCGGTCGTTTCCGACAATCGCCATCACCGTACCGGCCATGCGCTGCCCGGCCGGCTCAGTGCTGAGGGTGATCGCTCTTGGACAGGTAGAAGGGACTGAGCTGCAACCAGTAGCCGTGCACGAGGTCTTCGGCATCCCGCACCACCCGCTGGGTGCATGGCGCGTCCGCCGGCACGCGTTGCTCGGTTTGGACCGCGGTACAGCCCGTGCGCCGCACACCCCTCAGCACCGTCCAGCGCGAGAGGCGGCGGGACACGGCAGCAGTGCCCGGCCTGCCGCTTCGGCCCGCCAGGCACCATCGCGCGAGCAGTATCGCGGCCACCACCGACAACGCGCTGGCGGCATACACCTGATGACCGGCCACTGGCTCCTCCTGCCGGACACCCGTACGGACCATGCCGAATTCGTATGCCCCGGTATCGCATCAGTACGACGGCAAGCGCATGCTGGTCGGCTGCTCACGCGAGCACCTCGAGGAGCTGGTCGAGCAGTACAAACGCCGACCATTCCTGGATGCCGAACTATGGGCCGGGAAGATCGCCCGGGTGCTGCGGCGGCATCCCGAAGGGATCAGCGAGGAAGACCTGGCCCGCGAGAGCGGCCTGACGCATGAGCAGATCCAGCGCGGGGTGATGTGGCAGAACACCGAAGCCCAACGCTGGCTCGAACAGCACAGCCAGGACGGAGACGACGCCCCGGACAGCCACCAGTAGGGCGACTTCCCGGACGGGCCCTTGGGGAGGACGGAGGACCCCGGACTGCGTGAGGCCATGTACAGCCCGGGGCCTTCCGCAGTCAGCCGCCGTGTGGCGGACACGTGATCTCAACACGGGCACGGGCTGGGCGAGTAATGAAAAAGCACCGGCCTCAGCGACCACACCGGCCAACCGGCCACCGCCCCGCAACAGAATCGAACCTGCCGGCATGTGCCTGTACCAGCCGGATCAGGGCGTCGATGAAGGGCTGGGCGCCGTTTCGCGGGGCGTCGCTGCCGTGCCTGCTTGAGCCGACAGTCGTGGGTCCGCGAGTCGTTGGGACAGGCTGTGTCAGCTGCCGAGCCGGGTGCGCAGGAGCTGTTTGCCGAGTTCCGCGCCCTTGCGGCTGTCGGCCTGGGCCTTGCGGAACAGTTCGACGACCTCGGTGTCGTTCTCCCGTTCCGCGTCCTGGATGTAGGTGTCCATCCGCAGGGCGTTGCTCAGGCAGGCCTCGATGAACCAGATGAGGTTGTAGTCCTTGTCCTTGGTGCCGGTGACGTTGCCGGTTTCCGTGCTGCTGGCCATGGTGGTCCTTCCTTTTCCTTCGTCAGCGAGGACGACGACCCTGATTAAGGGTGTGGGACGGGGCTGAAGATCGGCATTACGGCCGGCTGCCGTCACGGGCAGGCCCACGGCTGCCGCAGCCGGTGACAGCCACATCGAGGTCCGCGGCCATGGTCACACAGGCACGCGTTCCTCAGTCCGGGCCACGCCGACCCTTGTGCGCTCGCTCCTGGGCCTGCCAGCGCCTTCCAGCTCAGGCTTTACTGCGGCGGACTTGGTCGATGGCGTCCAGGACCGCCTGCCGGTTGGAATGCCCGCGCTCCCAGCTCTCGATCACCGTGAGCTGCAACGGGGACAGCCCGCGCAGACGCTGCTGGATCTCCATGATGCCGAGCTGGCTGAAGCCCGGGATTGGCAGGTCCTCCTCGCGGGTGACCGCGCCCAGGACCTCCTCGCCAGGCCTGTGGGTCGCCTCGGGCACCGCCGGAAGCGCATTCTCGGCCGCGCGGATCACCGTGTCGCGCTGCCGGTGGTGCCGCTCGTACTCGATGACCTGCCGCACCACTCGGTCGGAGACGTTCGGCAGGTGCATCTTGATGCGCTCGGGGTCCATCTCGTCATAGCCGGCCCACGGTTCCGGCTCACGGAGGCGTTCGATGGCGTTCAGCACTCCGGAACGGCCCGCGTGTGCGCGTTCGTAGCCCTCGATCACCGTCAGCTGCGTCTGCGACAGACCGCGCAGACGCTGCTGGATCTCCGTGATGCCGAGCTGGCTGAAGCCGGGGATGGGCAGGTCTTCCTCGCGGGTGACCGCGCCCTGGACCTCCTCGGCCATGCGGGTCGCATCGGGCATCTCCCGCCAGGCGCCCTCAGCCGTGCCCCTCACCCGTCTGGTGCTGCGTCGGAAGGCCGCCCGCAGCCGGGCCACGGCCGCCCGCGCCGTGCGCATGACCGCATCCAGCAGGCCGCCACCCTCGGCGGCCTGGGCCTCGAGGGGACGCTGGCCGTTGGTGGCCACCGCCACGGCGCCGGCCCGCTCGGCCAGGTTCTCCTCGAGGCTCTCCAGCAGCTCCTCGTCCTGCCGACGCAGCAGGCGCAGCAGGTCGGCGGTTTCCCGGTCATGGAGCTGTTCGGCGATTCTCTCCCCCGCCCGGCACACCGCCAGAGCCCGGGCTGCCGCCGCGTACTCGTCCTCGGCGTTCTTCAGCAGACGGCGCTCACGCGCCAGCCTCTCACCGTCCGCCATCTCCGTCATCGCCGCCACCGCGACCTCCACGGGCAGCACGGTCACCCGCACGGCGCCGCGCGCCGCGAACCGCACGAACTGCGCGGCAGCCGACCACACTCCGCGAGGAGGCCGCACCTCGCGTACCCGGTCCTCGATGCGCGCCAAGTGGTCCTCAGCCTCGGCCACCTGCCGCTCGAGTCTTTGCCGGCGAGCGCCGGGCGGTGTGATGGTCACATCCGTCCGGAACCGGTCGACGACCGCGGCGTGAGCCTCACGCGCGTCCTCCAGTGCCGGTATCAGCACATCCGTCATCGCTGCCATCAACTGCTCCAGGTGAGATCGGTGCGGGCATCCCGCCGCGTACGAAGAAGAGCCACCCGCCCTCCCCCGCAAGGGCCGGGCAACCAGAACCCATCCTGCGCAAGGCCGCACAAGATCGCCCCGCGAGCTGCTTGCTCGGGCAAGCGGCCAATCCACCACCGACGTTCCGCGACAGCGGCCCTCGCGCACGGGCAGCCGCACACGCCCGTTCCCGCATTCGGGTGAACTCAGCGGGATGGTCCCCACGCCAGAAAAATGGAAGACACGGCCAACCGGGGCGTGGCGAACTGCTGCCGTCGTCAACCTGTGTGGAGTGTTTCCGACCTCTTCGTCACTCGTTGTGAAGGTCATGGAACCTCGCCGTGATGACGTGGCACCTTGCGGAGCCGTTCCGGGATCCGACTCGCTGCGGCCCGACTCCGAACGTCACCCAGGTGGCGCCGGACGTGGATATACGAGGCAGCGGATGGCCTCGTGGGACCGCAGAGCTGCGATGATCGGCTTCTCCGCAGCCAGGGTCATCACCGGGGCGGGGTCCACCGTCATGGGTGACAGGGCCCGATGAGCGTCTATGAGCTGTTCGGGGAACCAGTGGTGCGGTCCTGGCGCGCCGCAGCCGACCCCGAGCCGGACGAACTGCACGATGGCACCCACGGGCTCACCCCGGTGCCCGGGACCCCCACGGCGCCGTAGGCTGCTGCGGCGCCCGCGGGACCGCCCGGCCAGCTGCGCCGAACTCCCAGCGGCGCAGCAGCACCATGCCCATGCGCCCTGTGCCAGGGAGAACGACCGGCAGGACCCTAACCGACTCTCACCGAGGCCATGCTGCTCGGCAGCCCAGGCGCAGGCCAGGCTGGTGTCGGTTACGGCGGTGGTTCATCAGCTTGGCCGCGGGTGCCCGAAGAGCAGGTCGTAGCCCGGCGGAAGCTGAAGCAGGATGCGGTTCATCAGGTCCTCGCCCGCGATGTCGGCCACAACGCTGAGCACGGCGCTGACGTCCCATGTGGCGGTTTTCTCCGTAGCACCTTCGATCCAGGCCGCGGTTGCCCGGACGAACCGCTCGGGCGGCAGCGGTTCATGTGCCTGGAGCGGGTTGAGCAGGACCAGCGCCAGCGTTTCAGGAAGCCGGGCGGCCAGCTCGGCGCGCACCTCGCCCACCAGATGAGCGCCCAGCAAGGCCAGAACAACCCGGGAGGCTCGTTCCGCCTCCTGCCGCGAAGGATATTCACCCCGCTCCTGGACTGCGTCGATGAAGGCGTCCCAGTGCATGCGCATGACGGTCCTCCCAGTGCCCGGCCACCGGCGGATCCCACTGGCCGAGGCGGTGGCAGCGTGAAATGGGTGTTCTTGTTCGGCCCAGATGGTCTTCCCGGAAGGGGTGACGGGTGACCCACCGGCCGGAGAGCTGTCCGACGAGCAGCAGGCCGCGGCCGCCTTCGAAGGGAAGTGCTGCTGGCGTCAGAGGCCTCGCAGATCAGGGGGCCCACCTCCCCGACTCGAGGTTTCCGCTCACGGAGCGCCCCACTGGTGGGGCCGGCCCCCGCGACACTCCACTCCAGTCAGCGCGACCATCCAGCACCCTGTCCGGTTCGATCACTCCAGTCGCTTCACGGAAGACGACCAGGTCGTGGTCGTAGTGTGACAAGCCCAGGATCCTGTTCCGTCCGTTCCAGTGCATGGTCACCCGCCAGCCGCCGGACTTCGACGGCCGGAACACGACGATCGGCGCACCACCAGTCCCCAGATTCGCCCACACTGCGCCACCCCAGCCAGCCGCGGACCACCTCTGGCCTGGGCTATCTCGTGGGGAAGAGGTGTCGTTGTCTGCGTCGTCTGCTGCAGGGGAGGGTTGCGAGCCCAGCGTTTGAGGTCGCCGACACGGTAGAGGAGTTCGGCGCCGCGCTTGTCGACGGAGGCCGGGAAGTTCGGGTCGTTGGCGCGGGCCCAGCGCGGCGAGCGTGAGCTGCGGCAGGTGCTCGGCTTGTGCTTTGCGCAGTCCGACGACTACGTCGTCCGTGTCCACGGCTGGCGGCCGGATGTGCCGCTTCTGGACGGTGACGTGCGTGTCCTTCCCGGTCCGGCGCGGAACTCGGGCTGCTGAGTGGTGAAGAACCTGAGGTAGGCCTCGGCGTCGCTCAGGACACGTTCGGCGGTATGCGCCTCGATCAGGGGCATCAGCTGGGCGAAGACCGCGGGCCGGACCACTTCTGCGATGTATTCGGGAAGCTCGACCAGCGGTGCCGGGCCGTGCCGGTAGAAGGAGTTGGGGACGAGCACGTAGTAGCCGTGCCCGCCCGTTCGCGGGCCATCCCCCGCAGCACGGGCCGGATGCCGAAGCCGTCGGCGTACATCAGCACCCCTGGGTGCCGCTCACCGTGGTCGGGGAAGGCAGCGAACGCGTCGACCTGGCCGTCCGCGGTGGGGATCCGCAGAGAGTCACCGCCCCGAGGCCTGCCAAGAGGTCGAACGCAAGGCCCACTGCTTCGTGCTACGCACGCACGGTTGCCCTCGGAGCTGTCAGTGACCGGGTCTAGCCTGCCGTTCGGCACAGCGAGAGCGAAGCAGACGGAGGTGCGTGGCGATGACGTGGCAGCAGGAAAACGGCAACACCGAAGGGCACGAAGGCTCGGCCTTCGGTGTGCTGGCCGACGGACTGCGCTTCACCTGCCACGGAGCCGCAGCGGTGTTCTCCGAGAGCAGTGAGGACGGCGAGTCCGGAGGCCGGCCACCGGAGGTCCGCGACCCGCGGATCGTTCACCTCCGCCCGTGCTGCAGGTGCGGGTGGCGCGGAATGAACGTGCCCGCCGCCGGCGAGCTCGTGGCCAGCGGGGAGAACCGCACCGATTGGCTCGTGCCGGAGGAGGCCGTCGCCCCGGCCCGCGAGTTGTGGCAGCAGCATGTCACCGCCGTGGGCAGCATCGCCGTGCCACCCTGGCACACGGTCCGCTGGGCGGAGCAGAACCTCGCTCTGCGTCAGGTGACCGCGGAGCAACCGCTTGCGGCCTTGCGACTGCTTCGCAAGATCCTTTCCGATGTGGAGATGCACCGGATGGCCGCCGTGGCGTCGGCTCGCGAATGGGGCCTGTCGTGGACGGACCTCGCCGCCCAGTCGGGGCTTGACGAGGAAGCCGTCCAGCGACTGCACCGACGGACGGTCGACGGCTGCTGACGACCCGGACGCGCTGGGCGGACGTCCTCGGCGCCTCCCTGAGGCGTCGGCGCTCGCGCAGACCGGCGCGCCGGTGGACAAGGCACTCCACCGGGCACCAGGGCCGCTCCGGTTTGTCCTGGTAGTTCCTCGCCAGGTGGGGGTGATCTCGTCTCTGGCGGCCGTGAAGTCGCCCGGCGGAAGTCCGTACAGCTCCTCGGCGACAGCGTCCAGATCCACCCTTGCCGCCACCCATCACCCCCATATGTAGAATTTGCCGCGATCTATAAAGATGTGTGGTGGGCGTGTTGGTGCCTCCGCTACTGGAGCCGATGCTCGCCCGCGCCATGGATGCGTTGCCGGCACTGACCGCGCTGTCCGGCGGGGTGCTGCACAAGCCGAAGTACGCCGGTTCTCCAGACACCTGAAGTTGTCTCATCCGAGTGACATCGCGGCGCCTCCCAGCGCACCTCCGAGCGAAAGACTGCACATTGCCAGAGTGGTGACGCATGCCTGTGGGGTCACGTGCATCTGTTCTCCACCAACCAGCGGAAGGTTTGGAAGGTCGGCCGGGTCGCTGGATTGAGTCAGACAGAGCTGTCAGCTCTGTTCGCCCGGCGTCTGGTGCCTTCGGGTACGCCGATCCTGCTGGATTTCGACGCGGGCCGGGTAGTTCGGCATAGGTCGCTCTGGCCCGGGCGCTGGCGCGGCCTGGATTCATGGATGCAGTGCCGAGCACGCGCCCGCTGGCGGAGGCCGTGCCTCCCGGGCGTAAGTCATCGCTCACTCCGCACCGGGCGTAGGCCAGCCCGTTCAGTCGGCGAACGTGCTGCGTCGTCCGTAGGAGGTCGAGCGCTGTGGCGGACGTCCTCAGCCACCGGCACGGGCGGCATGGAGTGCAGAGCTGTGGCTGACCGGCCCCGCACGGGGAACAGAATCGTGAAAGTCGGCGCCATGTACCAGATCGCTGACGTGGAAGCCCGTGTGCGGCACGGGTGAGCGGTGGATGGCGAGGATGGCGGCGTCATCGGCGAGAGCCCCGTCGGCGTGAACAAGAAGGTCTTTTTCGATGTGTTGAACGAGTGTCTTGGGGCTGCTCTTGGCCCATAGGGGGAGCCGCTCCTCCAGCGGGTAGAACGCTCGGCTCCTGTCGCGGGCCTCCACGACGCCGTCGGTGTAAAGGAGGAGGAGGTCGCCGGCCTGGAACGAGAAGGTGTGCGTGGCATGGGCCTCCGGCCTCAACGTCCACATGCCCAGCGGAGGCGCCGGGTGGGGACTTGTCACAGATGTCACGTGTCCGTGCCGGATCAGCAGGGGTGGCGGGTGTCCGCAGTGAACGACCTGTGACACAGTGCTGTGGTCGGGGATCTCGAGCAGCAGCGCGGTGATGAAGTGCTCCTGGGCCTCCCCGTCCGCCTCCGGGAATCCGGTGAGGTAGCGGCAGACGCTGCGGTCCAACGCCTCCGCCAGAGCGGGCAGAGTGGGGTGGTGGTGGGCGGCCTCCTGGAATGCGCCGAGCAGCGTGGCCGCCTCTCCGATCGCGGCCAGCCCCTTCCCTCTGACGTCTCCGATGATCACGCGCGTACGGTGACCGGTGCGCGCCACTGCGTACAGGTCGCCGCCGATGCAGGCCTCCTTCTCGGCGGCCAGGTATGAGCACGCGATGTGCAGGGGGCCGATCCGGTCGGGCAGCGGGCGCAGCAGGGCTCGCTGGGCGGCCTCGGAGACGGACCTCACTTGGGCCAGTTCCGCCGTGCGCCGGTCACGGACGAAGCAGACGATCACGGCGAAGACCGAGAGGATCGCGAGCCCGATGATCTGCGACATGTGGTTGGTGGTGGTCAGTCCGCCGTGGAGCACAGCGATGATGATCTGGGCTCCCACCGCCAGTGCCCCGAGCAGTCCGGTCAGCCAGTAGCCGGCGAAGGCGGTGGTGATGGCGGGGGCGACGACGAGCAGCGGGCCGAGGTGGACGGATTCCGGGGAATGTATATCCACCAGAGTGATCACGATGATCAGCACAAGGGGGATCGCCACCAGCGCGTGTCTCGACTGCCACAGCTGACGTAGTAGGGCGACGCGCTGCCCCACGTGCATCTATCCAATGTGCACCATTGGCGAGAAAAACAAGCGTCTGTGCGGATGCCGGAGTCACAGTGGAACCTCCCGGTCACGGGAGTCACTGGCCTTCCATGGTCAAACGTTCGGGAGGATCTCTGCGGTGCCCTCCGCAAGGCCCGAGCTCGGATTCAAGCCTACGGTGGAGGCATGCTGCCGGAGTCCGTGTGGCCGGCCTGCCAGGGCACCGGACTCCGGCTGATTGCCCGGCAAGCCTCGGCCGACCGCCGGTCAGCCGGAGACGGCCGTCGTCCAGCCGCGGACGACAGTCTGCCTCGCCTTCTCCAGCTCTGCGTCGGTCGGGAACTGCGGCGTTCCCTCCACCGTCGGCAGCCGGGCGGCGGCGGCCCTTGCTCGCTGGGGCGAGGCCGACTTCAGCCAGGTCGCCTTCTGCGACTGTGCCGGGCTGCGCATCCTTCTCGCAGCACGCAGCCACTTTCAGGACGCAGGGATGCGCTTTTCTGTGTCCGGGCCGGTCACTCCGGCGTCGACCGGCTGTTCCCTCTGACCAGCACGGACCAGCTCCTGCGGTGGCGGGAAGCGGCCTGATCCGCACCGGCCCGGCGCCCTCCGACAGCCTCCCCCTCCTCCCACTTTCCATGGCGCGAGCAATCTCGTTCACCCTGTGGCTGTGACACTTGGGGCACATGAGACGCTGGGCATCATGGGCCGGTGGCTTCGGCCCGCAAGGCCCGCTCCCCCCGTGCGGGTCTTTTGCCCGCGGGGCGGGCGGGTGCATCCCCCCGTCGCTTGCCCGCCCCTCGGCTTCGCTCGCAGCCGCTGCTGCAGCCACGGCACAGACGGCGATCAGTCTGGGTCGGTACGTCCGCTCCCGATCTCCTGTGCAAGATCCCGCATCTTGATGTTGTGGTGCTGGAAGACGCGGCGCCTCCCCAACCAGGAGATGCTGGGCGGCATCTCAGTCACCCAGCCGGCCGTGCTGGCGAACCTCCGATGACCCAGGTGGAGTGGGATGTCAGTGGCCGGCACCGGAGTGCCGCGTTCGATGAACCGCTCCGCGAGGCCGCGGGTGGCGAAGGTGTCCAGCATGCCGGCCTGCATGCCGACCGCGCGCGACCGTCCCTCCAGTGCCGCCTCCACCCCGTGCAGGCGCAACCCCGCGACGAGCCAGAGCCCCACCGGGCCGGCCCCGGCGATGAGCACGTCGAGCATGACAATCGCTTCCTCCCACTTTTGGGACGATGCGCGGTGACAGCGGCGCGGCGATGCGCTGAGACAGGGGCGGCCTCGTGGCGCCAGGTGGGCAATGTGGCTCAGCGGGCGCTGCCGAGGTTTCGGTCGTGGTCGGCGCCTTCGAGCAGGAGGGTGGTCTCCTCGATGCGGCGGAAGCGGCCGTCGGAGGCGAACTCGGCGAAGAGGTAGACCTCCATGCGGACGGTGGAGCCGTCGGTCTTGATGACCTCCATCGTGTGGCGGTCGGCGTAGCGGTCGCCGGAGGAGAGTTCGTCGTGCACCTCTACCGAGCCGCCGACGACGACCGTCCGCAGGTGGGCGATGTGGGCGAGAAACTCGGGGCGGTTCGCCCAGCTTCCGTCGGTGCGCTGGCGATAGTCGGGGGCGAAGTGCCGGTCGGCGGCCTCGTCGAGGTCGAGGCCCGGGGTGAGCAGCAGGTCGGTGAGGGCGGCGCGGGCGTCGGTGTGGGTGCTGGCGGTGGCCATGACGGTCCCCTTGTAGTTCACGTTTCGACAGAAAGTGCGTGCGTCAAGCACGCACATGCACCGTACTGCAGATTGCGTGCGTCGCGCACGCTAATCTTGGTTCATGCCTAACGCTGTGGGACACGAGATCGCCGACGCTCTTGGAGCTCTGCTCGGGCGAAGCACCCGAGCACGGCTGTACGCGCGCCTGACGGACGGCCTGGGCGAGGCGGTGGACGAAACCACCTACCCCGTCCTCAGTGGGCTCGCCCGGACCGGCCCGTGCAGCGCTGCCGACCTCGCGGGTGAAATCGGCCTCGACCGCTCCGGCGTCACCCGCCGCGCCACCCGCCTGGAGCAAGCCGGCCTGCTGCGCCGCGAACCCGACCCCGACGACCGCCGCGCCACCCTGCTCGCCCTCACCGAAACCGGACAGCAGGCGGTGAAGACCACCCGGCAGCGCCTCGCCACGCTCATCGAGGCGTCCCTCGACTCCTGGCCACCC
Source organism: Streptomyces sp. NPDC001848 (assembly GCF_042891915.1). Taxonomy (NCBI): domain Bacteria; kingdom Bacillati; phylum Actinomycetota; class Actinomycetes; order Kitasatosporales; family Streptomycetaceae; genus Streptomyces; species Streptomyces sp. NPDC001848. The sequence continues at coordinate 164,034 of NZ_JBIATP010000017.1, read as the reverse complement.
AAGGAGGCACAGAGCTTCGCCCGCCAACTCCACCGCTTTGTCAGCACCGGCCCGTTCGCGGAATCATGACCCCGGCACAGCGAAGTGCGAGCGCACCACGCTCGGGCCGTGCAGACTCGGGCGTCGACGCAGCGCGGCTGTTCCGTCTGGCGCGCCGGCGCGGACTGGTGCTGCTGGAGAACATCATGTTCCTCCACCACGTGCAGCACCACCGGGTCGCTGAGCTGCTGGCCGGTGGGTCCTGGGCGCGATCCGGTCCGTCAGCGCCGCCTTCACCATCCCGCCCCGCCCGGAGGGCGACACCCGCTACGACCCGGCGGTCGGCGGCGGCGCGCTGCAAAAAGCTCGTGCTGGCGACCGCTAACCCGCCGATCGCGGACCTCTTCGACCAGCAAGTACCCGGCAATGCCTGGCGAGTAAAGCCGAGCTGGTACATCGTGGGCACCCAGGACCGCACGGTGAACCCGGACCGGGAGCGCGCTTCCGCCGAACGGATGAAGGCCACGACCGTCAGCCTCGACAGCAGCCACGTCGCGATGCTCTCTCAGCCCAACGCCGTCCTCGAGGTCATCCGCAACGCTGCGAAGACCCTGGAATAGGGCCGAGGACCGCGGGGCACGCCGCCTTTGGGCATCCGTGCGCGTCGCCGCCTGCCGTAAAGAGGCCTCGACAGAACTCGGTGTGGTACAGCAGCGAAGTACAGCAACCCCGCCGACCAGCAGTCCGCGCGTTGCGCGCCTCGTTGGCCGCCATCGCGCACCAGCTACGTGTCATAGAGCCGCGTGCATCCCGCAGCATCTCCGGCATCGGGATCACCTACCCCGCATCCTGGGGCTCCCACCCGCTTGCCGGGCACCGTCTACCGGACCTCCGACTGGCAGGGGAACCACCACGGCTGTATGAGGCCCTGCGGAAAGGCACGTTCGTACTGATGGGCCGCGACACCGCCGCAGTCGCCGCACCGTGGGAAGGGCGGGTGGTGACCGCCTCCCCAGCAGCCGGCCTGCGCCCCACGCTACTGGTGCGACCCGACGGTTACGCCGCCTGGGCAGCCAAGGACCCCGATCCCGACGAGGTACGCGAGACCTTGACGCGGTGGTTGGGCGAGGTGGTCGGACAAATCCCTTAAGACCGTGTCCTACGTGGTGAGGCGGACGTTGACCCGGTATGGGGCGGGGAACGTGGAGCTGGATCGTGCCGGACGGCTTGTGGGAGATCGCCAAGCCGCTGATCCCGGAGCAACGAACACGGCCGCAGGGCGGCGGAACAGCGAACACTCCTGATGAGACGCTGTTCGCAGCCATCATCTACGTGCTGGTCAGCGGCTGTGCATGGCGGGCGTTGTCGGCGGCGAGAACGTTTCCGGCAGCCACCGAAAGGCTGTGCGGCGTCGGACGGCCCGCGCGCCGGTGAAGCGTGGGCGTCGTTGACGGCCATCGGGTGAGAGGCGTGCAGGCCCGCGCCGCCTCTGAGTTTCGCGGCCGCTTGGCGCTGCTGTTCCTCGGTCATCTCGCGGCCGTCGGCCGATCCCGGCTCGCACGCCACCGCGGTGCTGCCCTGCGACAGGCGGCGAATGGCTGCGCCTGCCAGCACCGGGCCCAGACCTGCCCGGCGCAAATCGGTGCTGGCAGTCTCTATGTCTGGCCGACCATGGCGGCGGGCTGGACGATCCGGTCGAAGTCCTTGGCGCTGATGTAGCCGGAGGCCAGTGCGGCTTCGCGCAGGGTGGTGTCCTCGTCGTTGGCCTTGTGGGCGATCGCGGAGGCCTTGTCGTAGCCGATCACGGGTGAGAGGGCGGTGACCAGCATGAGAGACCGGTCGACGTAGCTTTCGATCTTGTCCCGGTTGAGCTGGGCTCCCTCGATGCAGTATTCGCGCATCTTCGTGCAGGCGTCGGCGAGGATGGTGGCTGCGTGCAGGAAGTTGTTGATGATGACCGGGCGCATGGCGTTGAGCTCGAAGTTGCCTTGTGTGCCTGCGAAGGCGATGGCTTCGTCCTCGGACAGCACCTGGATGCAGACCATGACCATCGCCTCGCACTGGGTCGGATTGACCTTGCCGGGCATGATCGAGGAGCCAGGCTCGTTCGCCGGGAGGATGAGCTCGTCGAGGCCGCAGCGGGGTCCGGAAGCCAGCCAGCGGATGTCGTTGGCGATCTTCATCAGGGGCACGGCCAGGGCCCGCAGTCCTGCGGAGGCGCCGGCCATGGCGTCCAGGCCTCCTTGGGCGGCGAATTTGTTCTGCGCGGTGGTGAACGGGTAGCCGGTGGCGTCGGCGATTTCGGTGGCGACCTGCTCGCCGAATCCGGGTGGAGCGTTGAGCCCCGTGCCCACGGCGGTGCCGCCCATCGCGAGCTCGTACAGGCCCTCGGCGGACCGGGTGGCCCTGTCGACGGCTTGTTGCAGCTGGTGGGCGTAGCCGGACCATTCCTGCCCCACGGTGAGCGGGACGGCGTCCTCCAGGTGGGTACGGCCGATCTTCACCACGTCGTGCCACTGCTGTGCCTTGGTCTCGATGGCGCGCTGCAGTGCCTGCACGCTGGGCAGGAGGTGCTCGTGGACCTCCTTGGCCGCGGCGATGTGCATGGCGGTGGGGAAGGTGTCGTTGGACGACTGCCCCATGTTGACGTGGTCGTTGGGGTGGATCGGGGATTTGCTGCCCAGTTCCGCGCCGATCAGTTGGATGGCCCGGTTGCTGATCACCTCGTTGGTGTTCATGTTGGACTGGGTGCCGGACCCCGTCTGCCACACGTACAGCGGGAAGTGATCGTCCAGTTCACCCGCGATGACTTCGTCGGCCACCCGCTGGATCAGGTCGGCCTTCCAGGCCGGCAAGCGGCCGGCGCGCCCGTTGACGGCGGCGGCGGCCTTCTTGACGTAGCCGTAGGCGTGGTAGACCGCTTTGGGCATCCGGTCGTCCCCGATGGAGAAGTGGATGAGGGAGCGTTGTGTCTGGGCACCCCAGTAGCGGTCCGCGGGGACGTCGATGGCGCCCATGGAGTCGGTCTCCCGCCGGGTGCCGGTCGCATGCAGTCCGACGGGGATGTCGCGGATCTGCGGGGCTTGGTCCCGGTCGGTGGTGGAGTGTCGCGCGTTCATGCTGTGGCTCCGTCGGTGTAGACCGGCTGCCACATGGCCTCCCGGACAGCCTGTGCGATGTCGATCGGCTTGGAGGTGGCCACGCCGTCGTCGAGTGCCGCCTTGACCACTGCAGTCGCAGTGATCGCAGAGGACTCTCGAAGGTTGTCCACGGGCGGCAGCAGGGAGGCACCCGGCCCCGACGGGTCGACCTGATCCGCGACAGCCTGTGCAGCCGCGAGCAGCATGCCCGCGGTTACCTGGGACGCACCGGAGACGACCGTGCCCAGGCCCAAGCCCGGGTACAGCAGCGCGTTGTTGGCCTGCCCGATGCGGTAGCTCACGCCGTCGTACTCCACGGGCGCGACGGGGATGCCGGTTGCGACGAGCGCCTTACCCCCGGACCAGGCGATGACGTCGGCAGGCATGGCCTCGATACGGGATGTGGGGTTGGAGATGGGGAAGATGATCGGCCGTTCCGTACCCTCGAACATGGCCTGGACGACCTCACGCGTGAAGGCGCCGTGCACGGTGGAGGTGCCCAGCAGGATCGTCGGCTTGACGCGACGCACCGTTTCCAGTAGCGAGATCTTCCCGTCGCTCCCCCCTGCCCAGTCTGCGACCTCGGCCGGATCGCGCGCATAGGGCTGCTGGAAGTCACGCAGATCGGTCATGTCCCGAGTGAGAAGGCCCTGCTTGTCGATCAGCCATACCTGGGTGGCGGCCTGCTCCGGATCCGCGCCGTCGCGAATCATCGCGTCGCGCAGCTGGTCGGCGATGCCGACCCCGGCGGTGCCGGCACCGAAGACGACCAGCTTCTGCTCCCGCATCCGCACACCGCTGACCTTGACGGCGGACAGGGCGGCGGCCAGCGTGATGGCTCCTGTGCCCTGCATGTCGTCGTTGAAGATCCGGTAGCGTTCCCCGTACTGCTCCAGGATGCGTCGTGCGTTGCTGGGGCCGAAGTCCTCGAAGTGCAAGAGCGCGTCGGGGAACGTGGACGATGCCGTCTCCAGGTACTTCTCGATGAACGCGTCGTAGTCGGCGCCCCGGACCCGGGGGTGCCGGTTGCCCAGGTACAACGGGTCCTCCAGCAGCGACTCTCGGTCCGTGCCCACATCCAGCGAGACGGGCACGACGCGGCGTGGGTCGATGCCTGCGGCCGCCGTGTACACCGCGAGCTTGCCCACCGAGATCTGGATGCCTCCCACACCCCAGTCACCGATGCCCAGGATCTCCTCCGCGTCCGTGCACACGATCAGGTCGACGTCTTCGGGCCCGAGTTGAAGCGTGGCGAAGGCTTTCTCCATGTCGTCGGGATGGTCGATGGACAGGAAGATGCCGCGCGGGCGGCGGTACTCGTGGGAGTACTTCTCGATCGCCTCGCCCACGGTTGGGTCGTAGACGATCGGTAGCAGCTCGACGAGGTGCTCGGCGAGAACCTTGAAGTACAGGGTTTCGTTGCGATCGTGCAGCTGTTCCAGATACACGTTCTTGGCCAGGTCGCTGCCTTGTACCTGCATCTGCTGGTAGGCGCGCTGAGCCTGCCGCTCAAGCGTGAACACTCCGGATGGCAGGCGTCCCGTAAGACCGAGGGCCGCCCTTTCCTCCGGTGTAAAGGCCACATCACGGTTACGCAGCGGATCCACTAGGACGCTGGGGGTGGCAGGGGTCCGCGCGTGGGTTTCGGTCATGAGAATCTCCCTCTGAGCGAATGCCGTGTCGGCCCTGACGGGGTCACGCGGACGCGCTCCAGACCACGACCGCCGGCAGGTCGAGAGGTGGCGGGGACCTCCGCGCCCGTCCCGCAGACAGGTGGCTGCGACATCGCCCCCACAGGTCGACGAGAGTGCGCCCTGGTCGGAGCTCGTGAATGGCCCGGGCGGCCCGGGGCGCGGCGGAGTATGAACGTGTGAGACCGGCGTCCCGACGTGAGCGGCTGCCTCGGAATTGCCCGCCGCTCAGGTGCGCAGCACCACGCTGGCATGCGCCGTGTCGGTGCCGCTGTACGAATTCAGGCTAACTACCGGCCGACGGGCTGCGCGACTGCACTCGCCGACACGTCGGACGACCAGCGTGGCCACGTCGTCGAAGTGGTCCGCCGCGACCGCAGCGTCCAGGATGCGGACCGCTGTTTCCGCCAGGGCCTATGGCTCTCAGGGCCCTCGCACCACAAGACGCCGGACGAGTACGTCTTCTCCTTCCAGCACGACCTCGGCCCGCGCAAGGTGAAGGACCCGGCCACCTTCTCCTGCGTCGAGGCCGAGGCCGACGCGGCTCTGCTGGGGCCGCTTGGGCTCGGCAAGACGCACCTCGCCGTCGCTCCCGCGGTCGCCGCCTGCCGGGCCGGCCACTCGATCTGCTTCACCATGATCGACGACATGGCGGAGGCGTCAAAGCCGCGGAGGCTTCCGGACGGCTGTTCAACAAGGTCGACACCTCCCTGCGGGACGGTGTCCTTGTCGTTGACGAGGTGGGCCACCAGCCCCTGGAACGCGCCAGGTCATCTCAAGCGATACGAAAAAGGCTCGATCATCCGCACGTCGATCAAGACCTTCAGCGAGTGGGATCAGGCCTTCGATGACGAGGTCCTCGCCACCGCTTTCCTCGATCGCCTCCTGCACCACTGCGAAGTGATGTCCACCCACGGCGCCCGTTACCGCCTCATGGCCATCGAGCAGGAGACCGGTGTGGCCTGACAGCCGCCGGGGATCTTCGCCCGTACGCGACTGGCGAGAGAAGCAACCTCGTACACCGACAACCGGGCACGCCGAGCGAACGCGCCTTCGCGGGCCCTGCCGGTCATCTGAGGTGGAGTTTGCGCAGGCCCACGCACCGCTCCGGAGGCCTGCCGAAACTCGGGCCCTGGTGGCGTTGACGGAGACGACGGCGCGCCGTTGGCACCGCATCCGACCGATGCCGCCTACGTACTCCGGTTCGTACAGACCGTTGCGCACGAGCACCCGGTAGCCCCTCTGTGGAATGGCTGCAGCAGGCCCTGTGGGGCCGATGGCGCAATCCCGCGATACAGGGAGCGCGTCCGATCTCTTCAGCTCGCCACGATGCCGTGCAGGAGCAGGCCGATGAGTCTGGTGGCCAGGTCACGCTGATCTTCGCTGGCGGCGATGAGGCTGATCCCGCCGAGAGCCATCAGTACGTCCTGGGCCCTGACCCCTGGCCGCGCCAGTGCCTCGCTCTCCACTGCGCTGAGCAGGTGGGCGATGGCGTCGGCGAGCAGGGCCCGGGTGTGCAGCTTCTCACTGTCGTCGGTCAGCACCACGGCCAGCGCTTCGGCCATGCCGTGCTTGGTGGCCATGAAGTCGATGAAGCGCTCCATCCAGGTCCGCAGTGCGTCCACCGGCGGATGGGTGGCCGTGAGGTCCGGTGCCGCCTCGCACAGGCGCTGCACTTCTTGCCGGTAGATCGCTTCGATCAGCAGTTCCTTGGACGGGAACCGGCGATAGAGCGTGCCGACACCGACGCCGGCTGCGCGGGCGATGTCCTTGACCGAGGCCCCCGCACCCTCGCGGGCGAAGGCGGCCGCTGCCGCCTCCAGCAACCGGTCCTCGTTGCGTTGCGCGTCCGCGCGCAGCGTCCTGCGCTGTTGCCCAGCGTCCCCCTCGTGGCCAGTCACTCATTGACTCCCTTCCTGCCACACTTGCAACCGGAACCAGTTCCGCTTACTGTCGAACTCGAACCGGAACCCATTCCGGATACGAGATTACGGCGGCACCTCGCCTCCGCGCCACCGGCCGCGCGCTCGCCGCCCCGGTCCATCGTCTTTCTGGAAGAGCCTCATGACCGAGAACCTCATCACGACCCCGTTCGGTGCACAGACAACCGCCGCCGAGGTGCTGGACGGCATCGACCTCAGTGGCCGACGCGCCATCGTCACCGGAGGAGCCTCCGGCATCGGACGCGAGACCGCACGTGCTCTGGCCGCTGCCGGAGCCGAGGTGACCATCGGCGTCCGCGACCTGGCAGCGGGCGCACAGGCCGCCGAGGAGATCATCCCGGCAAGCGGCCCGGGAACGGTGTGCGCCGCGATGCTCGACCTCGCCGACCAGACCTCGGTGCATGCGTTTGTCGAGGCATGGCAGGGGCCGCTGCACATCCTCGTCCTCAACGCCGGCGTGATGGCCTCGCCGCTGGAGCGGACGAGGGAGGGCTGGGAAATGCAGTTCGCCACCAACCACCTCGGCCACTTCGCCCTCGCCACCGGCCTGCACAGCGCCCTGACGGCCGCCCACGGCGCACGCGTGGTCTCCGTCAGCTCGGTCGGCCACGTCAATGGTGACGTCCTCTTCGACGACATCAACTTCCAACGGCACACCTACGAGCCGTGGGCGGCCTACAGCCAGTCCAAGACTGCCAACGTCCTATTCGCCGTCGAGGCGGCCCGCCGCTGGGCGTCCGACCTGATCGCCGTGAACGCCCTCAACCCCGGCCGCATCACCAGCACCCGGCTCGGCCGCCACATCGGGGACATCTCCACCAGTCCGGCCTCCTTCGAGGCCACCAGCACCGACGTGTCCTGGAAGGACATCGAGCAGGGTGCCGCCACCTCGGTGCTGCTGGCCGCCTCCCCGTTGGTCGAGGGCGTGACAGGCCGGTACTTCGAGGACTGCAACGAAGCCGGCCCGCACCGCCCCGGGGTGCGCCGGGGAGTGGCCGCCCACGCCATGGACCGGCAGAGCGCGGCCCGCCTGTGGCAGACATCCCTCGACATGCTCGCGGCCGCTGCACCGACCGCCTGACGGCGCCACCCGCCACTGCTCCGCCGAGCCCAGCACGCACCTTTCCACCCGGGGCACCATCCGCACACCTCATCCATCCCGAAGGACGGTCCCATCGTGGACTACATCAAGCTCGGAAACACCGGCCTCGACATCTCCCCGATCTGCCTCGGAACGATGAGCATCGGAGAGCCCGACCGCGGCTACCCCGCCTGGACACTGCCCGAGGAGGCCGGCCGACCGCTGATCAAGGCAGCGGTGGAGGCCGGGATCAACTTCTTCGACACCGCCAACGGCTACTCCGACGGCTCCAGCGAAGAGATCCTCGGCCGAGCGCTGCGCGAGTTCGCCGCCCGCGAGGACGTGGTGATCGCCACGAAGGTCTACCACCCGATGCGGCCTGGGCACCCGAACTCCGGCGGCCTCTCACGCAAAGCGATCATGACCGAGGTCGATGCGAGCCTCACCCGCCTGGGCACCGACTACATCGACCTGTGGCAGATCCACCGCTTCGACGAGACGACTCCGCTCGAGGAGACCCTGGAGGCGCTGCACGACGTCGTCAAGTCGGGCAAGGTTCGCTACATCGGCGCGTCCTCGATGCACGCCTGGCAGTTCGCCAAGGCCCTGCATCTGCAGCATCTGCACGGCTGGACCCGCTTCGTGTCGATGCAGAACCATTACAGCCTGCTCAACCGCGAGGAAGAGCGGGAGATGCTGCCGCTGTGCGCCGACGAGAAGATCGGCACCATTGCCTGGAGCCCGCTGGCACGCGGCAAGCTCACCCGCGACTGGGACGAGACCACCCACCGCTCCAGTGCCGACGCCTTCACCAAGACCCTGTACCAGCAGGAAGAGAGCGAGAAGACGATCGTCAGGGAAGTCGCCGCCATCGCCGCCGAGCGCGGCGTCTCCCGGGCCCAGGTGGCATTGGCCTGGGTCTCACGTAACCCCGTGGTCTCCGCACCGATCGTCGGCGTCACCAAGCCGCACCACCTCCAGGACGCGATTGACTCACTCGGCGTACGCCTGACGGATGCGGAGACTGCGCGCCTGGAAGCCCCCTACATGCCGCAGCCCTTGGCCGGTTTCTGATCCCTCTTGACCACAGGAAGATGACATGACGCACGACCTCATCACCAGCTCGTTCAACGCAGCCTCCACCGCAGCCGAAGTGGTCGACGGGAACGACCTCCACGGCAAACGATTGATCGTCACCGGCGGTTCCTCCGGCATCGGCATCGAGACCGCACGCGCACTGGCCGGTGCCGGCGCCGACGTCCTCATCGCCGTGCGCAACCCGGAGGCCGGCCACGGCGTGGCCGCCGACATCAACACCGGCCTCGACTCCCCCCGCGTCACGGTCGCGCAGCTCGACCTCGCAGACCCCTCCTCGGTGCGACGCTTCGCCGCCGAGTGGGACAAGAAGCCCCTGCACGCCCTGATCCACAACGCCGGCATCATGGCGACCCCGTTGACGCGGACCGCGCCCGGCTGGGAGCTCCAGTTCGCCACCAACCACCTCGGCCATTTCGCACTCGCCAACGCCCTCCACGACGCCCTGGCGGCCGCGAACGGCGCCCGGATCGTCTCGGTCAGTTCCCGCGGCCACCTGCGCTCGCCCGTCATGTTCGACGACATCAACTTCCTTGAGCGCGCATACGATCCGTGGCTGGCCTACGGACAGTCCAAGACCGCCAACGTGCTCTTCGCCGTCGAGGCGAACCGGCGCTGGGCCGACGACGGGATCACCGCGAACGCACTGCACCCCGGAGGGATCATGACCAACCTGGTCCGCCACCTGCCCGAAGACGTGATCGAGGGCTTTCGCACGGACCCGGCGGCGGTGTACAAAACCCCGGAACAAGGAGCCGCGACATCCGTGTTCGTGGCCACGTCACCCCTGCTCGACCAAATAGGCGGGCGTTACTTCGAGGACTGCAACCAGGCCCTGCCCTACGACGGCGGCCCGGAGCCTGTCGGCGTGGCCGCCCATGCCCTCGACCCCGAGGCGGCACTGCGCCTCTGGGACATCTCGGAGCACGCCATCAGCAGGTGAGGCAATCGGCCCGCGAGGTCTCACATGCGGTCAGCATCCAGGACCGCGCGGGCGAACGCCTCGGGCGCCTCCTGCGGCACGTTGTGGCCGACGCCCTGCAGCGTGCGGTGGGCGTAGGGACCGGTGAACTTGCCGCGGTAGGCGGCTCCGTTACCAGGAGGGGTGAAGGGGTCCAGCGCGCCGTCGAGGGTGACGGTGGGCACGTGAACGGGCGGGCCTTCGGCGAGCTTCGCCTCGAGGCCGTCGTAGCGCGGATCGCCCGGTGCGAGACCGAGACGCCAGCGGTAGTTGTGGATCACGATGGGAACGTAGTCCGGGTTGTCGAAGGCCCGGGCCGTGCGGTTGAAGGTGGCGTCGCTGAAGTGCCAGGTCGGCGAGACGTTGCGCCAGATGAGCTTGGCGAAGTCGTCCCGGTACTTCGCGAGCCCCAGCTCGCCCCGAGCGATGGAGAAGTAGTACTGGTACCACCACGCCCACTCGGCCGTCGGAGGCAGCGGCTGCTGCTGGGCCTTCCGGTTGGTTATGAGATAGCCGCTCACGGAAACCAGAGCCTTGCAGCGTCGTGGCCACAGAGCGGCGATGATGTCTGCGGTGCGGGATCCCCAGTCGAAACCGCCAAGGACTGCTCGCTCGATCCGCAGAGCGTCCATCAGCGCGATGATGTCCCGCGCGAACACCACCTGCTCCGCGTTACGGAACGTCCTGCCGGACAGGAACGTGGTCGTCCCGTAGCCGCGCAGGTAAGGCACGATGACGCGGTAGCCATGCCCGGCCAGCAGCGGGGCCACCTCGACATAGCTGTGAATGTCGTACGGCCAGCCGTGCAGCAGGATCACCACGGGGCCATGGGCGGGTCCCGTTTCCGCGTAGCCGATATTCAACTCACCGGCGTGGATCTGCCTCACCACCCCGAAGGACGGAGCACGTGAAGTCTTGTCAATCTCACTCGCCGGCGCACGCGTCCGAACGGCCGCCGAGGCCGAGGAGGGGTCGGACGTCCTCCCACATGAGGCAGCCGCTGTGCTCACCGTGACCATGCCCAGGGCCTTGCCGAAATTCCGCCTGCCTATCACCTGAGAACCGTCCTAACGTGTCCACTGGCCTGGGGGATGCCGCACGCGACAAGAGGCACGGATGCGGTTATCGACCCGGGAGAGGCGGTGCTGGCGGGTCTTCCGCACCAGCCGCGCACAGCCGGCAACGACTCCACGTGCGCCTCGCCGTCCTAACCGGTCTCAAAGACGACTCTCGCAATGCCACGGACAAGGCGCCCGCAGGCCGCGTCCGAACGGAGTACAGCTACCTCACCTCGCGTCCACCGACCGGTGTTCCCACGAGTGCAGTCTGCTCGGAGGTCCACGAACAATCGATCAAGCTGCAACGATCCGCCGAGGGAACCGCTCAGGCCGCCGACGATGTCGCAGCACGGCTTCGGGACACACAGAGTGTGCTGCACCACGCCGAACAGAGCCTGACCGAGATGAGCGCGGCGCGGATGCGCGCCGACCAGGCGCTGCTGGATGCCCGTGAAACCTGGCAGGCGCGGCGGGTGCTGGGCCGGCTCGCTGCGGTGTGCTGTCCGCGATGCGAGGAGCCCCTCGATCGTGACCGTCGCCAGCAGGAGCGCGAGGACGCTTCCTGCGCGGTGTGCACCCGGCCGCTGCCCGAGGTCGACGAAGAGACTGCCGAAGCGCTGCTGCAGGACTTGGAGCAGCAGCTCGCAAAGGCGCGGGAGGCGGAGGCCGAGGCAAGTCGGCACGGCCGCGCACCTCGCCGCCTGGACCGGCCGTATGCACCAGCTGGACTGGCTCAGTGCCCGCAGCCTGACCCAAAGCGCCTGGTCGAAGCTCGTGACCACCCTCAACGCCCCACAGACGCACCTGCGTCGGTCCAACCGATCGGCGGCTCCAGCGGGCCGGACTCTACGTCACGAACCTACGTGGTGTCGCGTACTACCAGGCGGCGGCAAGACAGGCTGACCTGCGCCCGGCCCAGCCGTTGCGCTTGGTGCCTGAGCCTGACACCCCCTCGTCGCCTATGCCGTAGCGGTCTACCCCAACCGGGGCAACGGCCCGATTGGCTACATTAACGAGCAGAAAGCCCGTGCTTGGTCCCGAGTGATCGCCGAGGGAGCGCAGCTCTCGGCGGTGAGCCTGCGGGGGACGGGACCGGGAGTGAAGTGCGAGGCAGTGGCGGTTCTGGCTGCCGAATCGAGGGTGGTTGCCCACCTTCTGTCGCCGCGGCCCTCGTCGTTCCCTCGGCCGGCGTTCCTGCAGTAGCGATCGCCTATCACCGCTCAACGCCATCAGCTTGGGAAGCTGAGGTGATCTAGGGCTTGCTATGGGGGTTGACCTGCGGCGGAAGTATGTCGACGCCCGTTGGGCGGGTCCGTTGGTGCTCCGCTGTTCCCTCTGGTTCCCCCTACGATAGGCACGCGTCTGGCACGACCTCTTCGTCCCGAAGCAACTTGCGCTCGGCCTCTACCTTGGGCCGGGGTGCCCTGACCGTGATTCCCCGTTGTCCCCCCAGTCTGGTGCGGTAGTGGTACGGCCACTCGGACGGCCCGTAGGCGGTCCAAGGCTTCCTGGCCATGCGGAGCCTGGTCTGGTCGGCGAGGCTGGAAGCATGAACCGCCGAACCCCTGAGCGGCCCTCGGAGACCCCGGCGGGCACCACGGCCCAGATGTATTACAGCGGCGCCGTCTACGGCTCGCTGCTTGCGGCCTCCGTGGTGGTCGGCGCCGGATCGCTCGGCTCGTTTCCGCGGCTGGAACTTGTTCTGCTACTGCTCTGCACCGGTGTGGTGTTCTGGGCCGCGCACGTCTTCTCCCGCCTTTTCGGGGCCCGAATCGTGCACCACTTGAGCTGGGAGGAGGTCCGCCGCGCGTGCGCGGAAGAACGCCCGATCATCGACGCGGCCATCCCACCGGCCGGTGCCGTGGCGATCAGTCCAATCCTCGGCCTGGGCGTTCGGGGGGCGGCATGGCTGGCACTCGGGGTCGCTTTGGCCGGGCAGGTCGGCTGGGCAACCGAGGCCGCCAGCCGCGCCGGCGCCTCACGCCGCTTGATGCTGCTCGCCGGTGCGATCAACCTTCTCCTCGGATCGGTCATCGTGGTTTTCAAGGTCGCGCTTCAGCACTGAGAACCCGCCTCCGCGATCAAGGCGGATTCCGCGGCCTTTATCCTGGTGCCTCCGGCAGCCCACTCGGCAAGATTCGAACCAGCAACCTTCTGATCCGTAGCTCAACCCTGCTTCGGGGATGAGCACCTGCGGTGGTACCCAACGCGCAACCTCTGACCAGGGGGAGAGTCGTCATCGTCTGTGGTCGTCTGTCGTCGTTGGCTGCCCTCGGACGGCCCAGAGACGGCCCGAGCGGGGCTGTTGCGGAGTGCTCCCTCGGTGCGAACTACGGGCGGGGCGGTCGCTGAGGCCTGCTCGGCGGGTCAGTCGCTCATCCTGGGGCGGTGGCGGGGGTCGCCGGAGTAATGGCCGTAAAAAGAACGGATATCGCTGACCTGGCCCCGGAGGTCCTAGCCCGGACACCGGGGATAAAGTAACCCGCCGGTAGCTTTCAGGGCTTCGTGACTGCGGTCTTCTTCGGCTGGCGAGGCACAGTCCTGGTCTTGTCGAGGTGCCCGTACACCGTGGACCGCGGGACGCTGAACAAGTCGGCGATCTGCTGGACAGTCTTCTCCCGCTCGTCGTAGAGCCGTTGGGCGAGCGCGGCCTGGTCCTCGGTGAGCTTTGGCCTGCGCCGCCGACCCGCCCTCGAGCCCGCGCGGAGGCGAGCCCGTCGTTGGTGTTCGCCACGATCAGTTCGCGCTGGAGCTCTGCCAGTACGGACAGCATCCCGAACATCGCCCTCCCCTCCATGGTGGCAGTGTTGATGCCCTGCTCGATGACGTGCAGCCCAATGCCGCGCTCGCGCAGTTCGGCGCCGAGGGTCACCAGGTGCAGTACGGAGCGGGAGAGCCGGTCGAGCCGGGTCACCTTCAACGTGTCGCCTTGGCGCAGCAGCCTGCATGCCGAGATCGAGCTTCGGTCGGGACGCCTTCGCGCCGCTGGCGACATCGACGTGGATGTTGTCGCGGTCGACGCCGTGGCGGAGTAGTGCGTCAATCTGATGATCGGGGTTCTGGTCCGCCGTCGAGGTGCGGCAGTAGCCGATGACTATTGTCGGAAACTACCCGAAGGACCATTCTCCGACGTTGATTCCCGACGCGAGTTGCCGACACTGCTCACCTGCGCGTTCGTGATTGCCAACCTGAGTGTCGGCAGACGATGGCGAGCTCAAGCGGTCAGCGCATCACCGCTGTTCAGGAGGTCAGCGTAGACCTCTGCCGGAGTGCGATAGCCATGGGTCCTGCGCGGGCGCTGGTTGAGCTCGTGGGCGATGGCGTCCAGGTCGGCCTGGCTGAACGTGCGGAGGTCCGCGCCCTTGGGCAGGTACTGCCGAAGCAGCCGGTTGGTGTTCTCGTTGGTGCCGCGCTGCCAGGGGCTGCGCGGCTTGCAGAGGTAGATCCGCATCCCGGTCTCGGCGGTGATGGCCTGGTGCTCGGCCATCTCCCGGCCCCGGTCCCAGGTGAGCGTTCGTCGTAGCTGGGGCGGGATGCGGAGGAGCCTCCTGGTGAGGTGCGGAGTGACCTGCCCGGCCTTGATGCCGTCGGGCAGCGCAACGATGGCCGTGTAGCGGCTGGTGCGCTCGACGAGCGTGGCGACGGCCGAGGGCCGGGTGCCCATCACGAGGTCGCCCTCCCAGTGGCCGGGAACCTTGCGGTCCTCGACCTCGGCGGGGCGGGCGGTGATGGACACCATGCCGCGGATGATGCCCCGCCCCGTGGGCCGGCGGGCGATCTTCGGACGACGCATGGGCCTGCCTGACCGCAGCCGCCGGGTGAGGCTGCGGTCGATCGCATGACGCCGGCGAGGGTCGTAGAGGGAGAGGTAGATCGCTTCGTGCGAGATCTGCATGGATGCGTCACCAGGAAACTGCCGTCGCAGCCATCCTGCGATCTGCTCGGGTGACCAGCACAGAGCCAGCTTGGCTTCCACCAGAGCGCGTAGAGCGGGACGTTGGGCGAGCTTGGCCTGCTTGGGGCGGCGCCCGCGTTCGTAGGCGGCTGCATCGGCCAAGGCTGCTCGGTAGCGGTCCCGGCCGCCGTTGCGGGCAATCTCGCGGGAGACGGTCGAAGGGGATCGGCCCAGCCGCTTGGCCAGCTGCCGGGCCGATTCCCCGGCGGCGATACCGCGGGATATCTCCTCGCACTCGCTGCCGCTCAGATGCCGCTCTGACCGCTTCTGCGGGGTGAGGCGGACGCCGGTCCGCTCCACTGCGTTCCGCCGCGGCTAGCAACGAGGCGGCCAGCGGCGGGAATTCGGTCGGCCAACGGTCGTAAGCGGGCATGGCGCAGTTGAAGAGCGCCGCTGCCCCGCGGTGCCGTGACCAGGAAGTACCACTACGACCGCGGCCACTTCGACCAGCACTGGGCCAAGGTGCGGTCTGATCCGGCAGTAATCGTGCGAACCGTTGTCGCCGACGGCGTAGTGGTCGGGCATGCCGCAGCATTCGGTTCACCCTCCGAGCGTGAGGTCACCTACGTCGTCGGGTGAACTCACCGGGGTCGAGGCATCGCCTCCCGGGCGCTCGCTGAGCTGATCAAGCTGGAGGGCACCCGCCCACTGCGCACCGACGCCGCTGCTGACAACGCTGGATCCCTTCGTGTACTGGAAAAATGCGGCTTCGTTGTAACCGGGCGCAGCCGGTGCTTTGCCCGTGCCCGGGTGCACGAGATTGATCTCGTGCACCTGACACTGAGTTGACCCAGACAGCCGGTACAGGCTGCTCACCTGGCCAACGCGAGGTTGTGTAGGCAAGCGATTCCGAGCGTGGCCTGATGGACTCCGTTGCCCTTGAGGCGACAGTCCCGAAGAATCTTCCAGTTCTTGAGCCGCGACAGGGCGTGTTCCACGCGCGCTCGCGCCCGGCGGTGGACGGCGTTCTCCGCTTCCTGTTGCGGGCTGAGGTGCGGCTCCATGCACTCTGGGAAGCCGCAGATAGTTTTTCTTCAAGGGTGGTCCGCGGTCTTCTCTCGCACAGACATGCGGAAGAGTGCTGTCCCGGGTGGAGTCGGCTCGGTGGGCACCGCACGAGCTGGGCGCCACAAGTGATCACCGGAGGCCGCTCCCCCACCGCCCCGGATCATGGCGCCCGAGCCGATCGGTGACGGCCGAGCTCGGCCGTGGCGCCCGCAGCCTTCCGGGTAGGGTTCGGGTCGACGCCTGCCGTCCGTAGAGCCTCCTCGGGTGCTGTCGTAGCACGGGAATGGTCCGGGGTGCGGGTCGTCCGACGTCACATGGTCACCACAGCCACACGCCAAGGGCGACGACGGCAATGCCGATCGTGATGATCGTCGGCCCGATCGTGTAACCGGCCCACTTCCTTCGGCCTACGAGGTCCCGCATACCGATGGACATGGCTCCACCGACAAGGACGATCAAGCACCCCGCGAGCACGACGAGCGCCGCAAAGAAGGGAACCCAGCCGGGGTCGTAGTTCGGGTTGTTGTGCGCGACCCCCGCCAGGATCATGTCGCCGGGCCCGTCGTGCACTGTCACAACAGCCCGAAGCTCCAGCCGGCGATTGCAAGACCGATCACGAGGATCACCGGCCCGAGAACGTAGTTGCCCAACTTCTTCTGATCGCTGACGCTCCAGAGCGCGACGGTCAGGGCGGCGCCGATGACGACGATCAGGCACCCGCCGACCCCGAGGAGCGCCCAGAAGAAGCCGGCCCAGGTGGCGGGGTGGTCCGGGTTAGGGTTCGAAACGGCCGCAAGCCTCACGTCGCCGATCATGCTCACTCGTCCTTCGCCAGATCCTGGACATCCGCCTCGATGCCGGAGCCGGCAGCGTAGACGCCCGTGTTCAAGGTGGTTCCCACGGTGTTCTTGAACGCGCTGTCGGCCAGCCCGCCCCGGTCACTGAGGTTCTTGCCGCCGAGGCTCCCGTGCTGCTCCAAGGCATGGTTGACGCCGTGGTTCTGGGCGTTCCCGAAGACACCGGTTGCGGCGTTCGTGAGGGCGTTCTGGCCCATCGTCGAGGCATCCCGGTCGTTGGCGATGTCAGTCGTGAGTCCACCGGCCACGTTATCCGCGGCGCCGTTGACGGTGGTGCCCAGCAGGCCGTCTCCCCTCAGGATGTTGCCGGCCACCCCGGTCAGTCCGGCTGTGTCCGCGAGCGCCGCGCCGCCCCCAGTGAACACGGCTGTTCCGCCGGCGGCCCAAGCGCCGCTGGCGAGGTCGTCTCCGACGGTCACGGGCTGGCCGTTAACGGCCTGGTTGAGCATCGTGCTGCCCGAGTCCGCCACGAAGTTCGTGACGAAGCTCTCGGCACCCTTCTTGAGGAACTTCGCGGCGAACTCGGCCACCTTCGCCAACTTCACCGCCCCTTCCTCGCTGAGCTTGCCGAACCGCTCCAGCAGCGCCGCCACCTTCTCAGCCGCCGACGTGAACAGGCAACAGCCGGGCCCGCCACCACGGGGGGAAGTGACGGGCCCGGCACGCATCCACGGTGCCACACGCTCAGCAGGCTCGCAGTCGCTTCGCAAAGCAGCCTGTCGACACACTTGGACGGGCATCGACCGCCGCGGTGGCATCAGCGCCCGCCCGGCTGTCAGTTCAGGCCCAGCTTCGCCAGGGCGATCGTCCAGTCGGCCGCGATTGCCTGCTGTGCGGCGGAGAGAGTGACCTTGCCGTCGCAGACGGCGGTGTGCAGCTTGCTCTCGACCGGGTCCTTCTTGTGGTTGATGCCGCCACCCGTCTTGTGACCCGGGTCCGGCGGCTCAACCCACAGGTTCCGGGCGTCTTTGGGGTCGCCTCCGAGCTCAAGGCTCACAAGATGATCATATTCGGCGTCCGCCAATCGGCGGCGCACCCTGGGCAACTCAGCTTGACTCTGTCGGGGATCTTGGAGCCGTCGAGGTCAACTGCCCAGGGTTCGCCAGGACTTCAGCCGAGGTAACTCCCGTTGGTCGAGGTACCTCTGGAAGGAAGTCGGTCGGCGGGGTACGAGGGCTTCCTGGGCTGGTGGCGATCCGCTGAGGCGCTCTAGCGCACCGACGACATGGCGGGGTTCGTGGTGCTGCCCAGGCGCTGGGTGGCCGAGCGCACGTTCGCGTGGCTGATGAACTCCCGCCGTCTGGCCCGGGACTACGAAACCCTGCCCGCCACCAGCGAGGCGATGATCCGGTGGTCGATGGTCACGCGGATGAGCCGGCGTCTGGGACGGCCACGGCCGGCCGACCGGCACCGAACGCCCCCGACGCCTCCAGGAGGAGCCACCCGCGCTCCGCCAGGCGCCGGGCTTTCGACCGCAGTCCCTCGACTTTCGCCGGCGTCGCATCAAGGCCCAGCTCCACCGCGATCTCCTTGGCCCGAAGCGGTCCGTGACCCGTGGATCGCTGCTGTTCCAGCACGCCCAGAATGCACTGATAGTCCGGCGCCAGAACCGTCACCGGCAGCCCTTCCCGCCAGGGCGGCACCGTCGAGCCCGGCCCCGGCGCGAGCGACAGCACCGCTTTCTCCTCGGCCTCGGTCCCGGCGGTGGTCTCGGCAGCCGAGGCTGTTAGGGCCTCGACCAGCTCTTCCCGCGCGATCACCCGCCGGTCCAGCTCGATCTCAGCGGCCTCCAACACCTCAGCCGACCGGGCGACTTGCTCCCGTAGCCCTTCCACCCGCACACGGGCCGCTGTCTCCCGGTCCTCCAGCATTCCCAGCACCGACGCCATCGCACACCCTTCGCTCACGGAGCGGAAACAAGACGCCGGATGCCTCTCTCATTCCGAGCCACACCATGCCTGACCAGCAGAAATCAACGGATCACGTTCGGTTGAGATTCGGCTTCCAAGACCGCCCCAGTGGTCAGACCGGACTGCCTTGAGTTGGCGGAGACGGGACAGATGCACCCACCGGTGACCCGTCTCGCTGAAGGTGACCCACCTCGGGGCTGTGACCAGCGGTGGGTCACCTTCAGCGAGACGGACGCTCGGTCGGCGTCCCACTCAGTCTGAGTTCTGAGCGCCAGGACGTGCCTCGCGTTCGGCAGCGAACTCGTCGAGAAGCTGGAACAGGACCTTGATGGCGTGCTTCTCGTCCTCGGGCGGCAGGTCGGCGATGTCGGTCCAGCCCTCTGGTAGCGCGATATGCAGGACCTGTCCAGGCCAGGCATGGTTGCAGCTGCGGCCACGGCGGGCGACGAGCCACTCGTGCCAGCCTGTGAGCCCCTGTCCGCCGTGGCGCATCGCGTGCTGGTCGTAGCCGGTGAGGAAGGCGGTCAGCTGGTGGAACGACGAGGCTGTGCCGACGAACATGCCGGGACGCCGGCCGACGCAGGCGAAGTACTCGCGTTCGCTCATTTCCCTGATCTGTCTCATTGGTCTCCTTCGCAGGTCTGGCGCGATCCGCCTATGCACCGTCGGATGCCGGCGGTCGTTCCACAGTCGTCTGAGGGCTTCCAGTTCGGTTCGGGGGAAGTGCTCGCCCCACTTGCCCCGGTAGCCGCTCTCGCCATGAGTCCGTGCGACTTCGTCGAAGCAGCGGATCACAGCGCGGGCGAGTTGGTTGACGTCGAGCTGTTTTGACCAGATCTCGGTTCCACTGTTGTCGTGATCGCTGCCGTCGCGCAGTTCCAGCACGCGGATCCAGACGTCGTCGCCTTCGCCATAGAAGATCCACCGGTAGGCGGTCGGTTCGGCCTCGAACTGGACACGGTTCTCCGTCTCCCCCGCGACGAGCCGGGCCACCGCGGTCAGGAACTCCTCGGGCGCACTCGTGATGTACGAAGCGGTGAGCTCGGCCTTCGCGTGGTGATCCTCAAGAGTGCAGTCAGCCCATCCGTGTCTCCCCAGCACCCAAGTGATGCGCATGCCGGAGGTCACTGGTGCTCCTCGGCGAGGAAGCACCGGACGTCGGCGGCCAGGGCAGTCATCTGCTCGCCGGCCTCCAGCCACGTGGTTGCCGAGGCGCTCCAGCCGCCAGCGGCCCTCGGCCAGGGTCGCACGGTCCAGGTCAGCCCGACGTGGCCGCCGGACCGGAAGACGGCCGACACCGTTAGGTCTCTGTCGTTGGTCTGCCAGCTCCGTTCGCCCTCCCATCCCCGGTAGTCCGCAGCCAGTTCTTCCAGGAACGCGGCGAGATCGCTGTCCCAGATCCAGGCGACGACCTCGTTGACGCGAGCCGTCAAGCCTGGGGCCCGCAGCTCGACGGCATAGTGCACGGAATCCGCGTCGGAGCTGAACCGGTCACAGAAGGTCACGCCAACGAAGGTGTTGTCCTGGCAGCGGATGGTCACGCTGGCCTTGTCGTTGGTGTCGGCACCCGGGGAGGTCATGGGCGGAACGCTAAGCCAGCGTCGCGTTCACGTCATCGGAATTCTCCCCTTTCGGGGCTATGTTCGATGCGTTCCCGTGGGAGTGGGATGCCTCTGTGTTCGACCGCTGGTCGGCGGTCGTGGCCGCCGCGGCGGCGCACTCGACGCTGAAGCAGAAGCGGCTGCAGCTGAGTGCGTTCCTGTCCTACCCGGTCAATCCGGCCTACGGGTGGGCGCCGATGTGCCGGGAGATGTTCGGCGCGTTCCCCGCCATGGTGCTGGCCGAGCTCAACAGCGGACGGCGCTCCCAGGGGTATGTCGGGCGGCCCAGCCGCAACCGGCCGCTGACCCGCCCGGAGGTGCGGGCCTTCTTCGGGCAGATGGATCCGGAGATCGCCAGGCTGCGTGACGCCGGTCATAATGGTGCGCTGGCGGCGGCGTTCATCGTCGAAGCCGACGTCGTCCGGGTGGAACGCCAACTGTGGTCTCCTGCCACACCACGGCCGCCACCTCCCACACGCCGCTCGCCATCGCGTCGAACGCCTCCGTGCGCACCGACCGGCCTCCATCGTCGCGCGCCTTGACGTTCCGAGCGGCTCACGTCGCGGCCGCACGACCGTCTGTCCCGTCTCGAGGTTGCGCACCGATCCTCCTTCGCCGCGACCGGACTGTTCGGCCGCGGCGCCCAGCCCAGCGTCGACTGGGCGACCTGGGCAAGCACCCGTTCGGGGGAGGCTTACCCAAGGGGCCCTTTCGGCTTGGCCGGTCAGGTCCGCGGATGGAAGTGGCCACGAAGCGCCACGTTCGATTTTTCAAGCCCTATGGTGTTCTCCTGCCCCGTTCCTCTGCCGCTTGGAGGAGCTCCTGCGCCAACCGGCCCTACCGGCCGCGCAGTTACCGGAGGCGTCGTGACTCAGGCTGACCAGCGTTTCGCCACACCCGGCGTGGTGCGGGAGTCAGTAGGCGCGGGGACCGTTCTCTGTGGCGCGAACAGGGGTCCCGTAGCCGAGCGGCTTCTCGCCCTTGTCGACCGTCTCACAGCTGTACTTCGACTGGGCATTCAGCGGTGCGAAGGTGGCCTTGGGGATGTTGTTGCACAGTACGTACTCGGGGCTGAAGTTGCCGAAGAGCATGCGAGCCACACCCTCGCGAGTGAGGATTCCCGCGCGCGGTGTCGCCTCGAAGGAAACATAGTCACCCGTGACCGACCAGGCGGCCTTGTCGCCGATGGTGACGTCCCACTGGACCTTCAGGCCCTCGTAGGTGGTCGTGCACGTCGTCTTCGTGCCCTTCTTCGATGACAGCCCCTTTGGACACTGCCCGGTCGTCTTGCCCGGCGCGTCGGCCATCTTCAGGGTTCGGTTCTGCAACTCGTAGGCGAGCTGCTCGGCAAACGGCGCCGCATTGTCCGGCGATGGGGACGGTTCCAAGCTGGGACTCGTGCCAGGATTGGTCAGTTTCTGCGTCATCGCCACCTTGCCGGGCGCTGACGCCTTGGCGTCGGCGTGGCTCGTATCCGACTTCTCGCCGCCGCATCCTGTGACGAAAAGACCAGCTACAGCCAGGGGGATGACATACCTCAATCGCACGTGGATCACTCTAGAAGGGCGGATGGCCGAGCACGGCTCGGGGGCTGCTCTTCGGTGCTCGCGCGTGCGGCAGACCCGGTGCCGCGCTCCTGCGGATCGCTTCCTGCCGCCCTCATCGTTTGCTGTCGACGGCCTACGCACCCGGCGGGACCGGGGATACGACGTCTCGGCTCGGCCCCGCCGGGATCTCCGGGGGCTTTCGGCATGGGCAGTTCGGATCCCGGCCGTGTTCGGGCTCGACCCCGCAGGAGGACGTCGCTGCGTCACCAGCGGCGCGCCCGAGGTCGTTCAGGCGAGTGAAGCGAGGGACTCGACGAGAGGGCGACGGCCGCCGGTCACCTCGTAACAGCCGGTCGTAGGTTGCGGGCATGACGTAGGATCAGGGAGCCCTCGGGGGGCGGTCGCCGACGGCGACAAGGCTCGGGGGGGCTTGGAGCACCCCGGCCTGTCCAGGGACACCCTGGGCGACCACTTTCAAGATTCCCGGGCCTTTTGGACGGCGGTGGGCACCGGCGTGTCGGGGAACTGTCAGCAGCGCGATATGCCCGTACGTTCTCGAAGGAAGAGGCACCAGTCCGCGCGTCCGTGGGTCCTGCGCTGGCCCCCTCGGGCATCGTCGAACCGCGGGCCATTCCGCTCGGCGGCGAGCTCTTGAGCGGGGGGCGCCGGTGTCATTCCTTATGCGGCCGACTGGGCAACTTCCCGGACATCCAGCGCAGCGGTGCGGCCGCCGGATCGTCCCAATAACTCTCGAAGCACGGCCTTCCAGTGGGCGCACCGCTGGCGTCTGTCAAACGGACCCCTCATCTCATCGCATTCCTCGGCCCACCGTCGGCCGCGGCCGACCGACCTCACACGGCGGGCGCCCTGGAATCGATGCACCCGCGGGCTCCGAGGGTTTGTCCGCGCGCCGACTTTGGGTCACGGTGCGATCAGGCCACGCTCAGGACGATCTTCCCGGTGGTGCGGCCCTGCTCACCGATCTCGTGCGCCTTCGCGGCCTGGGCCAGCGGCACGACGGTGTCGACAACGGGCTTGAGTGCGCCCTGCTCCGCCAGGGCGGCGATCTCGCGCAGGCCCAGGTGGTCGGGCTCGACCAGCATCCACACCGCCCGCACGTGGTCGGGGACGTCTGCGGGGACGTCGTCCGGGCCGGGCAGAGTGACCAGGCGGCCGCCCGCCCGCAGCACCTTCAAAGAGCGCTCGGCGTTCTGGCCGCCGAGCGCGTCCAGCACCACGTCCACGTCCCCGACGACGTCCTCGAACCGGACCATGTGGTAGTCGATCACCTCGTCCGCACCCAGCTCCCGCAGCAGGTCGTGCTTGCCGGCGCTGGCCGTGCCGATGACGTACGCGCCGCGGGCCTTGGCGATCTGCACGGCCAGATGACCGACCCCGCCGGCCGCCGCGTGCACCAGCACCCGCTCACCGGCGCGCACGCCGGCGGTGTCCACCAGGGCCTGCCAGGCGGTCAGCGCGGCCAGCGGCAGCGCCGCCGCCTGCACGTGGGTGAGGTTGGCCGGCTTGGGCGCGAGGTGGCGGGCCGGGGCGAGGACGTACTCGGCGTAGGCGCCGGCCTGCCGCGGGAACATCGGCATGCCGTACACCTCGTCTCCAGGGCGGAACAACCCCACGCCCGGTCCGACGGCCTCGACGGTGCCGGAGACGTCCCAGCCGACCGCCGGGACCTCGCCCCACTCGATCAGGGCCCCACTGGCCCGGGTCTTGAAGTCCACCGGGTTGACTCCGGCCGCGTGGACCCGTACCAGGACCTCGTTCAGTCCCGGCTCGGGCCGGGCGACCTCACGCTCGACGAGCATTTCCGGTCCGCCCCACTGCTCCACGACCACCGCACGCATGCTGTCCGCCTCACTCTTTCGCCTCGATCGGATGTGGCCGCCCGGGCTGTCCCCGGCGCGACGCAGTCCACGATGCGGCACCCGCCCCCACCACGGTGTTGGCCGTTTGGCCACTATGTGACAGGATCTGGCCATGAGCGAGATGCAGTGGCCGTGCACCAATCCCCACCCCGCCCGGACCGGCGCGGCACCGGGACCTCACCGCATCGCCGTCCTCGCCCTGCCCGGCGTCCCACCCTTCGAGCTCGGCATCCCCTCCCGCGTCTTCGGCAGCGTCCTGGACAACGACGGACGCCCGCTGTACGAGGTCACCGTCTGCACTGCCGACGGCGCCCCGGTCCTCAGTGACGCCGGTTTCACCGTGCAACCCGCAGCCGGCCCCGAGGCCCTGGCCGCCGCGGACACCGTGATCGTCCCGCCCACGCACGCCATGCCCGAGTTGGGCCGCGGCGGTCCGCTGCCGCCCGAGGTCACCACGGCCATCGCCGGAATCCGGCCCGGCACCCGCCTGGTATCCATCTGCACCGGCTCCTACGTCCTGGCCGCCGCCGGGCTCCTCGACGGCCGACCCGCCACCACCCACTGGAACCTCGCCCCCGAGTTCCGCCGCGCCTACCCCCGCGTCAAGGTCGACGAGGACGTCCTCTTCGTGGACGACGGCGACGTCCTGACCTCCGCGGGCGTCGCCGCCGGCGTCGACCTGTGCCTGCACATGATCCGCCGTGACCACGGCGCCGCCGCCGCCAACCGCGCAGCCCGCATGTGCGTCGTACCGCCCTGGCGGGACGGCGGGCAGGCCCAGTACATCGACCGCCCGGTCCCCGAACCCACCGTCGCCACCACCACCGCCACCCGCGCCTGGGCCCTGGAACACCTGGGCGAGCCCCTCTCCCTGAACCGCCTCTCCGAACACGCACGGATGAGCCTGCGGTCGTTCACCCGCCGCTTCCGCGACGAGGTCGGCATGACCCCCCTGCAGTGGCTCACCGCGCAACGCCTGGAGTTGGCAAAGCAGTTGCTGGAGACCACTGACCTGTCGATCGACCTGGTCGCCCACCGCTCCGGCTTCGGCTCCGCGAACTCTCTGCGCGCCCACATGAGAGCGGCCTTCGGTGTCTCACCCGCCGCCTACCGCCGCACCTTCAGCGCCAACGACCCCGTGACAACAAGTGTTTGACGAGGAGCCAGAAATCCAACGGCGGAGAGTCCACTGGCACCGCCTTGATCCCTGATCAGCGGGCGGGCCGGGTCCGGGAACGGCGCAGGCGAGGGAGCGATCGCGATGGCCAAGAGGGCGGACGGCGACCCAGCCGCCGGACCCCGCCCGGGAGATCGCTCAGGGCGTCCGCGAAGGCGTCGGCGGTGCCAACTCGGGCAGGCTGCCCGGGTACGGACCAGTGCACGCGGCCGACGGGTACAAGGCCAAGCCGTTCATGAGCGCCATCCCGGACGGTTACCACAAGATCGTCCGGACGCCCGTCGCAGACCGTGGCCACGACCAGAACGCGTAGGCGTTCGCCATGGCCTGGAGGGCCTGCTCGCTGCCCTCCACCCCTTCGGCGGCGCGCTCGAAAGCCAGCCGGGTGTCTTCCATACTCCGCGTCAAGGCGGCGGCGAAGATCGCCCGCTTGCCCGGAAAGAGCCGGAAGAGGTACGGCTGCGCGACACCGGCGCGCTTGGCGATCGACTCGGTGGAGGTGCCGTAAGACGTGTTTGAGATGTTGGGGTGTTGTGCCGGTTGATGGGCGGAGCGCAAGTGGTGGGATGAGAGCATGGGCTGTCGATTTGGCCTGATCTTGAGTGAGTGATCATGACTGCAGCTGAGCTTGTGTCGGCTTACCTGTCGGCGCTGGAGCGGGCGGATGCCGAGGCGGTGCTGGAGTTGTTCGCGCCTGGAGCGATGGTGCACTCTCCGCTGTACGGCCCTCGACCGGCCACGGAGTTCTATCCCGAGCTCTTCGCCGATACCAGCCGGGCGGCCCTGACTCTGCTGGGGGTGGCGGAGGGCCGGACCCAGCAGGGGGCCGCACTGATCTCGTTCTGGTTCCACTTTGACTGGCGCCTGCCGTCCGGAGCTGCCGCGCCGTTTGACGTGGTGGACCTGGCTGAGCTCACCGAGGACGGCCGTATTGCCACGCTGCGCATCGTGTACGACACCGTTGACGTGCGTCCGGCGTTCGAACGCGAGACCGGCAGTTCGTGGCGGCCCACCACAGATCAGAGCTGACGGGCTGCCGTCCACCCTGGCCGTGAAACGATCTTCAGATGTCTCGGGGCGATCTGACGGATGCACAGTGGGAGCGGCTGGAAGCCGTGTTGCCGCCGATACCGAAGATGGGCCGGCCGCCGCGGGATCGGCGGCAGGTCTTCGACGGGATCTGGTGGCGGGCGCGGACGGGCTCGCCGTGGCGGGATGTGCCCGAGCGGTGCGGGCCCTGGGAGACGGTGTATGCGGTGTTCCGGCGCTGGCAGATCGACGGCACCTGGCCCCGCATCTTGAAGAAGCTGCATGTCAAGGCTGATGCCGACGGCATCATCGAGTGGGAGGTCTCGGTCGACTCCACCGTCTGTCGAGCGCACCAACACGCCGCCGGCGCCCGCAAAAAGGGGCT
Organism: Streptomyces sp. NPDC001848; assembly: GCF_042891915.1. NCBI lineage: Bacteria > Bacillati > Actinomycetota > Actinomycetes > Kitasatosporales > Streptomycetaceae > Streptomyces > Streptomyces sp. NPDC001848. Next base: position 137,737 of record NZ_JBIATP010000017.1, on the reverse strand, counting down.
GACGATCCGGGCCGGACGCGTCCGGGCGGCCTGGCGGTCGAGCCGGACGACCATGGTCTCGGCCGCTCCCGCGGTGGGCTGACCACCAAGATTCACCTCGCGGTGGACGCTTCCTTCCACGTCCTTGCGGCTGTCATCACCGCGGGCCAGCGGGGCGACGCACCGGTCTTCGAGCGGGTCATGGAGAAGATCCGCGTCCCTCGGGTCGGCGTTGGACGTCCGCGCACTCGCCCGAAGCACGTCCTTGCGGATCGCGCCTACTCCTCGCTCCAGATCCGCTCCTACCTGCGCAAACGCGGGATCGCGCACACCATCCCGGAGAAGCGCGATCAGGCCGGCCACCGGATCCGTCGTGGGTCGGCCGGTGGCCGCCCGCCCGGATTCGACCGCGAGATGTACAAGCGCAGACACAAGGTCGAGTGCCGGATCGGTCTGTTGAAGCAGGCCAGAGGCGTCGCGGCCAGATACGACAACCCGGGTGCCTCGTTCGGGGGCAGCACCGTCTACCGGCACGCCACACCCTGCCTTCGGGTGCAGGCCCAGACGGCCCCGAAACCCGCCCGCCAGCCTTCCCGCCGGAACCGCTGACAGCGGGACGGCGCCCCTCGCCCCGGGTTGCAGGGGCCCCATGGCGGCCGCTTCGGGTCAGGGCCGCACAAGTCCCCCGTCTCACAGCCCCCGGGTGAGGCGGGTCACTCGTCCCGTCGGACGAGGGACCAGTGCAGCCGGTGTGCAAGGTCTGGCACGGGCTGTGTGAGTAGGGCGGTGAACAGGCGTTGGATCTCGTTGCAGGTGAGCGGGATCAGTCCGTCGGGGCTGGTTCCGTCGTCGGCCGTGGCCTGGCCCTGGCGTTCGAGGGCGGCGGTGACGGCGAGGAAGGCGTGGGCGAGCAGTGCCAGGGTGACCCAGCCGTGCCAGGAGTTCCAAGCGGCGGACCTGGTGCTCGTCCAGTCCGGCCAGGGTCTTTGAACTCTGAAACGTCTCCTCCACGGTCCAGCGGCTTCCGGCGGCCATGACCAGGGTGGACAGTGGCACTGGGCGGGCTGCATAGCAGCGGTAATAGGCGAGTTCACCGGTGCGGCGGTTGCGCCGGACCAGCAGGTACCGGTGCCCTGCCTGGCCGGATGCGGTGAGGGCGATGTGCGCCCAGTCGTACCAGCGGTGGCCTTTCGCGCCCTTTCCGGCGGACAGCTTGTGCCAGGCCCGCCTTGGGACGCGCTTGACGAGGTGGTCCGCGCGTTGAGGTCCAGCGGGGGTGGGGACGCGGTGGGTGCTGGAGATGGCCAGTACGTAGCCGAGCTGCCGCCTTTCCAGGACAGCGCGCAGGTGAGGGTTGTCGCCGTAGACCTCGTCGCCGGCCACCCACGCGGCCGGGACCCCGGCGTCCAGCGCCCGCTCGATCATCTGCGCGGCGAGCTGCGGCTTGGTCGAGAAGCCGACGTTCTCGGGCACGTCGGCCCGGCGGCACCGCGTGGGGGCGGATGTCCACGACTTCGGCAGGTACAGCGCACGGTCGATGCCCACGTGGCCGTGCCGGGAAGTGTAGGTGAGGTAGACGGCGACCTGGGCGTTCTCGATCCGCCCGGCCGTGCCGGTGTACTGGCGCTGTACGCCGACGGTGTGGGTGCCTTTCTTCAGGTCGCCGGTCTCATCGACGACCAGCACGGCCTGGTCATCTCTCAGATGGCCCACCACGAACGCCCGCAGGTCGTCGCGCACCCGGTCGGCGTCCCACTTCGCCCGGCCGAGCAGGTGCTGCAACCCGTCTGGACTGGTGTCCCCGGCGTGCTCGGCGATCGTCCAGCAGTTCTTCCGCGGCAGGTCCGCCAGCAGTCCCAGCACCAACTGCCGCACCCACAACCGAGGTTCCAGCCGCGTAAAACGGCTTGCGATCAGGCCCATGAGGCCGTCAAACATCGCCTGCCAGCGGTCAGGAACTACGCTGTAACCCGCGGCCACCGCTTCGTCATCAGTCCACATCGAGGATCGAGGAGAAGGCATGGAACCTTGCCCGGAGTGCGGTGCCCCGATGGATCCACGATCCTGCGACGAGCTGTTCCACGCCTTGCTCGCTTTGGACCATTCACGTCAGGCACCGTGGGGGCCGCTGCACGGTGTCTCAGTCTCCTGCTTCCTGCTCCAGCACCCCAGTCGGCTCCCCACCGACGACGGCGCGATGGCTTGGGCGCTCCTGCGTGCGTACCTAGAAGGCGGCCCCGACGCAGCGAACCGGCTCGTCGGTCATGCTCGTCGTGGCAACTCCCATCGTGTGCAGGGCGAGCCTGCACGAGTGGTCCGGGACGCGGCTTTACCGCACCGCGACGCACCGCGATCCCGTTTCTCCGTCACGATTCAAGACGTCGCCGTCGATGGGACGTTCCCCTCCTCGGAGTTCACGCAACGCGTCAAGGCTTGGGCAGCCGCGACGGTCGACGCGTTGAGCTGGGGCACGTGACCGGAAAGGCCGTGGCCCGTCGAAGAACGGGCCCACGGCATTCACAGTTTTTCGGCCCGTCCACGACCGCACTCACGACGCTGGACCACCTGGCGCCGAACTCACCCAGCCCGCGCGCCGTGGCCATAGCCTGAAGATCACATCTACGGCTGGAGTATTAGTGACCGGTGATAGCGAAGTCCGATATCTCAACCGTCCCGTACTGCTGCGAGAAATCGCGGCAAAAGTTGCTGGGAAAATACTCGACGTCCGGATGGGTATACGGCTCAACCCAGTACTCTATCCAACCGCTGTTGTTACCCGAACAGTAACCGTAGGTCGTCCACGTAGGCGTGTAGGCCACCTCGCCGTCGTTGGCGTAGCAGGCGGGGAAGCCGTGGTACCGGGTCCAGATCCGGAACCAGTCGGTGCGGCCGCCGCAGCTGACTCTCCCGATCTGAGGACTGACAGTTGCCTGTGTCCGTGTGCCGCCCGTGTGGAACGTGCGGACCCGTGCGTTGTTCAGGCCGTACCCACTGGTTTTCGCAGCGACGGCGGGCTCTGCGTGGGCTGGTGCGTCCGTGGTGGCGGAGGCCGCAGTGGAGCCTCCGATGATCGTGGTGGCCGCGAGGGCGGCTGCCGCGACGATGCTGCCGAGATTGCGCATGGCTGTGTCACTCCCCTGTGCCGCACTCCAGTGCGCGGCAACACATCAGTGCTCGGACAAGCTCGATCCGGTCTGCCATCAGCGACATCCGGACGCGCACCAGGAAACCCGATGCCGGGCCCACCGTCGAATGATTCGATGAGATTCGAAGACGATCAGGGGGCGTTGCATGATCCGAATCGAGCTGGGGTCGCAGGGCCTGGGGCGGGCCCGATTTGCCATCTCCGCGCTGGATGCGACCAACGACCTGCTCTTCGCCCGCGGCTGCGCGCCGCAATCGCTCGATGCGGGCTGGGGAGCTCGGGCCGACGAGGCCCTGTCCGCCCGGCGTCTGGGCCTGCTGGCCATAGTCGGCGGCGGCGGTCCCATCGGCTACGCACCCGATTTCCTGCGGCCCGAACCGCTCTCCTTCGACGCCAGTCCGGACATCGCCTTCCACCGGGTGGCCACCGCCTCCCCAGAGCGCATTCGCTACGAGATGTCTGGGGCCATCGGCGGCCACTCCTGGGACCAGTCCTCGGCCCGCAAGAAACCGCCACGGCTGCTCCTTGCGGCCCTGGACCGTGGAGAGGGCCATTTCGCCCAGCGCCTCGCGGACGAGTTGGAGCAGTTCTGGCGCGCAGCCCTCGCTCCGCAGTGGCCAGGAATCCGGGCCCGGCTGGAAGCCGACGTCTCCGCCAGAGCCACCGCGATCGCGCGCGGCGGCCTCGTCAACACGATCAATCAGCTCGCTGCGAACCTCGAATGGTGCGACGGCGGCCTGGACTTCCGGCTGCCGACACCGGGCCCGCACCGGATGACGATCCACGCCGACGCCGTCATCTTCGTACCTAGCGCCTTCGTCAACCGAGCGGTCTTTTGCGCCGGCGCACCCGCCGACGCCCCGGACCCCCGCACACCGCTGATCGTCTACCCAGCGATACCCCCAGAAGCCGCCCGCCCCAGGCAGGTGAACCAACTGATCGGCACAACCCGGGCGCAGTTGCTCGCCGAACTCGTACAGCCCCGCACGACCGGGGAACTCGCCCAACGCCTGCACCTGAGCCCGGCGACCGTCTCCTACCACCTTCAGATCCTGCACCGCGCCCGACTCATACAGCGCACCCGCAGCTCCAGACACGTCTTCTACCAGCGCCTTCCGGCAGCCGACCCGGTCTGATCCGCCCGGCTCACCTTGAGTTGGGGTTCTCAGAGGGTAGGGGCGAGCCCGGAGCGTCAGGCTCAGGCAGGGAGACGTGGGACCCGGTGCTACCTGAAAGGACTTGGGCGAGCAGCGGCCAGAACCGGCTAGGCGAAATCAGCCCAGGTCAGGTACTACTTCGTTGGTTTTTCCGCGAGAACTGGCGGGCGCGGTGAACATCGGCGTCCGCGACCATCTCGTCGTCTTCCACCCCGGTGAGCCACTCGCTGAAATCTGGAAGATGCGTGACCAGTCCTTGTGCTCCTCGGCGAAGTCCACCAGCTCCTTGACCAGGTGCACGTTCGATTGTCCCAGCAACCTGGTCACCGTGCGCGGCACCCTGGCGGGCGGCGACGAGGTCTCGGTCTCCGGCACGCTCGCCGGCTCCAGGCACGTCGGCGTCGGTGACTTCGACGTGGACCTGGTGCTCACCGAGCACATGGCCTGCCTGCGCTACGGCGACCGCCCCGGCATCGTGGGCATCATCGGCCGGATCCTCGATGACGCCGGGATCAACATCGCAGATATGCAGGTGGCCCGTACCACGGAGAGCGTCGACACACTGGTCGCACTGACCGTGGACGGCTCCATTCCGCATCCGGTGCTGGCCGAGTTCGGCCGGTGGGATCGGCGCCACCTCGGCCCGCGCGGTCAACTTGGTGGACTGACCGCCCGGTTCGCCGTATCCGTCGTGGCCCGCCGCCTCAGTGAGGCGGCGGGCCACGGGCTGTGAGCCTGCTGTGCCCGGCGGACAACCAACTGTCCCGCTTCTCGGTCTACATGTGCGACGGGCCCCCGGCGGGGAGCTGGAGCCGTCACGACGAGCAGGGGAGCGCGATGGGATGGTCCAGGCGGGTGGCCGCGCTGGTGTCGGGGACCCTGCTGAGCGGCTGCGTCGCGACGGGGACCGCGTTAGCCGCGCCCGGGCCGAAGCTGGAAGTGGAGACGTTCGGCGGCGGCTGGGCCCGCCCCGGGGAGCTCGCGGACCTGTCCCTGGTGGGGGCGGCGCGGGGACTGAAGGACGTGACCGCCACCTCGTCGGCGTTCTCCGGCGCGGTCACCTTCAAGTGGTCCGACAACGACGGTGGTTACGACGCGGTGGCCACGGTGGCCATGTCCGACCAGCCGGGTGTGTATCCGCTCGTCGCGAAGATCGGCGGCCGTGTGGTGGCCCGCGAACAGATCCGGGTCAAGCCGTCCGAGCGTCCGTCGTTCGCGGTGCAGGCTCTTTTCGACACAGCCGCCCGGCCGGGGGAGCAGATCGACACGGAGTTCAACGACCTGTTCCCGGGAGAGACCGGTACCGACTTCACCGTGCGTTCCACCGCGCTGGCCGAGCCGGTCCGGCTCGTCCACGACAACCAGTTGGCCCACTTCACCCCCCGCTCGTTCACCGGCCAGCCGTACCTCCGCCCGGACGTGAAGGACGGGACGTACCCCTTCGACCTGTACGGACCGGATGGCCGCCGGATCGCGGAGAAGTCACTCACGGTGCGGGCGGCACGGCCGGGTGACAGCGACTACCTGGGCAAGGCCCGCGGTCCGGCCTTCTCCCCGACGTTCGACCCCGACACCGCCCGCGAGCACGGCTACCGGGTCCGCGCCGGAGGAAGGGTCTACGTGCTGTGGAAGGACTCGTACCCGGACCCCGGCGAGGAGAACAGCCTCTCTGCCACCTCCCCGGCGTTCACCCAACCGGTGAACCTCAGACGCGACGACACCAAGGCCGCGGACGGCGACGACCCGCGCTACTACGCCATGGCCACCGTTCGCACCGGTCTCACGACCGGCACGTACCCGGTCACCGTGGTCGCGCACCACGGCCGGGTGAAGAGGACCGGCCGGCTGATCGTCACTGGCCGTCCGGTCGCCAAGCGCAGCGACACCACGGGCCCCGGCACCGGCTGGCTCGGCGCGTCCGGTGGCCTGCTGGTCCTCACCGCGCTCGGTGTGTACGTCGTCCGCAGGCGCCGCCACACCCCGGCATAGCGGCCGGCGCCTTCGTCCTGGCCGTGGGCGCCTGGAAGGTCTGGACACCCCGCAGGGGCAGGCCCGAGCTGCAGATGTTCGCCGAAGAACACTGACAGCTCGCCCACTGGACCTACGACGCCGCCACGGGCAGAAGCAGCCCGCCCGCCTGCCCGCCGCCTCTCTCCCTCGCCCAACGCACCCTCCGGCAGATCCGCGCGGACGCCGCCGCACGCAAGCCCGGACCAGGACGGGCGGCCCGCCTCTCCCCCAGGCCGCCGCGCCCGAGCGGGCCGCCACCGGCCGCTCCGCCTCTGGTGCCGCCACCGGTGCCGGCGAGCGCGGCCTCCCCCGATCCGTCGACGGCCCCGTCCCCACCTGGTCCGGTTGTGCCGGATGCGGCACCACCACCTGAGCCCGCGCCCCCGGCGCCTCCGCTTCCGCCGCGGCCCTCGGCACCACCACGACCGGCTGCCCCGCCTCGTCGCGCGCGTAGGAGCTGGTGGCCGTTCGGCCGCCGGCGCTGACCCGTACACAGCCGACGGACAGTCGCGTGAACCCGAAACGTCTGGGCGTCGGCAGCCCGACCCCGCGCTGGCGTCAGGTGCGGATCTGGTGGGGCAGTGCGCCCACCCGGGCCTGCTTCAGATACCAGCTGATCTCGTTGGGGAACTGGTCCGCGTACCGCAGGAGCCGTTCCAGGACGCCTTCGTAGAGCGGGTCCGTGCCCAGGCGGTCGAAATCGGTGAGCCGCCCCGCCCACAGGACCCCTACGGCCGCCCTTCCACCGGCGCGGTGAAGCTCTCCTGCTCCCGCCCGGCCTGCCCGGATCAGCGCGTTCCCGGCGGCGCCGCCGTGGGACGCAAGGCCGCGGTCGAACACGTCAACCGGCACCTGGCCCACATCCGCGCGGTCGGAGGACCGCGCGGCGAGGCGTGGTGCGCCTGCCGCGCCGCCGACTGCGCCTGGCACACCCCCGATCCCACCGCCGGACCGCGCGGCGGTGCACGGCCGACTGCGGGATCGGCGCGATGCGGCGGCCCGGTGGCCTTGACGGTGTACGCAGACCGTGCCGGAAGGCTCTGGCGGATCGCGGAGATGTGCGCACGGTGCGCCGCCGCCATCCCCGACTGCCGCGTCCTGGACACCGCCCCGCCCCCGGCCCGCACCACCCCGGCCACGACGGGCCAGGCGGCACAGACGCCAGCCGTAGAGCGGGAGCCCGCAGGCAGCACCGCGGCAGATGGTGTGGCGGCGGTCTTCTCCGACCACGGCCCCGCCCCCGTGAGCGGTGCTTCGTCCTCCCCCGCCACCACGGGGTCGGTCCCCCACGCCCGCGCCACCTCACCGGGCGGGACGTCCCGGCGGGCGAAGCGGTGGGGGAAGATCGCGCAGCGGATCGTGCCGCACGACCTCGAGCCCGACGTCCTGCGCCTGGAGCTCATCGAGCTCGGAGACGCCTTCCGCGCCTACCAGCAGCGCACCGAGCCCGACCTCGCCCTCCTCGCCGACCTCCACGAGCGCAAGGCCCGCGCCTTCCGCCTGTGGGCCGACGTCAGCGGCGACGGCTCCCTGCGCCACGAGGCGCACCGCGCCGAGAAGGCCGCGCAGACCACCCGCGAGATGCACGCCAACCGTGGTGGCCGGCCCGTCGGCGACACAGCGGCCGGCAACCACCCGGTGGTGGAACGGCTGCTGACCCGGCAACAGGCCGTGCACGCCCGCACCGTGCTGGCCTACGTCCAGGCGCACGCCCCGCATCCGGAAGCCGAGGTGCGCCTGGCAGTGCTCATGCTCACCCTGCGGGCAGCGCGCGCCGGCACCGGGAACGTCACCGGCCAGGACCTCACCGGCTGGCTCCCCGACGATGCCGAGCGGGTGCTGCAGCAGCTGGTCGACGCCGACTGGCTGCGCCTGCCCGGAACCGTCACTGAGGTGATGGCCTCCCGCTCCGAGGACCCCGTCGCGGTCACCGTCCCCACGCTGCTGCCCGAGCAGCCCCGCCCGTTCACCTTCGGCAAGACCACCCGCGCCAGGATCTCCGGCTGGGCCCAGAAAGTCGTGGGTGACCGGAAGATCCGCAAGAAAAAGACCACCGCGGCCACCCGGCTCCTGGCCCTGTACACCGCCGCCCACACCCGCCCCGACGGCCGGCTCGGACGCGCCGAGGACGGCGGACTGCTCCTGGACCAGGCCGCCGCGTTCTGCGCCCTGCCACCCGACCAGGTCGCCGAACACGCCGAACTGCTGGTCACCGCCGACTGGCTCACCGAAGCCGACACCGCCGGAGACCGGCTGCGCGGACAGCTCGCCGAGCGCGTCCTGCCGCTGGGAGGGCTGCTGTAGTGGTATCGGACCGAGGCGGGCACGATCGCCTGACTCTCGGTCCTGACCATCGCCGCCTTCGTCGTCGGCGCCGGCGCTGCACGGCCTCGTCCAGCGCCGGCGCCGCCGCGCCCGGGAACAGCAGCGCGTACGTCAGGCCGAGCAGCAGTACCTCATCACCGACCCCGCCGACTGATAGCTCCCCGCCCTCGCTAGCGGCGGCGTCCGTGACGTGGCAGTCCGGCGGGAATCGCGTACACGCTGGAGCCGCTGCCGCCCGTGACGGGCTTCGCCCACCCCTCCGTGGGCGTCGGCGGCACCAGCCGCAGCAGGCCATCGGCGACGCGACGGGGACGTTCACGGGCAGCGGGCGTCTCGATCGGTTCTCCCGACTCATCGACGAGCACCGGGACCGCTTCGGCGGTGTCGAGCCGATCTGCCGCGTGCTGACCGAGCACGACTGCAAGATCGCCCCCTCCACCTACTACGCCCACCGCAAACGGCAAACTGCGCCGTCCGCCAGGACCGTGCGGGACGGCGTATTGAAGGAGCAGATCAGCAAGGTCTTCGGGGCCAACTACCGTGTATACGGGGCGAGGAAGGTCTGGCGTGAGCTGAACCGGCAGGGCCACCGTGTGGCCCGCTGCACCGTCGAACGTCTGATGCGCGAGCTCGGCATCGCCGGAGCGGTCCGTGGCAAACGCGTGATCACCACGCTGCCCGGCGGGCAGGTCGAGCGAGCCCCGGACCTACTGGACCGCGACTTCGTCGCCGGCGCCCCGAACGGCTGCTGGGTCGCGGACTTCACCCACGTGAAAACCTGGGCCGGTATCGTCTACGTCGCCTTCGTCGTGGACACTTTCTCCCGCCGGATCGTCGGCTGGTCCGCCGCCACCGTGAAGGAAACGGTCATCGTGTTGGACGCCCTGGAGATGGCGCTGTGGCAGCGCGACCGGGACCAACACCCTGTCCAGCCAGGTGAGTTGACCCATCACTCGGATGCCTGGTCAGTACACCAGCCGGGCCTTCGCCGACGCCTGTCGCAGGGCTGGTGTCCGCCAGTCCATGAGCGCGATCGGCAGCTCGGCGGACAACGCGCTCGCCGAGTCCTTCAACGCGACGTTCAAACGCGAGACTCTTCAGGGCCGAAAGCACTGGTCCAGCGAACGCGAGGCCCGTCTCGACGCGTTCCGCTGGCCCAACCGCTACAACACCCGACGCCGTCATTCCCACCTCGGACAACGGAGTCCCATCGCCTACGAGACAGCACTCGACACGACATCAACTACCCTGCCCCAAGCCGCATAGCTCGTGTCCAAGATTCCGGGTTAAGGCCCGATCTCCGAAAACCTTGGACTCGCCGACCGATCGTGGCCCACCGGCCGGTGAGTCGAGAGCATGGGACTCAGCGGGCCAACAGGTCCTGGATGGCCGCCGCGATCTCGTCGGGTGCCTCCTCGGCCATGAAGTGGCCTGCTCGGGGCAGCCGGTGGTCCAGGTCTGGCGCCCACGCCTCCCACACCGCCGCAGCGTCGTCGCCCAGCTGTTCGCCCCAGTCCTGCTGGATGACCGTCACGGGCATGGCCAGCTGCGCCCCGGCGTCCAGCTCCGCCTGGTCGTGCGTGACGTCGATGCCCGCCGAGGCCCGGTAGTCCGCGACGATGGACGCCACTGCCGCGGCGCTCGCGCTCAGGTATTCGGCACGCACCTCCTCGGGCATGGTTGTCGGTTCGTTGGCCCAGACGTCGAGGAACGAGCTGAAGAACGCGTCCGCACTGCCTGCATCATCGCCTCCGGCGGGCCTGGCGGCTGCGCCATCAGGAAGAGGTGGTAGCCGACCGCCGCCGAGACGCCATGCACGGTGCAGAACTGGTGGACGCGCACGATGTCCCGCCCGTAGGGGCGGTCAGCCGAAGCGATCAGCCGGGCGGCCAGTTGTCCCTGCCCGCTGGGCACCGACGGATGCGTCAGCGCAGGCTGGTCGCGATCTCGACGCGCCGCCCGGCCTTGTCGGGATTCGTCGTGCCTGGGGCAGTCGCGGCCCCAGGCCGCCTTGTGCCTCCGCTACCGCCCCAGACTCAGCCGGGCAAAGACGCCACCGACCACCGGCCTCGCCTGGAAGCCCACCTGGCGGTTGCTCACCGTGTCGTACCAGTCGGTGAACGGCACGCGGGACGGTGAGGTGTGCACGAAGTCGTAGAGTGCGCCGACCAGGTAGTCGCTGACCGGATGCCCGGCCAGCCAGGCTGCGGTCCACATCTCCCAGTCGCCCTTGGTGTAGGCGTGGCGGTCGTCCAGCGGAACGCCGAACTGGTTGACCTGGCCGAGATACCAGTCGGCCTCTTCCTGGGCAACGGAGCCGGGCAGCAGTCCCAGGCCGAGCAGCCGGTCCGGGTAGCCGTTGTACTTCAGGCTCCAGGTGCCGGGCTGGTCGTAGGCGAGCCTGAGATGCTTCTGCGCGTCCTGGCCCTTGGCCGCCCACTGGCCGATGAAGTCCCGGGCGGTGGAGCGGTAGCGCGCGGCGTCCGCCGCGTTGCCCGCTGCGGTCGCGATCTGGCTCATGGCACCGATGCCCAGGATGCCCTTGAGGGCAAGGTTGGCGCTGTGGGCGATCCAGCCGGTGAAGTCGTCGGTCTGGTTCTGGTTGCCAGGGTCGAGCGCGTTGGCGGTCAGGTAGTCGGCCCATCGCTTGAGGATCGGGTAGTGGGCCTTGGCGAAGGCGGTCGCACGGGACTTGCCGGTCCGGGCGAGGTAGGCCGCGCTCACGATGAGCATGTTGGCGGACTCCTCGACCGGCATGTCCTCCTCCTTGCCGTCGTTGTGTCCGGCGGCGTCCGGGTAGCTGGAGCCCAGATCGTGCTCGGCGAAGGTCTGGGGCCAGCCGCCGTGCTCGGGGTAGTCCAGCAGAGGGGCCAGCAGCAGGCCCAGGTACTCCGGGTCGGCGTAGGCGAAGACCGGCATGGCCGGGTAGACGACGTCCACAGTGGAGACGTTGCCGTCACTGGAGATCTCTTTCAGGAAGGCCCACGGCTGCCCGTCACGGCTGACCAGCTCCGTCCCGCCATAAGCCTGACGCAGCGCCAGCGCGCACAACGCCGCGTATTTCGGGCCGGCCAGCGCCGTGGCTTCGCGGCGGATCCGTTCGTCGAGGGCGGCGGTGCGCTGCTGCGCGGGCCTGGCGTCGGCGTGGAAGAAGGACGCCATGTCCTGCCACCGGGTCCAGTACGACTTCCACAGTGGAGGCAGCGGCGTGCCGAGGTATCTGACTGCGGGCTCACGGACGTGCCCGATCGACAGCAGCGCCGAGCGGTCCTGTCGCCCGACCCGGCCGAGATCGAAGTGGAAGGCGAAGACCGGCCAGTTGTCGTTGATGCGGCGCGGCTGGTTGGCGTCGGAGGTGTTGCCCAGGCGTCCGTGTGCGACGGCCGCCGAGCGGACCACGGTGTCGGCGCCGATCTGCCAGGTCAACCCGGGCTGCTCAGTGGCGTTCCAGACGACGGTTCCCCAGGAGGCCATGTCACCGTGCTCCGTCAGCTCGTCGGGGCGCGACGGCGAGAAGGACAGGGACGTGATCGAGGCCGGGCCGGTGATCCGCTCCTGCTCCCAGCCGATCTCCGAACCGCTGTCTCCGTGCGCCCACTCACCCGAGACGTCGAAGTACAGACCGACGCTGTGCTCCCGCCCGTCCAGGCTGCGCACGGCGCACGTGACGTACGACAGCGGTACACACTGCCGTCGTACGTCCCCCGGTTCGACGGGTGAGAGGAAGGTGAGGGTGAGCCGTACTCCCGCGGCCTCAAGGACGTACTCGGAGCGGGTGGCCGTGACGGTGAGCGAGCGCTGGACCATGCCGCGCAGCACGACATCCGGAATGCCGGGCGCCCCCAGGAACAGGAAGGGAACCCCGTCGATGCGGGCGATACCCGTCATCGCCGTGGTACGGCCGGTCCAGAAGCACGGCCAGCTCCCGGCCAGAGTGTCGGCGGGCAACCAGGCACTGAGATAGGGAGACCGCACCGCGAGCGGCACGGCAGGCGGCCGTATCGGGTCGAAGCCGCTGGAGGCCGCCCGCGGAGGGCCCTGGGACGCGGTGGCGGGCCGAGTCGGGCCGGGCGGCACGGAGATACCGGCAGTACGGAGCCCGGCCAGACCAGTCCATCCGAGCAGTCCCCGGCGGCTCAGGCCACCGCCGGGGGCCGGAACGAGGCCGAAGGGGTGGGCGGCATCGGCGTGATGGTCGGTCATGGGCCTCCTGCTCCCGAGCGTTGACAACGTTGTTGCAGCGGGATCATAGGCATGACAACTCATACCGGCCGCTGTGTCCATACCCCTGTTCGGGTGTCCCGAGCCGCGGACAATGACGGGGCCCGGCACGCAACAATCGAGCGGCGGGCCGTGCTCGCGGCAGTGTCTCCGCGCTCGCCAAGGGTCCGGTCCGCAATCCACGCCTGCAACCCCAGCTCCCCCACCGAAAGGCGCGCCACTCGATGTGGACCGCGATCCCCCTGCTCGTCATAGGTCTCCTCCTGCTACTCGGCTCCGCGCGCGAGGTCCGCACCCGGCGTCGGCTCCAACGCGAAGGCGTCGTCACCCCCGGAACCGTCGTCCGCTACCGGCGCAGCGCCACCACCGAGGGCGCGGTTACCCTGACCCCGGTCGTGGCCTTCACGGACGCCCGCGGCATCACTCGCGAGTGCCGCGCCGGGCAGTCGGGGACGCGCAACTGGCCCATCGGCCGCCGAGTACCGGTGATCTATCTCCCTCACTCACCCGCCACAACTCGCATCGACCTGCAATCCCAGCACCGCGCGCGGCTCACCGTCCTGCTGGTCGTAGGACTGATCTCCACGGCGGCACCCGTGCTGTTCCTCGCGACGCGCTACTGATGATCTTTGCGGGATGTCGCACACTGGCTGACGATCGTCGCAGTTCAAGCGGACGCCGCCGATGGCGCGAACAGTGCCTGGACGATTTCGGTGGCCTGGTCGCGCAGCCAGGTGTGGGCGCGGTCGTCGTCGTAGCGCTGGTGCCACAGCAAGTACAGCGGGATGGCGGGCATCTGCAGGGGCAGCGTCAGTCTCATCAGGCCGAGTTGCTCCCGGGCGGCGCGGGTGACCGCCTCGGGAAGGGTGAGCACCAGGCCGTTTTCGACGGCGAGTTGCATCGCGAAGGCGGCGGTGGGCCCGGCCGCGACGACGCGCCGTTCATGGCCACACTTGCTCAGGGCGTCGTCGATCGGGTCGCGCAGGCGGCCGCGCCGCGAGACGGTGACGTGTTCGGCGGCCGCGTAGCGCTCGATGCTCAGTGGGCCTTCAGCGAGTGGGTGGCCGGGGCGCACGGCGACGATGAGCCGGTCCGTGCCGACGAGGCGATGACGGACGTCGGCAAGCGTGGGCCGGGTGGAGCTGGATGCGAGGTCGACCTCGCCCCGGCGTAGCTCGGGGGTGTCCGTGCCGGGTTCGGCGGGCAGGCGTAGCCGCACGCCCGGGGCTTGGCGGCGGATCGCGGCGGTCAGAGAGGGGCCGCAGGCGGCGGTCAACGCGTCGTGCCAGCGCACGGTGAACACCCGGTCCAGAGCCGCCAGGTCGAGCTCCGGCTGCTCGGAGAGAAGCTGGTGCGCCTGCTGCACGAGGGTGTGGACCTGGGCGCGGATGGCCAACGCGCGGGCGGTGGGAACCATGCCGCGTCCGGTGCGGACCAGGATCTGGTCACCGGTTGCCTTGCGGATGCGGCCCAACGAGCGACTCATCGCCGGTGGGGTGACGTGGAGTCGGGCCGCGGCGCCGGCGACGCTGCCCTCTTCGAGCAGCGCGTCCAGAGCTGTGAGCAGGTTCAGATCCAGTTGCATGAGAGTCACTTTACAAGTGAAAAGAATGCACTTGTTGTTATCTCTCAGGCTGCCTACGGTCGAAGTGCGGGGCCTGCGGCAGAGCCGCACCGCATCGACCGAACCCAGGGAGCCAACCATGAGCACAGCCATGCCCTTCGACGTCGACACGACGCTGATGTCCGACGTGACCACCGCGGTGCGGGCCGCCGGCCTGACGCTGCGCGACCGCTACGCCCCGCATGCCCGAGGCGTGAGCCTGAGCGAGGTCGTCGACGAGATCCACGCCAACGACGACGCGGTACTGAACGTGTTGCGCGAACCGCTGCTGCGGGCACGACGGGGATCGCAGTGGTCCGAGGACGAACTGGCCGGCGGCGCGCTCCCGTCCGGGGAGTGGTGGATCGTCGACCCCGCCGAGGGCAACATCAACCACGTCCACGGCATGCCGGACTGGGCCGTCACCGCCACTCTGGTCCGCGAGAACCGTCCGGTCCTCACCGTCGTCCATCTGCCGCTGACCGGCGACACCTACACCGCCGTCGCCGGCGGCGGTGCACACCTCAACGACCGGCGCCTGAAAGTGTCCGCCAAGACCGATCTCGGCGCCGCGCTCGTCGGTACTGGTCAAGCCAAGCCGGGCGAGGACGAGCGCACCTTCCGCCGGATCGGCGACTCGGTCACCGCCATGCTCGCCGGCGGTCTCGTCGTGCGCGTGTCCGTTCCCGCCACGTTGCAGCTCATCCATGTCGCCGCCGGACGCATGGACGCGTTCTGGCAGTTCTCCGACGTCCGCTCCGGCCTGGTCGCCGGGGCTCTGCTGGTCTCCGAGGCCGGAGGCGTCGTCACCGACCTGGCGGGCGAGCCGTGGAGCACGGGCAGCCGCGACTTCCTGGCCGCCGCGCCTGGTGTCCACGCCGCCGCTCTCACGGCCCTGTCGCCGATCGCCTGACGACACATCGGCCTGCCTTTCGCTCTCCCTTCGTCCCGCCCGACACCACAAGGAGCATCACCTCGTGACCAGCATCGGCATCCTGGGCGCCGGCCGCGTCGGCCAGAACCTCGCCCGCAAGCTCGCAGCAGCCGGACACCACGTCGTCCTCGGCCGCCGACGCCCGCAGGAGAAGACAGCGGCGTCGGCGGTCGGCGTCGAGTCCCGCCTCTCCTTCGCCGACCAACGCACAGCCGCCCGCACCGGGGACATCGTGATCAACGCGACGCCCGGCGGCAGCGCCCTGGAGCGCCTCACCGACCTGCGTACGGAACTCGCCGGGAAGATCCTCGTCGACGTCTCCAACGCGACCCACGACGCCGACGACGGCCTGCCCGGCGACCTGTGCTACCCCGGCAGCAGCCTCGCCGAACTGCTCCAGGCCGCTCTGCCCGACACCCGTGTCGTCAAGACCCTCAACACCATGCTGTTCACGGTCATGACCGCTCCGGGAGACCTGGACGCCTCACCGACCGCCTACGTCTCGGGCAACGACAAGCAGGCGAAGAAGACCGTCTCCGGCCTGCTCGGCGACCTGGGCTGGCAGCCCGCATGGATCGAGGACCTCGGCGACATCACCACAGCCCGAGCCACCGAGGCCATGATCCTGGTGGTGCCCCACATCCTGCGCCGACACGGCTTCCACCCCTTCGCCGTCTCCCTCACCCGCTGACTCCACCGACGCCGGCATGCCGCACGAGCCTCGTGCCGGGCGGCCGCCGTCCGGCTGAGCGCGTGTCGTGGGACCACACTGCTCACGGCTGCGGCCGGCGCCGCCGGGCTGAACACGGTGAGCCTGTGGTGATGTGCTGCCGAGCCTTGGCGAGTCCGGTGCACGGCGAGGGCGCCTGGCTTCGGTGCGCACTGAAGCCGGGCGCCCCTTGGTCGGGGTCCTCCCTCACCACCCGGAGGTGCCGGTACGCCGGCTACCGCCTCGACGCCGCTGTCCGCGCCCTGAACGCCGGACGCCTCGCCCAGCAGCTGCCGTGATGCTGGCCGGAACGGCAGCCAACTCGCGTACCCCACAGACGACATCGGCCTCCGACGTTTTCCACACCGCACTCCACCGTCGAGACCAGCCATCGCCGACCTTCAGTGGCAGGGCGACCTGCTCATCCAGCACGTACGGCGCGATCAGTTCATGCAGCTCGCACGCATGCGACCACACCGGCCTGCGGGGGCCCGATGAAAACTCCACGAGCCCGCACAGCCGCTCAACCCGGCATCGCAGTCGACTTCGCTGGGACCAGCGACCTTCACGAGAGGTTCGAGGGCGTGGCGTCCCGTGTGATCTTCGAAATGACCAGAAGCCCGTTGAGAAAGGCGGCGAGGGTGTGCTGGTCGGATCCGCTCGACCAGCAGCGCGCGCAGGACGAGCGGGCGTCCGCCCCCTCCTCGAAGCTACGCAGGGCGGCCGTGGCGAAGGTGGTGCGGTAGTGCTCCAGTGCGGCCAGGCAGAGGCCGTCCTCGTCGCCGAACGCGGCATACAAGGAATCCTGCCCGATGGCGAGGTGCCGGGTCAGATCGCGCACCGAGGTCGCTTCGTATTCGCGCGCCCAGAACAGCTCCATCGCGCGGCTCACCGCCGCCTCGGTGTCGAACTCCCGGGTCCTCGCCATGCACCCACCGCAACTTTTATGCAACGCTCGCTCAAGAATCCCTGCGGTGGTGCGGCCGCCCTGGCTTGAAATTTGTACAGGCTAGGCTGCGCAGGTTATACTGTAGTTATGTACAAGGTTGACGGTGTGTCTGAGTCGGCCATGCGTGCGGCGCGGGAGGTGCGGGTGGCGCTGAGCCGGCTGCGGCGTCGGCTCCGGCAGGAGTACGACACAAGCGGCCTCACCCCGTCGCAGACGTCCGTGCTCAGCAGGCTGGACAGAGAAGGCGAGGCATCGGTAAGTGATTTGGCGGCTGCCGAGCGGGTTCGGCACCAGTCGATGACGTCGGTTGTCACCGCGCTTGAGGGGCGAGGGCTGGTGGTTCGGCGTCCCGACCCGGGTGACGGGCGGCGTCAACTGGTCTCGGTGAGTGAGACCGGCCGCAGGTTCCTCGCCGACCGGCGCCAGGCGGGAGAAGAGTGGCTTGCACGCGCCTGCGACGAGCAGCTCACCGAGGCGGAGCGGCAGACGGTGATCGAGGCCATGGCTTTGCTGGAACGGATCAACAGGTCATGACGTCGGCCATCGGGCGGGCGTTGCGCGGAATGCGTGCCAGCGGCAGGACGAAGAAACGGGACGCGTTCGACCGCACGCTACTGGCCCCGATGATGGTGGGGTCGGTACTCAACCCGGTCAACTCCTCCATCATTTCCGTATCGCTGGTGCCGATCGGCGTTGCGTTCGGTGCGCCGCCGTCCGACACCGCATGGCTGATCTCCGCCCTGTACCTGGCAACCGCGATCGGGCAGCCGGTCATGGGCCGGCTCATCGATCTCTACGGTCCTCGCCGCCTGTTCCTCGCCGGGACCGCCCTGACCGGGATCGCCGGCGTGGTCGGCATGCTGGCTCCGAACCTTGGTGTGCTGGTCGCCGCCCGAGTACTGCTGGGACTCGGCACGTGCTGCGGCTATCCGGCAGCGATGTACCTCATCCGCAGCGAGGCCGAGCGCACCGGACGCGACGGCCCCGTTGGGGTACTGACGGCGCTCGCAGTCACCACTCAGACCATCGCCGTCATCGGTCCACCGCTGGGCGGGCTGCTGATCGGCCTGGGCGGCTGGCGCGCCACGCTGGCTCTCAACATCCCCTTGGCGGTCGCAGGCCTGATCCTCGGATGGCTACGCCTGCCCAAGACCGCCCCGCGCCGGCAGGCGTCGGGAGAACGGCTCGTGACAGACCTGGACCTACCAGGCATGGCGCTGTTCGCCGCGATGCTCGTCTCACTGCTGCTGTTCCTGATGAAACCGCAGGTGAGCAACTGGTACCTGATCGTGCTCATGGTCCTGGCCGGAGCCGGTTTCGTCCTCCGCGAGCTGCGGGTGGCACAGCCGTTTCTCGATCTGCGCGTGCTTGGCGGTAATCTCCCGCTGCTGACCACCTACGCCCGTGCCCTGCTGGCGTACGTGGTCTCCTACGCCTTCCTGTACGGCTACACCCAGTGGATGGAGGACGGCCGCGGCCTTTCCGCCTCGCAGGCCGGACTCACCCAACTGCCGCTGTTCGCGACGGCGATCATCGTCTCCGCCACCACCGGGCGCCGCAAGGAGATACGCGGCAAGCTTCTGGCCGGAGCCGTCGGCCAGATCGCCTCTTGTCTCCTGCTGGTGCTGCTGCACACCCACAGTGCCATCTGGCTGATGCTGGTCGTCGCCATGGTCTTCGGCATCCCTCAGGGCCTGAACAACCTGGCCTTGCAGAACTCCGTTTACTACCAGGCCGACAGTGCACGCATGGGTTCCTCCGCGGGGCTGCTGCGTACCTTCGGCTACCTCGGTGCGATCGTCGCCTCAGCCGCCAATGGCGCCTTCTTCGGGCAACGCGCCGACACCAGCGGTCTGCACCACCTGGCCTGGTTCATGCTCGCCGCCGGCGCGCTGTTCCTCACGATCACGGTGGCCGACCGGTCACTCACCCGCATCCGCGGCGCCGGTTCGGACAAAGCTGCAGCGGATGAGGCCCCCTAGCACGGACCCGACTGAAGGACCCCTTCCATGCCCCCATTGTCCCTGGCTCCCGGCATCACCCGGATCCCCACCGCCAAGAACAACAACGCCTTCCTCGTCGAGGGCGACGACGGTCTGACCCTGATCGATGCCGGGATGGCCAAAGCCCCCAACCTGCTCCTGGCCGCACTGGCCGAGCAGGGCCACCCGCCCACCGACCTCAGACGCATCGTGCTTACCCATGCCCATCCCGACCACGTCAAAGGTGCCCCCGGCCTACGGCGGCGCACCGGTGCACAGATCCTGATCCACCGTGCCGATGCCAACTGGCTGCCCGCCGGTCGCGTCCCGCCCGAAGGACGCTGCCGCCCGATCGGACGGCTGCTCGACCGGCTGCCGATCGCACACTGGCCCACCTTCGAAGCCGACGCACTCCTCGACGACGGAGAGCTGATCGAGGGCTCCGGAGGGTTGCGCGTCATCCACACGCCGGGCCACACCCCAGGCCACATCGTGCTGCTCCACGAACCCACCCGGAGCGTCCTGGCCGGCGACGCGGTCTTCAACCAGGGCCGTCTCAGCCTCGGACACGACATGCTGGCCGCCGCCCCGGCCTCACGACCGGCGAGCGTGGCCCGCATCCCCGACACCGTCACCGCGGTCGGCTTCGCCCACGGCGAGCCGATCCTCGCCGACGGCATCGACACCTTTCACGCTTTCCTGCGCGCCCAGCGCTCTACCAGCTCCAAGAGGACCAACACAGCATGACCACGAGCGCTCTGCTGGTGATGGATGTCCAGCAAGCCAACACCAGCCGCGTCTGCGACCCCGACTACCTGCCGCGCCTGGCCCGCGCCGTCCACGCCGCACGAGACGCCGACATTCCCGTCCTGCATATCGTGCTCGGCTTCCGGCCCGGCCACCCCGAGAGCAACAAGCGCAACAAAATCTTCGGCGCCCTGCCGGCCGGTATCTTCACCGCCGAGGACCCCGGCGCGGCCATCCACCCCGACATCGCTCCCGAACCCGGTGAGGCCATCATCGTCAAGCGGCGCGTCAGCGCCTTCGCCGGCAGCGACCTCCAACTACTCCTGACCGCCGCCGGCATCGACCACCTGACCCTCACCGGCATCGCCACCAGCGGCGTCGTCCTGTCCACTCTGCGCCAAGCGGCCGACCTCGACTACCAGCTCACCGTCCTGGCCGACGGTTGCTACGACCTCGATCCCGACACCCACCAGTTCCTCATCGACAAGGTCTTTCCACGCCAGGCCGAAATCACCACTGTCGACGACTGGGCCGCGGCGCTCAGCCCGACAGGCTGAACCCCTTGAGCGTGTGCCTGCCAGACGAAACCGATGATCGTGCGCGCGTGAGGACATGACGACGGGCTGTCCTTCGGCGGCCGTTCGTCGCCGCACGGGCGCGCCCTCGTCTCCGGCCGTGAGTGGCGTCACCGCATCGCCGACCGGGAAACCCGTATGTGCGAGGAGTGCCCGCGTCACGGCGGGGAACGTCCAGGGCGCCGGTGGGTACCGCGGCCCCGGCCGCACACTGGACAAGTCCCCCGAGCGCGGACAGCGCGGTCCGAGTCGGTCCGCGCCGCGCTGGGGCGCTTCGTCGACAGCATCCCACGAGCGCCGCGACCGCGAGCGCGATGACAAACAGCGCATGGTCTCGGGCGGCGTCGATGAGTCCGCCGCCGTGCACGACCATCACTCCGAGGAGCACTGAGGGCGCGCCCATGCCCAGACAGCAGATGAGGTAGGGGACCGAGAGCAGGCCGCCCGATCCTGCGATGTGGCACGGGGGGACGACGGTACGCATGCCGCCCCGGAACCCCGCCCCGAATCCGCTCCCGGCGACCAAGGTGCACGCGAGGAATCCGAACAAGGAGGATGCGTTGACCGCGATCAGTATGCCCACGGCCGCCATGACCGCCGCCGGCCAGCGCGTCCACAAGCTCGAGCTGGACCCCGGCGCCGCACCCGTCGTGCAGCGGATCTTCACTATGTATGTGGAGGGCATGAGCTACAGCGCCATCGCTGCCCTGCTCACTCGGGAAGGCATCCCCTGTCCCTCCGCCCACGACGCCATCCGCAATCCGCACCGCAAGAAGACCGCATGGCAGCAGGGCGCCGTGCGCGCCATCCTCCTCAACCCCTGCTACACCGGCCACGAGGTCTGGAACAAGCAGCGCAAGGAAGAACGCCTCCTCGACATCGACGACGTCACCCTCGGCCACCGCACCCACATGACCCACAATCCGCCCGACGAGTGGATCCACTCCAACGAACCCGCCCACGAAGCGATCATCAGCCCCGATCTCTTCGATGCCGCCCGCACCGTGCGCACACAGCGCGCCCGCAACCAGGGACAGCAGGAGCGCGCCGGCAAACGGGGCGGGCGCCCCTACGCCCTGCGCGGCCGGGTCCGGTGCAGCCTGTGCGGGCGCAAGATGCAGCCCGCCACCATCCGCAGCCGCGTCTACCACCGCTGCGAGTTCAAAGAGGAAGAAGCCACCCTCTACCCCGACCTGACCCACCCGCGCACCGTCTACCTGCGCGAAGACATCGTGTGCCAGGCCCTGAACCGGTGGATCGCCCGCGCCTTCGCCCCTGACCGGCTCTCCGCCACCATCGAAGCGCTCACCCACGCCAGCGCCGCAGCAAGCACCGCACAGCCCCAGACCCCCGAGCAGGCCCAAGCACGCCAGGGGATCAAGGAGTGCGAGCGGCGGCTCGCCCGCTACCAAGCAGCCCTCGACGCCGGAGCCGACCCCGCCGTCGTCACCCAGTGGATCAACGAAGCCCAGCGGGACAAGGACGCGGCGCAGAAGAAGCTCGACGCACACCCCTTCGTCACATGGAAGAGGCAGATCCCGCTCGACGCCCGACAGATCCGGCGGATCAATGAGAGTCTTGGAGATATTGCACAGCGCATCCAGAATGCTGCCGCCGAGAAGAGAGGCCCGCTCCACGAGGCCCTGGGCATCACGGTCACCTATGAAGACGCCACGAGGACCGCGACCGTAAGGTCGAGGCCCTCGTCACCGTATCGTCAATCGTTGTGTCCGAGGGCCGAGTTGACGGCTGACGATACGGTCGTGGTGGCTCAAGGGCGGCTCCGGCCACAGGATCTCTCGAAGGGCCCCACTCCCCTCAGCTGAGGCTGTGCCATGAAATCTAGGCTCTACAGGTGCCGTGACGAGATTTCAGCCTGCCTCTATTTCTCCTGGTAATGGTGGCGCAGGGCATAGCGGACGGCGTCGGCGCGGGAGTGCAGGTCCGCCTTGGCGAACAGGTTGTTGATGTGCGTCTTCACCGTGGCCTCGCTGATCACCAGTCGCGCCGCGATCTCCGGGTTGCGCAGGCCCTCGCCGATCAGCCCGAGTATCTCGCGTTCCCGCGCGGTCAGGTTGGCGGTCCGGTCGTCGGGCGGGGACGGGGCGGTGGCCGGTTGCGGAGTGGCCGGTGTGGGCGCGGGTCGGGAGGCGAGGGTCAGCAGGCGGCGCTGTACCTCGGGGGCGAGCACGGTCTGGCCCTGGGCCGCGGTGCGCACGGCGTTCAGGATCGTGTTGCGATCGGCCTCCTTGGTCAGGTAGCCGTTCGCACCGGCCTGCAGCGCGGCCAGGATGGACTCGTCGTCGTCGAAGGTGGTCAGCACGAGGATGTTGCTGTCCGGTCGGTCCCGGAGGATCCGCTGCGTCGCCTCCACGCCGTCCATGACCGGCATGTTGAGGTCCATCAGCAGTACGTCCGGATGGTGCCCCTCGGCGGCCGCGACCGCTTCCGCGCCGTTGGCCGCGGTGGCCACCACGGTCACGTCCTCGGCGAGGTCGAGCATGACCGCGAGGGCCTCGCGGATGGTCGCCTGGTCGTCGACGACCACCAGGGTGATGGCGGCGGTGCGGTTGCCGGTCATCGGGGCAGCTCCAGTTCCACGGTCCAGCCGCCCTCCCGGGTCGGCTCCGCCTGCAGGGTCCCGCCCAGCAGGGCGGCGCGTTCGCGCATGCCGACCAGGCCGACCCCGGTGCCGCCGGCCAGCTCGCCTCGGCGAGTCCCGGTTGCGGGCCCGTTGCGCACGGTCAGCGTGACGCGGTCGGCGGTGAGGGCCAGGCGCATGCTGCGCTCCGCGCCTGGAGCGTACTTGGCCGCATTGGTGAGCGCCTCCTGCGCCGCCCGGACGACCGTGTGCGTCGCCTCGGCACCGATGGCATCGCTCTTATCACCCGCACCGGTGATCGCGAAGTCGACCCCGTGCTGTTCGGCGAGTTGGCGCAGTGTGTCCGGCAGCGGCAGGGTGCCCGCGCGCAGGGCGTGCACCGCGCGGCGGGTCTCGCCGATACTGTCCACGGCGAGCGCGCGAGCCCGGCGCACGGCCGCTGTTGCCTCCTCCTCCCGGCCGCCCTCGTGCAGCGCGTCGGCCAGGTCCAGTTGCATCGCGATCCCGGACAGCGAGTGTCCGAGCACATCGTGGATCTCGCGGGCGATGCGTCCGCGTTCGATCAGCGCGGCCTCGCGTGCCTCGGACTCCCGGGCGCGCTGGGCCTCCTCAGCCGCGTGCTCGGCGCTGCGCAGCGCGTCGAGCCGGTACCGCGTGGACATTCCGATGTAGACGGGCAGGCCGGCGGACAACAGAGCCCACCACGGCCACTGCGGTGCGTCGGGCACCCGGAGTTGGACGAGCCAGGTTGCGCCGGTCGCGACGAGCGAACCGGTCACGGCGACGCCGATGGCGGCCCGGGGGGAGTCGAGCTTCCGGCCCGCCGTGGACGCGGCGATGTACGGGAGGAGCGAGCCGGCGTCGGTCGCGTGTACGAGCGGCAGCAGCATCGAACCGGACACCATCGATGCGGTTGTCGTGGCGATCTGCTGACGGTTGCTCAGTCGGGTCCACGGGAAGAGCGATCCGACCGCGCCGATCGAGGCGAGGACGAACAGCGGCAGCGCGAGAGTGGGCAGCAGGATGCGGCGGGACGGCCACTGGGCGATGGTCAGGGTGATCGCGACGATGGTAAGGACCGGCCGGACCACTTCGTCCCAGAAGGGCCCGGTCGGAGCCGTCGGCCGTTTTTCGGTGCTGGTCATCGTGGCGGGGTCCAGATCGTCAGTGGTGGTCGCGAGGCGCCTCGGATCGAGTGTTCCATCCGGACACCTGGTTCTGACCCCACATCACTTGATAACCGCGGCGCATCGACCGGTAGAGGGCCGCCAGGCTCTCGGCCAGGATGCCCAGCCCGAGGGTGAGCAGCAGGCCGTCGCCGATCGTGCCCGCGTCCTTCGGGTCGAACGAGTGGAGTGCGAACTTCCCGCCGAACCCGACCGCCAGGTTCAGTGCCCACAGCGCTACCGTGATGCCCGTGTACTGGACGAAGGCGTAGCCGTCGTGCCGGGAGATGCGCACGCTGGCGCCGCGCAGTGCTCCGAAGGCGACGCTGATCGCCGCGGCGGCGGCCAGGTACAGCACGGACGACGGCGTGCGGACCACCCCGGACACTTCCGACAAGCCGATCAGGCCCAGCACGGCCGGCAGCACCAGCATCCGCTTGCCCTGTGCCGGCTCCCCCGCCATGCGGCGGACAAGCAGGTAGCCCACCGCCGCCACGACCAACACGATCTCCACCGGACCGCTCACCTCAATCGCCTCCGCTGATCCGCACGTTCGAAGTGCTCTGGCTCAGAAGCTAGAACCTCCCGGCACGGACGTCCTGCGGCGAGTGGTGTAGATCCGGGTGGAGAAACGACTCCACCCGGATCTACGGCGGACGCCGCATGTCCGGCACCGCGGACTGACATAGCGTCGGCATCGTTCGAAACGGGAAATTCCGCCGGCTGTCGCTGCCGTCATTTCCCGGCCCGGAAAAGAACGACAACCCTCCTCCTGCCCATTCACGACTGGGAGTTCCCATGTCCTCGAACCCGTCCGGTCCGGCTGCCCGCACCGAAACCGGCACCAGCGCACGGCGGTCCGGCTCCGTGGTGCGTGCGATGGTCGCCACGCTCTTCTACGATGTCGGCTTTTCGGTCATCGCCTACTTCGCTGCCGAACTGCTCGGTGCGAACACCTACGTTGCGCTGCTGGCAGGCACCGCCGTCGCCGGCTTACGCGTGCTCTGGGTGGCGATCCGGCAGCGCCGCATCGACCCGTTCGCGCTGTTCCTGGTCTTCCTGTTCGGCGCGAGTCTGCTACTGAGTTTCACCACGGGTGATGCCCGATTCGTCCTCGCCAAGGACTCGGCGCAGTCCGCCACAGCCGGCCTGGTGCTCGTCGGCAGCTGCCTTGTCAGGCGTCCTCTCGCCTATTACGCCGCCCTGCGATTCGCCGGCGAGGCCGGCTCGGAGCAGGCGGCACAGTTCCAGGCCACCGCGAATACGAGTGCCATGCGGGCCCGCTGGCGCCGCGTCACTCTGGTCTGGGGCACCACGCTGCTGATCGACGCCTCGCTGCGCATCGCAGCGGTCTACCTGCTGCCGATCCGAGTCGCATCCAACGTCTCGCAGCTGCTCATGGTCACCTTCATGGGCGGGCTGACGCTGTGGACCGTCTGGTCGATGAAGAAAGAACAGGCCGAGCTCGGGGAAGCCGGACCGCAGCGCGCCGCGGCCGACTCCTGACGGATGCGACGGTCATTGCTACCGGGAAGGGAGCTTGTCATGCGGGTCGTTGTCGACCTGAACCGCTGCCGGAGCTACAGGCAGTGCGTGGACGCGGCGCCGAAGGTGTGCCGGTTCCGGGCAACTTGACGAGGCAGACGGTGGCAGACTGACGACACATCGAGGCTCCGGTTCTCAACGGCGACTGGTCAGGGCCATCCGTTCACAACGGCAGCCTCGTAGCGTTCGTAGCGATCCTTGTAAACATCGTCATCGGGCTGTGACCAGCGACTTCGCTTGATCAACGCACTTTGAAGCAGCCATGAGCCCCACCCCTCTTTCATTGCGGGGTGGGGCTCGATCTCTGGGACACGCTCGAAGGCGGCAGTGTCGAGGGGTTGCGATGTTCGGCGGAGGGCAGGGTCTGGGCGTGCAGCGAGCCGACTGGTCAGCCACCGCCCCAGTTGGGGGCGCCGAGGGTGTAGAGGAGGACGGCGACCGAGGCCAGGGTGAACGCGATGAGCGCCAGGCGCTGCCAGGTGAGGGTGTGGGACATGGCTGGTTCCTTTCTCGAGCGGCGTTGGCTGGGTGGTGCATGGCGGTTGCGACGAGCAGGGCCGCGGCGATCGCCAGGAGCACGTCGCCGATGCTGACGACGGCGTGCAGAGGCGGAAAGGGGATGGTGTCGCCCAGCGCGAGCAGGCGGGTGCTGCGCCCGGCTGGCACGTTTTTGGCAGTCTGGGACCCGGCGCGCAGCCCGGCGACGGCCGCCGCGGAGGGGCTGTAGGGCATCCGGCCGTTGACGGCGATCGGCACAGCGTTGAGAACGGCTCCCGTGAGTGCCAGTCCCACCCCCGTCTTCAACGGCCAGGTCCTGCCTCGTGCGTTGACGCCCAGCCAGAGGAGGGCAAGGGCGATGGCCAGCCCAAGCAGCGGTGTCCTGAGATGGCGTCCGGCAGCGCCGGGGAGGCCGGCGGTAGCCAGCTGCGCGACCTGCACGGCGGCCGCGATCCACAGCAGCCACAGCCATCGCAGCCGCACGCCCGCCAGCCTGCTCAGCCGGCCACCGCTGAGATACCCCGCAACCGTTCCGACGGCAACCGGTCCGCCGAACAGGATCAGCGCGGTGACGCCCATGGCCCCACACCGCAGGTGACGCGCCCCTTCACGCTCATCCCCCACCCCACTGCGATCTAACGCCGCAGGATTCAAGCGGCCTGCGCCCCCGGGCCCTCGCCACGTGTCTCGGCGAGACCGTTAACGGATCGTTGCAGAGCCAGAGTGCGGTCGCAAGCACCCTGGACCGACTATCCGGCTTCCGGAACCGAACTGGCCTGGATACGAGCCGGTTTGAGAGACGGTGGCCATGCTGGTGCGCGTGCTGCACGCGGTATCGGTAGTTCGTCGAACCCGACAGCGGTAGAGATCTATGCCGTGTCCGGTGGTGACCTGGGTGCGGTTCCTCTGAAGGGAACGGCCGAGCTGAAGGAACCCTGAGCGGGGCGGACGGATTCGTACGGGAAACGGGACTGCACACGGCCACCCTCAGTAGCCTGGTCTCGCCGCTTCGCAGCAAGGCCGGTCCAAGCGGCAGCCAACAGGGGAACGCCTGGGCAGACGCCCATGCGTGAACGGGGAGTAGACGTCATGCGCAAAGTCACCAAGCGGGCCGTACAAGGTGCCGTCGCCGCCGCCCTCGCGTTCGGCGGTGTCGCCGCGGCGACCGGCCCGGCCGCCGCATTCGGCAACACCGCCAGCTGGTCATGGCCACACGACTACCAGATCGGCGGGAACAACAACACCGGCCGCTGCGTGGACGACTCGATCGACTCGAACGCCATCAGCGGCAACCTGCTGCGGGGCTACCCCTGCAACGGTTACAACTGGCAGAAATGGCGTGTGATCGGCATAAGGGATATAGGGGGCTACACCTACGGCCAGCTCCAGAATGCCGCCACGGGGCTGTGCCTGGACGACTCCAACAGTGGGCCGAACGGCGCGGACCTGCTGCGCGGCTACCCCTGCAACGGCTACAACTGGCAGAGATGGAGGGTCGTCAGCCGGATCACCGGCACCAACCCCGCCTACTTCCAGCAGGTGCTCCAGAATGCCGCCACCGGCCGCTGCCTGGACGACTCCGACGCCGGTCCAGGTGGCTCGGACCTGCTGCGCGGCTACCCCTGCAATGGGCCCTCGCAGGACGGTGGGTGGCAGGGTTGGGACCTCTACATGGTCGACTGACCAGCCCGGAGCATGAGGCTGCGCCCGGGTGCGCCTTTGGCCGGCCGAAGCGTAGCCCTGGGTGGCGCACGTCGAAGCAGCGCCAGGTGCGGTGCTGACCCCGGCCGTTCGCTCCGCGGCAACGATCCCCGCAAGCGCTACGGGTGCCGATAAATCATCCACGCAGGTCGCGGCCTCGGTCCTGGGCATCAAGGTCGCCGCCTCCACCGTCTGGGAAATCTCAAGGAGCACGGCATCCCACCAGCCCCCGAACGGCAGAGCATCACCTGGGCCGACTTCCTACGCAGCCAAGCCGAGGTGCTGCTCGCCTGCGATCTTTTCGAGGTCCGTACCCTGACCGGAACACGCCGGTGCGTCTTCGCGGCCATCGAGCACTCCACGAGGCGCATCCGGATCCTCGGTGCCACCGCACCCCCGACCGCGGACTGGATCGTGCAGCTCGGGCGCAACCTCCTTATGGACCTGGAGGACGCCGCCAGCAGGGCCAGATCCTTGATCCGCGACCGCGACTCGAAGTTCACCCCCGCCTTCGACGCGCTCATGGCCGACGCCGGGCTGAAGGTCATCACCACCGGCATCCGGATACCGCGGATGAACTCCATCATGGAGCGCTGGATACAGACCTGCCGACGCGAACTCCTGGACCGCACCCTGATCTGGAACCTCAGCCACCTCCTCCACGCCGTCCGCGAGTTCGAGGCCTTCTACAACGAACATCGCCCACACCGAGCCCTGGGCCAAGCCGCTCCCCTGCGACCACTCCTGCACTCGATCAACAGACCGGGGAACATCAGACACCTGGAGATCCGCCGACGAGACCGACTCGGCGGAACTCTGCACGAGTACCACCATGCCGCGTGACCAGCCCGGATGATTTAACGGCACCCGCAGGGCCGCCAGGGGCTCGAACCCTGAACCTACGGATGAAGAGACCATGAGCGTTCGTGAGGGCTGGTTCCACCTGGTGCTCCGTGGTGGCGGTCTTGCCTGATCAGGACAGGTGCGGTTGTGCCTCGTCCGCCAGAAGCCCCACCCGGACGACAGGCGCAAGGTCCTCGTCATGCTGACCGATCCGGGCCTGCAGGCACTCCGGGCACATCGCGGCCGCCGAGCCGACTGGCTCACCGAAGCCATCCGGGCAGAGCTGTCCCCCGCCGAACAGCAACAACTCGCGGAGTCCGTCGCCCTCCTCAAACGGCTGGCCGCGCACGGCGATCGCAGCTGACCGTCCCCGGTCACCAGCGGAAGCCCCTGGCACGGCACCTCGGACGCGCATACGAAGAGCAGGCCCACCGAACCGCGCCCGCCCAGGTGACGGCCGTCACAGCCGGCGGCAGGTGATGCCCCCGCCGGGATCGTCGGCCGAGCAGAACGCCGAAGCAGACCCCAAGCGCGAGGAGCAGCGACGCATCCGACATCGCCGAAAGTTCCGGCTGAAGTCCGCCGTCCTGAGGGTCACGGGGTGGGCAGAGCAGCAAGGTCCACCTCGCTGCCGACCGCAAATGCCGCCCCCTGCCGTTCGTCCTGACGGCGGGGCAGGCCGCGGGCAGCCCGTAGTTCATTCCCGTGCTCAACAAGATCCGGGTCCGCGGGTCCGTCGGCCGTCCCCGCACCCCGACCTGACGCAGTCGGCGGGGATAAGGCCTACTCATCCCGTGGCAACCGGGCCCACCTGCGTAATCAGGGCATCAAGGCAGTCATCCCTGAAAAGGTCTGCGCGGCCACGCAGTCCAGCAGCGCCGTCCCGGCCCGGCGAATAGGGCGACCGCGATGACCAGGCCAAGGACGTCGACCGCGAGCCCGCGCTTGCACCCGGGGACCTTCTTCGCCGGGCCCGTGGCTGGACGGCTTGAGGTGACGGTGACGGATGGGCAATTGCAGCCGGACGGTTGACCGCGCAGAAGCGGGCGCCCTACAGTCCCGCCCTAGTTAGGAAACTTTCCTATCGGTTTCCTCTGCTGCAGCCGTGCAAGCCACCGATCCCCCACGAGCAACGGAGGCTCCCCATGGGCAATTCCAGATCCCGTCACCTGGTCCGACTCGCTGTCGGCGCGGCGCTGTCCCTTGCTGCCGTCACCTCGGGGCCGCCCCCGGCAAGTGCCTTGGCGGCGCCCCGTGTTGATCCGCAGACGGTCGTCATGATGGACGACATCACCGCCGTGTTCGAAAACGGCACTGCCAGTCCGCAGTACGGCTACATCCAGAACCTCAATGACGGCTGCGGTTACACCGCCGGGTGGATCGGTTTCTGTACCCAGACCGGTGACATGCTCAGCCTGGTCAAGCAGTACAACGCCGCTGAGCCCGACAACGTACTGGCCAAGTACACGAGCACTTTGCAGCAGTTGGCCGACTCGGGAAGCGACGACACCACCGCGCTCGGCGACTCCTTCACCGACGACTGGCGACAGGCCGCCCAGGACCCGCTCTTCCGACAGCTGCAACTCCAGGTGGGCCACGACACCTACCTGACACCGGCCGAGAACCTCGCGGCGCAGGAGGGGATCAAGACCAACCTGGGCCTGGAGAACCTCTTCGACACCGCGCTGATGATGGGTCCCGGTCCGGGTGACTGCGACGGAGTGGTGAAGATCGCCCAGGAGACCGACTCCGCCCTCGGTGGCAACCCCGCGTCCGGCGTCGACGAGACCCAGTGGCTGGCCCAGTTCAACACCATTCGCCAGCAGCACATGACCAACCCCTGCACTCCCGGCCGCCAGAACGACTGGCCCAGCGCGACCGACCGGTCCCAGGCACTGCAACAACTGGCGGATCAGGGCAACTGGGACCTGAGCGCACCACTGACCGTGGCCGCCGACTTCAACATCACGATCACTGACCCCCACGACTGAGCCTGCCGCATCCACCCTGACAGGAAGGGCCAGAACGATGCTACGAGTGGTACCGCGACAACTGCTCGCCATGACGGCGGCCGTGATCGCCACCATGCTGCTGGGCTTCGCCGGGGTCACCAGCAGTTACGCGGCGTCGAGCGACACTGCGGACTGGACCGGTACGTTCGACGGCTTCCACGAGGCAAACTGGGCCAGTACCTGGGGCGTTGACACCTCCGACGGGCACAACTGGGGCTGGGACCAGATGCAGCCCGCCCCTGATCCCGATCCGTCAAAGGGCACCGTCCTGCGGGTGTTCTACGGCCAGGGCTCCGGGGCCCACTCCTGCTACCAGAGCGGAGACTGCCCCAACCCCGGTGGCGGCCAGTTCTACATGGACCTCAACTCCATGGGGCGGTCCGACCTCGCGAACGCCACCAGCCTCGACCTGCGGTACTACGTGAAGTTCGAAACCGGCTTCGACTTCGGCCGGGGAGGCAAGCTGCCGGGGCTTTACGGCGGCGCGCCCGGTTCCGAGAGCGGCGGGAACCACGACGGCAGCGCCTTCTCCACCCGCTACATGTGGCGCGACCATCCGAGCACCGGAGCGGGTGAGGTCTACTTCTACGCGCCCAACGGTAGCGGTTACGGCGACGATCTGGGCCTGGGCGACTGGCAGTGGCAGGGCGACGGCCAGTGGCACGCCGTTGAGCAGCAGGTCGACCGGTCGGCCGGCACGGTGACCGTATGGCTCGACGGCCGGCAGGTCCTCCGCCGGACCGGTGTGTCCGGCCTGGACCAGATCCCGTTCAGCGGCGTGTTCTTCTCGACCTTCTTCGGCGGCAGTGACAACACCTGGGGGCCCGGTCAGGACGAGAACGCCTACTTCGCCGACTTCCGGCTGAGCACCCACTACGTCGGCCCCTGACCGCCAAAGGCACAAGCCCACCACACCAGTACCACCGCGCGCGGGTTCGCCCACGCCCTCGGTCCCGCGCCCGTACCCAAAGGAGGCACGTAGCGGGACAGGCGCGGGCTTCGTGATCATGGTGGCGTCCAAACCCGTTGACCGCGAAGGGTATCCCGCGCCCTGTGTCCGTTCCTGATCCCCGCGATCCTCGCGAAGAGTCGCAATAGACGTTTCCAGGGGGCGCGAGGCACCGGCCTCGCGCCCCCACCGTTCGAAGAAATTCCATGCTCGAGTTCGTCAACATTCAGAAGACCGAAACCGGGTACCTTCTCGATCCGAGCGCGTACCTGGAAATGCTTCCTGAGATCTTCTCCCACCTGCCCGAGGGCGCCCGGCGGTTCGCTTCCGACCCGGAGCACTACGACTTCTACCGCGAGCACTGCGTCAAGGATCTGCGGCCGTACCTCATCTCGGCCGAGGAGAGGCCCAAAGAGCTCTCACTACACATCATTTTTCACTGGAACGACTTCTCGCAAGAAATCCTCCGAGTCTGCTACCAAGGCGTCAAGGGCTTTGAAATAACGGGGCAACTGGACCGGTTGGGGCCTGTGTAAATCGACGAGATTCTGCCCGCAGTCCCGGGCTGCATGCATACCATCCAGCTGATCGGTGGTCACATCCGCATCATGTGCACTGACCTCGTGGCCTCATGGGAGAATCGGCAGAGCTGACCGGCCACTCCACATCCGTCACAGGAAGGTCCAAGGAGCGCTGGGCCGTGACTGGGCGAACAAGCCCTGCTCGGACTCGATCAGAAGGGCCCTTTGCGGTCTTCGGCCACCTTCCCGGCGAACCGCCCCCTGGCCTCGGATGGGTCGGTACGTACGGGGAATCCGAGGTTCGCGGGTCGTGTGACCGGCGCCTTGACTCGGCCCGCCGGCGGACGCTTTGATCACGCCTGTGCCGGGTCGTTACCCCGGTACGTCAGAGGTGCGCCCAGCCGGCCGCGGGCACGGTCCAAGTCCGGCGAGTCGCCAGGACTGCGGCAGCGTCCGAGGCGGGGTCGTGCTCGCGATGGATGGAGCGGACATGTCCGTCATGCGTGTGGCCCGTGTCGCAGCGGCCGCCGTTGTGGTGGCCCTGCTGGCGGTCGCCGGCTGCGGCACCAAGGCCGACACGGAGGACCCTTCGGACGCGACCACAGGGCAGAGCCCGTCGCAGGCGTCCGCCTCCCAGAAGCCGCCTCCCACCGCGGTCAGGCTCCCACCGCCGCACGCCGGCTTCGACTACCAGATCGGGGGCGCCTATCCCCCGCCGGGCGGAGTCCGCGTCGTCAGCCGTGACCGGACGGCGTCCCCCGCGCCGGGCCTCTACAACATCTGTTACCTCAACGCCTTCCAGGCCCAGCCCGGCGACGAGAAGACATGGCCCGCCGATCTGCTGCTGCGGAACAAAAGCGGCGAGGTGGTCATCGACCAGGACTGGAACGAGGCGCTCCTCGACATCGGTACGGCGGCCAAGCGCGCCCGGGTGGCGAAGCGGATCAACCAGTGGATCGACGCCTGCGCCGCCAAGGCCTTCGACGCGGTCGAGCCGGACAACTACGACAGCTACACCCGCTCCGACAACCTGCTGAGCGCGCAGGACGCCATCGCCTTCATCAGCCTCCTGTCGGCCCACGCGCACGCCCGCCATCTGGCCATCGGCCAGAAGAACACCCTCGATCTGGCCGGGCAGCGCAAGCGGACCGGCCTCGACTTCGCGGTGACGGAGGAGTGCGGGCAGTACGACGAGTGCGACGCGTACGCGAAGGCCTTCGACAACCACGTCGTCGACGTCGAGTACACGGACAGCGGCCTGCGCAAAGCCCTCGCGGGCCAAGGCGACCGGCTGAGCATTGTGCGCCGGGACCGGGACGTGTCCACGCCGGACGACCCGGGCTATGTGCGCAGGACCAACTGACGTGAGCCGCGCGTACGGATGACCTGCCGGGCTGGAACGAGACGGCCAGGTTGTCCACCTGAATCTTCAGTTCCCGCAGGGCGTTGCCATGGCGTACCGCTGGTCCGCGGGAACGGACGTGTCGCAGGCGACGTGGAACCGTAAGCGGTGGGCGGATAGGGGCGCGGTCATGGTCGGCGGTTCAGGCGTTCGTCCCAGAGGTGAGTCGCCCATGCCCGCCGGATCAGGCTGCGTACGGTGGTGATCGTGTCGGCGAGGTCGAAGACTGTGTGGACGACGGTGGCGTGCCGCTCGTAGCAGCGGGCGAGCCGGTGGAAGACGTGCGCGCCGGGCACAGCTCGAACAGTCGTGCCGTCCGGGTGGTTGTTCTGCGATCGGGGTGACTGGTGCTCGTCACCCGGAACAGGACCAGGATTCCGGAGAGCCAGGCGTGCGGCTGCGGTTCTTCCCCGACCTCCACCAGGACACCGACGCATAGCCCTGCGCGGGGGGTCCTCTCCACTGCCCCTGGTGCGGCCGCCGTCGACGGACAGGCCGTGCCTGCGCAGGTCGTTCACCGTGCCGCGATGGGAGGCGGTGCGCGCCTCCTTCCACAGGGCGATGGTGCCACCCCGCACGCCTGCACGGTGCCCGCTCCGACCTCTCCCCCGCCGACGTTCCCGGCCTGGCACCGCCGCCGCACTGATGACGGAACGGCGCGGCGCTCCCCGGCCGGCGCGCAACCGGCTGAGCGCGCGCCCTGATCCCCGACCGCGGCCGCGCCGCCATCCCGCCCGTCCCCTCTCAGGTGCCGCGTGCCGCGGTCAGGTGCCGCGCACCAGTGTCGTCAACGGGTGGTCCTCGCCCATGAGCCGCTGGCA
The DNA here is from genome assembly GCF_042891915.1 of Streptomyces sp. NPDC001848. Lineage (NCBI taxonomy): Bacteria > Bacillati > Actinomycetota > Actinomycetes > Kitasatosporales > Streptomycetaceae > Streptomyces > Streptomyces sp. NPDC001848. The sequence continues at coordinate 103,341 of NZ_JBIATP010000017.1, read as the reverse complement.
AGCAGTGTGGACCTGCTCGAACAGCGGTACCGCCTGACCCGGCTCTCCTGCCGACAGATGGGCGGCGGCGAGGTTGTTGCGGGCGGCGAGAGTGCCTGGGTGGTCGTCGCCCAACGCCTGTTGGCTTTGTAGGTGGGAACGGACACCACTTGTCGACGAGTTCGGGCAGCACTTGTCGATCGCTGAGCCGTGAAATGTCGATGAGAACTGACACCGCTCGGTGGCCGAGTCGATGTCATTTCTCTGCTATTCGGTGATGTCGGGGTTGCTGCGCAGGATGTCCTCGGTGGTCTGCCAGAGCCGGGGCAGGAACCGGCTCACCTCTTCGGCCCGGTGGATGAGGTCACGGGTGGAGCTGATGCCGAGATCGGTGACGGCCGCCTGGAAGGCTGGGGTGAGGGCTTCGTGCAGTTGGGGGGCGTCGGTGGCCAGGATGGTGTGGCAGCGGGCGAAGGTCGCGATGATCCAGAAGACGGCCTCGTGGTGGTCGCCTGAGTCGATGAGCCTCTGGCTTCCGTCAATCGCGATCGGCCGTGCGGTGGGCGTGATGTCGCTGCTGAAAAAGAATGGGGTCTTCGCCACTTGGACGGTGGCGTCGAACGTCGTGGCGAGTTCACGCAGATGGTGCTGGACACGTTGCGCGGGCAGGTGTGAGCAGCCGAGAAGGTTCAGAAGTTCTGGGTAGAGGCTGAGGTGGCCGTAGTCGGTGAGGACCTGGCGAGCGGCCAGATAGCGCAGGCGGACGGTGGGGTTGCGCAGGGCGGCGACGAGGAGGACGTGGCAGGTCACGCCGGTGGGGAACAGCCAAGAGGTCACCTGCTCGTGGAACGGCGCCGAGGTGTCGATCGCAGCGAGGCGGGTTTCGATCCGGTGGCGGGCATCCTGGCATCTGCGGCGGACCCAGGGTCGGGCGGCGAAGTGGCGCGAGATGTGTGCGTGCAGTTTGTGCAGATCGCCGGTGGGGTCATCGATGATGGCGTCAGTGCGGAAGCTGCCGGCCAGGTGGTAGGACGCCAGGACGTTGTCGGCGGAGGCGAGCTCGGTCCAGGGCAGGTAGCTGACTTCCAGCAGGGCGTCCTGGAAGCGAAGTTTCCCTGGCTTGGCCGGTGGGTCCTCCTGGGCGGTGACGACGAAGATGTCGATGTCCGAGGAGGGCGACAGCTCCGCGTCGTCCGGCAGCCCGACGGTTGAGCCGCTGAAGTACGCACCCCGGAAGCCGGCCTCGGGTTGGGCATGCTGGGCAACCCACTGGATCGCGGCGGAACGTGCCAGTCCGACGTTCACAGTCGAATCTCCCCTCTCCCTGGTGACGTCTGCAAGATCTTTCATTGTTCCAGTTACTGAGGTTGAGGGGTGCGACGCCTCCTGGTGAAGTGGGTCCCAGGGCGGTCAGCCTGCCTTGCCGTCTTGGGCTGCGGCCCGGGCTTGGGTGATGGCGCGGCGATAGGATTCGGTGCCGGTCTGAATGAGGTTGCCGCCGAAGGTGAGCCGGTCGACGATGGCCGCGCAGAGCCGGGGGTCGGTGAAGGTCTTGGTCCAGCCGCTGAAACTCTCGTTCGAGGCGATGGCGACACTGTTCTTCTCCTCCCGCTCCGTCAGAACCTGGAACAGCAGCTCAGCGCCTCTGCGGTCGAGCTCCATATAGCCCAGCTCATCGATGCACAAAAGATCAACGCGGCCGTAGCGAGCGATGGTCTTGGTCAGCACCTTCTCGTCCGCAGCCTCGACCAGTTCGTTGACGAGTTTGGTGGCGAGCGTGTAGCGGATCCGGTAGCCGGCCATCGCTGCCTCGGTGCCCAGCGCGATCAGGGTGCGACTTGCCGGTGCCCGAGTCGCCGATCAGGCAGAGCGGCAGGCCCTTCTTGACCCACTCGCAGGTCGCCAGGGTGTGGATGACCGCCGGGTCGACGCTGGGGTTGGCGTCGAAGTCGTAGGCCCGCAGTGATTTCTCGCGGGGGAAGGCGGCGGCCTTGATCCGTCGTTCGGAACGGCGGCAGGCTCGGTCGTCGCACTCGGCCATCAGCAGCTCGGCGAGGAAGCCGCGATACGACATCTGTTCACGGGCGGCTGCTTCGGCCGGGTCGGGGAACTGGGCCCGTATGGTCGGCAGCCGCAGCATGCGGCATGCCTGGTCGACCGGAGAGGTCCCTCAGTCCACGACTGCGAGCCTCCGCCATCGCGGCGTACGTGACCTGCCCGACCGCCACGAACGGGGTGGTCGGCGGCAACCGCAGCAGGGGCAGCCCGTGCCGGTCACAGGCTGCGACGAGTGCGGGCAGCACCTCCTCTTACACGGGGACGACGCCGAACCCGAGCGCGGCGACTCCGGCGGCGATGACCCGCTGTAGATACGTGTCGATACCGTTCGCGTCGCGCGGGAGGCCGACGCCGGCGGTCAGGAGGAGTTCGCCACCGACGAGGCAAGGCGTGGGGGCCTCGATCTCCGTGGTACCGAGCGTGCTGATACGGCGGCCCTCGGCCGGCCCGGTGACCTGGCTCAGTCCCAGTTCCGGGTCGGCGAGCAGCACGCTGAGGGCAACGGACGGCTGCTCGGTCTCGGTCATGGGGAGGCATCCTCCCAGCCCACGAGGAACTGCGACTGCGCCATGAACTCGCCACGGTCTACCGCCTGGTGGCGCACTTCCGTATGACCGACCTGATCGACAGCGGCGCATGTCGTCGGCACCGTTGTCACCCTCGGCCCCCTCCTTGACCTCGGCGTGACGGTCAGTCAGTGGCCGGTCCGCGTCTATACCTCGATCTGCGAGCCCATGACGACGGTGCGGTCGCGGGGAAGGCCGAAGTACTCGGCGGCGTCGGCCGTGATGTAGGAGGTGGCGATGAACAGCCGCTTGCGCCAGGCTGCCATCGTCCGTGCCTTCCCGCGCCGGAGCTCGATCTTCGAGAGGAAGTAGGACGCCTGGTCGAGGTCCAACGGTCCCTCGGTCCGGGCCGGGTCGAGCTGTGCCAGTGTGCTGGGCACGTCCGGTGTCTCCATGTAACCGAACCGGGCCGTCACGTGGATGATCCCGTCGTCGCGGTAGCCCAGGTCGTCGACGACGATCCGCTGGTCGGCCGGGACGCGGGGCACGGGCTTGGTCTCGAGGGAGAGGATCACGACCTGGTCGTGCCGCACGTGGTTGTGCTCGACGTTGGCCCGCATGGCCAGCGGCGCGGTCTGCTTGCCCCGGTTGAGGAAGACGGCCGTGCCGGGGATCCGCAGCGTCGGCACCTTCTCTGTGCGGAGGTCGTCGATGAACTCGGGCAGCGGACCTTCGAGCCGTGCCCGTTCCGCGGTGACGAGTTGGCGGCCGCGTTGCCAGGTGGTCATGACGGTGAACGCGGTGAGGCCGATCAGCAGTGGCAGCCACGCGCCGTGAATGAGCTTGGTCAGGTTGGCCGCCACGAACAGCAGGTCCACGAAGAGCAGCACGGTGGCACCGATGGCGATCAGCCACGTGGGCGTGCCCCATTTCGCGCGGGCGACGTAGAAGAACAGCAGGGTGGTGATGGTGATGGTGCCGGTGACCGCCATGCCGAACGCGAAGGCCAGCGCGGTGGAGCTGCGGAAGGCGAAGACCAGGGTGAGGACCGAGACCATCAGCAGCCAGTTGATCCAGGGGACGTAGATCTGACCGATGGTGGATTCGGAGGTGTGTGCGATCCGCAGCCTCGGCAGGTAGCCGAGCTGGGCGGCCTGCGAGGTGACCGAGTACGCGCCGGTGATCACCGCCTGCGAGGCGATCACGGTGGCCGCCGTGGCCAGCAGGACCATGGGCAGCCGTCCCCACTCGGGCACGAGGAGGAAGAACGGGCTTCTTATGTTCTTGGAATCGGCGAGGATCAGCGCGCCCTGGCCGAGGTAGCTCAGGATGCAGGCTGGGAAGACGAGGAACATCCAGCCGCGGGTGATCGCCCGGCGGCCGAAGTGCCCCATGTCGGCGTAGAGCGCCTCGGCGCCGGTGACCGCGAGCACGACCGCGGCGAGGGCGAAGAAGGCGGTACCGAAATGGCCGAACAGAAAGCCCAGGGCGTACGTCGGTGACAGCGCCCGGAGGATCGCCGGGTGGTCGGCGATGTTGACCACGCCGCACGCGCCGATGGCTGTGAACCAGGCGATCATGACGGGCCCGAACACCCGGCCCACCGCCGCGGTCCCTCTGCGCTGTACGACGAACAGCAAGATGATGATCAGCGCCGTGATCGGCACGACCGCGCTTTCCAGCGACGGCTGGACGACCTTGAGCCCTTCGACCGCGGACAGCACCGAGATCGCCGGAGTGATCATGCTGTCGCCGAAGAACAACGACGCGCCGAAGATGCCCAGCGCAGCCAGGAGGGCCGTGGCCCGCCCGGCCCGTCGCGAGCTCCACCGCCGTACCAGGGTGATCAGTGCCATGATGCCGCCCTCGCCGTCGTGGTCGGCGCGCATCGCCAGCAGCACATACGTGACCAGGACGATGATCACCACCGACCAGAACACGAGTGACACCACCCCGTACACGTTCTGCGTGGTGACCGGGACGGGGTGCGGGTCGCTCGGGTTGAACACGGTCTGGAGGGTGTAGATCGGGCTGGTCCCGATGTCACCGAAGACGACGCCCAGAGCACCGATCACCAGGGCGAGACGCACCGAGTCGTGCGCGACCTGACCGCCGGCCTCCAGCGGCCGAGCTGCGTGGCCGCCGTCCGCCTCGCCTCTGCGCCGGCGATTGGCCATGTCAATCCTCCTCCGTACGGCCTGCTGTGCTGCAGGCCAGGTGCAACACGGTGGACGATATCCCGGCCTCCTTGCGCGACCGTTCGCAGCACGCGTCTGCGTTCGACTGGCGCCGCCCCGGCGGGTCCCACAATGCCGCGGCTGAAGCTCGGCAAGTGGCGACGACACAGCAGATGGGGGTGGCCGGGCGCCGCGACGCCGACATCCCCCAAAGGGCAGTTCAGGTCAGGACAGTCCCGACGCCCGGAGCACCGCCCGCACCGTGTCCTCGTCGATGCGGTGGCCCAGCCGGTCGAGGACATCCGCTCCTTCGCGCAGCGTTCCGCGTTCGAGGGAGCGGCGGACGCCCGTGTCGAGTTCGTGCCAGAGCAGGGGGTTGGCCGCGAGGATCCGGGGATCCAGTTCGAGGCGGTGGCCGTGGTTGTCCCGCAGGACCAGGTGGGAGGAGACGCCGTCGTACTGCCGTACGGCTGTCAGCGCGTCGGTGCGGACCATTCGCCGGTGCCATGGCGTGCGCACGGCGAGACAGCCGGGGCCCGCAGTCACCCGTTGCGGCAGCAGGACGGTGCATACCGCTGCTGAGAGGGTGAGCCACAGCAGGGCGCGAAGGAGCGTCAGGCTTCCAGCGTCCCAGTCGACCAGGAGGCTCAGGGCGCAGAAGGCCAGGGCGCCGCACACCGCGAACCGGGCGCTGCCACGCCAGTGGCGATCGCCGGCTGGGCTCGCCCGTCCGCTCTGTCGCATGCTGCCGACGCTAGGCGGCCGTAGCGGACTCGGCGACCGCTGCTGACGGGGCCCTAGCGGCGTACGGGTCGATTTTGACGAGATCCTAACGCGCCCGTTCGGAGATCTCTGGTGCCAGGCCCTGCGTAGGCACGTCTCGAGGATGCCGGGGGCCGCGCACGTGGTCCGGCTGTGCGACCGGACCGGAGACGAGGCAGTGCCGCCCCTCCTCTTCCACGCGGCGGTCGACGGCGTTCAGTCAGCTCTGGCTGGCCTTGTGACCGTGGTTGGCCTTCTTCTTGCGGCGGGCCTTCTTCTTGCGGGCGCGCTTGGACAGGTCCGGCTCTCAGAGTCTCAGGTGCTCTTCAGGCGGCACTGCGGCCGACCAGCAGGTCCGCCAGCTTGTTCAGGCGCTTGAGCGTGCGGTCCTCGGTCGCGGCCGGGGCGGGGTCGACGCGTTCGTCGCGGTCGTAGTAGGCACCGTTGACGATCTCGACCGCCGGGTCGCACAGCCGGACCACGTGCGCGGCCCCCTCGGCGGGGGAGGCGCCCGTGTGGGCGTAGAGCGGCAGCAGGGCGGTGTCGCAGACGCCCGGGTGCACCGAGACCGCCGTCACGCGCGGATCGGCCGCGAACATCGTCAGCGCCAACTGGGACTGGGCGTAGGCGGCGAGCCGGGAGTAGCGGCGGGCGCGGTTGGGGTCGGCCCACTGGATGGAGGCGATGCGGTGCAGGGCCGATGACACGCTGACGACGCGGCCGCCCGGGTCGCTGGTGAGCGCTGGTGCCAGCAGGCAGGTGAGCAGGTAGTGGGCGAGGAAGTTGACCTGGAAGGCGATCTCGTTGCCATCGGCGGTGACGGTGTGCCGCTCCGGGGCGGCCATGCCGGCGTTGTTGACGAGCACGTCCAGGCGGGGGTGCTCGGTGGCGACCTTGCGGGCGAGCGTCTCGACCTCCTCAAGGCGGGCGAAGTCGGCGGCGTACGTGGACAGCCGGTGCGGGTCGATGCCTGCGGTGGCGATGAGACGGTCGGCGGCCGCGCGGGCCTCCTCGGTGGTACGTCCGTGCAGCAGCACGGTGGCACCGCGTCCGGCGAGCTGCCGGGCGGTCTCGTAGCCGATGCCGGAACTGGCGGGCGTACCGGGCCGACCATCGCGACCTTCGCTTCACCGGCGAGTTCCGGCGCGAGCTGGACAACATCACCTTCCCCGGGGAGCGCGCCGCTGCCGAGAGGACTGTGGAGACGTACGCTGTCTACCAGCGCGACGACCGCAGAATCCGGGCGCTGCTGACGGCCGGAAAGGAACAGCAGGCCGTCGAGTTCTGCATGGACTGGAAGCCGGGCACCTCCAATGCGCACTTCAGCGCGTGGATGGCCGCCCTGGACAAGGTGACGGACATCAACCGTGCCCACTTCGCCTCGTCGGTGCGGGACGGCCGCTCTGCGGTGAGCGTGCCGCTTCCCTCGGCGGGCGGCCTGCTGCTCGCGGCGATGGTGCTCGCTGCTTGGGGACTGCGGCCGCGGCTGGCCGAGTTCCGCTGAGCAGTCACTCTCGCTGTCGAGCGGAGTCGAGTACGCAGCCGAGGCGCGTTGACATGACCGCTTTGCCGTCAGATGTCCGCGAGCCGGGCCTCCTCCAGGTCGAGGGAGCGTTGCAGGCGGCGTCGGGTCGTGTCGCTGATGCGGTGGGCGTCGTACAGGCGCTTCGCACTGTCTCCAGGGGCCAAACGCCTGCTCGACGTCCCCGACGTCGACCCGGACATCCCCGAGGACGCCACCAGCGAAGAGATCGACCACATCGCACACCGGCAGTACACGACGTCGAAGCGGGTCTACCGGTCCTGGGCCTGCCTGGACCCCGCGCCGCACGACCGCCGAAAACGCCTGCCACTCAGTGAGGCCAAGAAGATCCGGCGCAAGTGGAACGCCCCCGCAAACGCAGACACCGTGCGCAACCTGGAAGCCATCGCCCAGGACCTGGTTCTCGCTCCGGTCATGGCCTCCTACCGGCGCGGCGACTTCGCACGCTGGCAAGGTCACATCGCGGTCGACGACACCCCGGTTCCAGTCTTGGGTAAAGGGCCGGACTACGACAGGGACCGGGCCTCGCTGGAGATCACCGCCGGGATGTACGTCAAGGGAGGAGCGCAGAAGCGGCCGGTGCAGCCCGGCAACGGAACATTGACGCCCACGAATACCGGCACCCGGCGCGGTACGGCGAACAGGCCAGCCTCTCCCGCAGGAGAAGAAAGCGAAGGTGCCAGAGAAGCGGGAGTTCCGCTACGCCATGATGGCCGCGTTCCCCGGCCATGGCCACGGCGACCTCGCCGGTACCTACCCCGCGGTCTGCCTCGGCATGATCCTCCACACCCCGGGCACCGAACCAGGCCCGGCCGCCCTGCGTGCCATCCGGGCAGCGTACGACCGGGGCCTGGTCAAGGACCTCTTCTGTGCCGACCGGGGCATCTCCCAGGCCAAGCCCCGCAACCTGCATCTCCAGCTGCTCGAACTCGGCCTCAACACGGTGAAGCACTACAACGACGACAAGGTCGACCGGCAAGGGACCTTCCGCGGTACGGAGCTGGTCGGAGGCGAGTTCTACTGCCCTCTCATGCCCACCCCGCTCGTCACTGCAGGCGCCACCTACATCAACAGCCGCACGGACGAGGACCGCGCCCACGCGCTCAACTTGATCCAGTCCCGCAGGAACTACCAAACCAAGGTCAAGGAGTACGGGCCCGCAGGCGACCAGCGCCGGCAGTGCCCAGCACTCGGACCACACGCCACGGTCACCTGCTACCGCCGCCCCCAACCACGCCGGTCCACCGTTGTCGACCTCGACGCCCCCACCGTCCGCACCACGGCCGCCCTGCCCACCATCCGCAAGCCCAAGCGGGACGCCGGTTCTTACCCTGACATCTGCACGGGGAAGAGCATCACCGTTCCGGGCAAGGTACTGGCCAAGTGGCGGCAGAAACACCCCCTGTTCACCCCTATGTGGCAGGAAGCCTGGTCCGGACTGCGCAGCCAGAGCGAGGGCGGCAACGGCAACCTCAAGAAGTCCGCCCTCGACAGCATCGACAACCCCCAGCTCCGACTGCCCCACGGACGCGTCGCGCAGACCCTGCTTCACGCCGTGATCATCTTCGTGGCGAACTTCCGAGCCATCAAACGGTTCTGCCGCGACCAGGGCATCCGGCCCCGCACAGCCGGCACGCCGAGCCCCACAACCCAATCCGGCCAGCCCCTCGAGCCACCCCACGGGCAACTGCTTCCGACCGACCCGGTCGAGCCTCCGCCACGTGAGTGACACACCCCCGCAGCGCTCCACCCCTGAAAACCCCACATGCCTGCGCCACGGCCACCAGCCGTCGCACAGGCATGTCCTGTTTCCGCAGGCGAGAGGCGCAGCACCCGGACCCGCCACCGCACCAACCCCTCACCGAGCCGATCGTGAGGCCCGAAGGCCCCAGAAACGACGAAACACCGGTGAGTAACATGACTCGACCGGTAATTCGTGAACGTTTCGGGACGATCTCGTGAACGTCCCATAAGGAGTGTCCGAGGGGCGAGTCAACCGCTGACGATACAGTCGTGGTCGCGCCAGGACTTCTCGCGGTGCAAGATCGCCAGTGGTGCTCCACCATCTCCTCGTGAGATCCGGTTGCCCCGAGAGAAGAGCTCTCGGACTACCTGAGAAGCTGCTGGCCACTTGGCGGAGGCGGGTGATCGAGAGGTCCCGCGAAACCTCACCGACGGTGGACGCTGACGGCGTAGCCGCCGCCGTCGTAAGGGTCGGCGTCCCACGTGGCGAAGCGGTCGACGAGGGTAAGGCCGGCCGCGGCGCACACGTCGTCATACTCCTGCAGGGTGATGCCGGGCGGCACGGGCAGGTGGGCTTCGTCCAGGCCGAAGCCGGCGACCATCAGACCACCCGGACGCAGGGCCGCGGCCAGGCGCCCGACCACCGTGGCTTCGGTGCCGGGAGCGAGAAGCGGGAACACGTTGCCCGCAGCGACCACGAGATCGAAGTCCGTCGCGATGCCGAGCAGACCCGGGTCGAACGCGGCCAGATCGGCCTGGAACCAAGGCAGTTCCGGCGCCTGCTGCTGCGCCACTGCGAGCATCGACGCATCAAGGTCGACCCCGACGCAGTCGTACCCGAGCTCCACGAGCCGGATCATGACCCGTCCGGTGCCGCACCCGGCATCCAGCACCCGCGCTCCGGCAGGCACGAGCGCCGCGCAGAATCGCGCCTCCCCGTGCACGCCCTTCCCGCCACGGGCCAGGGCCGTGAACCGGGCGGCGTAGTCCTGCCCAGACGCTCCCCCGGTCAGCTCTTCCCAACGGCTCATGCCGCCGACTGTATGCCGGGCCGTGGGCCGCTCGAAGAGGTGGCTCGACCGACTCGGCTCACCCAGTCGGATGTGCGGTCACCCCGGCAACGTGCAGACGGCGTGCGCCGTGCTCAAGGAAGATCAGCGCGTAGACCCGGCCGGATCCACCAGGTCGACGTGCAAAAAATGGCAGGCGAGGATGCCATCGGCCTGCGCCGTGAGGAACTCTCACCACCTGGACCCGCCTCTGCGGGGCGCAGGGCCTACGCCGGCGCCAGTCTCCGCCACGCCGGCTCGCACAGCGGTTGCCAGGGATGAGGGTTTGGGTCCGGGCGAACTGGCCCACCGGACCGGGCCTGAATTGGCCCACACGGTCGGGGCACCATGTCACTACGTTGGGGGCATGGGAGCTGTGGGCGGTTATTCGTGGGGGTACTGCATTGATGACGTGGACTTCGATGAGCTGTCGAGTCTGTACCGGGTAGCACCGCTGGGTGATAAGTCCCCCGAGGCGCTCGCAACGGTATTCGGCAACAGCATGTTCGCCTGCTTCGTCTACTTCGACGGCGCGCTTGTGGGTGCGGGGCGGGCTCTTGCGGACGGCGTGGACTGCGCTTACATCGCCGATGTGGCGGTGCACCCCGATCACCAGGGAAGAGGATGGGGATCCGGCATCATACGAAGGCTTGTGGATTTCGCCCGCGGCCACAAGAAGATCATCCTCTACGCCAGCCCGGGTACCGAGGCGTTCTACCGAAGGCTCGGTTTTCTCAGGATGAACACCGCGATGGGCATGTGGAGTGATCCGGGCCGAGCGATCGAGATCGGCCTCCTCAGCCGCGCGAACGGCCAGTTCTCATCCACGTGACGACTGGTCCGAGTTGCGGGTGCCGAAAACCCTATCCATGACCTGTGACCTGCAGATTGTCGCGAATGGTCCGTGATCGCCGGATGAGCGTGTCAGGCTGGTCGCTCATCCTGATGCGACTGCCCTACCTGGCCGTGTCGAGCGTGTTCGCCTTGATCCGACTGTTGCCGACGAGCGCTGTCGACAAGGACATCGAGATCTTGACACTGCGCCACCAGTTGGCCGTCCTGCAGCGGCAGATCGACAGGCCGCGCGTCACCCCAGCGGACCGCGCTTTCCTGGCCACGCTCCTCCACCGGCTCCCCAAGCCGAAGCTGCGGCAGCTGCACCTGATCGTCTCGCCGGAGACAGTCCTGAGGTGGCACCGTGACCTCATGCGCCGTCGTCACGCTGACGCCTCCCGTCGCAAGCGGTCCGGCAGACCACCGACCCGTCGCTCCAGCCAGGCCCTTGTCCTGCGCCTGGCCCGCGAGAACAGCTCCTGGGGGTACCGACGCATCCACGGCGAACTCGCCGTGCCCGGCATCAAGGTGGCACCCTCCACCATCTGGGAGATCCTGCGAGCCCACGGGATCGAGCCAGCGCCCGAACGTGACCGTCAAACCTGGGCCGCATTCCTGCGCGGCCAAGCCCACGCGATCCTGGCCTACGACTTCCTCACTGTCACTCCCCTTAACGGACCAACCCTTTATGTCCTCGCCGTCATCGAGCACGCCAACCGCTGTATCCGCATCCTCGGCGCGACCGCCCACCCCACCGCGGACTGGGTCGCCCAGCGCGGGCCGCTGAGGTACTTCACTGCGGAAGTGCACTGATAGCCGGGGTTCCCGACACACAACGACCCGGCCGCGCCCAAGGCAAACACGCTCCTTCGGCCAGCAACCCGCTCGTTGTCGACGAGACCGGAGCCATCCTTCTCCAGCGCCGCCGTGACACCGGCCGGTGGGCGCTTCCCGGAGGCGCGCAGGACATCGGCGAGACCGCGGCAGAGTGCGCGGTACGCGAGTGCCTGGAAGAAACCGGCATCATCGCCGAGGTCACCGGCATCGTCGGCGTCTACACCAACCCGCACCACGTCGTGGCCTGCAGCGACGGAGAGAATCGCCAGCAGTACGAGAAAACGTACATCGGCCGCCTGGTGACCCCGTCCTGAAGTCACCGCACCCAGTCCTCCTCGTAGGCGGTCCAGTCGCCGCCCGTCGCCGCGAAGTCCACGTACAGCGCCACTCCGAAGGCCGGGCGGTGGGCGTCCGTGCGGGACAGGCCAAGGCGTACGCCCCGGACGGCGGCGGGGACCGTCTCGGCGCGGGCAAAGTGGCCGAACCGGTTCTCGTGGAAGAAGGGCAGGCCCATCAGCAGGTCGGTGGAGGGCGGGGTGACCTCCAGGCGAGACTGGTCTGCTGGGCGACGTAGCCGCCGTACAGGCTCTGCAAGGGCTGCATGATGTCGTACGACATGACGGCGATCTGGTCGACGCGGCGGGCCACCTGCCCGAAGTACGCCTGGGACCACCACTTGGGGTGACCGGTGGCTGTTCCCCAGAAGGAGTGGAAGGCGGGCAGCGGGTCGATCTGGGCGGCGGCGACCGAGAGCAGGGTGTGCCGGGCGCGGGTCTCGCGGCGCAGGTCATCCAGGAGGTGCAGGTAGTCGCGGTCGCCGGAGTGGAGGGGTTCCAGATCGAGGTGGACGCCCTGAAAGCCGACGGAGAGGATCTCACGGGTGGAGCGGACGATGGCGGCCCGGGTTGCGGCGCGGTCGAGGCGGAGGCCGTCTGGGGACTCGCTGGCCAGTTGGGTCGCCGAGCCACGCCTGGACGCGCACGCCGGGCATCCGTCGGTGCACGGCTTCGATCAGCCACCGCGCCTTCGGGTAGTCCGCGGCGGGAAGCGTGCCGTCGTGCTCCAGGGGCCCGAATGGACGTACAGGTCACGGATGCCGGTGCCGCGCAGCCACCCGGCGAGGGCCTCGACGTCGGCGTCGCTCTTGCGGCCGTCGATCCAGGCGTGGCCAAGCCAGATCGCGTCCTGGTTCCTGGTGTGCGTGCCGTCCGCCAGGTCGCCCCCGTAGTTCACGCGAAGCGCGGTCTCGGCGGCGAGGAGCGGCAGCAGGACGGCGAGGACCAGGGCGAGGGCCGTGCGTCTCGTCCGGACGAGCCATGTGCGTGTGCGGGGTGCCGGGGCACTCTCCCGCGTCTGCTCGTCCTCGGCGGGTATGTGTGCCGTGTCCATTCCGTCCTCCGTATCGCTGTTTCCCTCGCCTGCCTCCGTCCCACTGTTGTGGCTGGTGTTGCCGGGGATGACGATCAATGCCGAGGCTCCGGTTCCCGCGGCCGTCATGGAGCCGTACCGCAAAGGGGTCATATGGCGTGATGACCCACTGGCCGGACGCGTCGGCGGGCTGGCGCCCCGCGTCGGCTCAGTGCCAACCGTCGCTGCCTGCCAGTACCACCGAGACCTGCTGCCCGCTCACCACCAGATCAACGCTGGCACTACGGCGGTCGAGCAGCCAGCCGGCCCGCTGGGTGCCCGACCCGGCGGCGTCCAGGTGCCAGCCGTGGTGGGTGGTCAGCCAGTCCCGCAGCACAGCCTTGGTCTCCGCGACCGGCTGCCCGTGCGGCCCGGTGACGATCAGCCGGCGGGAGCAGACCGCGCTGCCGCAGGAGTCGAAGCCGCCCGAGGACTCGGTGGCCATGTAGCCGGGTGGCAGGGGAAGCACCAGGTCGGTGGACGGCACCAGGGACTCACGTAGCCCGAAGAGGACGTAGTAGGGGGTGAACAGCAGCATCACCACCACCCCGTACCAACTGAGCGCCACGGTGGCGAAACGTGCCCGCTCGTTGCGCTGACGGCGCCCGCGCAGTCGGCGCTCGACGAGTACGCCGACGGATATCACCACAATGGTCAGCGGTGCGTAGCCAACCACCGCCTCGGCCCGCGCGCGCTGCGGAAGCAGGCCGGCGAGTTCCGCGCCCAGCAGCGCGGCGACGGCCAGCAGCACCGCGCCCACCACGGCCCCGACACCCCGAGTCCGGTAGAGGGCGGCCCAGCACAGCGGCGGAATGCCGATCAGGGCGAGCTCGGCAATGGTCTGAACCACCTGACACCTTTCAAGCTTGATCTTGACGGAGAGACCCTCGGGCAGACCGCGGCTGAAGGCTGCCCGAGGGCGGTGGACGGCCGTGCGGCCGTCCACCGGTCAGCGCCAGGAGCAGGTGAGGACCCCACCCACGAGCCGTAGACCGGCCGCCGATCAACGTCGGACGCCTTCAGCCAGCCCGAGACCGGGCGGCGCTGCCCGGTCCCATCCGGGTTCGGATGGGACCGGGGAGCTGCGCGGCACGCGGCGCCTGACCGCGGTCACCACGTTGCACGACCTCACCACGGCCGCACAGTACGCGGACCGGTTGGTCCTGCTCGACAAGGGACGCGCCGCGGCGAGCGGCACGCCTGCCGAGGTCATCACCGAGGACGTGATCGCCCGTGTGTACGCGGCACGGGTGTCGGTGACGACGGACACCGACGGCCGTCCCGTGGTCACGCCGCTGCGCGGCCCCGGCACAGTGGGTCTCTGACCAGCTTCGGCAGGCATATCTGTGCAAGGTCCGTGTCGACGCGCCTCGGATACCGCCCTGCCCCCGAAGCGCTGCCGGAAGCGGACGCCGACGGCTGACCTACATCGACGCCTGCCCGGGCTGGTCAACTCAGGCCCAGCTTGGACAGGGCGGTGATCCAGCAGCTTGCGACGGCATTCTGTGCGGCGGACGTTTGTCGAGCAGGTCGCGGGCCTGACCCGCCGGTACAGCCAACCGACCGACGACTGCGGTCCCGGATATCACCACGGGGACGACCGGGTCCGCCGCCAGGACCTGTACGCGGCCCAGCAGAAGCGCTTCGAGGAGAGGAAGACGAGTGAGGCGGAGATCGAGGAGTGCATCAGGGAACTCCACCGCCGCGGCGCCCACTTCCGCCGGCTGCTGCACCCCGAGGAGGAGCCCGATCCCGCGGTCCGGGCCGCGCTCCGCCGTCTGGACGCGTGGCAGGCGGCCGTCACCTACCCCGCCCTGATGCTGCTGTTCGACCACGCATCGCCGCCACCGAGCGCTGGGGCGTGCGCGAGATCCTGGCCGCGCCGACGATCTCGCCGCGGTGCTCGCCGGCGCGGACGACGAGCCGAGTGGCCTCAGCCTCGCCTCAGAGAGACGCCCCCCTGCTCACTGGGGCGCCTGACGCCCCGGCAACGCCGAGACAGGCGCCATCGAGCACATGTCCTGTCGCGCCGCCGGCACCGCGGCCGGCGGGACGCGCCGATCGGCGCCCCATCACGGATCATCGGTGGCTCCAGGTCCTGACCCAGACCAAGAACAGCGGCCTCGAGGACGTGTGCATAGTCGTCTGCGACGGGCTCAAGGGCCTGCCCGACTCCCTCTCGATGGTCTGGCTCCAGGCGGTCACCCAGACCTGTGCCGTCCACCTGACCCGGGCGTCGTTCCGCTACGCGGGCCGGCAGAACCGGGACAAGGTCTCCCGCGCGCTCAAGCCGGTCTACACGGCTCCTACAGCGAGCGCGGCAGAATACCTCGGGGTCAAGCATCTGCGCGATTCCTTCACCCGCCGCACCGCCGCCTCCCTGACAGACGTTGGCTGTGATGACCCGCATGGCGCCGGGGACGGTGTGGTCTTTGGCCATATTCTCACCCTCCGCTGAACTTCACCTTTCGTACCGCTGAACTTCGCTTTTCATACCGCGGTTACCTTCCCAGCAGAGTCGAGGTCAGCTTTGCAGTCAGGAGAGCGGTGCGGTGAAGCGACGCAACACAGGCGGAAGGTTCTACGCCCCGCTGGTCAGCGTGCTCCTGGCCGTGTCCGTAGGGGGCTGCGGCATGAGCGGTGGCAACGCGACCAGCCCGGCGGCCACCTCGTCGGCGTCCGCCACCGTCGGCGGCAGGCCCGGGACCGCGTCGCACGTCACGGCTGAGCCTGCCGCCTGGCACAAGTGGGGCCTGACACCGCTGCCCGCGGCACCCGAGCCCCCGGCGGACAAACCCGTCAAGCTGTCCGCGACCGGCCCAGTCCCGGTCTTCACGCACATACCGACATCCCAGAAGGTCGTCTTCATCACCGTCGACGACGGACTGGAAAAGGACCCCAAGTTCATCGAGATGATGCGGGACCTGAAGATCCCGATCACGATGTTCCTGATGAACGACGCCATAAAATCGGACTACGCGTACTTCAAGCCACTGCAGGCGATGGGCAACCACATACAGAACCACACCCTGCACCACCCCGCGATGAACACCATCCCACTGGCCCGCCAGAAGGAAGAGGTGTGCGGCGACCAGAAGATCCTCACCCAGCAGTTCGGCACCGCCCCGTTCCTCTTCCGGCCGCCCTACGGGGCGTACAACAACAACACCAAGATCGCGGTCGGAGATTGCGGGCCACGAGCGATCGTCTGGTGGCGCGAGTCCATGCAGGTACGCAATATGCAGTACCAAGATCCAGGCAAAAAGCTGCGTCCCGGCGACATCATCCTCGCCCATTTCCGCGGCCCTGCGGAGCTCAAGGGGGCCACCATGACGGAGATGTTCGCGAATCTGCTCAAGCGCATCCGGGAACAGGGCTTCGCGGTGGCCCGCCTGGAGGACTACATCCAGCCGCCAGCCGGACACTGAACCGACCAGGAATCAGTATGCTTCGCAGCGTTGCACTCTTTCGGTCTCGGGGCGCGGGCCGCGCAGTATGCGCCGTGGCCGACCGGATCGGGTCGGAACCTCGCCCGGCATTTGCTCATCCATCTGACAGACATCGCATCTCGTAGTTCCGCGAGAGACCTTGAGCCCAGGCCCGATCGGGCATCCGGCGGCATTGCGCCCTTGAGGGCGGTGTCCAGGGAGGAGAGGTTCACTCCCCACCGGAAAGTCGGGTCAAGGGCCAAGGAAAGCCCCGGGCAAGCCCTCGCAACCAAGCGCGGGCGGATGCCGGGCAGAAAGCGCAGGCAGGTAACAGCCCATGGGTCTCACAAGCAACAAAGTACTGGTGCTGGCGATCGTCCTCGCCGTCGTACTGTTCCTCGGCACGGTATGGCTGTGGCCGCGCCTCGGCCAGCGGAACTGGCGGGCCATCAGCGGACGGGTCGGGCTGCTGCTCGCCACCCAGCTGGCGGGCTACGCCATGGTGGGACTCGCCACCAACCAGGCCTTCGGTTTCTACGCCAGCTGGTCCGACCTGTTCGGCCAGGAGACCGGCCAGGGAGTGGTCGTCGACCATGTAGCACAGGGCGGCAGCAGCCCCGTCCAAGTGGTCTCCGCGTCCCGTGTCATCGGTGCGAGCAGCGCGCTGCCGCAGATGGCCGGGCAGGTCCAGAAGGTCGACATCATCGGCCGTACGACCCATCTGGCCGCGCCGGCGTTCGTGTACCTGCCCCCGGAGTACTTCCAGCCGCAGAACCGCGCGCGCAAGTTCCCGGTATCCGTCGTTCTCACGGGTTACCCGGGCACGGCCCAGGCGCTGGTGGACAAGCTGGACTACCCGACCACAGCGCAGCAGCTGGCCAAAAGCGGGAAGATGCAGCCGATGATCCTGGTGATGCTACGTCCGACCGTGGCGCCGCCGCGGGACACCGAGTGCGTCGACGTTCCCGGCGGCCCGCAGACCGAGACGTTCCTCGCCAAGGACCTGCGCGATTCGGTGATGGCCCGCTACCGGGTCGACAAGACGCCCGCCAGCTGGGGCATCGCCGGCGACTCGACCGGCGGCTACTGCGCACTCAAGATCGCCATGCACCACCCGGGTTCGTACGCGGCCGCCGCGGGCCTGTCGCCGTACTACAGGGCGCTGATCGACCCCACCACCGGGGACCTCTTCCACGGCGACAAGAACCTGCAGAACCGTGCCGACCTCTTCTGGGCGCTCAAGCATCTGCCCGCCCCCGAGACGTCGCTGCTCGTCACCAGCAGCAGGGTCGGTGAGCACAACTACAAGGACACGCTCAAGTTCATAAAGAGCGTGCAGGACACGAACGTGACCAGGATTTCGTCGATCATCCTTCCGAACGGCGGGCACAACTTCAACACCTGGAAGCGGGAGATCCCGCCGATGCTGCAGTGGATGAGCGAGCGGCTGGTCGCACACTGAGCCAGCGGTGCCTGACGCCCGGTAAAGCCGGTGACGCGGCCGGCCGCGAACGGCCCCGCAGGCGCTCGAACGCCAGGCGTCCAGGCCGGACGGCACGTTCGTGACCGTTGAGGGGGACGTACTCCGGTGCGCCAAGCGTGCCGCCCTGACCGAGTTCGCATCGCGCGGCCACCCGACGGTCGGCCAGGCCATGATGGCGCCGGAGCGGACTGCTTGCGGCGCGGCCGGCCGTTTCGAGTCGATCGCCGCTACCCCACATGGCGGGACATGACCCGCAGGATGCCACCCGGTTCCGCGCTGCTGTCCGGCAGCGCGCCGGGACCGCACCGTATCCCGGGCCTGAACGGGGCCCCTCACAGGGGCCCGGGCTCATATCCAGTCTTTACGTTTGAAGACCCAGTAGAGCAGCACGGATGCGACGACGATGACACCGGTGGACGTGAGGAAGCCCACGTGAGTATTGACACCCGGATACGGAACGTTCTGCCCGTAGAAACCGGTGACGGCCGTGGGCACGGCCACTATCGACGCCCAACTGGTGACCTTCTTCATGATCAGGTTCATGCGATTGCCCTGCACGGTCAGATTGGTCTCCATGATGGACGTGATCATGTCCCTCAGTGACTCGGTCCACTCGGTGGCCCTGAGGACGTGGTCGTATACGTCCTGGTAATAGGGAAGCAAGGGCTCGGCGACGATGTGCAGGTCACGCCGGAGAAGGCTATTGACGACCTCCCGCATCGGCAGCACCACGCGGCGCACTTTGGTGAGGTTCTTGCGCAGCGCGTAGGATTCCCGCTGGACGGAGTCCATCTGCTCGCGTCCCTCGTCGAAAAGCAGATCCTCCACCGCTTCGATACGGTCGTCGAGGTCCTGCACGGCGGCGAAATGCCCGTCGACGATGTGGTCCAGCAGTCCGTGCAGCAGGAATCCCACTCCGTACTTGGCGAGATCACTGTTGTTGTCCCAGCGTTCGACGACCTTCTCGATGTCGAACCGGTGGTCCGGGCGGATGGTGATCAACGCCGTGGGGGTTATGAATACCGACAATTCACTTGCGGTCAGCTGCCCACCGGCCTCGTCCACGCTGATGGCGTAGGCGCTGAGGAAGGCATGGGTGCGGTAGCGGTCCAGCTTTGGCCGCTGATGCTCGTGACGCGCGTCCTCCACCGCGAGCTCGTGCAGGCCGAACTCCTCGCTGATCATCGCGAAATCGGCGGAGCACGGATCGCACAGGTCGAGCCAGACCGCCACATCCGGATCGTTCACGTATTCCGAGATGTCGGCGGTCGGAAAATCCTCCAGGATCAGGGAGCCGTTGCGGTAGAGCCGTGTACGAGTCATGGCGACGCACCATAAGCCGCCTCGGTAAGAAGCCTGTGGGGCGCGCACAGTCATCGCTACAGCAGGAAGCCTGTACGCCGAGCCATCGGCAGTGACCGGGATGCTGCACGGGTGATCACCTCGCTGATGTACCGGGCCACCCGTGCGCTACTGCCGGACCACGTCCGTTGAGGTCGGCTCCTGCGGCAGCCGGCCTAGCGAACGGTCACGCTGAAGACCGGTGAGGCCGTGTTGCCGCTGACAATGCGAAGGTCGTTCTTCCCTTTCAGGCCGAGCTTGACGCCCAGCGAGTAGGAGCCGTTGCGCGAGATGGGCGCGCTGGCGGGCAGCGTGACCCAGTTGCCGTGCTGCTTTTGCTGGAGCGTCACCTTGCTGCCCGCCTTGAGGCCGACGGTCTTGCCGGTTACCCGGAACAGGTCCCAGGCGCGGACCGAGGACACCGACGGTTTGGCGGTGATGCCGGTTTTGACGGCCGCGGCCGCGTGCGCGGCGGCGGGGAGTGCGATGTGGCCGGCCGGGGTGGCTGCCATTGCGCTCCCCGCCAGGGCGACGGAGATGGCGCTGATGGCGCCGACAGCCGCGATGCGCACAGTGTGCCGTTTGGCGACGATCACTGTTCTGCCTCTCTCGATATGGAATAGCAGGCTTTGAGCCAAAGGTTAGGTAGATGCCATTAGAGCGGTCTCACCGAAAAAGACGTTCCATCCCACGGACGCGTTGTAGGCGCTTTGTCACTGTGTTGCAACAGCCGAACCATCACAGCGGCCGCCGAGACCCGACCCGAAGCCACGGGTTACTCGTGCTGACAGTGCCGGACCCGGCGGCGGGCCGCCGACGTCAGCTCCGCGTGCTCTCAGCGCATGGCGGGGGCAGCGGCGGCAGGTGTCTGTCGTAGAGCCAGGCACTGAGCAGCGGCTCGACTGTCGCAGGCGTGGAGCGTCCCGCGTCATGATCCGCCGCCTCGCCGGCGCGAGCGCTCCCACCTGGCGCGAACCGCAGGCGGTGACCCCATGAACCTTGGACCCCTGCTCGACGCGCTGGACATCCAGGAGGACGCCGCACGGGCCCAGGCCAACGACCTCCGCACACAGATCGGCGAACTGCAGACCCGGCTGCGGGAGGCCGAGACGCACCTCGAGCACCTCGCGATCACTCGGAAGACCGTCACTGGCCTTGCCGACCGACTTCCGGCCGCCCCACCGGACCTGTCCGAGCACGCTGACTACCCTCGCATCCTGCCGTCTTCAACGAGGCGACCGGACCGCTGCGGGCCAAGGACGTCTGCGAAGCCCTCGACCACAAACTGCTGCCGAAGAACGTTGAAGGCACCCGAGCCACGTTGAAACGCCTGGTCAAACTCGGCATCCTCACCGAGGTCGAAACTGGCAGCTTCGTCAGGAAGCAGTAACCAACCGAGCCCCGTGGTGGGGATCAGTGGGCTTTGTCAGCCAGCCGTTGGGGTGAGGCTGGTGCGGTCGAACGGGCCACCGTGCGCGGCGGCGTACGTGATGGCGTCGTTGACGGCATTGAGGTCGAACGGCCGGATCCGTTCGGGGGCGAGATCCAAAGCGCCCGAGGCGAGGAGCCGGATGATGCCGACATTGGCTGTGCGCGGGTACATCCACTGCCCGCGCACGGTGATCGAGTTGCGCATGATCCATGGGTACGGGAGTGCGAGGTCGTCACCACCGAGCATGCCGACGCCGCCCATGAGAACGACCCGGCCGAACTCGCGCACGGTCATGGCCGCGGCACGCGAGGCCGAGCTGGGTGCGCTCGGCGGGAGCAGATCGATCACCATGTCGATCGGGCCGTCGGCCGACGCGGACATCGCCGCGCGGTCGGTGGCCTCGTCCCCGGTCAGCGGGACCGGGCGCAGACGCGGGCCGAACCGGTCGGCGAGGAGGTCGAGCGCGGCCTTGTTGCGGCCGGGGGCGACCACGCGGCCCGCGCCCATCGCGAGCGCGACCGCGACCGCGCTGCTGCCGAGGTTGCCGGTGGCCCCGCTGACGAGCAGGGTCTCGCCGGCCGCGAGCCCGCCTGCCAGCAGCCCGCCGTAGGAGATGGTGTGCACGGTGAGCGCAGCCCAGCGGGCCGGATCCTCCCCGGCCGCGGCGGGCAGCGGAAAGACGTTCTCCGTCGGGACCCGCATGAGCTCGGCGAACGCGCCGTCGTGCAGGTACTCGGCGAGCCGCGCGCCGCCCTCGCCGCGCGAACTCCAGCCCTGGAGCGTGATGTCGGGCGTCAGGGCGTCGTCCCGCGAGCGCACCGTCGAGTCGCACCACACCAGGTCGCCGACGCGCAGCCGGGTGGCGTCCGGGCCGACGTGGAGGATCCGCCCCACTCCACCGACACCGGGCACGACAGGAGGGACAAGGGAGTACTTCCGCTTGCCGCTGAAGACTTCGGCCGCGTAGGGCGCCACGCCGGCGGCGAGGACCTCGACCACCACCTCACCGCCGCCGGCCTCGGGGTCGGGCACCTCCCACACCGTGAGCGGGGCGCCGAACTGCGTCAGAACTGCTGCTCGCACGTGATGACCTCCGTGTTCGTCCGTGCTCGTGGGATCGACACTAGGAGCGGGATGACCATGCGGGAAGCGATGATCTGGCATCTGCGGTATGCGTATGACGCATGGACATCTCCAGCGCAGGGCTGCGGGTCCTGCGGCAGATCGCCGAGTCCGGCAGCTTCACCGCGGCAGCTGCCCGCCTCGGCTACACGCAGTCGGCCGTCTCACGCCAGGCCGCCGCTCTCGAACACAGCACCGGCGCCACCCTGTTCGAACGCCGCCCGGACGGGGTGCGGCTCACTCCCGCCGGCTTGACCCTTGGCCAGGTCAGGGCCCGTCTGGTCCGCCACGTCCAGGACGCCACGGGGTGGCGGATGACGCCCGCGCAAGCCGAGGCCCTCCTTGAGCGAGCAAAGGCCTGGGTCCCTGGCCCTGCACGGCAGTTGGACACACACCTCGCGGAGCAACCGGACGCATGGTCGGCTCCGTCGCGGCACTGCCCCGTGACGCTGGTCCGGCTCGCGAGTCTCCTGGACGAGGCCGGTTTCGGCGATGCGATCACCAGGCCGCGGTACGTCCGCTGCGACCGGACCGCCTCCGCGAGGTGTGCGAGTGCGGCGGGCAGGATCGCCGAGCCCGCGCTCAGGACTACCCCGAGCCGCACCAGTTCGGTCCGCGAGACGGTGCCGGTGAGCTCACGCTCGGCCGCTACGAGCGAGGCGAGGACCGTGTGGGCGTGCCGCAGCAACCTGATCCGGGCGCTGCGCGCGGGCTCGCTCGACCTCGCCGTGCTGACATCCCGACCACCCCACCGTCCCTTCGACAGCGAGTTGCCGCGCCTGCACCTCGAGGCCGTCGCGGACACCGAACTGGTCGTCACAGAATGCGCCGGGTGCGGGCACAAGCGGGCTCCGGGCGTCAGGCTCGACGACAGCACGGTGCTCTGCACGAACTGCGTCCCGCGACCGGAGCGGGAGTGCACACGCTGCGGAACGCCGGCGCGGCACAAGAACACGGACGACGAAAGGCGCTCCGCTCTGCAAACGCTGCTGCCAGGCCCCGAGACGCCGCAGCGGGATCTGCGGCGAGCTCGGCGAGATCGCGGCCCGCCAGGCCGACGGCCAGACGGATGCCTGCATCCGTTGTTACCGCGTTCGCAAGGGAACCTGCGTGGTCTGCGGCCGGTTCCGCTACGGCAGTCATGTGTCCGCCCGTGGAGGGACGTTTCACTGCCGCTCATGCCGGCCACGGCCGATCCGGAAGTGCGATGACTGCGGTGAAATGAAACCGGCGCACAGCACCTGGCCGATCGGTAACCTCTGCTCCGGCTGCTACCAGCGCCGCAACGCGGTCCCCGCCCCGTGCTCAGGCTGCGGGCGCCTGCGCGTCATGGTCGCCCGCGGCGCCGAAGGCCGGGAGATCTGCCGGGCCTGCTGCGGCATCGACGCCCCCAACTTCCGCTGCCGACAGTGCAAGGCACCGGCCGACATCTACGACGACGGCCGCTGCCCCCGCTGCGTCCTCACCGAACGCGTCCACGACCTGCTCCTCCCGACCGTCGAAGAAGTACTCCTCCGGGTTCCTGGACGAACAGGACCTCCAGGACCAGCCAGCTCCGGCGCTGCCTCAACGACGACGCCCTTCCCCGGGAAGCCCGCATCATCGGAGCCCTGATCAGGCTCTATGCCCTACCCGTCTCTCGCATCGTCGAACTGACCACTGACCGTTTCCACCGCGACGAGAAGGGCGCCTACCTCACTCTCGACCGGCACCCCGTGCTCCTGCCGCCGAAGCTGGCCCTCCTTGTCGAGGAACAGATCGTCAAGCCCGTGACCGACTCACGGATGCGCCAGCAGTTCGGCAACGGCAACGGCTACCTCTTTCCCGGCAAAGCACCGGGCGCCCGCGGAACGTTGTCGGCACTCACAGCCTGCTGAACCAGTTCGGGCTGCCCGTCCTCCCCGCCCGCAACACGGCCATGATCGAAGCGGTCACCAGCCTCCCGCCCATCGTGGTTCGCCGACCTCTTCGGCATACACCCCTCCACAGCGCAGAGGCGGGCGAACTACGCCAAGGACGACTGGAGCGTCTACCTCGCAGCCCGCATGGCCACGGAGTAAGTTCGGCTTCAGCGGGGTGGGCAAGGGCCAAACAGGCTCGCTTGACGCACGACCGGCTCAACAAGCCCGCGAGCCATGTTTCCGCAGCTCATGTCGATCGCCGGTTACCGGGACTCATATTCGGCGCGGTACGACTCCGTCCTGCCAGCGGTAGAGGTCGCGCAGCAGGGAAATCTCGGCGCCGTGATGGATCAGCTCCCTGTTGACGTGCAGGACCCTGTTCTCCATGGGGAACCGCTCGGGACCCACCGTGGGCGGATTCTCCAGATCAGCGTCCGAGAGCTCGCGGACCCCCGCGTTCCATCTCCCATACATCTCATCGAGCTGTTTCAGCGCCTCGTCAGCGGTCCCCGCGTAGGCGAATGTCTCGGAGTCGACGTCCTGGCCGCCGAAGTACCATCCGACCCGATAGCCCAAGCACGAGACGACGATGTGCGCCAGCCGCCAGGCAATCGTGGTCACCGGCGCCAGCACCGGGGCAGGGGACGCGGAGTCCATCGTCCACTTCCCAGAACCTGCCGACGTCGGTGCGGCCGACGTGCCACGTGGACGGATGCTCCAGCAGCCGCGCACCGGCTCCCAGAAGTACTCCTCATCGGTAAGACCCTCCAGCCGCGGCCGCAGGTTCTTGCGCCAGTACCAGTCCAACTGCTCCGCGAGCCGCTCGCTTCTTGTCATTGCCGCACACTACAGACCCGTCGAGCAGAGCGTGCCGGCCTGGTGGCCGTAGGACGGCTCCGGCTATGCCGTCCGGCACGCGACCGGATGGCCACAGCCTTCGAATAGCGCACCCTTGGAATACTGCCTCTCCGCCAGTCTGACGGCGCCGTAGAGCCCGCCTGGTATACGGCGGGTGAAGGCCCCCGACCATGTACAGCGCGTCGCTGACGTCCGTTATGACGATGTCCCCACCACCCGGTTTCCGCCGCCGTCGCCCGTGGAGCAGCTGCTCGGGCCGCGCTGGCCTTCCGGCTGGGTGCCGGCGAACTCGGGTAGCGGCCGCGGACCCGGCGACGCCGTGCTGCACGCCCCGGACTGCGAGGAGGCGTCGCAGGCAGCACCGGTGCTTACGGTGGAGCGGGGCCCTGGATGCTGCGGAGAAGGCCGACGTCCGGCTGTGTTCGCTGTGCGGCGCCGCTCAGGAGCTGAAACCGCTCCTGAGCGGATTCGACCGCATTACCGAGGACCGCTGAGGCCCTGCGCGAAGACAGCCGCGGAGAGGTCACTCAAAGGAGCCCGTTGAGCCGCCTTCGCTATCGTTCTCGGTGAGCCAAACGGTTACTCCCTTACGCTCGTTCGAGGATCAGGTCGTGGTCCGAGTCGATCTCCTGATCTGACGTCAGGTGGATGTGGGCTCCTTCGTGGACCTGATCCTGCGCCAGGGTCAGGAGATGACGAGCGAGCGAGACCAAGCCCTCGCGGTTGGCCTTGATGGAGATTTCCGATCCTCTGACGGATACGGCGATTTCAAAGTCCTCGTCCCAGGAAAGCAGGATACCGCCGCCGGGGCGATAATCGGGGACCTGGACAATGTGTTCCACTTGGTCTCCTTCGCATCTCGTAGTGATGTAGGGCGCGGGAGGCGCCTCTGGCTCACTGCACCAAGGCGCCTCCCGTCTTGGCCGACAGTCACCTGATCACCCGAGGTAGACGTGCCTGTTTTCCACGACCATGGACTTGCCCGGCTTCTTCGGGTTCGGGGCGAGTCGCTCGAAACTCATGTGCGGGCCTCCGCCATGCTGTCCCGTGATGTCCGACTCACCCATCCTGGCCACGCGTGTACCGTCCTTGGAGACAAACCGGCCACTACCGGGAACAGGCTCCGTGTATCCAGGTCCGACCCACTTTTCCGCTGCGGACAGGGCATCGTCGACCGGGATCTTCGTGCCGTCAACGGGATTGCCGTCACTGTCATAGATTCCACTGGACGTCGGACCGCAGCCCGTCGCGTTGTGCACCAAGACCGGCTTCGCGCCAGCGAGGACATAATACGTGTGGAAGTCATCGATGGTGAGGTTGTAGGTGCGTACCTGCTCATCGAAGGCACGGTTGGCCAGGACGTGGACCCTGCTGCCGTCGCTGCTCAGCAGGGTGGAACCAGGCGCCAGGTCGCGGGCCTTGACCCAGCGGTTCCCCTTGGGGCTCCAGAAGGGGTGCTCGTAGGTGGCGGTGAGCTTGCGGGGTCCGTCGGGTGTGTTGAGGGTGAGTTCGTCGAAGTGTTTGTCGCCGTCGGTGATGATCAGTCGTGCGACCTTGCGCGGCGCGGTTTTCCCGGTGAGCGGAGCGACGAGCCCTGGAAGCGGAGATCGGACAGCTGCTGGAGGCTCACCCTCTTCCCGCGGTCCTGACCTAACCTCGCGCTTTCACGAAGTGGGCTGTCCGGGTAGGTGATCGGCTCACTGAAGAGTGCCTCTGACCAGTGGCAACGAGGATTATCCAGGTCCTGCTTCCCGCACCAGCAGGAGGCACTTCTCAGGTGGGTATCCGCCATGACGCCCAGGCTTACGCGGCCTCGGGAGTGAGCCGCGCCGTCAGAACGGCGGCGACCACCGGCTTGCCCAGGTCGGCGTGTATCCGGCTGGAGGCCAGATGCGGTCCTGTGGGAACGACGGGTGGGGCCACACACAGCCCACCCATTCACATTCTGGGATGGGTGCAGTTCCTTTGAAAGGAAAGGTTGAGTAGGTCGCTGTGCGTGGGGCGGGCCAGGGTCACCAGCCCTTGATCATCGAGCTGCCTGCTCGCGTTGCTCAAGCCACTCGAGGTACCAGCTGCGGAAGGTGTGACGGTTTCCGTTTGCATCGACGTACGGCTCGAAGGGCGGGTTGACCGCGCAGTCCCGGTCGCGGACTTCCCCGCGGTGCGGGCCGACGACGATGAGCCAGCCGGTCATCCCGCATCCGTTGTCGCTGATGGGGATCGCGCCCCGCCCGCGTTCCAGGAACCAGACATCGTCGCCAGCCTCGCCGAAGACCTTGCGGTAGTCGTCCAGATAGTCGTTGTCTTCGTCACGTGTGGTGGGTTCGTAACCGGCGGCGCGAAGGGTCGCAATCTGCTGGTTCGCCCAGTCTTCCGTCTCGACGAACGGCCCGCTCGGGTCCAACAGCCAGGGATGGTCCTCGTCGTTCTCCCAGACCCATCCCCACTTCCCGTCGATTCGGCGCAACGACGTGAGCTCGAATGCCGGTCCGGGGCCGCCGGCTCCGACCTCCGCCAGAAACGTACGGTACTCGTCGGGGAGCGCGACACCGAACTGCGCTTCGACCTCGGCTATGGCGGCGGGGGTCAGGACGGGTTCGAACGTCGGGTATCGAGACGGCCCACGGCCACAGGCTCGACGCTCAGCCTCCTCCACTGCGATGACGCGTTCCCGAACTCCCGACCACTGCACGTGCGTGTTCACGGCTCTCCTATCGACGGCGAACACGGACATTAGTCCCTGCCGCCGACATCCGACCTCCGTCTGGGCTGTGTTCGCGGCCGCTCGTCTCTACCGTGGTGGTGGAGGAAGGGTGGCAGATGGGCTCGATGTTCGAGGAGTTGGAAGCCCGCGAGGCAGCGGCTCGGGCTCAGGTGGAAGAGCTGGAAGCCGAGCTTGCTGAGCTGTCCGGGAAGCTGGAGCTGGCCCGTGAGAGCCTGAAGCGCCTGCGGATCACACGGGAAACGGTCACCGAGGTTCTCGCGGAGACGGAGACTGAGATGCCCGTGGTGGCAGACACCGGACCGTCGCGATCGGGTGGGCGGATGGCGTCGGCGTATGCGAGGGCCGAGCGGCAGGTCATCGGGGTGCTGACCGTGCCGAACTGGCAACCCGGCATGATGCCAGACGTGCTGCCGTCGGCATACCGCGCCATCGTGGAAGTGGTTGCCGACGCACCGGGACCGATCCGCGCCAAGCAGATCGTGCCGCGGATCGGGCTGCCGGCCGAGACCGGGAAGATCGAGGGCATCCGGTCGAAGCTCAAGCCGCTGGTGGAGCGAGGCTGGCTCGACGAAGAGGCCGTCGTCGTATTCGAGGACGGTGACGTCGATGGTGCCACCGCCCCAGTCGATGACGAGGAAACGACCTGGGATCGGGACATCGTGTACGGACGAGATAGCAGCCGCGGTGGGCTCGTTGAGCAGGGCCCGGACCTTCACTCCGCCGAGCGCTGCTGCGGCGCGGGTGCGGTAGCGGGCACCAAGGTGACCCGGTGCGGGAAGTGGGCGCCGACGTCGGTGACGTCGAGCACGTCGACGAGGAGTTCCGACAACTCGTACACCGTCGGCACCACCCGCTCGACCGCCTCGGTGAGCGCGTGGTCCCCCAACTGGGCGGCCACTACGCGGTGGTGGTCGCGCACATGCCCGCGCACGAGCCGGAAGGCGTGACCACGGCGTCGTAACCCGCGAAGACCTCCGCGAAACGGCGCACCATGGGCAGAGTCTCGGGGCGGTAGCCGGTGTTGAAGGCATCTGGCCGCAGCAGGTCCGGCCCTGCGGGAACTCCACGGTGTGGCCGAGCCGTTCCAGCAGTTCGGTCACCGCGCGGCCGGTGCGGGGGAACATCATGTCGTTGAAGCAGGTGATGAAGAGAGCTATGGGCATGGTGCTTCCTGAGCGGCCGGGGAGCCGGTGGCGGCCAGGCCGTAGGTCCGCAGGGCGGATCCGGTGAAGACCTCGTGGCGTTCGGCGGGTTGGAGACCGGCCGCCAACTCCCGTGCGGTGGAGATGACTTCGGCGTAGGAGGCGGTGAGCCGGCAGACGGGCCAGTCGGAGCCGAACATCAGCCGCCGCGGTCCGAAGGCGTCCAGCACCGTGTTGGCGTACGGCTGGAGGTCCTCGACGCTCCACTGGCCCCAGTCGGCCTCGGTCACCATGCCGGAGAGCTTGCAGACGGTGTTGGGCAGCGAGGCCAGCAGGCGCACCGCGTCCGCCCATGGCCGCAGCTCGCCCGAGGCGATGGGGGGCTTGCCCGCGTGATCGAGTACGAAGGTGAGGCCGGGAAGCAGTCGGGCGGCCTCATGCGCGGTCGCGAGCTGGTGGGGCCGGACGACCAGGTCGTACACGAGCCCTGCCTCGGCCACCGCGGCCAGCCCGCGCAGTACGTCCGACCGCATCAGCCAGCGAGGGTCGGACTCGCCCTGCACCTGGTGTCGGATGCCCATCAGGTACTCGCCACCCGGCCTCTCCCGCAGCGCCGCGAGCGCGCGGGCGACATCCGGGGAGGTCAGGTCGGTCCAGCCCACGACGCCGGCCACCAGGTCGTTGTCCTGGGCCAACGCCAGGAACTCGGGCGTCTCCTCCGGCACGTCGATCGTCTGGACCAGGACCGTTGCGGTGACGCCGGCGGCCCGGGCCTCGGGCTCCAGGTCGGCGAGCAGGAAGTCGCGGCGCAGCGGGGCGAGTTCCGGTCCGGTGATCCAGTCCTGGTCGCGAACGGAGAGGTCCCACACGTGGTGGTGTGCGTCGATGACGCCCTCAGCCGTGTTCGCCTGCATGTCCATGACGGTCACCTCCACGACTCCTCGACTTCTCCTTCGGCCGATCGGCTTCGTAGACCGGTGCGGCGGCGGGGACGGGGACGTACGGGGGCAGCAGCCCCTCGGCGCGCAGTCCGTCCCAGAGCTCGGCCGGAACCGTTCGCCGCAGCTGATCCACCGTGTCCCGGACCTCCTCGGCTGAACGCGCGCCGGACAGTACGCTCGCGACCGCCCGATGGCCGAACGGGAAGCGCAGAGCGGTTGCGCGCAGCGGTACGCCGTGGCGTTCGGTGACCGCCTTCATGCGCAGGGCTCGGTCGAGTATGTGCAGTGGGGCGGGCGCGTAGTCGTACATGGCCCCGGGCTTGGGGTCGGTGAGCAGACCCGAGTTGAACACCCCGCCGACGATGACACTCCTGCCGCGGGCGGCGGCCTCCGGCAGTACCTCCGCCATTCCCTCCTGCTCCAGGAGGGTGTAGCGGCCGGCGAGCAGCACGACGTCGATGTCGGTCTCGCGCAGGAAGCGGGCGGGGAGCGCGCACTGGTTCACTCCGATGCCGATCGCCTTGACGACGCCTTCACCGCGCAGCCGTTCCAGCGCCGGGTACGCCTCGGTGAGGGCCTGCTCGGCGTGGTGGTCCGGGTCGTGCAGCAGGGCGATGTCCACACGGTCCAGGCCGAGGCGATGCAGGCTCGCTTCCAGGGAGCGCAGGACGCCGTCGGAGCTGAAGTCCCAAACGCGGCGGTGAGTGTCGGGCACGGCGAAACCGTGGGCGAGATCGTCCCCGCGGCCGCCCTCCAAGTCGGGTTCGAGCAGCCGCCCGACCTTGGTGGAGACGGTGTACGCGTCGCGGTCCCGGCCGCGCAGCGCGGCACCCAGGCGGCGCTCGGACAATCCGAGTCCGTAGTGCGGGGCGGTGTCGAAGGTGCGTACGCCCGCGTCCCAGGCCGCCTCCACCGCGGCGGACGCGGCCTCGTCGGAGACCGGGCGGAAGAGGTTGCCGATGCCGGCGGCCCCGAACGACAGCTCGGTGACCCTGACGTCGGTGCCGCCCAGCGTGGTCGTTCTCATGAGCCCGCCGCCGGGCGCAGCCGGAGTCCCTGCATGCCACCGTCGACGGCGAGGGCGGTGCCGGTGACGGAGGCCGCGGCGGGGCTCGCCAGGTAGGCCACGGCCGCCGCCACCTCGTCCGCGGTGACCAGGCGGCCCAGGGGCTGGCGTGCGTCGAGGGCGGCGCGTTCCGCCTCCGGGTCGTCGGCGGCATCCAGGAGCCGGGTCACCCAGGGGGTGTCGGCGGTGCCGGGGTTGACGCAGTTGACGCGGATGCCTTCGCGGATGTGGTCGGCGGCCATGGCCAGGGTGAGGGAGAGTACGGCTCCCTTGCTCGCGGAATACAGGGCGCGCTGAGGCAGTCCGGCGGTGGCCGCGATGGAGCAGACGTTGACGACGGCGGCGTGGCGGGAGGCGCGCAGATGGGGCAGGGCGGCCCGGGTGGTGCGGACGATGCCCAGGACGTTGACGTCCAGCACGCGGTGCCACAGTTCGTCAGGGTTGTCCTCCACGGTGCCGGCCGCGCCCATGCCGGCGTTGTTGACCAGGATGTCCAGGCCTCCCATGGCGGTGACCGCGGCCTGGATCGCTGCGCGGACGGAGGCGTCGTCGCTGACGTCGGCCTGGCAGCCGTGCAGCGGTTCCGTGACGCTTCGGGGGTCGACGTCCAGGACGCAGACCTCGGCCCCGCGGTGGGCGAGGAGCCGGGCGGTGGCGGCACCGATACCCGAAGCGCCGCCGGTGACGACGGCCCGCAGGCCCTTCAGCTCGCTCATGCCGTCGCCTCGCTCGCCGCGGTGAAGGTCTGCCGCTGGCTGCCCAGGCCGTCGATCTCCAGCTCGACGACCTGGCCCGGGCGCAGATACGGGGCATCGAGCAGCCCCAGAGCGACGCCCGCGGGTGTCCCGGTGTTGATCAGGTCGCCGGGCTCCAGGACCATGTACTGGCTCAGATACCAGATCACGTGGGCCACGTCGAAGATCATGTGCTTGGTGTGGCCGTTCTGCCGCCGTACCCCGTCCACGCGCAGACGCAGGCCCAGGGACTGCGGGTCCGGCATGTCGTCCGCCGACACCAGGACCGGTCCCAGGGGATTGAAGCCCTCGCAGGACTTGCCCAGGTCCCACTGCGACGAGTACTCGAGCTGGAACTCCCGCTCGGACACGTCGTTGCTGATCGCGTAGCCGGCCACGTACTCCAGCGCCGTGTCCGGCGAGGCCAGGTAGCGGGCGCGCCGGCCGATGACAACCGCGAGTTCGACCTCCCAGTCGGTCTTCGTCGAACCGCGGGGAATCGGCACCGTGTCGAAGGGGCCGACCACCGTACCGGGGTCCTTCATGAAGACCACCGGCCGCGCCGGGATGGCGGCACCCGTCTCCTCGGCGTGGTCACGGTAGTTCAGTCCGATGCACACCACCTTCCCCGGGCGGGCCACCGGGGCCCCGACGCGCAGACCGGACACCGGTAGTTCCTGGAGAAGGTCTCGGTCCAGGGCGTCGCGCACCAGCAGCGGACCACCGGCCTCCCAGAAGCCGCGGTCGATGTCGCGGGTCACCGGCGACAGGTCGAGCACCCGCTCTCGGCCGTCGGCGTCGGGGGCCAGGACGGCCGGGACCTCGAGTCCGGCGTTGCCGTACCTCATCAGCTTCATGGGGGAAAGTTCCTCTTTCGGGAATCGCGTGGGCCGGCTCGGGCCGGTCGTCGGGTGGGGCCGTGCGGCGGCCCGAGTCGGTGCCGTGCCGCTCAGTCAAGGTGGAAGACCTCTTCCGCCTCGACCCAGCGTTCGCCTTCGGCGGCACTGTCAAGGGGGAGCTGGCAGGGGTCGGTGAGGGTCCACCACCGCTGGGTGTCGGGGTCCGCGGCGATGGCGGCCATGTCCGAGGCGTAGTCCTCGCCCGTGTACTCGTAGTACGCGAACAGGGTGCCGTCCCGCAGGAAGATCGAGTAGTTCGTGATATGTGCTCTGCGCAGTGCCGCGAGCACGGGGGCCGGGACGGCGCGGTGCAGTGCGAGGTACTCCTCGGCCTTGTCCGGACGCAGCCGGATCACAGAGCCGACACGGAGGGGAGCTGCCATGTCCTTACTCCTTGGTCGCGCCGGCGAGCATGCCGGCCACGAGGGCGCGCTGGGAGAAGAGGAAGACGATCAGCACGGGGACGATGGTGACCAGGGTGGCCAGGGCCAGTTCGGGCCGCATGATCTGGTTGCCGGTGCCGCTGGAGGTGTTGAACAGCGGCGAGGCGGCGAGCAGGTTGTTCAGTCCCACCTGCGCCGGATACTGCGAGCTGTCGGGGAGCATCACGAACGGCAGGAAGAAGTTGTTCCAGTTGCCGACGAAGTTGAAGAACCCGACCAGGGCGATCACCGGCTTGGCCAGCGGCATCGCGACGAGACGGAAGACCTGCCACTCGGAGCAGCCGTCGATCCGCGCGGCGGACAGCAGGTCGGCGGGGACGTTGGAGGAGAAGTAGATGTAGGTGAGGTAGACCCCGAACGGGAAGAAGGAGAAGGGCAGGATCACCGACCAGATCGTGCCGTCCAGGTGCACGGCGTTCATCCCCAGGTACAGGGGAAGCACCATCGCGGCCGTGGGCATGAGCATCACGAGCATGGTGATGGTCAACAGCATCCGGCGCCCGATGAACTGAGTGAGAGCCAGCGCGTACCCGGCGGGGATCGATGTCACCAGCGTGATGGCCAGTGCGCCGAACGTGTAGAGCGCCGAGTTCTTCAGCCAGGTGAGGATGGCGCCTTCCTGGAAGGCGTAGAGATGGTGCCAGGCGTCGGCGATCGCGGTGGGGGAGCCGAAGGAGAACGGGTTGTCCCGCACGATCTGGCCGTCGGTCTTGGTCGTGGCCAGCAGGAGCCACACCACCGGCACACAGAAGAACAGCACAGCCAGGGCCATGACGATGAGCCAGGCCAGCCGGGCGGCCAGTGAGCGTGGGCGGCGCGTCCGGTGCATGGGCTTCCTCGGGCTGGTGCGGGCGCCGGCGGTACGGGGCGGCGGGGTTCGGCGGGCTGTGGTCGTGGGAGCCGTGGTCATCGTTCGTCCCTGTCGAACAGGCCGGTACGGAAGACGACGAGCGCCGCGCAGGCCAGGCCCAGGATGAGGAGGTCGACGGAGAGCGCCGCCGCGCCGTTGAAGTCGCCCGCCTGGAAGGCGTACTGGTAGGACAGCTGGTTCGGTGACCAGCTGTCGGGGATCATGCCCCAGCTG
Organism: Streptomyces sp. NPDC001848; assembly: GCF_042891915.1. Lineage (NCBI taxonomy): Bacteria > Bacillati > Actinomycetota > Actinomycetes > Kitasatosporales > Streptomycetaceae > Streptomyces > Streptomyces sp. NPDC001848. The sequence goes on along the minus strand of NZ_JBIATP010000017.1, from coordinate 69,847 downwards.
GCGAGGGAGACCAGTTGTGGCTCGACGAAGAGCTGGGTGCCGGCCGCGAAGGCCAGGATCAGCATGTACGCGATCCACTTGGTGATCATGGGGATCTGGATGCGCAGGGCGATCTGGAGCGTGCTGGCGCCGTCGATGCGGGCGGCCTCCAGGATTTCGTCCGGGATGCTGTTGAGCGCGCCGTACATGACCACGATCCAGCCGCCGGCCCCGGTCCAGAAGGCGATGACGGTGAAGAGAACCGGCAGGTGGCCGGGGGCGTTGACCTGGGCGAGGGTGTTCCAGCCGAAGCCCTTGAGCAGCCGGCCGACGGGACTGGCGGCCGGGTCGAGGAGGATCAGGAAGAGCAGTACGCTCGCCACCCCGGCGAGGGCGCCCGGCAGGTAGAACAGGAACCTCAGGGTGGTGGAGGCCCTGCGCATGCGGCCGTGCAGCATCAGGGAGAGCAGCACCACCAGGATCATCAGGCTGGCCAGCCAGATCACCAGGTACAGGCCGATGTGGAGGAAGGCCGGTCCGAAGCGGTAGTCGGTGAACGTCCGGGTGAAGTTGCCGATCCCGACGAGCTGGTTGCGGGAGTTGGACAGCGCCAGCCACACCGCGTAACAGGTGGGCAGGACGCCGAAGGCGAGCAGGAACAGGACATAGCCGGAGACGAAGACGTAACCGGCGCGTCCGACCGGGTTGCGGGCCGAGCGGCTGCCGCGGCGGCCGCTCCGCTCCGTTGCGAGGTGGGTGGTCATCGGTCCGCTTCGCTAGTTGACGGTGTATCCGAGGGATTTGGCCTTGTCGGTGATGGCCGTCTGCCAGGTGCCCAGGGTGTCGGTAAGGGGCTTGCCCGAGTTCAGGGCCGGGACCACGGTGGAGGAGTAGATCGCTTCCTGGCTGTACCGGGTGGCGGACCAGCCGGGCCAGATCAGTTCCGCCGCCTGCTGGAAGACCGGGGCGACGTCCTCGGCGAAGTAGCCGGTCTCCTTCTGGCCGGCGAGCCAGGCGACGGCCGCCTGCTTGTACGCGGGGTAAGTGCCCGCGGTGGCCTGGTAGGCGTTGGAGGTCGTCATCCAGGTGACCAGGTCGGAAGCCGCCTTGAGGTTCTTGCTGTGGGAGGAGACGAACCACAGCCCGCCGCCGACGTTGCCGGTGTAGTTCTTGGCGTCGCCCTCGAACTTCAGCGGCGAGGCGGCGGCGATCTGCCCCTTGGGGATCTTGAAGGTGGAGTTGAAGAGCACCTGGCCGTACCAGGAAGGGCCGGGGAGCATGAGGACCTTGCTCGCCTGGTTCTTGATGAAGCCGCCGCTGAAGACGGTGTCCTTGGACACCGAGCCCTTGGCGATCAGGCTGTCGAGCAGCTTGGCCATCCGGGTGCACTTGGCGTCCTGCAGGTCGACCTTGACCTTCTTGGCGTCGGTCACTGTGCTGGCAGGGCACTGGCTCGCCCAGAAGTACACCTCGGGGCTCCAGGCGTCCCCGGCGGTTCCGACCAGGTAGCCGGGGTGTTCCTTGGCGACCTTCTCACCGAGTGCCTGGTACTGCTCCCAGGTGGTCGGGACGGAGTAGCCGAACTTGTCCAGGAGCTTCTTGTTGTACCAGAGCACGTTCTGGGCCAGGTCGTTGCGCAGGCAGTAGGTGGTGCCGTTGAACTTGCAGGGGTTCAGCGCGCCGTTCGCGAAGCCGTTCAGGGTGGACTGGGGGATCAGGCCCTTGTCGACCGGGGCAGCAAAGGGAGTTTTGCCCTGAGCGGTCCAACTGCCGTCGTTGACGTTGGCGCTGAAGGCGACGTCCGGCCAGCCGCTTCCGGTCCGGTCGAACAGCTGGACCTTGGTCTGCAGATCGTTGGCTCCGTTCGCGTCTCCGCTGTACGTGACGATCCTGATCTTCACGTCCGGGTGAGCCTTTTGATAGGCCTGCACGCCGGGGACCCGGGCGGCGTCCGCCCAGACCGTGATCTGGCTGCCTTCCTCCTGCTTCACAGGCTTGAAGGTCGCGGGGGAGGAGGGCGCCCCGGCGGCTGCGGGATCCGCGCTGCCGCAGGCGGCGAGCGCGAGAAGGGAGACGGCGCCCAGGGCCGCACCGGCAACGCGTCTGACCTGGCGGCGGGAGGTGACGGGAACGTCGCTGTTCATGACTGACCTCATGTCTGCGTTCTGCGGAGATCCGCGGGATGTCGGCGCAAGCACCGGAGCGGGGAGTGTGGAGGGATCAGGTACCGAAGGCGTGGAGGGTCGGGTAAGGGGCGATCGTGAGAGTGGGATGGACTGGGCGGATCAGGCCTTCGGCGGCGTCAAAGTCTCCTTGTCGACAAACTGTTGAAGGGCGGGAGGGTAGTCCAGGCCGGCGGGCAGCGCCACGCCGGGCCCGGTGGGGGCGTGGACGAGTCCTTGGGCGTCGATGCCGCTCTCGCGGCTGATGGGATTGCCCATGACCAGGGACTCGTAGTAGGTGGTGTTCGAGATGGCCATGCACAGGTGTCGGTTGGGGATCTCCGGCCCGTGCACCTCGGCGCGCAGCCGGTAGGCGTCGGCGAGGTGGGCGGTGCGCATGGCGCCGGTGAAGCCGCCGCGCAGTTGGGTGGAGGCGCGGACGCCGAAGGTGGCGGCGCCGGCCTGGATGAAGTCGGCCGAGTTCATGTGGGCCCCGTCGGAGGTCTCGGCCACCAGCAGGGGCACCGCCACCGCGTCGGAGAGGCGCTTGTACGCGGTGATGCTGAACTCCCGGATCGGCTCCTCGTACCAGAGGTAATCCGCGTCGGACAAGGCGTGTCCGAGGTAGATCGCGTCGGGGAGGTCGAATCCGGCGGACCCGTCGAACATCAGGGGGATCGCGTCCCCCACGTGTTCCCGCAGGGCCACCGACAGCCGGGCGTCGCGGCGTGCGTCGCCCCAGGCGTGGAGCTTGATGGCCGGGTATCCGAGCTCGAGGGCCTGGTCGGCGATGTCCAGGTACTCCTCCACCGAGGAGTAGGTGACGGTCGAGGCGTAGGCGGGGATCGAGGTGCGGAAACCGCCCAACATCTGCCAGGTGGGCCGGTCCGCGAGCCTGCCGGCCAGGTCCCACAGCGCGGTGTCGACGAGGCCGAGCAGGTAGAGGGGCAGCTCCTCGGTGCGGTCCAGCTCCCACATGCGGTGCCACAGCCACTCTCGCTGCAGCGGGTCCTGGCCCACGAGTTCCTTGCGCAGGAAACGGTCCAGAAGATCCGCCAGGATGACGGCGCTGCCCCGGCGGGGGGCCATCGCGATGCCCTCGACCCCTTCGTCGGTGCAGATGCGCAGCACCGCGCCCTCGCCGTCCGGCGGGCTGCCCAGCAACCCGTCACGCCAGACGAACGGCGGACTGGCGCCCGGAACCCGGACCGGATAGCTCTCCACGTCGGCAATGCGCACGGTCGTTACCCCTTGCAGTGGCAGCTATTGCTGCGAAATTTTCGTGTAACGTAAGTCGTCATATGAATGCTGTCAAGGTGTTCGGCGCAGTAGACTCGGCGAGCGTCCACACCGGTAAGGGGGCCATATGGCGAAGAGCGGTCGAAGCGGCGTCGAGGATTCGTCGGCCCTGAAACCCTGGCCCAGGCGACCGGCGCGGCTGGCCCATGCGGTGGTGGAGTCCCTCACCGACAGCATCGTCTCGGGTGCCATCCCGTCGGGCTCCACCTTGCCGGTCGAGCCTGAACTCTGCGAGACGTTCGGCGTCAGCCGCATCACGATCCGTGAGGCGGTCAAGTCGCTGGAGGCCAAGGGGCTGGTTCGGGCCCGGCAGGGTTCAGGCACCACGGTCACCCAGTCCGAGGAGTGGAATCTCCTGGATCCTGTCGTGCTGGCGGCCACCGTCCAGCACGACGACGAACTCGTCGTGCTGGACCAGCTTGTCGGCGTGCGTTCGGCCCTTGAGGCACAGATGGCGGCCCAGGCCGCCGAGCTCGCCACCGATGACGATCTCCGGGAGGTGGAGCGGCTGCTCGGCCGCCTCGACGAGGAGATCGCCACTCCCGCCCGGTTCATCGAGACCGATGTGCTCTTCCATGACCGGATCATGCAGGCGTCCCGGAACAGGCTGGCTCGTTCCATCATCCGGACCGTCCACACCCAGGCCCGCAGTACGTTCCTGTACACCGGCACTCCTGACAGCCACGCCTGCGAGCAGGCGAACGCCGAGCACCGCCGGATCGCCGAGCGGCTTCTGGCCCGCGACCCCCAGGGTGCGGCGCAGGCCATGACGGCCCACATCGAAGCGGCCTGGAGCCGCCGCCGTATCCCGCACCCCGGTCTCACCGGTTGAGCGCATCCCGCCCTTGCGTGCGCCGGAACCCGCCCCCGAGCCGTCAGGCCGGGGGCGGGTTTCCTTTGCGGTGCAGATCCATTTCTGCCGCACATATTGACAGCATACGTATGACGACTAACGTTACGTCGCCGTATCACCTCCGCAATCACCGCAGGGCTGTATTCCCACGAGTGGGAGGACGCCCCGCGCGTGCCCTCTTGCACCGTCGGAAGGTCCCAGATGCGCCCACCCCGCTTCCGCCCCGCAGTGCGTGACCGGCTCAGACCATGTCTGGCCGCACTCGCGCTCCTCACCGCCTCTGCCGGGGCCGTCGTCGCCCAGGCCGTCCCCGCGTTCGCGGCCACTTCCGCGACGCTCTATGTGTCCCCCAACGGCACCGGTACCGCCTGCTCGACCAGCCAGCCGTGCTCCCTCACCCAGGCCAAGACCAACGTCCGGGCCATGAACAACTCCATGACGGGCGACATCGTCGTGGAGGTCGCCGACGGCACGTACCGGCTGACGGCCCCCCTCACCTTCACCGCGGCGGACTCCGGCACCGGCGGTCACTCGGTGATCTGGAAGGCCGCGCTGGGCGCCCGTCCGGTCATCACCGGCGCGCAGCGGGCCACGGGCTGGACGCTGCACGACTCGGCGAAGAACATCTGGCAGGCCAAGGTCGGGACCGGGTTCGACACCCGGCAGCTGTACGTCGACGGCGTCCTGGCGACCAGGGCCCGCTCCTCGATCAACCGCGCCGACCTGACCGCGACCACCAGCGGCTACACCTTCACCAACACCGCGCTGAACTACCTCAACAGCCTGGCCGCCCCGAGCCGCACCGAGATCCACGGCATCGGATCCTTCACCGACCGCTACTCCCCGGTGTCCGGCATCAGCAACGGCACCATCACCATGGATCAGCCGGCCTGGGACGACAACACCTTCGGCTACGACACCCTGACCAAACCCTTCCGGTCGGGACCGCTCTACATCGAGAACGCCTACGAGTTCCTCGACGCGGCCGGGGAGTGGTACCTCGACACCGGCACCGGCACCCTGTACTACAAGCCGCTCCCCGGGCAGAACATGAGCACCGCGGACGTCGAGGTGCCGAAGCTGCAGTCGCTCGTCGACGTCGGGGGAGGCTATGCCTCTCCCGCCACCCACATCACGTTCTCGGGTCTGCAGTTCTCGGGCACCAGCTGGCTGGGCCCCAGCACTGACGGCTACGCCAGCCAGCAGACCGGCGCGTACCTCACCGGTACCTGGGACCGTCCCTCCGACGCGCTGACCTCCTGCCAGGGCGGCTGTCCGCTCTTCGAGGCGACCCGCCCCCACTGGAGCCAGATGCCGGCCGCCGTCCAGGTCTCGGCCGCCGACCACATCACCTTCACCGGCGACCGCTTCACCCAGCTCGGACAGGACGGCCTCGGCATCGGCAACGACGCCAACGCCCACGCCACCGGCGTCGGACTCGGCGCCGACACCATCACCGCCACCGGCAACGTCTTCACCCAGGACGCGGGCGGCGGCATCGTCGTCGGCGGGCTCCAGGCGGACGCGCATCACCCCAGTGACAGCCGGATGACCAACAAGAACATCACACTGAGCAATAACGTCATTCACGACGTGGCGCTCGACTACCGGGACATGTCGGCCATCCTGGTCACCTACGTCAACGGCGCCACGGTGTCGCACAACGAGGTGTACAACCTGCCCTACTCGGGGCTGACCATCGGTTACGGCTGGGGCACCAACGACCCGGGCGGCAGCCAGGACTACGTGAACCGCGGTCTGTACAACTACCAGCCCATCTACCAGACCCCCACCACCGCCGCGAACAACCACATCACCGACAACTACATCCACGACGTCATGCAGCAGATGAACGACGGCGGCTGTATGTACACCCTGTCGGCGTCGCCCGGCAGCACCTTCGAACGCAACTATTGCCACACCAACAACAACTATTACGGCCTCTACCACGACGAGGGATCCAGGAACTTCACGGACACCAACAACGTCTTCCGTAACGTGGGCCGGTGGTCCCACCAGAACGGCACCTCCACCAACAACACCGGTGCCCTCACCCTCCAGGACAACTGGTCGACCACGCCCTCGACGGACATCTTCAACGGTGGCCGCGGTGATGTGGTGAGCGGCACGGTGGTCGTCACCGACGGCAACTGGCCCTCCGGCGCCCGCACGGTCATGGACAACGCGGGCGTCCAGCCCCTCTACCGGCCCCTGACCACCGCCCCCGTCACGGCCCCCTACAGCGGCTACTCCTCCACTCCCGCCCTGACCGGCCAGAGCGGCGACCGCTTCACCGTCACCGACGCGGGAGCCGACATCTGGGGTGCCGGCGGACAGCACGACGACGCCTACGGCACCGTCTACCTGGCGAACTCCGCTGTCGACGGCACCTCGGTGACCGCGCGGGTCGACAACATCGACAACACCAACGGCTGGGCCAAGGCGGGCGTCGTCCTGCGTAACAGCCTCACCGGCAACGGCTCTTCCCCGGGATACGCGGTCGCCACGGCGACCCCGAGCCACGGCGTGTGCTTCCAGTGGGACTCCACCGCGGACGGCTACCTGGACCAGATGTCGTGTACGTCCTCGACGGTCAAGGCGCCGGTGTGGGTGCGGCTCACCCGTACGGCCACCCAGGTGTCCGCCTTCTATTCCACCGACGGATCCAGCTTCACGCAGGTCGGCTCGGCGGTCACCCTGCCGTCCATGGCCGCCACTCAGGACGCCGGTGTCATCCACAGCGCCCACAGCACCACCGTCGGTAGCGCGGCCTTCAGCAACCTGCGGATCGTCACCTCCCCCTTCAAGGCCTACAGCTCCATCCCGGCCGCGGTGGGCCAGAGCCAGGGAGTGACCTCCCTGACCAACGCGGGCATCGACACATGGGCCGCGGGCGCGCAACACGACGACGACTACTCCGCGGCCTACCATTCGGGCGCGGCGGGAACGTCGTCGACCGTCACCGTCCATGTCGACAGCCAGGACAACACCAATGGCTGGGGCAAGGCCGGCCTGATGCTGCGCAACGACATCACCGGCACCTCCTCCTCCACCGGGTATGTCGTCCTCGCCGCCACGCCCGGCAAGGGGGTCACCCTGGAGTGGGACTCCAACAGTGACGGCTACCTCGACTCCGGCACCACCACGACCGGCGGCACCGCCATCGCCCCGGTCTGGCTCCGCCTGGTCAGGAACGGCACGTCGGTCACCGGCTCCTATTCCGCCAACGGCACCACCTGGACCACGGTGGGCACCGCGACGCTGACCGGTGCCAACAGCACCGAGGACGCGGGGGTGTTCTTCACGGCTCACAGCGGAGCACCCGGCACCGCGGCCTTCAGCCAGTTCTCCGTGAACTGACGAAGCGGACCGGAGCGACCGTCGGCGGATCCCGCGACCGGCCCCGCGTGGTGGTGTTGCGTCACCATCACGCGGGGCACCGCCACGCTTCGATCAGTTCTTCTGAGGGCTGCCCGTGCCGGGCAGGCTCGGGCCGTCCCCGAAGCCGATACGGCGGGCGACGGCGGCGATGTGGTGAACCAGCAACTCGAGTGCGCTCCGTGGGTCGCCCTCGGCCAGGGCGCGTGCCGGCGTGCTGTGCTCCTCGACGTCTTCCATGACATGCGCGGGACGGGTGGTCGAGGCCGCGCTGACGCGGATCTGCTGGTCCCACAGGGAAGCGTGGGGGGCGGCGAGGACCGCGTTGCGCCGGCGCGCACCAGACGGGCGTGGAAGTCGCGTGCGGTTTCAAGAGCCTGACGCGCCCACGCCCACGACGGCCACACCACCGTCGCGGTCGGCACCTACCTCCACCGCAACGGCAAGTCCGTCTACCTCCACGGCGAGGACCACCTGCGACAAGTCGCCGACGCCTTCGACTCACCCGCTGCGGCTCTGCTCGCCTTTGAGCGGGTCCACGGCGCCGAGATGCGCCCCGGCCCGGCACCCCTGACCGACACCGAACGCGCCGCCGCCGAGGCCCGCGCCCCACCCGCCCTCACCGCAGCCAAGGCCGAACCGGCCCGCCCGGAGCCTGAGATCGTTGCGGCCTGTCTGACCGATGCCGGCGACCTCGACGCGCTCCTCGAGGCGCATGCGACAACGCAACGCGTACCGGGCAAACCGGCTCCCACCAGGGCGGATGAGATTTTCGGCAAGGGGGAACGTCGTCGTCGGTCACTCCATGGGCGGCAAGGCGACACAGCTCGTCGCCGCAACACGCCCGGCAGGGCTCCGTGGACTCGTCCGGGCGGCCCCGGTACGGCCGGCGGCAGGCATCCCCTCGGAGTGCCAGCAGACGTTGTCCAGGGCCTATGACGGTGACGAGTCGGTCGCATCTCAGCGGTCACCCAGGAGCCGTCGCCGGCCCGACCGACCTCGGTCCATGGCACCTGACCGGGTCGCCGGCGACGCTCCCTGACAGCAGAGCCGACGTCACCGCTGAGGCCTCACCGGCATGTCTGGGCGAAGGAGCGATCTCCTTCAGCACGCCGGAGCCTTGCCCTTGTGCCGTTCCGTGCGTCGGCCTCGACCCCCGCGTACACACGGCCCCATGTCGATCCCGTGGCGCCGGCTGCCGGGTCCGCCGGCGCCCCGGCTCAGCAGCCGTGGCGCCGGCGTCGAAAACTTCTCATGTGGGGCGGGCGCTCGCAGGACGAGGTTCTTGATCGCGGCTGCTGTGGGTGGCCGACCGGTGCGCTGCGCGCGGCGATGCCGCCTGAACTGTGCGGATGTGGCTTCGGCAAGCGCAGGGCCGGGGCGGCGATCGATTATTCGTCCGCCCCGGCCTCGGAATCAGATGGCGGTCAGGATGGCGCGCAGCCGTTCGTCCTCGCGGATGATGCTGTTCGCGACGCCTGCGCCGACGATGCGCCGGTCCCTGTCGGCGAGTTCGGCGACGCGCAGGCGCTGGTGGGTGCTCAAGGCGGTGGCACCGAGGGCTTGGGGAGCCTCGCAGGCACCGGCGATGTTCGCTCCGGTTTCGCCCGAGTGAAGGGCGGCCTCGACGAGTCGGCCGAGATCGACGACGTCGGGGTCGGTGATGGCGAGCAGCGCGAGGGCGGCGGCGGGGACCGTCTCGGGGTCGGCGAGCGGTTGTTCCAGTCGGGGGACGAGGGGCCGGGCGGCCGCGCCGAGGAGAGCGGTGGCGCGGATGGCCCGGACGACTGTCCACCGGTACCAGAGCTGGTTGCCAGTGGCGCGGTCGAAAACGGAGGCCAGGATTGCGACGGCTTCCTCGGCGTCGCCGTCGATCTTGCGCCTGCCGAGAATGTCATCTATGCAGCTCAGGGGCTCGTTGGGTAGGACAAAACGCTCTTCAAGAAGGGGGACTGACCTCCGGTTCCAGGCCGGGCGGGGGCAGCGAGCGTTCGCCCGCTGCCCCCGCGCACCCAGGAGCAAGCCCTCGGACCGCCTTTGTCCATCGCCCTATGTCGGTCTTGGTGGCGCAGGGGCGACTCCGCCCGCAGACCAGGGCGTGAGCCATACGGTCTCCAGGCTTCGCACACGGCACCCCGCTCATGGGCGCCGATGTCGACACCGTCCTCCGCTTCCTCCTGACCCTGCCGGACGGTTCGCCGGGACCTACTTCTTCTTCCACTCCTTGACCGTCAGCCCGCCGGGGACCTTCAGCTCGAAGGCGCCGCCGATCGCGGTGTCGAGGGCGGTGGCCGGATCGTTGCCGCTACCGAAGGCGCTGACCGCGAGCAGTTCCTTGAGTTGCGCGCCGGTGCCGCGGAACGCCTTGGCCGTCTTCATCGTCTCTCGGGCCGCGTCGGCGTCCATGGACTTGTTCATCTTCTCCAGCAGGTCCGGGGAGATCCAGCAGTCCGGGATCTCGTCGAGGTCCCACTCCGCGTACCAGTGCGTGTTGTTGAGCCAGTTGCGCTGGGGCACCTTGCCGTCCACGGCCACCAGGTAGAACGTGAACTTGATGTTGCCGAGCGAGCGCCAGTCGGCGACATTCGTGTGCTCGCTCGCCCGGCCGGCGGCCGCGTTCTCGTACGTCGACGCGATCTCCGTGAAACTCGGCGGGTTCTCCGGATCACGGCCCGTGTAGTGACGGATCGTCCACCGCTTGGCCAGCAGCTCTCCGGCCTGCCTCCTGCGGACCGGTGCAATGGGCTGCTGCGAGGCCTGCTTGATGCTGTCGAGGATGTTGAACTCGCTCTGCCCCTCACCGGGCCGGAACTGCTGGGAGGTCATGTACTGCATCAACTGCCAGGCGTCGTCGTCCGAATGGCCCGACTTCTTCAGGGCGGCGAGGATCTCGTCCGGCGTCTTGGCGTTGCGCAGGTCGTCGTCCTCGGTCCGCTGGACGGGCGAGGCCGCGTGGGTCCGGTGGCTGCCGGTGGGGTGGCCGCTCGTGTGCTCCTCGGCCGTCCGCTGCACCGGCGCGCCGCCGCTCATCACCCTGCGCGCGTTGGCGACCGCGCGGCGCTCTCCCGCGTCGGCGGGGTCCGAGACGCGCAGGCCCGAGCCGTTGTCCGTACCGGGAACCGGGCCGGCCTGCTGGTCCAGGTAGTGGGTCAGCTCGTGCGCCCAGTCCTCCTTCGTCATCCGGCCGCCGTCGACCACATGCGCTCCCGAGGTGTACGCCTTGGCCTGGATCTCCACCGCCGAGCGGCGGGCGAGCTCGTCCGAGTGGACGCGCACACCGCTGAAGTCGGCGCCCCCGAACCGGGCCTCCATCTCGTCACGCAGCCCGGCGTCCATGGGCCTGCCGGGAGAGCGCAGCACATCGTGTACCAGGGAGCGACGCTGCACCTGCCCGTCCCGCTCCCGTGCGACGGCCCGCGTGACCGCCTGATTGCCCACCGCTCGCTGCAGCGCTTCCAGCCCGGCGGGCGCCGGGCCGGCCGGCCGACGCGGCGCGGACCGCGTGTCGCTCTGCTCGTTCTCCTTGTCGTGCGCGCGCACGGGTGCTCCCCTCGAAGCCGGACACACTTCAACACCACAGCCTGCCCGAACTCGCCGGGCCGCGGAATGAACGCGAGGGCAGCCTTGCGGGCAAGGGGATTGCCGTCGGACGGGTTCCGGCGTGGTACCGCGTACCACCGGTGCGGGAAGAGGACGACCTCGCGCGGCTCCACAGGGTCCTGGTCCAGGCGTATCCGGACACCCGGATACAGGCCCGGCACCTGTCCACGGCCGGGCAGTCAGCGGCGCTGCCGGCCGCCGAGCGGGCAACCGAACTCGCCGGTCCCGACGGCATCGCGCTCGACGCGCTCGGGGACCTGCAGTGGGTGGGGTTCCCCCGCCCGGGCAGCCCCGCCCGGTACGACGAGCCGACCGCGTTTTGTGTGCGGCCACGGCCGGATCCGGGTCCGCAGGCTCCCGTGAGGCTGGCGCTGATCGCGGGCGTGAGGCTGGCGGCGGTCGCATCCGGGCGGGGCATTCACACTGCCCCACCCGGCCGCCAGCGACCGCTGTTCGACCATGTGGCCTGGTCACGGCTGGTCGGGCACTCTCTGGTGCGGCGCACCCGGGCGGTGCGGCCGGCCGATTTCCCGCCGTCGCGATCTGGGTCGGCTCATCGCCGCGTTCGACCGGACCGGGTGACCGGCAGACCGGGCACCTTCGCGAGCGGCGTATCGGCTCTCTGCCGGCAAGGGACGCGGCGGCCGGTGCCCCTCCGCGATACGGCGCCACGGCCAGGGGCCCGGGCACGTGCGGTGCCCGTCGCGCCCCCTGCCAGGGCCGGTCAGACGACCGTGCGGCCGCCGTCGGCGGGCAGAACCGCGCCCTGCACCAAGCTCGCGGCGTCGCCCGCCAGACAGGCGATCGCCTCGACGATCTCCCGGGCCGCGGCGGGCCGTCCGGCGAGGGCCTGCGCACCGAGGACGTCGAGGTCCTCGCCCATGCCGCCGTGCCCTGCGTGCGAGTGGGTCAGGGCTCCACGGCGTGGACCCGGGCCCCGTGCGGGCCGGACTCGGCGCGCCGCCTTGACACCCACTCAGGGTGCCTTCGCACCTGCAAGGCGTGCCGTCAGGTGCGTGAACTGGCCATCCGTGCCGAGTGGTTGAACTCACGGGAGCCGAACGGAAGCCGCCGGAGGCCCCTGCTTCCGGGCCTCCGGCGCTTTTCGAAATGTGCCGGGAAACATCCCGCGCTCTGCCGTTTTTCGGACGGAGTGGGATTCTGCTCTTCCGCTCGTGCCCTACGAGGCGAACGATGTTCGAGGGAGTGATGTCACCGGGTGACGTCGCTGAGTACGCCACTGACGTTCAGGACCTCATGACACTGCTGTGCCTGCTGGCCAGTTGCCGGGGTACCGGGCTTCGCACACGTCACCTTCACGGCGACCTTGGCGTCCTCGAGGATCTTGATGGGGGTGACCCAGTGGTAGTCCTGATTGCGGAAGGTCTCCAGTGCGATCGTGGTGATCTTCCGGTCGCCGAAGGTGATGGTCATGACGCCTTCGTCGCCCTGGAAGTTGGCTACCACGATGTCCGTGATCCCGAACACCTTGCCCTTGGGCACCACATAGGTACCGGTCTTGTCCTGCCCGCCGGACGTCTGTACGTCGATCGTGGCCGAACTCTGCTGACCGGTGCCGCCATCGCCACCGTCCCCGCCGGTGCCGCCACCCCCGCCATTGCCCGACGTCGAACCCTTGCCGGCCTGGGGACCCGTACCCGCCTTGTCCCCGGACCCGGTCCCTGGAGACTGCCCGTTCTGTCCACCGGGTGTGGGCCGCGGCTGGACCACCTCGTCGGCGGCCTGCTTGGCGGCGCTGCGCACCGCCGGACGGACGAGCGCGAACCACGCGAGCAGCAGCGCTATCAGGGCCGCGAGCACCGCGAGCAGCCACTTGGGGAAGATCGGGATCTGAACGAACTCGGCTTCCAGCGGCGGCCGAACGCGGGCGCCGGGCCGCTCGGCACGCTCAGCGGCCGCGGTGTCCGTGGCACGTACGGTGAATGGCCAGACCACGGGCTTGCCGAACCAGACCGGCTTGCCGGTGCGTACCCGCAGACGGGTCTCCGCCGACTCGCCTGGCTCCAGCGTCGGTTCTGCTGCGGTGAACGCGAACCGCAGCTCCTCCCCCGGCTGTTCCGGTGTCAGGGCGATCCGGGCCGGGGCGTTTCCCTCGTTGCGCATCGCCAGCCGGTAGCGGCCCCGGAGCCAGCCACGTCGGCGGCGCGGCAGGATCTCGGTGCGCAGCTCGTGGAACTCCTCCACGTGCACCGTCGTTTCGGGCACCGTGACGGCCTCGGGGTGCTCGGCCGGCAGCACGCGTACGCCCAGCGGCACATCACCCGCGCGAACCTCGGGCGAGCGGGGCGGGTCCAGCCGGATGGTCACCGTCTCGGAGGTGCCGGGATACAGCGAGACCCGCTCGGGTTCCACGGTGGCCCAAGCCGCACAGTCACCGACGACCTCCAAGGTGTACGCCTCGACGATATCACTGTCATTGCGGACGGTCAGGCGGGTCGAGGCGGTACCGCCCGGGGCCACCGTCACGTCGGGCATGTCGAGCCCGGGCAGTCCGGGGCCGGAAGAGGCTGCAGAAGGCATCACGCGACGACCGTAGAACCGCCTCCGGACGGCCACGAGAGGTGCGAGGGCAACATGCGGGCAGGGTGCGTGCCCCGCGTGGTCAAGGTCAACTCGCGGAAGTAGCAGGCCGGTTGATGACTCATAGAACGGCCCGCGAACCTCCGGCGGGCCCCGCCGCCGTGCCCTTCTCGGCTTCCGCGGCCTTCCGCATCCCTTCCCTACTCCCACTGGAACAGGACTCCGCATGTCCCTCTCCACAGCAGCACATCAGGCCGGTACGGCCGGACAGCCGTACCGGGTCTCCGTCGCCGTCCACGCCCAGGACCTGGTCCTGCGCATCGGTGTTGTCCACCAGCTCCGCCAGCGTCCCGAGGTGGAACTGCTGGACGACACCGACGCGGAACGGGCACACGCGTCCCTCGTGGTCGTCGACTCCGTGGACGACGAGGTGATAGCCCTGCTGCAGCGGTTGCAGCGCAACCGTGCGACCCGCACCGGACTCGTGGTCGGTTCCTTCGAGTCCGCGGCACTGCAGCGGGTCATCGAGTGCGGTGTCGCGGCGGTGCTGCGGCGCGCCGAGGCGGACCAGGACCGGCTCCTTCATCTGGTGCTGGCGCTGGCCAACGGCGAAGGTGTGCTCCCCGGTGACCTGCTCGGCAAGTTACTGAGCCATGTGGGCAGTTTGCAGCGCGCGGCGCTCGATCCGCACGGTCTGACCCTGTCCACGCTGACCGCGCGCGAGGCGGACATGCTGCGCCTGGTGGCGGACGGGTTCGACACGGCGGAGATAGCGCAGAAGACGTCGTACTCCGAACGGACCGTCAAGAACGTGCTGCATGAGATCACCACACGTCTGCAGTTGCGCAATCGGGCCCATGCCGTCGGCTACGCACTGCGCAACGGCCTGATCTGAGTATGCGTCACCTACGTCAGTGATCGTGGCGTTGCCCGAAAGCGCAGCCCGCGCTTCCCCCTGGCAGGGCCCCGCCGCCCTGCCGCGCGATGCCCGCGCGGACGCAGAGTGGCGGGGCGACCCATGTGTTCCGAGACTGCGAGGTGGACCGTGAACGGCACCGCTGACCCCGGCGGGCGGCGTCGGCTGGGGAGATTCGGAGCCTCGTTGCTCCTGCTCGTCCCGCTGCTCGCGCTGACGGCGGCCTCGGGACCGGGCCGCGCCCAGGCCCAGCCCAAGGCCGTCGACGCCTCCGCCACCCGGATCGCCTACGCCGGCACCGGGCACCGCAGCCTCGGCAAGGTGATCGACACCAAGGACAGCGAGCCGCTGTTCGGGGCGGGCCCGGCGCACTACGACGTCGAGCCGTCGGCCCTGGGCGACACGATGGTGTTCGCCGGCCGCCGCGACGAGAAGAACCCGCAGATCTATCTACGCGCCCCCGACGGCTCGGTGCGCAAGCTGACCAGCGACCGGGACGCGGCACACCCCCGGCTGACCCCGGACGGCAGGTCCGTGGTGTTCGACTCGGCGGAGCCCGGCGGCCCGAACGGGAGGAAGCAGCGCGACCTGTGGCTGGTGCGCACCGACGGCACCGGGCTGACCCGGCTGACCGACACACCGGCGAACGAGGAGAGCCCGACGGTGTCGCCGGACGGGCAGCGCCTGGCGTACGCCTGTGACAGCGACGCCGTCCTCGGCGAGCAGATCTACGTGCGCCCGCTGGCCGGCGGCACCCCGACCCGGGTGACCGGCACGCTGGGCGACAAGGCGACGGAACCGGTGTGGAACCCGGTGAACGACCCGGCGCACCGGGACCTCATCGCGTACACCTCCACCCCCACCGCCTCCGGCGACTCGACGGGCCCCCGGCTGCGGGTGACCGGCGGCACGGCCGGCGACCAGCCGCTGCTCACCGGCGCACCGACCGGCTGGCGGACCCATGGGGCGGCGTGGACGCCCGATGGGGAGGGCGTGCTGTTCCTCAGCCCGGACCGCACCTGTGGCTGCGAGGGCGACTGGGACCACGTGTACCAGGTACAGAACCGCGCGTCGGGCCCGAACCTGGTGCTCATGGAGGACCGCGCCGTCGGCACGCCGACCTGGGTCGGCCCGCAGAACGGCGGCTATGTCGTGGTGGACCGCACCTCGGCGAAGGGCAGCAACACGGCGAACGGCGTGCATGGCCCGCATGTGGTGACCCTCCAGGACGTCCGGGCGGACGGCGCCGACCCGCGTGACCTCGGGCTGACCATCCTGAACGAGGACCCGGCGGCCGACAGCAACACCGATCCGGCGAAGGACCCCCTGTTCAACCCGGCGGCCGGGTACGACCCGTGGACCGAGCGGCAGAACTACACACCCGACGGCCGGCGCATCGTGGTGACCCGGTTCGAGGGGGACACGGACAACCGGATCGAGCGGGTCTGGACGGTGGACGCCGACGGCTCCAACGCCGCGCCCATGCCACTCGCCGGGCGCGGACCGAAGGACTGGGACACCGACCCCACGTTGTCGCCGGACGGCAGGTTCATCGCGTTCACCCGGACGTCGCCGGGCGGGGTCGGCTCCGCCTCCGGCTCCGGGCACATCCTGATCGCCGACGCGTCCACCGGTGCGATCGTGCACGAGATCGTGCCGCCGACCGGCCGGCAGACGGGCGGCGACGCCCAGCCCACCTGGTCCTCCGACGGCACCACGCTCGCCTTCACCCGCAACATGACCATCGACGGGAACGGCGGCAACAAGCACATCTGGACCGTGCCGGTGGACCGCCTGGACCAGCAGCGCGATCTGAGCGCGACGATCTGCCCCGGCACCTGCGCGGTCATCGACGACAGTCCCGCGTTCTCGCCGGACGGCCGGCAGATCGCCTTCAACCGCAAGAACGGTGGTGGCCAGGTCAACGAGCACAACAGCATGGTGCTCACCTCCGTGTCCGGCGACACCTGCCAGGTGTTGCTGCCCGAATCGGCCCGCGGCGACGCCGACGCCTGCCGCCGGGAGCTGCCCGACAGCTCGGTCACCGGACCGCACCAGCCGCGTGACGCGGCCTGGACCGCGGACGGCACCGGGATCGTCTTCAGCGCACGCACCGACACGCCGGTCAACTGCCCGGAGAAGCTGCATCTGTTGAATGTGGCGACCGGACGTCTGAGCGCGCTCACCCTGGAACTGCCGGGGCGGCAGAAGGAGCCGAGCGTCCAGCAGTCCGTGGACCTGGCCGTGCACGCCCCGGGCACGGTGCCCGCGGTCACCGTCGGTCACTCCGCGGACGTCCGCGTCGACGTCGTCAACAACGGCCCGGCCGCCTCGCCCGGCACCCGGCTGACCATCGCGCCGCCGGCCGGGGTGAGCGTGAGCAGGATCCGCCGGCCGGGCGGCCCCTGTGACGCCGCCTCCCTGCAGTGCGACATCGGTGTGGTGCCGCCCGGCACGACCGTGCCGGTGACCGTGACGCTGACCGGGCTCACCGCCGGCGACCAGCCGGTGGACTGGTCGGTCACCGGGAGCGTGATCGACCCGCGGCCCGACGACAACACCGCCCGGACCGTGGTACCGGTGCACAAGGCCAACCCTCCCACCCCGCCGCCGACACCTCCGACACCTCCCACCCCGCCTCCGACGCCGCCGACACCTCCGACACCTCCCACCCCACCGACACCGCCCGCCCCGAAGGCCGGCCCCGGCGTCCGGGTCACCGCCCAGCCCGACCCCGGCTATGTCGGCGGCCGGGTCGTGGTGACGTACACCGTGCGCAACGGCCGTAACGCCCTGGCGACCGGGCTGCGGCTGCGGATCGGACTGCCCTCCGGGATCCCGAACGGCGGGCCGCCGGCCGGCTGCGACACCCGCTGGGTGTGTGCGCTGCCGGACCTGGCCCAGGGCGACTCCACCGTCGTACGGGTGGTGCTCTCCCCCGACCACGCGCTGACCGGCCGGGTCACCGGCACCCTCACCACCACCGGCACGGACGCCGACCCTCGGGACAACAGGACGCACACCACGCTGCGGATCCTGCAGCCGAAGATCGTCGCCGTCCCGCCGATCGGCAAGCCCGGCTTCGTCACCTCGGTGCGCGGCAAGGACTTCCCGCCGGGCGTCCCGGTGCGCTTCAGCTGGAAGCCGGGGATCACCGCCGCCGCGGCGCCGACCGTGCCGGGGCCGGACGGCACGTTCATCGGCCAGCTGCTCATCCTCACCAAGGACCAGACGGGTCCGCGGACGATCACCGCGAGCGGGCCCGGATTCTCCCCGGTGAAGACCGACTTCCTGGTGGTGAACGGCAGTGTGCAGCCGCCGGACGAGGTGACCCGCCGGTGATCCACGAGGTCGACGAGGCACTGCGCGGTCTGCTCGCGGAGTCGGGGCTGGAGGCGTCCGGAGTCGAGATCGTCCTCGACGCGCCGACCCGGGACTGGGCCGCGCGCCGCAACACCCCCACCGTCTGCGCGTTCCTGTACGACATCCGGGAGGACCCGAGCCGGCGTGGCAGCGGCGCCGGGGAGGTGTACGACGCGGACGGGCACGTGGTGGCGCGCCGCACCCCGCCCCGCTGGTTCGAGCTGACGTACCTGGTCACGGCGTGGGCGAGCCGCCCGCAGGACGAGCATCGGCTGCTGGCCCAGGTGCTGGCCACGCTGGTGGCCGTCGACGCGCTGCCGGAGCGGCTGCTCACGGGCTCGCTGGCCGAACTGGGCCTGACCGTCTCGCTGGACACCGCCGGGGCGGGGCCCGACGGGCCGTCCGCCTCCGATGTGTGGTCGGCGCTCGGCGGCGAGCTGAAGGCATCGCTCGGTGTGCGGGTGCGCGCGCCGCTCGCCGGAGCGAGCAGGACGGCAGCGCCGCCGGTGACCGAGGGCCTCGTGGTGCGGGCCGCGGATCACCGGGAGGACGGGGCACACGGGCAGGACACGGATCAGCGGCAGGACGGGGATCCGGTGCCGGGGCGTCGGCTGCGCTACGAGGGCGTGAGCGACCCGGGGCCGGACGGTTTCGCCGGTCCGCGCGAGCGGCACCCGGCGCCCGCCCGCCGCCGCAGAGGGGGCCGCCAGCCGTGACGTATCCCGCCGATGTCGTCACCGCGGCCGGCACGGATCCCCTGTGGGAGCGGCTGCGGCTGGTCGAGGAGCGGGTCCGGCACGCGGTGGCCGCCCGCCGTGCCGTCGATCCCGACCCCGACGACCCCTACCGCGGCCAGTACCTCTCCCCCGAGACGGTGGAGCGGATCCTGAACGATCCGGGTGGGCTCGACGTGCCCGGATACGAGCCGCTGTCCCCGCCGCCCGATTCCGTGCTCGGCACGCTCGCCGCACGGTTCGGGCTGTCGCCGCTCGACACCGACCTGCTGCTGATCGCGCTGGCACCGGACCTGGACAACCGCTTCGAGCGGCTCTACGGCTATCTCAACGACGATCTGACCCGCCGTAGGCCCACGGTCGCCCTGTCGCTGGAGCTGTGCGGGCTCGCATCGGCGTCGGCCGCCCGGTTCCGTTTCGCACCGGGAGCGCCACTGGTCGCGGGCGGACTGCTGGAGGTCACCGAGCCGGAGCGGCCACCGCTGTCGCGGGTGCTCGCGGTACCGGACCGGGTGACCGGCCATCTGCTGGGCGGTACGGACCCGGATGCCCGGCTCGCCGGAGTGCTCGGCGAGCCTGCGGACGACCCGACGGCCGACGTGGACGAGATGCGCCGGGCGGCGCGTGCCGCCCGTACCGGAACGGGGTCGGTGCATCTGCTCGACCGGGGTGGTGACGCGCCAGGACTCGCCGGCGCGGCCCTGCGCGCGGTGGGGCTGGGCGTGCTGGTCCTCGACGCGGCGGCACTCGCCCGACGCTCCGGCGAGGTGCCCGCACTCGCCCGGGTCGCGGCGTTGGAGGCCCGCCTCACCGGCGCCGGAGTCGTGCTGGGCCCGCTGGAGGCACTGTCCGCGGCACCGGCCGAACGAACCCGCGCCATCAGCGAGTTGTGCACGGCGTTGCGCGGCGTCCCGCTGTTCACCCACGGCAGGGAGGGTTGGGACCCGGCATGGGGGCCGGACACCCCGGTCGTCCTGCCGGTGGCTCCGCCCTCCCCCGAGCGGCAGGCCACGCGCTGGCGGCACGCTCTGGCCCTGGCCGACGCCGAGGGTGACGTAGCGGGCGACGCCCTCGCCCGGGCCGTCGCCGCGCACCGTCTGGACGGCGGACAACTGCGGCGCGCGGCGGACGCGGCGCTGCGCTCCGCCGCGCTGGCGGGCCGCCCGGTCCGCCCCGACGACCTCAGGTCCGCCGTACGCGCGCAGAACGGCGCGGGACTGGCCCGGCTGGCCCGCCGGGTGGAGCCGGCGGTCGGCTGGGACGACCTGGTACTGCCCGAGGCGACCCACCGCCGGCTGCGTGAACTCGCCGTCCGCGCCCGCCATCGCGAGCAGGTGCTCGGACAGTGGCGGATGCGGCCCGGCGGCGGCCGGGGACGCGGCGTGATCGCGCTGTTCGCGGGCGAGTCGGGCACCGGCAAGACGATGTCGGCCGAGGTGGTCGCCGCGGACCTCGGCATGGATCTGTACGTGGTCGATCTGTCCACGGTCGTCGACAAGTACGTCGGCGAGACCGAGAAGAACCTGGAGCGGATCTTCACCGAGGCATCCGCGGTCAACGCGGTCCTGCTCTTCGACGAGGCCGACGCGATCTTCGGCAAGCGCTCGGAGGTCAAGGACGCGCACGACCGGCACGCCAACATCGAGTCGGCGTATCTGCTGCAGCGCATGGAGTCCTTCGACGGGATCGCGGTGCTGACCACCAATCTCCGGGCCAACCTGGACGAGGCGTTCATCCGCCGGCTCGACGTGGTGGCGGAGTTCCCGGTGCCCGACGCGGCCCAGCGGCTGGCCCTGTGGGACAGGTGTCTGGGCACCCGGCTGCCCCGCGCGGACGACCTGGACCTCGGCTTCTGCGCGGACCGGTTCGAACTGGCCGGCGGCTCCATCAGGGCCTGCGCGGTCACCGCCGCTTATCTGGCCGCGGAGTGCGGGGGCCCGCTGACCATGCGGCAGTTGGTGACGGCGGTGGTGCAGGAGTACCGCAAGCTCGGCCGGCTGGTCCTGGAGAGCGAGTTCGGGCCGTATCTGGCGGACGTCCTCGGCGCCTGAGGGGCCTCGCCGGCCGGCCCCGTGCCGAAACGCGGGCGGTCCGGGACGCCGTTCCCTTCCCCAGCGGTCCGCACGGGCGTCCGGAAAGGCAGTGCGGTTGCCCCCGGCAAGGTACCCGCGCCCCTGCCGCCGGGGCTGATCCGCCCCGGAGACTCGGCATCGACGCAGGTGATCCGATGGAACGTGAAGGAGCGAGCATGCCGACGTACCTCACCCCGGGCGTGTACGTGGAGGAGGTGCAGTCCGGTGCCCGCCCGATCGAGGGGGTCGGCACCGCCGTCGCCGCGTTCGTCGGGTTCGCCCAGAGCGGTCCCTTCCACGAACCGACCCTGGTCACCAGCTGGGACCAGTACTCCCAGCTGTTCGGCGGGTTCACCGAGGGCACCTACCTCGCGCACGCCGTGTACGGCTACTTCTCCAACGGCGGCGGCGCGGCCTACGTGGTGCGCATCGGCGGCTCCGCCGACGGCGCCGCGACGTCCGGCGGCGGCCAGGGGCCCCGGGACGTCCGGGCGGCCCAGCCGCTGACGCTCGGCGGATTCCAGATCACGGCCAGGCCCGGTACCTCCGGAGTGTCGGTGGAGGTCGCCGACGCCGACGGCGAGAACCCGCCCGAGGACCGTTTCAAGCTGCTGGTCCGCCAGGGCGAGCAGGTGGTCGAGACGTACGACGTCTCCACCCGCAAGAACGTCAAGGGCTATGTGGTCACCCAGCTGCGCGCGTCGAAGCTGGTCGAGGTCACCGAGCAGCGTGACGCCACGCAGACGCGGCCGGCCAGCCAGACGGTGGCCGTGCCCGACGCCCCGGCCTCGCCCGCGGCGCCCGTCGCCGGCGCGGTGTCCCGGATCGACCCGGCCGAGTACGTCGGTGACGCCTCCGCCCGGACCGGCTTCGCCGGCCTGGAGAGCATCGACGAGATCACCATGGTCGCGGTCCCGGATCTGATGGGCGCCTACCAGCGCGGTGACATCGACGCCGAGGGCGTGCGCACCGTGCAGCTCGCGGTCATCTCGCACTGCGAGCAGATGGGCGACCGGGTCGCCGTCCTGGACTCGCCGCCCGGGCTCACCGCCCAGCAGGTACGGCACTGGCGCAACGAGGAGGCGGGCTACGACTCCCGGTACGCCACCCTCTACTACCCGTGGGTGCGGGTCTTCGACCCGGCGGCCGGCCGTAACACCACCGTCCCGCCCAGCGGTCACATCGCGGGGGTGTGGGCGCGCAGCGACGCCGAACGCGGGGTGCACAAGGCGCCCGCCAACGAGGTGATCCGGGGCGCGGTGGACCTGGAGGTCCGGCTCAGCAAGGGCGAGCAGGATCTGCTGAACCCGATCGGCGTGAACTGCGTGCGTGCCTTCCCCGGCCGTGGCATCCGGATCTGGGGCGCCCGCACCCTGTCCTCCGACCCGGCCTGGCGCTACCTGAACGTGCGCCGCCTGTTCAACTACCTCGAAGAGTCCATCCTGTTGGGCACCCAGTGGGTGGTCTTCGAGCCGAACGACGACCGGCTGTGGTCGAGCATCCGGCGCAACGTGACCGCCTTCCTCACCGAGGAGTGGCGCCGGGGCGCGCTCTTCGGCCGCACCGCCGAAGAGGCGTTCTACGTCAAGTGCGACCGCGACAACAACCCGCAGACCTCCATCGACCAGGGCCGCGTCGTCTGTGAGATCGGCGTCTCCCCGGTCAAGCCCGCCGAGTTCGTGGTGTTCCGGCTGGCCCAGTTCTCCGACAGCACCAGCCTCATCGACGAGTGACCCGCGGGTCTGCGAAGGAAAGGTGACAGACAGTCATGGCAGAAGGCGATGCTCTCTCCACTCACGTCTTCGGCGTGCAGCTCGGCGGGTACATGGTCGAGTCGATCCAGGAGATCAGCGGGTTCTCCGTCGAGGAGGAGGTCGTCGAGGTCAAGCAGGTCACGTCGACGGGCAAGCAGATCATCCGCAAGCAGCCCGGGGCACGACAGGCCGGTGAGATCACGATCACCCGGGGACTCGACAAGAGCAGCGAGTTCACCAAGTGGATCAAGGAGACGCTGAACAACGGTGCCGTCGACACCGCCCGGCAGAACCTGACCATCGAGATCAAGGACACCAAGGGCGAGACGGTCCGCCGTATCCAGCTGATGAACGGCTGGGCCTCCAAGTGGGAGGGCCCCTCCCTCAAGGCCGGCGAGTCCTCCGCGGCCACCGAGACCGTCACGATCGTGTTCGAGGAGATCGTCGTCGAATGAGGCGTCGTACCGTCACGGCCGGCAACCTGGAGGAGTTCCTGGAGGCGACGGCTCCCGCTCTGGCGGCCGACCAGCCCCAGGTCCCGCCGCAGGCTCCGGCCGCCCGACCCGCGGCCTCTCAGGACCACGGGCTGCGCACGGAGTTCGAGTTCGAGCTGCCGCGCGGGTACGTGGACGAGGCGGGCACGCTCCACCGGCACGGCGCCATGCGTCTGGCCACCGCCCGGGACGAACTGCGGCCGCAGATCGATCTGCGGGTCAAGGAGAACCCGGCGTATCTGAGCGTGGTGCTGCTGAGCCAGGTGATCACCCGGCTCGGCACCATCACCGATGTGCACGCGGGGATCGTGGAGAGGATGTACGCCACCGACGTCGCGTTCCTCCAGGACTTCTACCGCCGGGTCAACAGCGAGGGCCACACCCGCGCGGCTGTGGTCTGCCCGCACTGCGAGGGCGGCTTCGAGGTCGACCTCTCGGGTGGGCGCCTGGGGGAATCGTGACGTACGCACTCCCCCGGCTGCGGGAGGAGATCGCGTACATCGCCTACCACTTCCACTGGCAGCGCAAGGAGATCCTCGACCTCACCCACGCCGAGCGGCGGCAGTGGGTGACCGAGATCGCTCGTATCAACACCCGCGTGAACGAAGGTGGTTGAGCTCATGGCATGGCGGGACAGACTGCGCCGCCGGGCCACGGCGCCAGGTGCCGGCGGCACCCCGGCAGGTCCCGGCTCCGCGCAGCCGGCCGCGCCGGGTGCCATGAGCACGCCCGCGTCCGGGGCGGCCGGTCCGACCGTGCCCCACGACTGGGACGGCGGGTGGCGCCGTACGCCGCCGCCGACGCTGACGGTGGCCCGCACCCCGCTCGGTGTGAGCGACGGCCTCACCTTCCGCTCGGGTCTCACGTCCTGGCAGGACCCGTCGTTCGACGCGGGTCTCGGCCACGCACTGCTGCCTTCCGCGCCGGTCGGCCTGGTGCACGGCGTCACCGGTCCGGTCGCGCCGCGCGCCACCCACACCGCCGGCGGCCCCCTGCTGCTGCGCGTACCGCGCCCGCAGGCCGAGGAGGCCGCAGAGACCGGTCCGCGCGCCGAGGAACCCGGCGAGGCGCGTCCGGACACAGCCGGCGCGCAACAGCGTTCCGCCGTGCCCGTGTCTCCGGTGTCCCGCAGGACACGACCGGGAGCCCGGCCCCACGACAGCGGCAGGCAGCATGATTCCGGGTCCCGGCAGCGGGCGGGCAGCGACTCGCAGGGCTCCGCCGGAACGGCGGCCGTGGATCCGAGACCGATTCCTCGCGGCACCGCGAGCAGTGACAGCGCCGTCGCGACCGCTTCGGCGGCCTCGGGCCGGGTCGGGCAGTCCGGCCAGGCCGTTCCGCATTCCATCCAGCGCTCGGCCGGGACGTCGCCCAGCCGTGCCCTCGTTGCCGCCGGCCCCCTGGTGACCGTCGCCGCACCGGACACTCCCGTTCAGCGGTCCGCCGCCGATCCGGGTCGCCCGGCGATCGGACCCGACCTGCCGGTCGTCCGACGGATCGCCGTGGTGCTCCGCTCTGCGGCCGACAGCCCCGCACCTCGGCCCCCTTCCGGACCCGGTACGGCTCCGCACACCGGCCGCACCGCGCCGCACGGTCAGGACACGAACGGCACGACGGAACACACGGCCCGCGCCACCCCGACGCCCGACGTGTCCGCCGTCCCGGCCCGCGTGTCGGGCACCACCGACAGTCGCTCCGTGCGCCCTCGGCCGCTCGGCCCTTCGCTGACCGTCGCCCGGCGGCCGGCCACGCCGGTGCGCCGTATCGCGGTCCTTCGGCCCGCCCCAGCGGCCGCTCGCCCCGCTGCGGGCCCTGACGTGGTGCCGACAACCATCGCTGAAGCAACACCGAACCCCGCGCCTCCCGTGCAGCGCACCGCCGGCCCGGCCCGCCCGGACAGCCGGGCACCGCTCGGCACTCCCCTGTCGGAACTGCCCGCCACCGCCAGGCCGCTGACCACCGACGGGCCCGAGGCGACCGGTCCGACCACCGGCACACACCCGCCGGCCGGAGCGGCGCTCCCGATCGTGCAGCGCCAGGCGAGCGCTCCTGGTACCGGTGCGGCGCCAGGCCCGCACGGTGTGGACACCGCAACGCCCCAGACCCGGCCACCGCACCAGATCCAGCCGCGGCTCGAGCCCCAGGCACAGGCACAGGCGACCGGAACGCCCCGTACCGCAGCGACCGTTCCCGGGCCGTCCGTCGCCCGTGCCCGTGGTGGACTCGGGGCGCCGCTGTCCGCGATGCCACCGACCGCGGACGCGGCAACCCCGGCCGGCCCCGGTGGCGCGGCGGGCCCTGCGACCGCCGGTGGCGCCGAGTCCCTCCCGCGCATCCAGCGCACCCCGGTGCGCCCGGACCGCACCGTCACGGACACGCCCGCGCCCGCTTCCGGTGCCCGGACGCCCTCCGCGCCGCTGCTGGGCGGGACGAACACCGACAGCGGCAGAGGGAGCCCCGACTCACCAGTGATACAAGGAGTTTCCCTCCCTGCGTCGAGCGCCTCGGACGCTCCCGCCACGCCCCTGGTCATTCCGGTCGGCCCGCAGTCGGCGCCTTCCAGCGCGGTCGGACCCGGTTCCGTGCAACACGCCGTCGCACCCGGTCCTCCGGCGACCTCGACCGGCGAGTCGGCGACGACGGTCGGCACGGGCGCGGGCCGGCCGGAGCCGGTCGTCGTCACCCGGATCGCCTCCGCGACCGATGCCGTGCAGCGCAGGGCCACCCCGCAGACTCACCCGTCCCCCTCTCCGGGCCAGGCGCCCACGTCCCGCGAGGCGTCGACGCCTGCGGGCACGGCGGAAGGCGGCGTGGGCTCGACCGCCGGTCGAACGCCGGCCCGTGGGGCCAAGGCGGCGCGCGACGCAGGCGTGAGCGGACCGGCGCCGCTGGTCGTCGCCCGCTCGGTCACCACTGCCCGGCCGGGCTCCGGCAGCGACGGTGTGGACACACCCGGTGTCATCCAGCGCCGACCGCTCCCGGCTCGGGGGCAGCGGTCCGCCCCCCGCAGCCTCGCCCTGCTCGCCGCACGCCCGCTCACCGTCAACACCCGTGCCCCGGAGAGCGTCGCACCGCCCACGGGAACCGGCGCAGCCGAGCGACCCGTCGTCGCCGCGTCCTGGCGCCGCGCCCCGGACCCTGCCCTGAGCACATCCGCGCCCTCGCCCGTGCCAGGTCCCGAAGTGCCGCACGTACAGCGCGCCGCTGCCGGTCCGGTGCCGTCGGGGTCGGCCGGCGCGCCCTCCGGTGCTTCCGGTCCCTCGCGGACCCGGCAGACCGTGCCCGCAGTGCAGCCGGGGCCGCCCGTCTCACCGGTTGTGCCCGTCGCACGGCCTGCTCCGCCCGTCCAACGCACCACCGCCGGCGGCGACATGGCCGTACGGCCGCTCACGCTGCCGTTGTCCGATCCGCAGGCACCACCGCTCCAGGACCAGCCGTACGCCCCGGCTGCCGTCACCCCGCTCGTGCCGGTCGTCCGCGCGACCCGTACGGCACCGACAGCGTCCGCGACGGCGCCGCCGCGGGCCTCCGGCCCCACGGGGCCGGCCGTGCAACGCGAGGCGGCCCGAGCCGGAGGCGGCGCCGTGTCCGCCGGGGTGCCCGTGACGACCGTGCCCCCACGAGGCGGGCAACGGTCGTCCTCCGCGCCGCCGGTGCCTGGGACGGCCGGCGCCGGGAGGCCGGGGCCGGTGGGGGCGCGGCAGGAGCCCGTGGTCGACCTGGACGAGCTGGCGCGGCGGCTGCTGGACCCGATGGCCCGGCTGCTCCGCGCCGATCTGCGGCGTGGCCGCGAACGTGCGGGCCGCCCCTACGACGGACGCCGCTGAGGACTGGAACGGATGACCAACGGATGACGGACAACATCTTCGCGACGAGCGTGTTCTTCCGGCTCGCGATCGGCGGCAACGATCTGGGGGCCTTCCACACCTGCTCCGGCATGGGGGCCGAGGTGGAGATGGAGAGTTACGCGGAGGGCGGGAACAACGGCTTCACCTGGCAGTTGCCCGGCCGGGTCACCTGGTCGAACATCACCCTCAGCCGGCCCGTCACCGCCGACACGGCGAAGATCGCGCGCTGGCTCGACGAGACGCTGCGGCGTGTGGAGCCCAAGGACGGCGAGATCGTGGCGCTGAAGCCGGATCTGACCCGCATCATCAGCTGGCAGGTGCTCGGCATCGTGCCGGTGCGGTGGCAGGGGCCGTCGTTCGACCCGTCCTCCTCGCAGGCGGCGGTGGAGACGCTGGAGATCGCCCACGAGGGACTGAGGCCTTCCTGATGCCTGCCATGCGGACGAGCCGGGCCAGGGCGCAGTTGACCCTGAAGGAACCCCCGGCGGCGGTCGGCGCGAAGCCCGGAGGGACGATCGCGCGACTGAACCTCCAGTTCAATCCCAACACCCTGCAGCTGAGCAAGACCACCGAGTGGCGGCGCACCCCGTCGCGGATGGCGGGGCAGTCGGCGCTGCCGGAGTTCGTGGGCAGCGGGCCGCGCCAGCTGAGCCTGGAGGTCTTCCTCGACGCGACCTCGACCCATGACAACTCGGTGGAGCAGGCGGTCGAGACGCTGATGAAGGCGTGTGTGCCCAGCCCGGCGAGCCTCGCACGGAAGAAACCCGCCAGTCCCTGGGTGCGGTTCGAGTGGGGTACGGCCCGGACGACGTCGTTCGACGGCGTGCTGTCGAGCCTGTCGGTGACCTACACGCTGTTCGACGTGGACGGCAAGCCGCTGCGGGCGACCTGTTCGCTGTCGGTGGAGGAAGCGAGCGTCGACCCACCGGGACAGAACCCGACGTCCGGCGCCCGTACGGCCCGCAGCACGCACACGGTCGTGGCCGGGGACAGCCTGGCGCTGCTGGCCTGGCGGGAGTACGGCGACGCGACGGCGTGGCGGGTCATCGCGGAGGCGAACCGGATCGACGACCCGATGGCCCTCGTGCCCGGCATCGAGCTGGTGGTGCCGGCGCTCGGGGACGCGGGCGGTGAGGAGGAGCGGTGACCACACCCGAGGCGCGGGGCGGCCGGTCCTTCGCGGCGGACCCCGTCGTGGAGGCGCCCGGTGAGCTGCCGCAGATCTGGGCGGCGCAGCTGGTGAGCTGTGTGGTGGACGAGAACGTGGGCCTTCCGGACACGGCCGTGCTCACCTACCGCGATCCCGATCACGAGTTCCTGAAGTCCACCGGCATCACGCTGGGCACCCCGCTGCGGGTGTCGGTGGTGACGGTGGCCGGGCAGGCCCGTGAGCGGCTGTTCAACGGCGAGGTCACGGCGGTGGAGATCGACCGGGACAGCACCGGGTCGTTCACGGTCGTCCGCGCCTATTCCGTCGCACACCGGCTGCAGCGCGGCCGGAAGGTGGTGGCGTACCGGAACATGACGGCCGCGGCCATCGTCCGCAAGGTGGCCGCCGGGGCGGGGCTGCCGGTCGGGAAGGTGGAGGCGGCGCCGGTCACGTACAAGCAGCTGTCGCAGGCCAATGTGTCCGACTGGGACTTTCTGCAGTATCTGGCGGGCGAGAGCGGTGCGCAGGTGCGGGTAGACGACAAGGGCGTGCTGCAGTTCACCAAACCCGAGAAGGCCTCCGGTGCGCCCGCGCCGTCGACTCCGGCCACGCAGAGTCCGATGGTGCTGGAGTACGGGCGGAATCTGCTGGCGCTACGGGCCGCGCTGTCAGGGGCGGACGGGGCGTCCCAGGTCGAGGTGCGCGGCTGGGACGTCACCACCAAGACGCCGCTGGTGGCCCGGCAGCAGTCGGTGACCAGCGACACCGTACTGCCCGGTCTGGCCCCGCAGTTCGGCGCCCGGTTCGGGAAGCAGGCGAAGCTGACGGTGACGGACACGCCGTACCGGACGCAGGCCGAGACGACGGCGGCCGCCGCTGCGGTCGCGGGTCAGGTGAGTGCGGGTTTCGGTGAGTTGGAGGCGCTGGCCGAGGGCAATCCGCGGCTGCGGGCGGGCCGGCCGGTCGCGCTCGGCAATGTGGGGCCCGCGTTCTCCGGCAAGTACACATCGACGGCGGTGCAGCACACCCTGGAACCGCACGGCGGCTACCGCACCACGGTGTGGGTGAGCGCCAGCCCGGACCGGTCCCTGGCCGGCCTCGTGACCGGTGCGAACGCGCCGGGGCGGGGTCCGCGCATGCCGGGCCTCGCGATCGGGGTGGTGACGGACGTGCGGGAGCCGGGCGGCGCGCAGAGCGGAGGGGTACGGCTCAAGTTCCCCTGGCTGGACGACACCTATGTGACCGACTGGGTGCGTACGGTGCAGTGGGGCGGCAAGGGCGGGGGCGGTGTGGTGAGCCCCGAGGTCAACGACGAGGTGCTGGTCGGCTTCGAGCAGGGCCTGCTGGACAGTCCGTATGTCATCGGCGGTCTGTACAACGGCGTGGACCGGCCCTCGAAGCACGACGTGCCCCTCGTGGACGGGACCAGCGGCAAGGTCAACCGCCGTTCGCTGGTGTCACGTTCGGGTCACCGGCTGGAGCTGCTGGATCCTCCGACGGGACCGTCCGGGGTACTGCTGCGTACCGCGGACGAGCGGCTGGAGGTGCTGCTGGACGCCCGGAGCAACCGGCTCGAGCTGACGGTGTACGCGGCCGGCGGCCGGCGGGCGCTGTCCTCGGTGGTGATGGACGGCCAGGGCATCACGCTCGACGCGAAGACCGGCAAGGTCAGCGTGAAGGGCGGCACCGTGGAGATCGACGGCACCAACACGGTCAAGGTCGGCGGCCGGTCGGTGAGCGTCGCGGGGCAGACGGACCTCACGCTCGACGGCGGTCTGCTCGGAGTGCTGAAGGCGGATCTCGTGCGTATCAATTGACACTCCTGGTCGACATCACCGACAGCACATCGTCTTCCCTGTGATCAAAGGCCCTTGAGGGCCACGAACCGCTTCGAGGAGCCCGTTGCATGCCCGGCGCAGCCCGTACCGGCGACCCCACCAGCCATGGGGGTGTGATCGCCACCCCGCCGCCCGGCGCCGCCATCGCGGTGGCGCGCGTGCTGATCGGCGGCCGTCCCGCCGCCGTCGTGGGAAGCCTGCACACCTGCGTGGTGCCGCCGCACGCCGCCCTGGGCCCGGGAAACGTGGTCATGCCCAACCCGGCCGGGATGATCTCGGGCGAGGTGCTCATCGGCGGGCTGCCGGCCGCGCGGGCGGGCGACCAGACAACGTGCGGCGCCACGATCCAGCTCGGCGCCCTGAACGTCCAGATCGGAGGCCTGTGATGAGCGAACGGTTCATCGGGCGCGGCTGGGCGTTCCCGCTGCGGGTCGGGCCGACCGGCGGGATCGCCATGGTGGAGCGGGAACAGGAGATCGCGGAGGCGATCCGGCTGGTCCTCGGCACCGCGCCCGGAGAACGCCCCATGCGCCCGGAGTTCGGCTGTGGCATCCACGACTTCGTCTTCGCGCCCGGCGACGGCGCCACCGCGGGGCGGATCGCCCAGCAGGTGCGCGAGGCGCTGGAGCGGTGGGAGCCGCGGATCAGCGTGGACGACGTGGTGGTGGCCTTCGACGCGGTGGACGACGGAACCCTCTACATCGACGTGCGCTACACGGTGCGGTCCACCAACGACCGGCGCAACCTGGTGTTTCCTTTCTACACGATCCCCTCCGAGGAGGGGGCCGAGGAAGCGATCGCGGACTGATGGCCCTGCCCTCCCCCAACCTGGACGACCGACGGTTCCAGCAACTCGTCGACGAGGCGAAACGGTATGTGCAACAGCGCGCGCCGGAGTGGACCGACCACAACGTCTCCGATCCCGGTGTCACCCTGATCGAGACCTTCGCGTACATCGTGGACCAGTTGCTGTACCGGCTGAACCGGGTGCCCGACAAGAACTACACCGCCTTCCTGGACCTGCTGGGCATCCGCCTGTTCCCGCCGGCGGCGGCCGGGGCCGAGGTCGACTTCTGGCTGTCCGCGCCGCAGCCCGACACGGTGACGCTGCCCCCCGGCACCGAGGTGACCACGGGCGACGGCGAGGCGGAGGAGCCCGTGGTGTTCGCGACCACGGACGAATTGCGCATCGTGCCCAGCGAGTTGAACAAGCTGGTGACCACGCCCCGGACGGGCGAGCAGACCGACCGGACCCGTGAGCTGAGCGAAGGCCGCGACGTACGGTGCTTCCAGACGGCGCCCGAACCCGGCGACGCCATGCTGTTCGGGCTGCCCACGGCCGTATCCCGGTGCATCGTCGCCGTACGCCTGGACAGCAGGGTGGAGGGCGTCGGCGTGGACCCGCGCCAGCCGCCTCTGGTGTGGGAGGCCTGGGACGGCGGCCGTTGGCAGGTGTGCGAGACCGGCTCGGACACGACGGGCGGTCTGAACCGGCCCGGCGAGGTCATCGTGTACGTCCCCGCCGGGCACACGGCGTCCGTGATCGGCGGGACGCGTGCGGGCTGGCTGCGCTGCCGGGTCACCGAGCCGGAGCCGGGCCAGCCGTTCTACTCGGAGTCCCCGACGGTGCGCGAGGCGTCCGTGTTCACGGTCGGCGGCACCATCGCCGTGGAGCACGCCGAGACCGTCACCGACGTCCCGCTCGGCACCTCGGAGGGGGTGCCCGGCCAGGCGTTCCGGCTCGGCCGGCCGCCGGTGCTGCTGGACGGCGAACCACCGGTGGTGGAGGTCTCCTCGGCCGACGGCTGGCAGCGCTGGACCGTCGTGGAACACTTCGGCCGCTCCGGTCCCGACGACCGGCATCTGCGGGTGGACGCGACCACCGGCGAGTTCACCTTCCCGCCGGCCCTGCGCGAGCCGGACGGCACGCTCCGGCTGTGCGGCGCGGTGCCCGAGAAGGGCGCCCACATCCGGGTGTCGCGCTACCGCACCGGCGGCGGCCCGGCCGGTAACGTGGCGCGGGGCGCGATCTCGGTGCTGCGCAGTTCCGTGCCGTACATCGCCCGGGTCACCAACCGGGAGGCGGCGCGCGGCGGGGTGGAGGGCGAGACCGTCGCCAACGCCAAGCTGCGGGCGCCGGACGCGCTGCGGATGCAGGAGCGCGCGGTGACCGCCGAGGACTACGAGATCATCAGCCGGCAGGCGGCCCCCTCGGTGCGCCGGGTGCGCTGTCTGCCGGCGGCCGAAGGGGCGGGCGCGGTACGGGTGCTGGTGGTGCCGGACGCCGTCGCTGACGACGGGGACCGGCTCCGCTTCGAGCAGCTGATCCCCTCGGACCAGGTACTCGCCGCGATCACCGAAAGCCTGGACGAACGACGGCTGATCGGCACCCGGCTGGTGGTGGAGCCGCCGGTGTACCAGGGCGTCACGGTCGTCGCCCGGCTCGCGACGGCGCCCGAGGACACCGACCGCGTCCGCGACGCGGCCCTGGCCGCGCTGTTCCGTTACCTCAACCCGCTGCACGGCGGACCGGACGGCACCGGATGGCCGTTCGGACGACCGGTGCAGTACGGCGAGATATTCGGCCTGCTGCAACGCGCCACCGGCAACGCGCTGGTGGAGGAGATCCGGCTGTTCGCCGCCGACCCGATCACCGGGCGGCGCGGAACGCCGGTGGACCGCATCGACGTGGCCGCGGGCGCGCTGGTCTTCTCGTACCAGCACCAGGTCGTCGTACAGCCGCTGGAACCGGGAGGCCAGGCATGAGCCGTGCGGCCGTACCCGGCCTGCCGAGCCGGCATCCGATCGGCGGGCTGCTGCCCGCGCTCTACGCCGACGACGACTTCGCCCAGCGGTTCACCGCCGGGCTGGACACCGTCCTCGCCCCGGTGTTCGCCACCCTCGACAACCTGCCCGCGTATCTCGACCCGCGGGTGGCGCCGCTGGACTT
Source organism: Streptomyces sp. NPDC001848 (assembly GCF_042891915.1). NCBI lineage: Bacteria > Bacillati > Actinomycetota > Actinomycetes > Kitasatosporales > Streptomycetaceae > Streptomyces > Streptomyces sp. NPDC001848. The sequence goes on along the minus strand of NZ_JBIATP010000017.1, from coordinate 36,916 downwards.
CGTCGCCTGGCTGGCGTCGTGGGTGGGCGCCGACGGCGATGCCGGGTGGCCTGCGGAACTGCGCCGCGAGACGGTGGTGCGCGCGGTAGAACTGCATCGATGGCGCGGCACCCGGCGCGGCCTGGTGGAGCGGCTGCGGCTCACCCTCGGGGTCAACGCCGACGTCGTCGGGGACGGCGGGGCGGTGTGGTCCCGTACCGCGGGCACCGAGCTGCCGCCGGGGCCGTCCGGCGAGATGGTGGTCCGGGTGTGGCCGGGCCGCGATCCGCACGTGGACCCGGGCCGGGTCCGGGAGGTCGTCCGGTCCCTGTGCCCGGCGCATGTCTCGTGCCGGGTGGAGATCCTGCCCGGGCCGCCCGCGGGCGAGGGGAGCTGACGTCATGCGCGCTTGTCCCGCGTGCGGGGCGTCCAACGACCCCGCTGAGAACTTCTGCAGCAACTGCGGTTCCTATCTGGGCTGGTCCGAGGAGGGCTCGCGAGGCACGTCCGCGTCGTCGCCCACGCCTGAACCATCGCCCACGCATCCGGCGGAGGGCGACGGACCACGAGCGCAACCACGATCCGATCCGACACCGGAGCCTGCGCCGACACCCGACGGTGACGCACGTGCCGGGACGACCGCTGGGCGTCGCACGGGCCGAGCCGCCGAGAGCCCGCGCAGGAATCCCGCGGGCAGCGCAGCCGGCCCGGACAGCGCCGGCCGGATCGGCACCGTCAGCGGGACCCGCGGCAACCACGGCGGTGCGGACCGCTCCTCCGCACCCACGGCGTCCTCGGACCGCCCCGACGGCGAGCCCTTGCCCTCGCTACGTCCGTCCGACTCCGCACAGCTCTCCGCCCCGCCCCCGTCCCCCGCGCAACCGCCCGCACCGTCACGGGCTTCCGCGCGGCCGCCGGTCACGCCACCGGCTCCCACGCAACCGCCCACCCCACAGCCGACCCCCGCACAGCCGAGTGCCGCCCAGCCGACCCCCGCACAGCCGAGTGCCGCCCAGCCGGCCCCCGCGCAGCCCGCGCCCGTGCAGCCGGCGAAGCCGATCGCGCCGCGGCCGGTCGTACGGTCCGTGGCCGCTCCGGAGGAAGTGGCCGGGGAACCGTGCCCGGTGTGCGGCACGCCCAATCCGCCGGACCGCCGGTTCTGCCGCCGCTGTGCCAGCCCGCTGACCCCGGCGGCGGCCCACGAGCCGCTGCCCTGGTGGCGGACGATCTGGCCGTTCCGGCGCCGGGTGCGGGCCGGGTCCGGGCGGTGGATCCGGGTACTGGTGACACTGGCGGTGATCCTGGCGCTGTGCGTGGGCGGGTTCTTCCTGCTGCCCGCCGGGCGGGCCCTGATCGAGGACACCCGGGACAAGCTCAGCGGCGCCAAGGCGATCACCCCGGTGGCCATTCACGCCGACGCCGAGGTCCCAGGGCATCCGGCGAAGGACACCACGGACGGGCTCAGCAACCGTTACTGGGGGGCGCCGGGGGCCGGAGCCTCGATCACGTACACCTTCGGCAAGCCGTTCCGGCTGGTCGACCTCATCATCACCAACGGCGCCTCGAAGGAGCCCGAGGAGTACGCCCGTGAGGCGCGGGCGCTGCGCATGGACATGGAAGTCACCTCGGCGGACGGCTCGGTGCACCACAAGGAGATCGACCTCAGCGACAAGGCGGGAGAACAGACCATCGCGACTGGGATCGACAAGGTGGTGAAGGTGCGGCTGGTGCTGGGCTCGGTCACGGGGCTCTCCGGGGGGCGGCATGTCGCGCTCGCCGAGGTGGAGTTCTTCCAGCGGAGCTGACCAGCGGGCGCCCATGACGACACCGTGGTGTGGCCACAGGGTCAGGGGCGCTGCCTGCACCGAGGTCGCCGGGTCGACTGCACGAACACGGTGTATGCCGCAATGCTCCCCGGCGTCACCGTCACCTCTGTTTCCGGCAGGCCCAGGAGCTGCCGGGCAGCGGGGCCCGTGAACACCTTTCCGGTCATCCGGCCGGTGGCGGAATCCTTCTCCGCCACGGCGATCTTCTTGTTGGCCTGGATCCTCTCGCGCTTGGACAGTTCGTAGAAGGCGCAGCCGGTCTTGTACTGGTGCCCTGAGCGGGTAACGAAATCGCGGATGGACGTCTGCTGGTCCACGGGGATCAGCACGTACTTGCCCGGGTCGAGGGCCTGGAGGTTTGACTTCACGTCGGCCGGGTTCAGGTCCTGGTCACGCCGCGGTATTACGCCGATCACGGGATCCGGTCCCTGCTCCGCCGCCGGCGCCGGGCCAACACCATGCCATGGGCCCGCCTCCCCTTACGCGACACGTGGTCCGTCGTGGTGGATCGTCGTCTTGGAATCAGTCAGGGGGACGCCCGTCCCTCCGCGCCGGGTCGCGACGATCTCCGCCGCGATGGACAGCGCGGTCTCCTCGGGCGTACGGGCGCCGAGGTCCAGGCCGATCGGCGACCTCAGCCGGGCCAGTTCATGATCGCTCAGGCCGGCTTCACGCAGCCGCCGGTTGCGGTCCTCATGGGTGCGGCGTGAGCCCATCGCGCCGACGAACGCGACCGGCATCCGCAGGGCCGACTCCAGCAGGGGGACGTCGAACTTGGCGTCGTGGGTGAGCACGCACAGGGCCGTGCGTCCGTCCGTCGCCGTGCGCCGCAGGTAGCGGTCCGGCCAGTCGACGACGATGTCGTCGGCCTCGGGGAAGCGGGCCCGGGTAGCGAAGACGGGACGGGCGTCGCACACGGTCACGTGGTAGCCGAGGAACTTGCCCGCGCGCACAAGCGCCGCGGCGAAGTCGATCGCGCCGAAGACGATCATGCGGGGCGGCGGTACGTTCGCCTCGACGAGCAGCGTGAGACCGCCGGGGCAGCGCGAACCGTCCTCGGAGAGACCGACCGTGCCGGTGCGCCCGGTGTCCAGCATGGCCCGGGCCTCGGCCGCCGCCGTCCGGTCCAGCTCCGGGTGACCACCGAGCCCGCCTTCGTGCGTTCCGTCCGGGCGTACGAGCAGGGCCGCACCGAGGAGGCCGGCCGGGCCCCGGGCGACCCGGACGACGGCGACCGGCTCGCCCCGGACGGCGGCCGACAACGCCTGCCGGAACACCGCCGCGGCGGGCCCGTCCGCGCGGACCGGCGTGATCATCACGTCGATGACCCCGCCGCAGGTCAGCCCGACGGCGAAGGCGTCCTCGTCGCTGTAGCCGAACCGGTCGAGGACGGTTTCGCCGTCCTCGAGCGCCTGGACGCACAGGTCGTACACCGCTCCTTCCACGCAGCCGCCGGAGACCGAGCCGATGACCGCGCCGGCGCTGTCGACCGCCAGGGCGGCGCCGGGACCTCGGGGAGCACTGCCTCCGACGGCCACGACGGTGGCGACGGCGAAGTCCCGTCCCTCCTCCATCCAGCCGTTCAGCTCGGAGGCGATGTCAAGCATTCCGGCCTGCCATGAGGACGCGGTCAGGCCGGATGGGCAGGTTCCGGTGGCGGGTCCCCGTCGCGTGCCAGACCGCGTTGGCGACCGCCGCCGCGGCACCCACAATGCCGACCTCGCCGATGCCCTTGATCCCGACCGGGTCGTCGGGGTCCGGGTCGTCGATCCAGTCCGCCTCGATGTGCGGCACGTCGGCGTTGACGGCGACGTGGTAGCCCGCGAGGTCGGCGGCGTAGTGGCCACCCGAGGCCCGGTCCCGGACCGCCTCCTCGTGCAGGGCCATGGAGATGCCCCAGACCATTCCTCCGAGGAACTGGTTACGGGCCGTCAGCGGGTTGATGATCCGGCCCGCCGCGAAAATTCCGAGCATGCGGCGCACGCGCACCTCGCCGGTGGCGGGGTCCACAGCGACCTCGGCGAACTGCGCTCCGAAGGAGTGCCGTTCCTTCTGCGCGAGGGCCGCGAGGGCCGCGGTGGTGTCCGACCGTACGGTGATGCCCTCCGGGGGGATGTCGGCGCCCGGCACGAGCCGATCCCGCAGGTCCCCGGCCGCGGCCGTGACGGCCCAGGACCAGGACCGGGTGCCCATCGAACCGCCGGCGATCCCCGCCGGCCCGAAATCGCTGTCCCCGATGCATACGTGGACGCGGTCCGGTTCCGTCCCCAGCGCGTCGGCGGCGACCAGAGTGAGCGCGGTCCTGGCGCCCGTTCCGATGTCCGCCGCGTTGATCCGTACGGTGAAGGTTCCGTCGGCCTCGGCCGTCACGGCCGCCGTGGACGGCATGGCTCCAGCGGGGAAGGACGCCGCCGCCGTGCCGGTCCCGAGCAGCCAGCGCCCGTCGCGGCGCAGGGCGGGGCGCGGGTCCCGGTCCGCCCAGCCGAACCTGCGGGCGCCCTCCCGGAAACAGGCGAGCAGATTGCGGCTGCTGAACGGCAGCCCGGAGACGGGACCCCGCTCGGGCTCGTTGCGCATCCGCAGCGTGATGGGGTCGATCCCGCACTTCTCGGCGAGTTCGTCGAGCGCCGACTCCACGGCGAACGACCCCGGTGCCTCACCCGGCGCGCGCATGAACGTCGGCGTCGGCAGGTCGAGCCGCACGACCCGGTTGGCCGTGTGGTGGGCGTCGGCGTCGTACATCACCCTGGCCACGCCGGCGCACGGCTCGACGAACTGGTGCACGGTCGAGGTGAGGCTCAGGGAACGGTGCTCCAGCGCGCGCAGCCGCCCGTCGGCGTCGGCGCCGAGCCTGATCCGCTGCGTCGTGGGGCTCCGGTAGCCGGTGAGGGAGAACATCTGCCGGCGTGTCATGACGACCCGGACCGGACGCTGGAGGACGGTCGCGGCCATCACGGCGGCCACCTGGTGTGCGCGGACGCCCTTGCTGCCGAAACCGCCGCCGACGTGTTCCGACCGTACCCGCACCGACTCCGGGTCGAGCGAGAACAGGTTCGCCAGCTCGGACGCGACCCAGGTGGTGCCCTGGTTGGAGTCGACGACCTCGAGCCGGCCGCCGTCCCAGCGGGCCGCCGCCGCATGCGGCTCCATCATGCCGTGGTGCTCTTCGGGCGTGGTGTATTCCTCGTCCACGACGACGGCGGAGGCGGCGAGTTCGGCTTCCAGGTCACCCTTTTCCGCCACTCCCGGCATATGGCCGTCCACCGCGTAGGCGTCCGGGCGGTCCGCGGATAACGCGATGTCGTGCGGCTCCTGCTCGTAGTGCACCACGAGCGCCTCGGCGGCCTCCCTCGCCTGCTCGGAGGTCTCGGCGACGACCAGACCGACCGGCCAGCCGAGGTACGGTACCCGGTCGTGCTGGAAGACGGCCACGGTCGGGTCCGGGGCTCCCAGCAGGCCGACGTAGTCGGTGTTGAGGCGCGGGGCGTTGTGATGGTGCAGCACGGTGAGAACGCCCGGCATCGCGAGAACGGGCTCGGTCTCGATCGACCGGATGCGGCCGCGGGCGACGGTGGACAGCACGAGCCAGCCGTGGGCGAGGCCCGCGAAGGGGATCTCTCCGGCGTAGCGGGCCGCGCCGGTGACCTTCTCGCGACCCTCCACACGGGTGTGCGCGGTGCCGACGGAGCCCTTCGCCGCCGTAGTGCGGGATGTCGCGGTGGTCATCGGGCGGTCTCCTCGGCGAGTTCGGACAGGACGGCCACGACGAGGTTGCGCATCAGCGTGACCTTGTATCCGTTGTGAGGCAGCGGCTTGGCCGCCGCCAGTTCGGCGTCCGCGGCGGCGGCGAACGTCTCGGGACCGGCCGGTGCCCCGGTCAGTACCCGCTCGGCCGTCCGGGCCCGCCAGGGCCGCGACGCGACGGCCCCGAAGGCGAGGCGCACGTCGTGCACGGCGCCGTCCCGCACGTCCAGCGCGGCGGCGATCGATCCGATCGCAAAGGCGTACGAAGCCCGTTCGCGTACCTTCCGGTAACGCGAGCGCGCGGCGACCGGGGAGGGCGGCAGGGTGACGCCGGTGATCAGCGCGCCCGGGGGCAGAGCCGTCTCCAGGTGCGGGGTGCCGCCGACAGGCAGGTAGAACTCGGCGAGCGGCAACTCTCCCCCAGCGGGGGCACCCCCAGGCCCATCGGCGGTTTCGTACGTCACGACGGCGTCGAATGCGGTCAGGACCACGGCCATGTCCGAGGGGTGTACGGCCACGCAGCGGTCGGAGGCGCCCAGGATCGCGTGGTTGCGATGCTCACCTTCGATGGCGGGGCAACCGCTGCCGGGTACACGCTTGTTGCAGGGTTTGGTGACGTCGGTGAAGTAGCCGCAGCGGGTGCGCTGCAGCAGATTCCCACCGACCGTGGCCATGTTGCGCAGTTGCCCAGAGGCGCCTGCCAGCACCGCCTGCGCGAGCGCCGGGTAGCGGCGCCGGATCTCGGGGTGGGCGGCCAGGTCCCCGTTGGTGACGGTCGCGCCGACGCGCAGACCGCCCTCGGGCGTCGTCTCGATCTCATCGAGCGGGAGTTCACGGATGTCGATGAGCCGGGCGGGTCGCTCGACACCGGTCTTCATGAGGTCGACGAGGTTGGTGCCGCCACCGAGGAAGCGTGCGTCCGGATCGGCGCCGAGCAGTGCGACGGCGCCGGCGACGTCGGACGCCCGCTGATAGCCGAACTCCCTCATGCCACGGCCTCCTTCGCACCCGCTGCGAGGGTCACGCGTCCCTCGCCCGGCCGGGATTCCGCCGCGCGGGCCACCGCCTCGACGATCGAGACGTACGCGCCGCAGCGGCACAGGTTGCCGCTCATGCGCTCCCGGATCTCGTCGGCGGTCAGGGCCGGTGGCCCCGCTTCGGGACGGACGTCTTCGGTGACGGCACTGGGCCAGCCCGCCGCGTGTTCCTCGATCACCCCGATCGCCGAACAGATCTGTCCTGGAGTGCAGTAGCCGCACTGGAAACCGTCCAGATCCAAGAACGCCTGCTGAACGGGGTGCAACCGCTCACCGTCGGCCACGCCTTCGATGGTGGTGATCTCGCGGCCCTCGGCCGCGACGGCCAGTTGCAGGCAGGCGACGGCCCGGCGCCCGTCGAGCAGAACGGTGCAGGCGCCGCATTGCCCCTGGTCACAGCCCTTCTTGGTGCCGGTGAGATCGAGACGCTCGCGCAGCGCGTCGAGCAGGGTGGTGCGGTGGTCGACGGGCAGTGTGTACTTCTCGCCGTTGATCTTCAAGGTGATGACACTGGACGTCGATAAGGCCATGGGGTGCTTCTTTCGCGTTGTCCAGGACAGACGGGAGAGGGCCGGCAGCCGGAGTGCCGGGCGCGCGGAAAGTGCATCGTGCGGGCGTGCACCATGAGGGCGAAGCAAGCGTGCGGCTTCTCGGACCGAACAGTGGCAGTTGGCGACTGCCGCAGTGTCGCGTCCACAGCTATGGTGAACGTAAGCGGACTGCTGTCCACTACAGGAAACCTAACGGACAGCTGTCCGCTTAGCAAGGGCGAGGTTCGGTCACGAACCATCGAGGAGGACGAGTGCCTCAGCAGAAGGACTCACCCCGGCGTTCGGACGCGCAACGCAACCGCGAGCGCATCCTGCAAGTTGCTCTCGCCGAACTGTCGCACTGCGCGGACACCCCGCTGAGCGCGATAGCCAAGAAGGCCGGCGTCGGACAGGGCACTTTCTACCGCAACTTCCCCAATCGCGAGTCACTCGTCCTCGAAATCTACCGCCACGAAATGCAGCAGGTCGCGGACTGCGCGGACCACCTTCTCGGGACCCGGGCACCCGATGAGGCCTTGCGCGCCTGGATGGACCGGCTCTCCGAGTTCGCCATGGCCAAGGCCGGACTGGCCGACGCGATCCGGCAGGTGACCGGTACACCGGGCGGCCCGGCGAAGCCGTCCCCCACGCCGGTGGCCTCCGCGGCGGAACGCCTGCTCCGCGCCAACGAGGAAGCCGGCACCATCCGGCCCGGGGTCACCGCGGACGACTTCCTCCTCGCCATCACAGGTCTGTGGCAGCTGGACCCGCACGACGACTGGCAATCACGCGCCACCCGGCTCTTCGACCTGGTCATGGACGGCCTGCGTACAGGAGCGCCCAACACGTGAGTGCCGCGCCGCCGACGGCGGACGAATCACCTCTCTCTTGGCATGCCCACGCCTAAGAGGTCGTCTCATTTGGCGAGTCTGCGGTAGCAGATGAGGGTGCAGGCGATGCTGGTGAAGGCGGGTGTGGTCAAGATCACCCGACCAGGCGCCCTGTTCGATCGAAGCCGTCCTCACGGTCGAGACGGATACGGCTTCTGATGGAAGGCCGGCCTGGCCGCCCCGCTGGCTGACGGGGCGGCCAGGCCATCGATGGTCAGTTGTCGATCTGCTTCTGGATGTCGCTCGCGTAGGTGGCGACACGGACGAGGACCCCGGGAAGTTCCACCGGTGTGCAGGGCTCACGGCCAAACGACACTATTCCGGCCAGTTTCCCGTCGACGACCAGTGGCCCGCCACTGTCACCCTTGCACTGCCGGGTGGTGTCCGACCCAGCACACACCATCATCTCCGGGTCGAAGTCAGGGTATTCGACATCACAGAAGCTGTCCTTGGACACCGCCACAGCACCCTTCCGCAAATGTGTGATGCGGGGGAGGTTGTCGCCGGTCAGGCCCCAGCCCAGGATGGTTCCGGGAGCGCCGGGCCGGTACAGGTCGTCGTCCGGCGTACCGAGGGGCAGGGGCGGGGCGTCGGCCGCCTCGGTGAGGGTGAGGACGGCGACGTCATTGCCGTTCCAGACGTCATAGAACTTGGGGTGGATCCATACGGAACCGACGTCCAGGACCTTGCCACTGGTGTGGTCTTTCAGATCGGTACGGCCGGTGACCACCTTCAACTCAGCTGCCTTCATGCCTTTGGCGCAGTGCGCGGCGGTGACTACTTTGCGCGGGGCGACCAGCGTGCCGCCGCAGAACATCCCGGAATACTGGTCGTTGGCCGAGGGCGCGTAGGAGACCGCCACCATCCAGGGGAATTCCTCGGTGCTCGCCTCCGAGCCGCCGATGACCGACGGCTGGGCGGCGGGGGGCGCAGTCTTGGCGACCGCGGGCGCGGTGATGGCCAGGGCCAGCCCGAGTGCCACCAGGGCAGCCCATATCCGGGTACGGAATCTCATGCCTCGCCTCCAAAGCGATGGGGAGCGTGGAAGTTCTCTCCGGATCAGTGGCTGCCACCGCGTCAACGGTAGTGAGTGTCCGCCCAGCGAGGAAGCGCGGGAATTCTCGGTTTTAGGCTTGCGAGGCCGGCCATTGACAACGTGGTGGCGGAAGGGTTGGTTACCAACCATGGCGCCAACCCCATTACTGCCAGGGCCTGGTGAGCCAATGCCCTTCGCGGACGCACTACGGGCCGCGGTCAGCGCATGCGGGCTGGCACTGGACCGTATCCAGCACAGGCTGCGGCAGCGTGGCACACCCGTCAGCGTTGCCACCCTCAGTTCCTGGCAGTCAGGCCGCACCCGGCCGGAACGGCCTGGATCGCTGGCCGCGCTGCCGCACCTTGAGGACATCCTCGGCATTCCATCCGGCGGCCTGAGCGGACTGCTGGGAAAGCCCAGACCCCGAGGCCGGGGCCGCCGGGAGGCACGGATGCTGCCGATCGGTGCGCTCAAACCCCACGCGGACCGGGTAGCCGCCCTGTTGTCCGGGCTGGACGTCGACTCAGATCCGTACCTGATCCGGATCAGTCAGTACGACCGCTACGAGTACGGGCCCGACCGCACTCAACTCCGGGCGTGGAACCGGCAGATCCTGCGCGCGGACCGGGACGGCCCCGACCGATGGATAACCCTGTTCTACGCGGACGAACCCGGCTCCGGCATTCCCCGGCTCCGCGCGCTGCGCAACTGCCGCTTGGGCCGCACGGTGAAGGACGAGACGGCCGGGATGCTCGCCGCCGAATTGCTCTTCGACCGTCCACTGCACTGCGGTGAAACATTGATCATGGAGTATGAGCTGGTCAACCTGGTGCCACAGCAGCCCGCGACCCAAGGCAGTTGCGGCCGCACCCTGCGGATGCTCACCCGCGAGTACCTCTTGGAGGCGGCCTTCCACCCCACCGCGCTGCCAGCCCTCTGCGAGGAGTTCAACGAACCCGCGGACGGCGGCCCGGCCACCAGCCGCCGGATTCCCCTGGACAGCACCGGGTGCGCCCACGCCCTTGCCCTGAACACCGGCCCGGCCCAGTTCGGCATCCGCTGGACCTGGAACGACTGAACTCTGTCCTTCATGGCCTGTGCGGCTGACCGGTCGTGACGGCTGCTCTGGGAGTAATTGTCAAGACCTGTGGATCAGTTGAGGTGAATCACGCTGCGAGGGTCTTGTCTCGTTCGACGAGGAGGCCGTTCTCGAAGCGGGCGCCGGCTCGGACGAGGGCGACGAGGTGCTGACCGACAACGGCAAGCAGTTCACCGCCCGCTTCAGTCCCGGCAAGCCGGGAGAGACGATGTTCGACCGGATCTGCCGGGAGAACGGCATCACCCACCGGCTCACGAAGCCGCAGTCCCCGACCACCACCGGGAAGATTGAACGCTTTCACCAGACCCTGCGACGTGAACTCCTCGACGGGCACGATCCGTTCGCCGACGTCGCGACGGCGCAGGCGGTGGTGGATGCCTGGCTGGAGGACTACAACCGGATGCGGCCTCACCAGGCGTTGGACATGGCCGTTCCGGCCAGCCGGTTCGTGCCCAGGCCGCGGTCCGAGCAGGATGCCCTGCCCGTGGTCCTGCCCGCCCGCCTCGACCCGGTCCCTGCCCTGGCTGCCACGGAGCCTCAAGCCGAGCCGGTCGCACGAGCCTGGCCAATGGCCGAGGGCGAGGTCGGCGCGATCGAGTTGGACCGGGTGGTCCCCGCATCGGGGAACCTGAGCCTGCGAGGGCAGCAGATCTGGTTCGGCCCGGCCTTGGCCGGCACCACGGTGACTTTGCGCATCGACGTGAACCGGCTGCACGTGCTGATCGGCGGCGCACGGCACAAGACGCTGCCTTCGAAGCTGTCCGGCCGGGACCTCAAAGCCCTGCTGGCGGGCGGAGGGGCCCGTCCCGCCGGGCCGTGGGTGGACGACCCCGGCCCCACGAACGACGCGAATGGGGCAGTGGAGGTGGATCGGACCGTCAACGCGGTCGGCTATGTCGGCCTGGGCGGCGACAAGGTCCTGATCGGCTGGCCCTTCGCCGGGCAGCGGGTCACCCTTCGGCTCGACGGGAAGGTCCTCCAGGTCCTGGACGAGCAGCGTGTTCTGCAGGCCACCCTGCCCAGCCCGCTGCCACCCTCGGCCTGCGGGCGCCTGCAAGGTGCTCGTCCGGCCGGGCCGTCACCGCTGCTGCCTCCGCCTGGTGAGCAGATCGCCGAGCGGACGGTCAGCAGCGTCGGCGGCTTCATGGTCGCCGGACAGCGCATCCAGCTCGGCCGCGGCTATGCCCACCAGGTCGTCACCGCCCACCTGAGCGACGAGGTGATCCGCGTCTTCCACAGCGGCGAGCTGATCACCACCGTCCCGCGTGTCACCAGGAAGGAGGTGGTGGTCCGCAAGTCCGGCGAACACAACCGCCGGAAGATCGTCTAGAGCAGACGTCAAGCATCACCCGACGCCAACCCGTCAACCATCAACTGAGACTCGACAGCGTCGCCTGGCCGATTCGCGCTCTGCCGCGTCCGGTGCGGCGTGTGCTGATCTGGGTCTGTGAGGCATGCGGATCAGGGGGCGGCATGGACGACTTGCACGTCAGTCGGTGGCGGAAGAACGGGCAGGATCGGCTCTACGTCAATCTCGGCGGACCGCGGGGTCAAGCGGTGGCCTGGCTGAACTGCAAGACGGGAGAGGTGCGGATTCTAGACGGTATGTAGGTGCCGGTTTGGGCCGGGCACGACGGATACGACGGGGCTATGGCTGTACGGGCTCGTCCGGGCTCGTCCGGGAAACTAGACTCCACGCATCCCCCTAAGGCACCGTGATACCGCTGCTCCACAGTCAGCCCGCGCCCGATGACCGCGTCGGGTCAGCAGACGGCGGAGCAGGCGTTCGCGTACTCGGAAGGCTTGCACCATGGAAGGGGACCCATGCAGATCATCAAGGGCCGACTCGCGGCTAAGGCCGTCGGCCTCGTCGCCGCCGTCACCGGTGTCGCGGCGCTCACGACCGCACCCGCCCACGCGGAGACTATCGTCTGGCTGAGCAACCCGAGCCACTGCGCCGGGGTCTACAAGTCGTGGCAGATCGACATGGGCAAGACCGGCGTGCCCGACCTGTGCCCCGGCCCCAACGACCACAAAGACGCCATCATCGCGTACTGCTGGGTCAGAGGCGACGACATCGATAACGGCGGAAACGTCTGGTACTACACCGAGCGGGTGTACTACAGCTGGGAAGGTTGGCAGTACCACAGCGGATACCTCTACGGCGACTACGTCGACTCCAACAAGGAATTCCACGCCGGGCTCCAGCACTGTGGCTGGGGAAACTAGACGGTATGTAGGTGCCGGTTTGGGCCGGGCCTCGCTCGCACGTTGTCGTGGGTTGCCGGCCTGGCGCACCCTGGCCAGTAGTGTCTACATGTGCGGGAGGCCCGGTGTTTTCTGAGCGTACGAGCGTGGGGCTCGATGTGCACGCGCGAAGCGTGGTGGCGTGCGCGATCGACACGGTGACCGGGGAGCTGACCCGTTCCCGGCTCACGCCGCAGCAGGCTGACGTCCTCGACTGGCTCGGGCGGCTGCCCGGTCCGGTCGCGGTGGCTTACGAGGCCGGCCCGACCGGGTTCGGTCTGGCCCGAGCGCTTTCGGCGGCCCGGGTGCGCTGCGAGGTGCTCGCTCCCTCACGGTTGCAGCGTCCGGCCGCGGAGCGGGTCAAGACCGATGCGCGTGACGCGCTGCACCTGGGAGTAATTGTCATTCCTGAAGGGGTGGGTGCCGTCAAGGGTGGTATATCTGCTGGTTGTTAATGGTTCTGGGCAGCGTTGACCGGCTCGCGGGCAACGGGTGAGGTCGGCGAGCGTGTATCGCGCCGGGGCTTTCTCGGCCAGGCGGCGGCCGTCGGTTCGGCGGGTCTCATGCCCGGCGCACGGCCGGCGGACGCGCCTTTGACGGACACGGCTTCGGCACACGCCGCGGCCGACCAGGTCCGCGGATCCGCCATCGACCTCACGCTGACCGTCAACGGCACTCACCATGCGCTCAGCATCGACCCGCGGGTGACACTGCTGGACGCGTTGCGTGAGCACACCTCGGTCTGACCGGTACGAAGAAGGGCTGCGACCACGGGCAGTGCGGTGCCTGCACCGTGCACCTCGGCGGGCGGCGGGTACTGTCGTGTCTGACCCTCGCGGCGGCGGTCGGCACGCGCGCCGTCACCACCGTCGAGGGCCTGGCCGAGGGGGCGGCACACTGCATCCCGTCCAACAGGCGTTCATCGACCATGACGGATTCCAGTGCGATTTCTGCACCCCCGGGCTGATCATGTCGGCCGTCGCCCTCCTGGCCGAGGGCGACGCCGGTACGGACGACGAGATACGCGAAGGCATGTCCGGCAACATCCGCCGCTGCGGCGCCTATGCCAACATCGTCGAGGCGGTCAAGCAGGTGCGGGACGGTGGGCGCTGATGCGGGCCTTCGACTTCGTCACCGCCGCCACCGTGCCCCAGGCACTGGCCGCCGGCACGGCACCCGGGTCCGCGTACCTGGCCGGGGGCACCACACTGGTCGACCTGATGAAGCTCGGGCTGATCGCGCCCGGCCAGGTGGTCGACATCAACGCACTTCCGTTGCAAGGGATCCGGGCCGGCGTACGGGGCCTGCGCATCGGCGCTGTGGAGCGGATGAGCGACGTCGCCGCCCATCCGCTGGTCACCAGGCAGTTCCCTGTCATCCTCCAGGCGCTGATGGCGAGCGCCGCACCGCAGTTACATGGCCAGCATCGGCGGCAACCTGTTGCAGCGCACCCGCTTCGGCTACCTGGGCGATCCGGCCACCCCGTGCAACAAGCGGCAACCCGGCAGCGGTTGCCCCGCGCGGACCGGAGACAACCGCGGCGCGGCGATCCTCGGCACGAGCGCGTCCTGCGTCGCCACCCATGCCAGTGAGCTCGCGGTCGCCCTGATGCCGCTCGACGCCCGGCTGACCCTGTGGGTGCCGACAATCCTGTCACCTACGCTGAGATGCCACTTGAGGGTGACGATGTGATCACGTCGAGGCGCTCGTGAGCCGGTCGGCGCACGCTTGGATATCGTGACGTTCCGTCTGGTCCACCGATTCAACTGTCTGCTGCTCGACTGGCTGCGCCTGCTGGCGCGGTCCTCCGCGGCCAAGGACGTCGAAATACCGGTGCTCCGGCACCAGCTGGCCGTCCTGCAGCGCAGCAACCCCAAGCCCGCCTTCAGCCTCGGGGACCGCGCCGTGCTCGCAGCCCTGCTCCGCCTCCTGAGCAAGCGCCGCCGTTCGGCGCTGAAGCTGCTGGTCACAACCCCACGTTCCGTGCTGCGCCGGCACGCGAGGCTGGTCACGCAGAAATGGACCTATCCGCGCCGAGGCCCGGCCGCCCGGCCAGGCCCGAGACACTGCGCGTCCTGGTTACTGCCCCTGGCCCGCGAGAACGACGGATGGGGGTATCGCCGGATCCACGGCGAACTGCTCAACCTGGGCTGGAAGGTCGCCGCCTCCACCGCCTGGGAGATCTTGCAGCGGGCCGGGGGCGATCCGGCGCCCCAGCGAGCCGGCCGCTCCTGGCCGAAGTTCCTCACCGCCCAGGCTCACGGAATCCTCGCCGTCGACGTCTTCCACGTGGACACGGTCTTCCTGCGGCACCTGTTCGTCCTGTTCTTCATCGAACACGGCACCCGGCGGGTGCACATCGCCGGCGTCACCCGCAATGTCACCGCCGAATGAACCATCCAGCAGGCCCGCACCTGCTGATGAACCTGGACGACTCACGCACCGCCGGCATCCGGTACCTGATCCGCGACAGCGCCGGCTGTTTCACGGAGGGCTTCGACGCGGTCTTCACCGCCACCGGCGCCCGCGTGGTACCCATCCTGCCGGGGGTGCCCCGGATGAACGCGATCACCGAACGCTGGGTCGGATCCTGCCGCCGCGAAGCCACCGACCGGGTCCTGATCACCCGCGAGCGCCGCCTGCGCCTCGTCGTCGACGAGTATGCCGGCCACTACAACGAACATCGGCCTCACCGATCACTCGGACAGCGATGCCCCCACGGTGTCGACGCACCCGAACCACCCGCCGCCGATGGCCCATCGTATGTCATCCGGCGCGATCGCCTTGGCGGCTTCATCCACGAATACGCACAGGTCGCATAGGGTGACGGGATTATCGGCACGTACAGGCGTCCCGGCCCACCAGCTCACCCGCGGTTCAGGAGGGATGCAGTCTGACCTGCACTTCGCCGGTTTCACGGTCGGCCTGCACCGCATGTCCGGTCTGCGCGAGGATTGCCGTGCGTGCGTGCCGCAGAGCCGAGCGCATGCCTTCCAGGTCCGCATGCCCTATGGGGGCGAGCCCGCTGACGGGTTCCCAGGTCACTACCACCGTGTCTTCCTCGCGGCGCAGCCGCAGCCCGTGCTGGTCCCTGTCCGGCGGGGCCGGGTCGAAGCCGGCACGCTCCAGTGTCCGGCGCACGTCGGCCAGCAGCACGTCCTCGTCGTCAGCGCCCATACCGGGACCGAATTCGGCGGTCACGAGTCAGCGGTGCGCTGCCGGTGAGGCGGCATCCCGCATCACCTGCTCGCGCAGCTTGGAGCAGCAGCGGCTGATCAGGCGGGAGACGTGCATCTGCGAGATACCGAGGTGCTCGGCGATGCTGCTCTGGGTCATGTCCTGGAAGAAGCGCATGTACAGGATGGCGCGTTCGCGCTCCGGGAGGGCCTGGATGCGGGGCTTGACCGCCTCGCGGTCCACGACGGTGTCGAGCGCGGGGTCGGGCGAGCCGAGCGAGTCGCCGAGCGAGTAGCCGTCCTCGCTGCCGGGCAGTTCGGCGTCCAGGGACAGCGCGGTGAAGCTTTCCAGGGCCTCGAGGCCGGCCAGGACGTCCTCCTCGCTCATGTTGGCGTGCTCGGCGATCTCGGCGACGGTGGGCCTGCGGCCCGAGACCGTCTGGGAGAGGTTCTGGACGGCGAAGCGGACGCGGTTGCGCAGGTTCTGGACGCGGCGCGGCACGTGCAGGGTCCACATGTGGTCGCGGAAGTGCCGCTTGATCTCGCCGGTGATGGTGGGGACGGCATAGCTCTCGAAGGCGTGCCCGCGCTCGGGGTCGTAGCGGTCCACGGCCTTGACCAGGCCGAGGAAGGCGATCTGACGCAGGTCGTCCAGGTTCTCTCCGCGGTTGCGGAAGCGTCCCGCGAGCCGTTCGGCCATGGGCAGCCAGGCCTCGACGATCTCGTCGCGCAGCGTGTCACGCGCGGGGCCCGCAGGGAGTGAGGTGAGCCTGCGGAAGGCCTGCGTGGTGTCGGGGGCGTCGTCGTGGGGGTGGTTCACGCTTGCTCGGGTCTGCATGGTGCGTCGCAACTCCCTTGCTGGTGCTGTGCTGGGTGCCTTGGGTGGGGCGGTCACCGTGGGAGGGGCGTGGCGGGTGCGACAGGGCACACCGTGGCGTGATGCACCACTCCCACGGATGTGCCTGCTGTCCGAAGCACTGAGTCGCGCCTGCCCGGGCGCATGCACCGCAAACGCCGGTCCTGGGAAGGTCCAGGGGCGATGCCCTCTCACGCTCCCCCCTCCACCCGCTCCTCGCACTACAAAAACCGTCAACCCCGCACGGGTTGATCCCCTCTCCGCCTCCAGGAATCAGCGAAGGGTGCGGCTCTTCTTCTTGAAGCCAGTCGCTCACTACCCCGGCCTTCGGGGGCCCGGCACCAGGGTGAGATGCCTCGGGATCGGCGTAAACTGGCTCAGGGCGCGATGCGTCGTCGCCTGATCTGACCCGCCGTGGGCCCGAGGAGGTGAACGGGGATGAGTTCCTGCAGCAGCAGTCCCAGCTCCCATCCCGTTGCACCCGGGGCGCCCGGCGGGAACCGTACCGCCCTCTGACGACCCGCCTCGACACGGTGCGCTGGCAGCCGTCATGCCTGCCTCCGGTCCGCCTGCGGGTGCCCGTCAGGTGCAGGTGCATATGACGATGACGCTGCCCTGTATCCGCTGCCCGTGACGGCCGAGTGGGGGCTGCGGATGGTGCTGCGGGCCGACCACGCAGGACTGATCAACAGCTGCGTCCTCTGGGAGGCTGAGGGTGAACGAGCAGCGGTGGGAAGAGGAACGCCTCGCTGTACGCCGGGCGGCGCAACGACTGACCGAGGACGCCGGCGCCTTGACGGCGGCTTCCGCGGAGGCCGCCGAGGTGGGGCTGGCCACACGCGCGGAGGAACTACGGCGCGCGGTGCTCGCAGCCTGGAGTGCCGGTGTGGCGCCCGAGGTCCTGGCCTTGGACGCCGGTGTGGAGGTCGACGTGATCTACGGCTGGGTCGGTGGCGGCGGTATGAATCCTGGCTCGTAACCGTGACAAGCCCTCGTTCCGGCTCGGAGTGGCGCGTCTGCGGCGTCTGGCCCGGCGTCATCTCCCACCCGCCGTCGCGATCCGCGAGGCAGGTGCCACACCACGCCGGTCCCTCGCCCGCGTCCCTGCCTGCGGCACGCTGGGCGAAGAGAGCAAGCAGTCCGCGGACGGGCAGGTGGGTCTCTCCTGGATGGCGGAGAGCGCCGTCCATGTGGAGGGTGTAGCGGGTGCGCCGTCCGTCGCGCCCGCGGCTGAGGTAGCCGGCCTGTTCGAGGTCGGTGACGATGCTCTGGGCGGAGCGTTCAGTGATGTGGCAGGCCGCGGTGATGTCGTGGAGGCGCAGGTCAGGAGCGCGTGCGATGACCAGCAGCACGCGGGCGTGATGGGTGAGGAAGGTCCATCCTCTGGTCTTCGGCTCCACCGGGGGCCACAGCGTATTGACCGACACCCCGCGGTCCGGGCCTGCGCCGGTCTGCTCTGCGACCGCGTCGGTCACCTCGTCATCGGCGCCGCCGAGGGGGTGCCATCAGGCAGCTGCACTTGAACGGCCAAGGACCCCGGCAGGTATGTCGGGGTCCTTGTGTAGTGCTGTGCGCGTACTGGTTGCGGCCCAGCGCGAGGCGGCGGCACGGACCTGTGAGGGGTGCCTGGTCCGCTGGTCGGTCGGCGTCGGGGGCCGCACCCGGCGTCCTTGTCAGGCTCATGGCTTCGACTGCGGCCGGCCGCCTTGGGCGCGCAGTTGCTCGTTGATGCGCTGAGCTTCTTCGAGCTGGTCTTCGAGGATGACGATGCGGCAGGCGGCCTCTATGGCGGTGCCCTGGTCGACGAGTTCGCGGGCACGGGCGGCGATGCGCAGCTGGTAGCGGGAGTAGCGGCGGTGGCCGCCTTCGGAGCGCAAGGGAGTGATCAGGCCGTGTTCGCCGAGGGCGCGGAGGAAGGCGGGCGTGGTGCCGAGCATCTCGGCGGCCCGGCCCATGGTGTAGGCGGGGTAGTCGTCGTCGTCGAGGATATCGGCGGGCCGGGTACTACGAGGGGGCATAGACCTCTTCTTTCGGGGGATGCGTCGGGGGGCCCGGGTGCCGTATTGGCACCCGGGCCCCGAGCTTTCAACACCATCTACCGGCCGACTGCGTCGGCCTTCTTTGTCCGCAGGTTCCGCCTGGGAGGGCTGGACTGCGGGGATCGCGGATGCGTGACCGGGGACCACCTTCCAATCCGGGGCCTTGCGGTACCCGGGCGGACTGCTTCCTCGCCCGGGCGATCCTGATGGCGTTCTGCTCCTTACCTTCGGTTACTCGGTTGTACTGCTGGATAACGCGGGTACTGCTCGCGGCCCCTTCGGGTCGCGTCCTGCTCGACCTGCATGCACGGCAGTTCCTGTCTGCCGTGCCCACTTCGACTTCCTGGGTACAGGAGAAACGGTAGCCCTGCGAATGACCAATGTCTACCTCAGTCATGACAGATTTCCTCCGTGGTTCGGGTGGGGAACTCTGCCTCAAATACACCTGAAAGGGTGCCCAGCAGGTTGGGGCTTCAGGCTTGGCTGTCTTGATGGGCTCTGGCCGACATCGTCGACGAGCGGCCCGGCCACCACCAGCTACTCGTCCGCCGCGCGTCAACGAGCTGGTCGAGGCCACGGACGAGAAGGTGCTGACCAAGACCATCGCACGCTACGTCCGAGTCGATCTTCTCTGTATTGATGGGCTGGGCTGTACGCCACGAGGCGTTGATGGATCTCGCGGGATGAGAGGCCCGCCGCCGGTCCTCGCAGGGACCGGTTGAAGCTGGAGGCAGGCTGAGCTCCGGGTTGGTGGTGAGGCCGGAAGCAACCTCGACAACGTAGGGGCGGACCGACATCACCAGACGGTTCGTGCCCGCTCGCGCCGGGGACGAGATGTCGGGACCGGCGCTGATGCGATCTTCACCACCGGCGCCAGCTTGAAAATCACCGGATTCGCCCTGGGGGCGGGCCTGGAAGGGACCAGGTCGCGACGGGTCCGGCAACCGCCGCGCCTTGGCTCTCGCAGCGAGCCTGGCGGTCCTCGCCGCACTGCCCCTTCGTAGTCCTGCCCCGCCGCTGGAAAGTCCAGCGCACGATCGGCTGGTGCATGAACGCCCGCCGCAACGCACGCGACTACGAACGCCTTCCCCAGCACTTCGAAAGCCCACCTGAACTGGGCACTCATCACCATGATGACCCGGCGCCTCACCCGCAAAAACCCCCGCACCAGCCAGTGGACCAAGAAGCCTCCAGTGCCCGCGCCTGATCAACCCGAGAACGCACGGTCCTCGGACGGATTGGCAGATGCCGACGGGACAACGAAGAAACCGGGCCGGCTGCTTCGGTGAGCATGGACCTGGGGGCGAAGCAGGGCTTCGGCGTAGTCGGAGGGTGTTCGGTTCGTGACGGTTCGTTGGGTAGTGGGGCTGGAAGGGGTCAGGCACGGCCCCAAGATCATGGAGTTCTCGACGCCCCGTGACCTGCCTGGAAGACCGTGCCCGCCGACGCATCATCCCCGATCCCGCCCGCCCTTGACCAACTCCGCGAGCAGCCCGAGGCGGCTGCCGGGGAGGTGCCCGGCCTGTTGGAGCGGCTGGCCCAGGTACCGGACCCGCGCGATCCACGCGGCGTGCGGCACGCGCTGGCCGTCGTCCTCGCCCTGACGGCGTGTGCGGTGCTGGCCGGGGCGACCTCGCTGCTGGCGGTCGGTGAGTGGATCACGGACGCACCGCCGCACGTGCTGGACCGGCTCGGCATGCGACCCGATCCGGTGCTGCCGCGGCGGCTGGTCCCCGCCGAGTCGACGGTCCGCCGGCTGCTGACCCGCAGCGACGGCGACTCCCTGGACCGAGCGGTAGGCGGCTGGCTCGCCGACCACCGGCCCGCTGGCTCTGGGCTGCGCGGACTGTCAGTGGACGGCAAGAGCCTGCGCGGCGCGGCCAAAGCCCGGGGCCGGAAGATCCACCTGCTCGCCGCCGTGGAGCACACCACAGGCCTGGTCCTGGCCCAACTCGACGTCGGCGAGAAGACCGGCGAGACCACCCGCTTCCAGCCGCTGCTGGACCACGTCGCCGACCTCGCCGGGATGGTGGTCACCAGCGACGCGCTGCACACCCAGCGCGAGCACGCCGCCTACCTCCTCGGCCGCCGGGCCCACTACATCGCGATCGTCAAGGACAACCAGAAGAAGTTGCGCAAACAGCTCAAATCCCTTCCCTGGAGGGACATCCCGCTCCAGGGACGCACCCGTGGCACCGGACATGGCCGCTCCGCGACCCGCCGGATCAAGGTCGCCACTGTCAACAACCTGCTCTTCCCCGGTGCCCGGCAGGCAGTCCAGATCAAGCGCCGCCGCACAGACCGGAAGACCGGCAGGGCCACCGTCACGACCATCTACGCGGTCACCAGCCTGACCGCTGAACAGGCAACTCCGGCCCGGCTCGTGCAACTGATCCGGGACCACTGGAAGATCGAGGCACTGCACCACGTCCGCGACACCACCTTCGCCGAGGACGCCTCCCAACTACGGACCAACAATGCTCCCCGTGCTATGGCGACCTGGCGCAACCTCGCCGTCGGAGCCCTGCGGCTGAGCGGCGCCAGGAACATCGCCGCAGGCCTCCGCCGCAACGCGCGCGACGCCCGGCAACCCCTCGCCCTCCTCGGCCTCGCATGATCACAAACCGACGTCACCCGACCATGCCAAAATCCGATGGACCGTCAGGTCGCAGGCAGGCGATTCCGCCTCCAACGGTCGACTATCCGGAGACCCGTCGGAGCAGATGGTCACAGAGCACTCCCGGACTGCTGGAGAGCACGCAGAGCTCTGTCGCATGGTCCGTCCGCACGATCCCCAGACCGCTCTCCTGGTGGACGTCCAAGGAACGTGGTGACCCGGCCGGGACGAGCTCCATACCTTCTCTGGTCGGGTCGAGCGTCCAAGTACCGGTAGCACTCGTCCTCCCGGCGCTCCTGTCCGCCATATTGAAGACAACATCGGGGAGGGTAGTCGCTGTGAACCGGCCGTCGGAATCGAGTCGTATCCGCGCGGAACCACCTTGTTCCTGCCAGGTGCCGACCACGGCAGCACGCGAGGAGACCGCCTGGAACTGCACTTCGCTGTCCCTGATCTCGGCGATCGCCCATGCCGCGGCGCCGGCGAGGACGCCGGAAGCGATCAGCACAGTCGCCACACGCCTGCGCGGCCGTCGTGGTTTACGACTCGTCTCGCCCATGTCGCCACCTGATCCATCTCTTCACCGAAGACGACATACTGCCATCCCAGAGGACAACGCGCCCTGTGCGATGGCCACCCGGCGCAACCTCGCCGTCGGCGCGACGAAGCTGACGGACGTCACCAACATCGCGGCTGCGACGCAATGCCCGTGCCCCAACGGCCCCCGCGCTCCTCGGCCTCGGCTGATCACACACCGGACGTTATCCACTACGCCGAAGCCCTGGGGGCGAGGGGAGGCGCCAGGACTCCGGTGAGTGCCTGTGCATCCGGAGAGCAGAGGCCCTCGCCCTGGGACAGGATCTGATCCGCAGCGGGCGCGCGGACGTGGTCGTCGCAGGTGGGGTGGAGGCATGCGTGCATCCCTTCACCATCGCGGCATTCGCCCAGATGAAGGCCCTGTCGACGCAGTCGGCGGACCCGGAGACCGTGTCGCGCCCGTTCGATGTCAAGCGGTCCGGGTTCGTTATGAGCGAGGGCGCGGGGATGATGGTGCTCGAACGCGCCGAGTTCGCCCGGGCCTGAGGAGCACGTGCCTACGGCACGCTCGCCGGCAGTGCCGTGAGTTCGAGCGCGAACCACATCACGGCCTCCGACTCGGAAGGCCAGGCCTTCGCCATGGAACTGGCGCTGCGCGACGCGGGCCTGGCCCCGGCGGACATTGGGGTCGTGCACGCCCACGCCACCTCGACGGAGTCCGGTGACCTGGCGGAGGCCGAGGCGATCGGCCGAGTGATCGGCAGCCACGCGGTGACGGCGACGAAGTCGATGACAGGTCACATGATGGGAGCCTCCGGAACGGTGGGCGCCATGGCCGTTCTGTTCGCGCTCAAGGACGGCACGGTGCCGGCCACGCGCAACCTCGACGTACTCGACCCGCGGGTGGAACTGGACGTGGTGCGCGGTGAGCGGCGCACCGGTCAGTGGTCCGCTGCGCTGGCCAACTCGTTCGGGTTCGGCGGACACAACGTCAGTCTCGTCTTCACCAAGTGACGGCCAGATCTCGACCGTCACGCTGGACGGCATGGGCCGCTCAGGCCCGGTTGTCGCCCCCTCGTGATGCCGGCTGCGCTGCCCGCCCCACTCGAAGTATTGCGGCGTGCGCAGGATCGCCGGCATGACACCGCGAGCAGTTCGGGTGAACACAAAGGCTCTTGGTGACCCGGCGGTCGGCCGGTTCTGGGCGGAGGCGCTCGGCTGGGGTGTGCCCAACGAGGGATCCGGCAGGACCGCCGTTCAACCCGTCGGTTTCGGGCAGGCTTCGCCGCTGACTCGCAAGGCCCCGTCCCCGGGCCAGTTGACGTCGGCCGGGAGGCCCGGTGGAGTCCGAAGGCGCCACCGGGCCTTCCGTGTCCGTGGTCACGCGTCGAGTGTCTTCTTCAGCGCGGCCAGCCCCTCGGTGTAGATGCCGTGGAACAGGGCGATCGCTTCCTCATCGCTTGTACCTGCCGGTGTGAAGGTGCCGGACCACTCCACACGGCTCTGCCCGTCGGCCATTTCGTGCACGGTGAGGGTGGAGCGGTAGCCGATGACAGGGAACGGGGCCTGGAGAATGGAGTAGCTGTACGTACGCGCCTGATGGTCGAACGCTTCGAGGCGTTCGACGATGACGCCGCCCTCCTCGTTCGTGAGGGTGCGGACGCGGCCGCCCTCGCCGAGCTCGCTCTTGGGGATGTAGGGCAGCCAGTCGGGCAGGGAGTCGAAGCCGCCGATCAGCTGCCAGACGCGCTCGGCGGGCACGGGAATGTCGATGGTTGCGGTCGTGGTTGCCACGGTCGTCTCCTGAAAGGGTGGGGTGGAGGTCAGGCGCTGGGTACGGGGGCGTCCTGAGCGATCAGCCCTTCCGTGCGCAGAGCCGTCCAGAAGGCAGTCGGTACCATCTCGCCGAGTGCGGCGACGTCCTCGGCGATGCGGCTCGGCCGGGAGGCGCCGGGGATGGCCGCGGCGACCGCGGGGTGAGCAAGCGAGAACTGCAGTGCTGCGGCCTTGATGCCGACGCCGTACTGCTCTGCGAGGGCCTTGATGCGCTCCACCTTGGCGATGACCTGGACCGGGGCCTTCTGGTACTCGAAGTGCTGTCCTCCGGCCAGGACGCCGGAGCTGTACGGCCCGCCGACGACGATGTCGACGCTTTGATCCTTCGCGGCCGGCAGCAGCCGCTGCAGGGCCCGCTCATGGTCGAGCAGTGTGTAGCGGCCGGCGAGGAGGAACGCGTCCGGCTTGGGCTCGTCGAGGTCCAGCGTCAGTTCCAGGGGCTCGACCCGGTTGACACCGAGGCCCCAGGCCTTGATGACGCCTTCGTCGCGCAGCCTCTGCAGAACCCGGAACGCGCCGGTGCGGGCCGTCTCGTAGGCGGCGAGCCACTCGTCGCCGTAGAAGTCCTGTGCGACGTCGTGCACCCACACGATGTCGAGGCGGTCCGTCCTCAGCCGCTTGAGGCTGTCCTCGATGGAGCGCAGCGTGGCGTCGGCCGAGTAGTCATTGACGATCTTGTTGGGGCGTCCGTGCTCGAACAGTCCGCCCTTCTCGCCGAGGTCGCGGGCGGACGGGTCCTCGATCTCGTCGAGGATGACGCGGCCGACCTTCGTGCTGAGGACGAACTCGTCGCGGGGGCGGTCTGCCAGCGCTTCTCCCAGCCGGATCTCGGCCAGGCCCGCGCCGTAGAAGGGTGCGGTGTCGAAGTAGCGGATGCCGTTGTTCCAGGCAGCATCCACGGTGGCCGCGGCCTCCTCGTCGGGTATGGCCCGGAACATGTTGCCCAGC
This sequence comes from Streptomyces sp. NPDC001848, assembly GCF_042891915.1. Classification (NCBI taxonomy): domain Bacteria; kingdom Bacillati; phylum Actinomycetota; class Actinomycetes; order Kitasatosporales; family Streptomycetaceae; genus Streptomyces; species Streptomyces sp. NPDC001848. Next base: position 12,519 of record NZ_JBIATP010000017.1, on the reverse strand, counting down.
GGCGCGGTGCCGAAGCCCAGGCGGCCGGGCAGGAAGGACTTGATGGACATAGTGAAGATCCTTGCTGTGCGAACGGCGACGGATGTGTTCTTCGCGCCTTTTGCGCGGCCCGTCGGCCTGACGCGTTCGAGGCTAGGATCTAGACTTGAGACTGTCCAAGACTTACTTGGACACACTTGAGTCCTTCGAGGTCTTACATGCTTGACCTGCGGCAACTCCGCTACTTCGTCGCCGTCGCCGAGACGGAGCACGTCGGCCAGGCCGCCGAGCGGCTGCACATCTCCCAGTCACCGCTCAGCCGGCAGATCGCTCAGCTCGAGAAGAACCTCGGCCTCACCCTGTTCGAACGCGGCCAGCAAAGAATCCGGCTCACCCGGGACGGCCAGGTCTTCCTGGCCGAAGCCCGCGCACTGCTGCGGCACGCGGACCGCCTGGAGAACCTGGGCCGCCGGCTGGGCCGCGGAGAAGAGGGCGGCCTGTGCATCGGCTACGTTGCCGACGCCATGCACACCGGCATCCTGCCCGGCGCACTTCGCGCCCTGCACAGCGAACGCCCCGGCGTCCACATCGCTCTGTACAACCTTCCACCGGCCGAGCAGTTCGAAGGCCTGCGGCAGCGCAGCCTCGACATCGCGCTCGTCCATGAACCTCCGTCCACGGATGACCCTGACCTGCTGGCCGCGCCCCTGTTCGAGGACCCGCTGCTGCTCGTTCTGCCCGCGGGGCATCCACTGGCCGACCAGGAAGAGGTGACCCCCGGGGACCTCGACGGTCAGCCGTGGATCGCCGTCGAGAACGCCCAGGACCCCGCCTGGCGCGACACGTTCGTCGCCGCCTGCACGGCAGCCGGCTTCACGCCCGACATCCGCCTCAACGCCGCCGAGCCACTGACCGCGCTCGGTCTGGTCGCCTCCGGGCTCGGACTCGCACTCGTGCAGAAGAGCATGGTCCGCGCCACCACCGAGGACGTCGCGGTGCGCGAGCTCCCCTGGCACCACACGTGCGTCCAGCTGTGGGCCGCATGGCACCGAGTCGACCTGCGGCCCCTGGTGGCATCCTTCCGCGCCACCGTCCTCGGCACCACCGGCACAAACCGGATCACTGCGCAGCAGTGATCGCCCCCGGCCTCGACAGGCGCGGACTTCCGGCCGCGACAACGGTGAGGAACAGCCACCCCGATACGGGAGCCGACGGCGCAGGCGGACGACACCACTCAGGTGCCCGATGCCGGCCCCGGCCGGCTGCCGCTTGCCGTCCCCCTGCGAGACGCTGCCGACCTGCCCCGATCCGTGGGCAAGGCGAGCACCGTGAAGAGCCGAGGGCGGGCACGCGCGATTCGGGCGGGAATACGGAATAACTTGCTGGCGCTTTCTATAGGCGACAGCGGTTTATTTCAGCGGTGGCCTACCCTGAATTCTCCCGCCGCGCACAGAAGGAGGCCTCACCCATATGACCGCCACGGACCCGGCACTCACCGCCCTCGCCCAAGGCTGGTGCGCCCTCTCCCTGCTCCACGGGAGGATCGAGGCCCACATCGAACGCGCTCTGCAGGCCAAGCACGACCTGAGTGTGCGCGAGTACTCACTGCTCGACGTCCTCAGCCGCCAGCACGACGGGGAGGGCGGACACCTGCAGATGAAGCAGGTCGCCGACGCCGTCGTCCTCAGCCAGAGCGCCACCACCCGCCTGGTCACCCGCCTCGAGGACCGCGGACTGCTGGAGCGTTACCTGTGCCCCACCGACCGGCGCGGCATCTACACCGACGTCACCGCGGCCGGCCTCAAGCTCCTGGCCGAGGCGCGCCCGACCAACGATGCCGCGCTGCGCGAGGCGCTCGACCAAGCGGCCAAGTCTCCCGAACTGGTTCCGCTGGTGGAGGTCATGCAGTCGACGAGCCCGGTGCCCGCACGCTAGGGGGTGTCTCCATGCCGGGCTCGCGGTGCCCGGTGCCTGATCCGGCCCGATCGATGAGACACCCCTAGGAAGTGCCGTCCAGACCTTCCAGGAAGCGCTCCCACCGCGCGCGGATTTCTTCAAGGGGAACACTCGAAGGCGGTACGCCCGTGCCGTCGCGCCGGGGCAGGCTGAGCACGATCGCAGGTCTGGCCGTGTAGATGCACGGCACCACCTACACCAACAACGGGGCCGACCACACCGGCCTGGGGACGGCCTTGTCGAAGCGGCCGTTCGCGACGGCCGCGACGGCCGGCGAGCTGGTCGGTGCGTTCGGGGATGGTCGCCTTGATGCCGCGGCGTCCGAGATGGGCGCGGAAGGCGCGGGCCGAGTAGCCCTTGTCGGCCACCACCCGCCCGGGCCGGATGCGGGGCCGTCCCGGCCCGGCCGCATGATGCGGATCTTGCCGATGGCTGCTTCAGCCTCGGTGCAGTCGTTGCGGGTGCCGCCGGTGGCCAGGAACGCCAGCGGGCGGCCCCGCCGTCACAGGCCAGGTGGATCCAGCTGGTCAGCCCGCCGCGGGAGCATCCGAGCCCACGCTCCTCGAGCCCCCTTTGGCAGCAGTGTGCTGCTGGGCCGCATCGGTCGTGGAGTCCAGCGTGACCAGCCAGTCCGCCTCCGCCTGTCCCTGGGCCGCGGCCAGGAGCCGGCCGGAGGTGCCGTCGGCAGACCGCGGGCGAACCGTCCGTGCACTGTCTGCGGGGCCCGAATCGCTCCGGCAGGTCCCTCCAGGGCACACCGGTGCGGTACTTGAAGTCGTCCCTGCGGTAGCGCGGGGACGACTGCGCGGTTGTCCTTGCAAGGTGCATCCGTGGCGGGGATCCTGTGCCGGAGGCCGCGCGGGACCCTTGCCTCAGGCAGCGGCCTCAGCCGGCGCCTTCGCGTCAGCCGCCGGCCGTCAGGGTGTAGCGGACGGTCTGGGCCCGGATGAGCCCGTCTCGGAAGACGAACGTGTCGACGCCGTCGTCCACACGGCGCCCGCTCGGGCTGGCTGCCGACCATTCGAGGAACATCACGTCGCCGGCGAACTGCGGCTTCAGCTCCCAGGTGGCGTCCGGGAGGTCTGCCAGCAACTCGGCGATTGCCTGCTTGACTCCTTGACGGCCGTGCAGAACGCCGGACGGTGTGATGAACACGGCGTCCTCAGCGTAGTTGGCGGCGACGTGGTCAAGGTCTCCCGTACCCAGTCGTGCGCCGTGATCGGCGAACACTTCCTGCGGACTGCGGCGGTTGGCCGTGGGAGGTGTGGTCATGGTGAGCTCCTTCTCACAGGACCGGCGACATCGGCCCTGTTCCAGTTGGGGTGACTGAGTGACATCGCAACGCGGGAAGGCTGCCGGCGATACCGCATCGCCCGCAGCGCACCCGGGTCGGGTCAGTGCTCTGCGAGCGACAGAACGATCTTTCCGCGGGTGTGACCGCTCTGGCTGATCCGCCAGGCTTCCGCTGCGTCGCGGAGGGGCAGGACATGGTCAAGGTGGACGGCCAGTCGGCCGTCGTCGGCCAAGTCGGCCAGCGCTTGGAGGTCGGTCCGGTCCGGCCGGACCCAGACGTAGTGCCCGCCCTTGGCAGCGGCTCCCGCATCGGCGATGGAGGCCAGTCTGCCCGGCTCGCCGAGAAGCTCGAGCGAGACGTCCACCGCGTCACCTCCGGCGAAGTCCACGACGGCGTCGATCCCCTGTGGGGCCTGCTCACGAACGCGGTCGGCGAGGCCGGCCCCGTAGGTCACAGGGACGGCCCCCAGGGCGCGGACGAAATCGTGGTTGCGCTCACTCGCCGTCGCGATGACCCGCGCTCCGAGTGCGGCGGCGATCTGGACACCGAACGAGCCGACACCCCCGGCCGCACCGTGCATGAGAACCGTCTCGTGCGCCTGGAGGCCGATGCGCTGGATGGCCTGGTAGGCGGTCAGTCCCGCGAGGGGAACGCCCGCCGACTCCTCCCAGGTGAGCGCGGCAGGCTTGCGGGCCAGCAGGCGCACGTGCGCAGAGACCAGTTCGGCATAGGCGCCGAACTGAGCCGAGTCCTTGCGGATGTAACCGAAGACCCCGTCCCCTGGGGCGAACTCGCTGACGTCGAAGCCCACTTGCTCAACGACGCCGGCGACATCCCAGCCGGGGATCAGCGGGAAGCCGGTCTCCATGACGGCGTCGAGCCGTCCTTCGGCGAGCTTCCAGTCCACCGGGTTGACCCCGGCCGCCTTCACCCGCACGAGGACTTCGCCGGGCGCCACCTTCGGGTCCGGCAGGTCTGTCCACCGCAGGTCCTCAGGACGACCGTACCGGCGCAGTGCCATGGCTTTCATGGACGGACGCGCTCCTTTCAGGCGGCGGCAGCAACTCGGATGGGCAGCGACTGCAGGGCCCGGACCAGCGGCTCGAGCCTGACGTCCTGGGCCGTCTCCGCAAGTGCTGCGCGCAGAGCGGTGTCGTGGGCAGGACGGGCCGCCTGAAGGAGCTCCAGACCGGCGTCGGTGACGTCGGTGTAGATCCCCCGGCGGTCGGTGGGGCACAGATAGCGGGACAGCAGTCCGCGGTCCTCGAGGCGGGTGACCAGGCGGGTGGTGGCGCTCTGGCTGAGGGCGACGCTGTCGGCGACCTGCTTCATCTGCAGGTGTCCACCGACTCCGTCGTGCTGGCGGCTGAGGACGTCGAGCAGCGAGTACTCCCGGGCGCTCAGGCCGTGTCCGGTCTGCAGAGCCCTTTCGAGATGAGCCTCGATCTTGCCGTGAAGCAGAGAAAGAGCGCACCAGCCCTGGGCCAGGGCGCAGAGCGCTGGGTCGGTGACGGTCACAGGAGTCCCCTTCGTCGGGCGGGCCAGGCCCGCACCATCAATACTTGCATGCGATGGCAGATGCAATGTGCGTCAACCCATGTTTGCATCTATACCGCGTCTGCAACTATTGTGGTCGAACGTAAGCGTCTAACGCAATCGCTTGGAAGGTATCTCCCCCATGCCTCTCGCGCTCCTGGCCCTGGCCATCGGGGCCTTCGGGATCGGCACCACCGAATTCGTGATCATGGGCGTCCTGCCCCAGGTCGCAGACGACTTCGGGGTCACCATCCCGACGGCCGGCTGGCTGGTCTCCGGCTACGCGCTCGGCGTCGTCATCGGCGCCCCGCTGCTCACCGGGCTGGGCACCAAGGTGTCCCGCAAGAAGATGCTCATGTTCCTCATGGGCCTGTTCATCGTGGGCAATGCCCTCTCGGCCTTCGCGCCCGGCTTCAGCGTCATGCTGATCGGCCGGATCATCGCCTCGCTCGCCCACGGCGCGTTCTTCGGCATCGGCTCCGTGGTCGCCGCCGACCTGGTGGCCCCCGAGAAGAAGGCCTCCGCCATCTCCCTGATGTTCATGGGCCTGACCGTCGCCAACATCGTCGGCGTCCCCGGCGGCACCTACATCGGGCAGGCCCTCGGCTGGCGTGTCACCTTCGCCGTCGTCGCCGCCCTCGGCATCATCGGCCTCCTCGGCGTGGCCAAGCTCGTCCCCGAGATGGGCAAGCCCGAGACCGACAGCCTACGCAACGAGTTCGCCGCCTTCCGCAACGTGCAGGTCTGGCTCGCCATGGCGATGACCGTCCTCGGCTACGGCGGTGTGTTCGCCGCGATCACGTACATCACCCCGATGATGACCGAGGTCGCCGGCTACTCCGAGGGCGCCGTCACCTGGCTGCTGGTGCTGTTCGGGGTCGGCATGTTCCTCGGCAACCTGCTGGGTGGCAAGTTCGCCGACCGCGCCCTGATGCCCATGCTCTTCACCACGCTCGGTGCCCTGGCGCTGGCCCTGCTGCTGTTCACGGCGACCGCCCACGACAAGGTCCTCGCAGCGATCACCCTCACCCTGATCGGTGCGCTCGGCTTCGCGACCGTGCCGCCCCTGCAGAAGTGGGTCCTCGACCAGGCCTCGGCCGCCCCGACCCTGGCCTCCGCCGCCAACATCGGCGCCTTCAACCTCGGCAACGCCCTCGCCGCCTGGCTCGGCGGCGTGGTGATCGCAGCCGGCCTCGGCTACACCTCACCGAACTGGGTCGGCGCCCTGCTCTCCGGCACCGCCCTGCTGCTGTCCTTCCTCGCCGCGTTCCTCGACCGCCGTAGGCGCCGGGCCTCCGGCAACGTCGCGGCCGGCTCCGCGCAGGTCCAGCAGAGCGGCGTCCTCCTCGAGCACTGACCCCCAGGGCCGCGCCCGGCCCGAACAAGCCCGCACCCCACCGACCAAGGAGACAACCCGCCATGAGCACCCCCACGGCCGCCTCTGCAGCCCCGCTGACCACCCAGGACGCCGAAGTCCTGATCACGTCCGCCCGTCGCGCCGCCGAGGCGGCCGGGGTCACCGTCAGCGTCACCGTTCTCGACGCGGGCGGCCACCTTCTCGCCTTCCGGCGCGACGACCGCGCCGTGCTGATCTCCGGCGAGACCAGCACCCGCAAGGCCTACACCGCCCTGCAGCTGAACGCCCCGACCGCCGACCTCGTCGACCTGGTCAAGCCCGACGGCCCGTTCCACAGCCTGCCCACCGCCCTCGACCGGCCGCTCCTGTTCATCGCAGGCGGCCTGCCGATCCACCGCGACGACCGCCTCATCGGCGCCATCGGCGTCGGCGGCGGCAGCCCCGAACAGGACCACGCCTTCGCCACCACGGCACTGACCACCCTCGCCTGAGGACGTCTCACTGTCAGCGCCCCCTGCAGCACGCCGGGCACCGGCCCGGCCGGCAAAGCAGGCGCAGCAGCCCAGGGCGTGCCCCCGGCCCGCGAGACCGGCCAACGGGCACCGCAGGCAAACGGGCCCACCCTGTTCGCACCGCCCATCACCACGCAAGGAGTCTGCGCGTATGAACGCCTCCATCCCCACCGTCACGCTCAACAACGGCGTCGAGATCCCCCAGCTCGGCTTCGGTGTCTTCCAGGTCCCCGACGCGGAGACGACCGCCGCCGTCACAGCCGCCCTGGAGGCCGGCTACCGCTCCATCGACACCGCCGCGATCTACGGCAATGAATCCGGTGTCGGCAAGGCCCTCGCCGGCTCCGGCATCGCCCGGGACGACCTGTTCATCACCACCAAGCTGTGGAACGCCGACCAGGGCTACGACGCCACGCTGAAGGCCTTCGACGCCAGCCTCGCCAAGCTGGGGCTGGACTACGTCGACCTCTACCTCATCCACTGGCCCACACCGGCCCGCGACCTGTACCCGGAGTCGTGGAAGGCCCTCGAGAAGCTGGCTGCCGACGGCCGGATCAGGGCCGCGGGCGTCTCCAACTTCCAGCCGGCGCATCTGAAGCGTCTGCTGGACGGCGCCGCCCTGGTGCCGGCCGTCAACCAGATCGAGCTGCACCCCGGCCTGCAGCAGAACGAGCTGCGCGCCGTGCACGCCGACCTCGGCATCGCCACGGAGGCGTGGAGTCCGCTGGCGCAGGGTGCCGTCCTGGGCGACGACGCGATCACCACCATCGCCGCGCAGCACGGCAAGTCGCCCGCGCAGGTCGTCCTGCGCTGGCACCTGCAACTCGGCAACATCGTCATCCCCAAGTCGGTCACCCCGGCCCGCATCCGGGAGAACATCGACGTCTTCGACTTCGCCCTGTCGGAGCAGGAGATGGCCGCGATCGCCGCGCTCGACCGCGGTCTGCGCACCGGCCCGGACCCCGACACCTTCAACTGAGGTCCAGCCCTCGGCTTACGGCCGTCCCGGACACCCGCCCCCTCGGCCCGGCGCGGGCGGACCATCCCTTCCCGCCCGCGCCGGCGTCCTCTCCCCCGTTCTTCCCCGCGCCCGCCTTCCTCCGCTCCCCTGCCTCCGCCCGCCAGAAACGCCCACCTCTGCCGGCCAGAAAGGTGCCTCCCCCGTGTCCGACGCCCCGCACACCGCCCTGGACCGCCTCGTCAACCCGCACGGTCGCCTCACCCTCGGCCTCGAGCTCCCGCTGGACAACGACTGGGGCAGCACCCGACTGCGCGCCGACCGCATGGCCGGCCGCCCCTTCGGCGTCCCCGACCTCACCGAGCACGCCCGCCTGGCCCGCCTCGCCGACGACCTCGGCTTCGCCGCACTGTGGGTACGGGATGTGCCCCTGTACGACCCGCAGCAGTTCGGCGACGCCGGATCCGTCTTCGAGACCTTCACCCACCTCGGCCACCTCGCCGCCGTCACCCGACGGACCGTGCTCGGCACCGCCGCGGTGGTCCTGCCGCTGCGCCGGCCGCTGCTCGTCGCCAAGGCGGCAGCCACCGTGGATGTGCTCTCCGGCGGCCGGTTCGTCCTCGGCCTGGCCGGCGGAGACCGGCCGGTCGAGTACCCCCTGTTCGGCGAGGACTTCCAGGCCCGCGGCGCCACCTTCCGCCAAAGCGTCGACATACTCCGCACCGCCTGGACCACTCACCCACCTGAGCAGGGCATGAGCCTGCCCGCATGGGGCCTGCACGGCGACCGTGGCCTGGACGTCCTGCCCAAGCCCACCGGTGCGACCATCCCGCTGGCCATCGCCGGACACGCCCAGCAGTCCACCGAATGGATCGCGCAGAACGCCGACGCCTCCCTCAACTACCCGCGCCCGCTCGGCGCGCTGCGGCTGAAGATCCGCGAATGGCAGCAGCTGACCGCGGACGGCCCCAAACCGTACCTGACGCCCATGCAGTTGGACCTCACCGCGGACCCGGACACCCCGGCCACGGCGATCCGCCTCGGCCTGCGCACCGGTCGCCGCGCCCTCGTCGACCATCTGACGAAGATGAGCGAACTCGGCGTCGCCCACGTGTCCTTCAACCTCCGGCCTGGCGACCGCCCCGTCGACGAGGTCCTCCACGAGCTCGCCCAGGAAGTCCTCCCCCATTTCCCCACCATCGCGCCCGCCGCAGCGGACAGCCGCAGCACGGCAACGGCGTGACGAACGCAGCAGCGGTGTGCCCCGACCGGTTCCCCGGGCCACCCGCTGCGCACACGCCTCGTGTGCCGGTTGTTCACTCGCCCCACGCAGCGTCCACGATCGAAGGTGGGGACGGAGGTGCGGCGGGTGAGCAACTGACGGTCCGACAGCTCATGTCCCGGCACCAGGGCGTCCAGGCCCACGGCGAACAGGCCGGCGGGGACGTCGGGCTGCACGCCCAGCAGTTGCTCCGGTGCGAGACAACCCGGCGTGTCCGGCACGTGGTCGGGCGCCGGGTGGCCGCTCGCCTGCCGTGCCGCGCCGCCCGCTGCGGCTGCGCGGGCGCGTGCGGGAAACCCGCGGCGCGGCTAGGAACCGTCTGCGTGGACCGCGTAGACGCCCCGCTTGCCGACGTACTCGCTGAGGTTCCAGATGACGGACTCGCTGTAGGCCCAGCCGGACGCGCCACTGCTGTGGTAGCTGAGATCCTCGCAGCCGATGGCCAGGTCACAGACGGTGGTCGCGGTCGAGTCGCCGGAGTTGAAGGTGCGCAGCGAGCCCTTCGTGGACGGGCCGGCGCTCGTCGCGAGGTAGTGCTTGCTGTTGCGCGACACCACTCCCTGAATCTTCTGCTGGGCGATGGTGACGGCTTCCGACGCGGTGAGAGAGGCGATCTGCCGGTCGGTGTGGTCGAGGTTCCAGCGGACCACCCACGGTGTGTCCGTTCTGCGAGTTTGCGGACGTGGGCGGCGTCTTCGGCCGTCGCCGGACTTCGCGCGCCGCCCGGTCAGCGGCCCGCGGGTGGCCACGGGCCTTGCGGGCTCAGTGTCCTCAAGCCGTCGGGCGACGGCCGGTGCGGATGGCGTTCGCGTCCCGGCCGGTCGCGCAGGCGCGACGTGGCGTGGACGGACCTGAGCGGTTCTGCGGTGGTGGCGCCGCCTGTGCCACGGCCGCCCGGGCGGTTCCACCGTTGCGGCCGGGTGCCGACGGCCGGTTCGACGGGGTGGACCGGGGTGGGCCGACCGGGAGGGGAGAAGCAGAACCCAACGCCGCGGACCGTGACGATCCACCGGTGGTCGTCCCCCAACTTCCGCCGCAGGCTGGCGACATGGGTGTCCACCGTGCGGCTGCGCCGGTTGCGGGCCTCGCCCCACACCTGGAGCATGATCTGGTCCCGGGAGACGACGGTCCCCGCGTGCGACACCAGAAGATGCAGAAGGTCGAACTCCTTCTCCGTGAGCGCGAGGCAACGCTCACCGACACGGGCCTCCCGGGCGACCACGTCGATGCTCACCGGCGAACCGTCGCGGCCGGGTTGCACGCCGCCGGGCCGTGCGGTGCGTGACCGGCGCGTGACCGCTTCGATGCGGGCGAGCAACTCCCGGAAGCCGTAGGGCTTGTCCAGACAGTCGTCCGCGCCCGCACGCAGGGCGCGGACACGGGTGGCCTCCGTGCCGTCGGCGCTGACCGCCACAACGGGCACGCCGGCGCCGGTTCGGATGTCGTGGCACAGGCGCACACCCAGCACGTCCGGAACGCCGAGGTCCAGCAACACGACGTCGGCCCGCGGGCAGGAGCGCAGCGCCTCGGTTCCCGTGGTGACGTGGTCCACCTCGAACCCCTGCCGCCGCAGACCTTTGGTCAGGCACTGGGCCAGCTGGTGGTCGCTTTCGACGAGCAGTACGCGCACGACCTTCACCCTCCGATCGGCGGTCCGGAACCGGTGAGAACTGGGACAGAGAAAAAGCCTTCGGTTTCCCGGCGGTCGCGCATCGGGTTGCCGACGCCCTATCCCTCGGGGCGAAAAGGTATAGGGAGAGGCTCCTGAGTGCAGGCCTCCTTGCATTCCCCTAACAATCCCTTGTCGCCGTTTTCCGGGTTTTGCAGTCCTCTGAAGAAGCTTTGCCCGTCCCTTTCGCAGCCTTGACGCCGTGACCTGCGCCGGTGACGCTTCTGAAGCGCCGGTCGACTTCTCTCACCGCCATACCGGGAATTCACCGGGCGTTGCCCGAGGGATTCCCTGATCCGTGTGGCCCGTCCCACAGGGGCCGTGGCCGTCCGGAGTGCATTACGGAGCAGAGGAAGCATCCTGAGATGACATCCACAGCGTTCGTCTTCCCCGGCCAGGGCTCGCAGCGCGTCGGCATGGGCGCCGACTTCGTGCAGCGGCGTCCCGACCTGGTGGAGACCTACTACGGCCCCGCCGACGACCTGCTGGGCTTTCCGCTGTCCCGGGTGTGCCACGAAGGGCCGGCCGAGGCCCTGCGGGACACCGCGGTCACACAGCCGGCGGTCTTCCTGACCAGCATCGTCGTCCTGGACGTGCTGCGCGCCCACGACATCGTGCCCGACGTCGTGGCCGGACACAGCCTGGGCGAGTACGCGGCCGCCGTGTGCGCCGGCGTGCTGTCCTGGCAGGACGCCCTGCGTCTGGTGCGGCTGCGCGGACGACTGACGGCCGAGGTCAACGAGCGGGTCCCGGGGGCCATGACGGCCGTGGTGGGCCTGGACGTGTCCACTGTCCGGGCCTTGTGCGCCCGGGCGGTCGCCGAGACGGGCCAGGTGGTGGAGATGGCCAACGACAACGAACCCGCGCAGAGCGTGGTCTCGGGGCAGACGGCGGCCGTCCGGGCGGTGGCCGAGGCGGCGAAAGAGGCGGGCGCCCGGCGTGTCGTGCCGCTCGCGGTGGGCGCGCCGTTCCACTGCTCGCTCATGAGGGACATCGAGGACGAGTTCGCCGAGGCGCTGGCCGCGGTCGACTTCCGTGCCCCTTCGGTGCCCATGGTCTCCAGCGTCACCGCCGCCCCGGTGACCACCGCTGAGGACGTCGCCTCCGCCCTGCGCAGGCAGCTGTCGGCGCCCGTGCAGTGGACCGGTACGGTGCGCACGCTGGCCGGCCGGGGGGTGCGGCGGTATGTCGAGGTGGGACCGGGGCGCGTGCTGAGCGGTCTGTGCCGCAGGACGGATCCGGCCGCCCTCACCTTCACCACCGGAACCGTCGACCAACTCGCCGCCGCGGTGGACGCCCTCGCCTTGGACGGCGCCGGAGCCGGCGCGACGGCGGCCCCCGTCTGACATCCGCGACATCCGCACGGCTCCGCCCCCTTCCGGGCACAGGCCCGTTGCCCGCAGGCCTGCGCCGCGGGCCCTGAGATGCCGTCCCCCCTGCTGCCCCCCACCCTGGACCTGCTCTCCTCCTGATCCGCCCACCTGCCCGGTGAGGCCCGCGCCCTGGCGGACGGGACGACCTCACGGTCTTTCTGGAGGTATTCGCGTCATGCTGCGCAAGGTGTTGATCGCCAACCGTGGCGAAATCGCTGTCCGCGTCGCCCGGGCCTGCCGGGACGCCGGGATCGCCAGCGTGGCCGTGTACGCCGATCCGGACCGGGACGCCGTGCACGTCCGCGCCGCGGACGAGGCGTTCGCCCTGGGCGGCGACACCCCGGCCACCAGCTACCTGGACATCGACAAGGTCCTGCAGGCCGCCAAGGACTCCGGCGCGGACGCCGTCCACCCCGGCTACGGCTTCCTCTCCGAGAACGCGGACTTCGCCCAGGCCGTGCTCGACGCCGGGCTGATCTGGATCGGCCCGCCGCCGCAGGCCATCCGTGACCTGGGTGACAAGGTCGCCGCCCGCCACATCGCCCAGCGCGCCGGCGCCCCCCTGGTCGCCGGCACCCCCGACCCCGTCTCCGGGGCCGAGGA
>NZ_JBIATP010000016.1:0-207220 GCF_042891915.1 Streptomyces sp. NPDC001848 | reverse complement strand
GGCCCGTATGGTGTCGTGGCCATTCGGCCCGTATGGTGTCGTGGCCATTCGGCCCGTATGGTGTCGTGGCCATTCGGCCCGTATGGTGTCGTGGCTACTCGGCCCGTATGGTGTCGTGGCCATTCGGCCCGTACGGTGTCGTGGCTACTCGGCCCCGTGATGTGCCGAGGGTCAGGGAGTCGGTGGCGGAAGACCCGCGGTGACGGTCACAGCAGCCCGGCCGCCGCCAGACACCTGCCCACCTCCTCCCGCTCCTCCTGCGTGAGCGGCACCTGCGGCTCCGCCGTCGCGGGACACGTGATCACCCCACGCAGGTGCAACGCTGTCTTGAACGCCCCCAGCGCCGACGAGCTCCCGCCCATCCGGGCCGGGTCCCCGGCGCGGACCATGCCGTACAGCGCGCACAGCCGCTCCTGTTCCGCCCGCGCCGCCTCCCAGTCGCCCGCGCGGCACAACCGGTCCAGGCGGACATAGCCCTCGGGGTCCACGTTGGCCAGCCCGGGCACCGCCCCGTCGGCGCCCAGCGCCAGTGCGGAGTCCACGAGCAGCTCCGAACCCGTGAGCGCGCTGAACCCGGCGGTCCCGGGACGCGACCGCATCCCCGTCACCACCGCGCGCAGCCCGGCCAGGTCGCCGCTGGAGTCCTTCAGACCGGCCAGCGTTCCGTCCGCCGCCAGTTCCAGCACCAGCTCCGGGCCGAGCTTCACGTGCACGGAGACGGGGATGTCGTAGGCGACGACCGGCACGGGGGAGTGATGGGCGATGAGCCGGTAGTGCCGGACGATCTCCGCGGGGTGGGTGCGCGTGTAGAAGGGCGCGGTGACGACGACGGCCTGCGCGCCCGCCGCCGTGACCTCCCGGACGTGGTCGAGCACGCGGGGCGTCGTCATGTCGATGGCCCCGGCGATCACCGGGAGTTGGCCACCGACGTGCGCGACCACCGTCTCCACCACCCGGCGGCGCTGCCGGTCCGTCAGGAACGCCGCCTCCGACGTCGAGCCCAGCACGAACAGTCCCTGCACCCCACCCTGCACCAGGTGGTCGACCAGCCGCAGGAGCGAGGGGACGTCCACCTCGCGGTCCGGTGTCAGGGGCGTGCAGACCGGCGGGACGACGCCGCTCAGCGGAACGGGCAAGGTCATCAAGGCTCCCAGGGGTGGCTGACGACGTACGAGCTCGGGGGTACGCTCGCGCTCCTGCCCAGGATGGCGGCAGCGACAGCGGCGCCCGACGGCCGACGCGCCCGTCCGCCGCCCGCGAAACAGGGCGCCCGGCGCCGGCCGGCTGCCCGACACTGGGCCGATGAGCGGTCCCGCACCGGACAACGGCGCCGGCACGGCCGACGGCGAGGGCTGGGACCCCGGGGCGCCCGGCGTCCTGCGGCTGCCGTCCGGGCGGCTGGTGCGCGGGCGGGGCCTGCGCCGGCCCCTGCCGGGCGGACCCGCACCCACCTACGGGCTGTATCTGCTCGGCAAGCGGCCCCCGGAGGTGCCCTGGGCCTCCGACTGGCTGCGGTGGCCCGACTTCCGGCTGCCCAGCAGTCGCAGCGAGGCATGGCGGCTGCTGGCCGAGTCCTGGGAGCGGGCCGCGTACGGACGTGTCGAGGTCGCCTGCGGCGGCGGACGCGGGCGTACCGGTACCGCGCTCGCCTGCCTCGCCGTGCTGGACGGCGTACCGCGGGAGCGGGCCGTGGCCTATGTGCGCGCCCACTACGACCGGCACGCCGTGGAGACGCCCTGGCAGCGGCGGTACGTGCGCACCTTCACAGCCCCAGCGTCATGATGAGCCGGTCCTCTCCCGCCCCGAAGTAGTCCTTGCGCACCCCCTCGTCGGACGAGAAGCCCAGCGACCGGTAGAGCATGATCGCGGCCGCGTTCGCCGGCTCCACCGTCAGCCGCACCTCGCGCACGTCCTCCGCCCGCAGCCGGCGCAGCACCTCCAGCATCAGCCGCCGGCCGAGCCCACGCCCCCGCTGGTCCCGGGTCACGCCGAGGCTGACGATCCAACTCCGGTAGCCGTCCCGCGTGGTGACGTACAGGACGTACCCGTGCAGGCGCTCCCCGTCGTCCAGCACCAGCAGACAGTCCCCGTGCAGGTCGAACAGCTGGCGCAGCACGAAGTAGGGGTACGGGTCGTCGGGGAACGCCTCCCGGTCCACCCGCACCAGTTCCGGCAGGTCGTCCTCCGTGACCCCCCGCATCGTCAGGGGGCGGTCCATGAACGCCCGATCGCGGAACAGAGCCGGTCCGGTGGGCCCGCCACGCGAAGGGAAACGTTCCTCCGGAAACACAGTCATGCCGCCCCCCTGCGGAATGGAGTCAAGCGCGCGTGACCATCCGTGCGGGTGGTACCACTGGGGCGCGCGCTGTCTGCCGTTCGGATGCGTTCGACAGATTTCCGACCATCTTGAGCGGGACGATCCAGCCCCTTCAAGGCCGGATCAGGTCCAAATAGTCATTCGCCCCGATGCGCCCCTGGTGCGCCCCAACTGGCGTAACTGCCTCGCCCGGTTGGCCGAAGGGGGATCCGGACCCGTCTTCCGATTGGTACGCTCGACCAATGACCTTCAGATCGCCGGGGGATGTCCAGCTGAATGCGGACGTACCATGGGCCGCATTCGACCCCATTGCCTACGTTGAGCACAATTATCGCGGCCTGCAGGCGGAGGACGCGGAGATCCTTCAGATCGTGGGCGATCATTTCGGCGATCATTTCCGGGGACGCGACACCGCCGGTGTTTCCGGCATCGACGTCGGGGCCGGTGCGAACCTCTACCCGGCGCTCGCGATGCTCCCCTGGTGCGACGAGATCACCCTCTACGAGCGCTCGCCCTCGAACGTCCGCTACCTCGAGAGCCAGGTCGCCTCCTACGACGGTAACTGGGACCAGTTCTGGGACCTGCTGCGCAAGAACGAGGCATACGGCGCACTGGAGTTGGACCCGCGGGCCAGGTTCCGGGACGTGGTCCGGGTCCAGTCGGGCAACCTCTTCGACCTGGTGCGGCACGAGGGCCGGTGGTCCATGGGGACCATGTTCTTCGTCGCCGAGTCGATGACCACCTCGCACGACGAGTTCCGCCGCGCCGTCGAGTGCTTCCTGCGTGCCCTCGCCCCCGGGGCTCCCTTCGCCGCCGCGTTCATGGAACATTCGATCGGGTATTACACGGGTGACCATTTCTTCCCGGCCTGCGACGTGGGAGAGTTGGAGGTGTACGAGAGTCTGCGGCCTTTCGCGGGTGAGTTCGAGACCATGCGCCTCAAGGCCTCGGCCGCCGTGCGTGAAGGCTATTCGGGAATGATCGTCGCCTATGGCCGGAGGAATTCGGAGTCAAACATTCCGGAGTCTGGTACTCCGGGTTCCGGTACTCCGGAGACCGGTATTCCGACCGGTTGAGGACCGCATCGTCACAACAGAAGACGGCACGTCCTCCAATGATGGCAGCGCGGCCTGTGTGAGGGGCATGGGATGCAGATCAAGCCACGCCAGCATCTGCTGGACATCTGGCAGGCGGTCGCCCGCCACTCGTTCGACGGCGGGGAGTGGAACTGGGGCAAGCGGGGCGGGGAAAGCAGCGTCGCCGACGCCGAGCGCCTGCTCTGCATCCTGTATCCGGCCACGGAGATCCCCGCCTTCCGCCTGGACGACCCGGACACCACACAGGACGACGTCCAGAAGGCGATGAAGAAGGCCGGCGGACGCCTGGAGATCCCCGCGAACCTGGTCACGGCGACCGCCGAGTTCATGCGCAGGCACACGAACGAGAAGAGACCCACGTTCGCCGGCGGCTACTACTTCGTGTCCGGGGACAAGGACCGCGACCTCACCCCGGAGCAGCGCGACCTCGGAGTCGTCGACTCGTACTCCATGTCGATCACCCTGTGCCTGGCCACCCTCGGCTTCCTCAAGGTCTACGAGTCCAAGACCCGCCGCGGCGACATCCTGGAGACCATCCAGGAAGTGCGCGCCGCCACCAGCAACCGCCTCACCGCGGCCATGGTGAGCCTGCTGCGCTCCTTCACCATCAACGTCTTCGACACCGACTCCTCCCAGGGGCGCACGCTGTGCGAACTCCTCGGCCAGGGGCGGCTGTCGCAACGGCATGTGCTGCGCAGGTTCCAGGACCGCTTCGAGGCGCTGCGCGCCGCCATCATCGAGAGCTTCGTCCTCGGTGTCGACGTCGAGGAAGGCCTCAAGGACCCCAACCAGCTCTTCGAATGCGGCTGGGGCTGGAGCATCGTCAGGGACGCGCCCGAGGTCGAGACCGCCGAACCCATCGGGCCGCAGCCCCGGGGCATCGCCAACCCGGTGCCGTACCTCTACTTCACCGTGGTCGCCCTCGACGGTATCCAGGACCTGTTCTCCGACCGCACCCTCACCCTCGGCCTGCTCAACCCCGAACAGCAGCGACTCGCCGAGGCGTTACGACTGCGCTGGGAGATCACCCAGCAGTTCTGGTCCGGTATCGCGCGCTTCGGCGGCGACCGGTGGCCCCTGGAGGACATCCCCTGGCGCACCACCGGCCAGAAACTGGAGTCCGAGTACTTCTCCCTCTCCGTCGCCGCCATCCTCGTCCACGACCTGATGCGGCGGCGCGCCACCGACGACGACCTGACCCGCACCGTCAGCGTCATGGAACGCCTCGCCGAACGCGGCCGCATCACCAGCCGCATGACCCGCGACGACCCCATGATCCGGCTGCACCACCCCGGCGTCACCCTGCCGCTGCAGGGCAGCGAGAGCGCGGGGCCGCCCATGCAGTGGATCATGAGCGACTTCTCCGCGCAGCTGCTCAAGCGGACCATCCAGCTGTGCACGCTCTCCCGCAACCTCGCCTCGCACGACCGGCTGCTCCGCCTCGCCGAGGACATCTTCGAGCACCTGTGGCGGCGCCGGATCGGTGACGGCGAGGGCACCGGCCTGTGGGACAACGTCCACGCCGCCTATCCCCATACCCCGGCGTACGAGGGGCAGGTGTCCTGGAGCGTCACCGAGCGCGTCACCGAGGTGATGGTCCAGGTCCACCAGATGTACAAGCAGCCCCCGATCCGCAGCACCGAACTCACCGTGCTGGCCCGGTCGTTGCTGAGCGAGGCCACCCACCTCCTCGGCAATGAACAGATGGAGCCCGCACCGGCCTCCGAGGGCAACCGGGGCATGGAACTCAGGGGCATCGAGGTCAAGTTGCGCCGCGCCCGCAGGCTCGTGGACGAACAACCCGGCACCGCCTGCTCCTTGACCCTCGACGTCCTCGGACAGCTCGACGCCCTCGCCCGGGCCCGGGAAGCCGCGGCCCAGGGGGTGTGACGTGCTCGTCTTCGCGGCCTCCGACAAGGGAGGCACGGGCCGCTCCGTCACCAGCGCCAACCTCGCCTACCACCGGGCGCTGGCCGGCGACGACGTCTGCTACCTGGACTTCGACTTCGGCTCGCCCACCGCGGCGGCCGTCTTCGACGTGCCCGACGCCCGCCGGGCCGCCGAGGACCGTGGCCTGCACTCCTACCTGACCGGCGAGGTCGGCGAACCGGCCCGCATCGACGTCTGGGCCGAGACCGAGCACCCGGTGCTGCGCAACCGGCCCCCCGGCTCCGGCAGCCTGGTGCTGATGCCCGGCGACGTCAGCGGCGGCGAGTTCGCCATCACCGACGACACCCTGCGCCGCTGCGTCGACCTCCTGCTGCGGCTCAACAGCGAGTTCGACATCATCGTCATCGACCTCAGCGCCGGCCGCAGCTACGCCGTCGACATGGCCCTGAAGGCCACCGCGCAGCGCGAACTGCGCGGTGTCCTGGCCCGCTGGCTGGTCTTCCACCGCTGGACCCGGCAGCACGTGGCGGCCGCGGCGAGCCTGGTGCACGGCAAGCGCGGCATCGTCGCCGGCGGGGTGGCCCGCGGCCACGACGAGGACGCGCTGCGGAACGTCATCCGCTTCGTGCGGGCCGCCGTACCCGACCCCGAGTCGGCGCTGTGGTCCCAGGTGTCGGCGACCCAGTCGGCGTGGATGCGTGCCTGCGACCGCGACCTGAAGCAGATGTCCTCCACCCTCGGCATCGGATACACCCAGGTGCTCGGCTCCGTGCCGCTGGAGCCCGTCCTGCAGTGGCGCGAGCAGCTCATCACCGACGAGGACGTCCTCGACAGCCAGATCGCCAACCGGGAGACCTGGGAGGCACTGAGCGAACTGGCGAACCGGCTGACCGACGACAAGTACTGGGAGCAGCCGTGACGGAAGCAGTGTTCCGCGAGACCACCGCAGAGCCCCGCACCCAGTCCGTCCCGCTCGCCCATCTCTCCCTCGAACTCGGCCACCTCTACATGGAGGACTTCGAGGCCGGGCCCGAGCGGCTGCGCGAGCACTTCGCCGAGGTACGGATCTGGGTGGACGCGGCCCGGGCCGCCGCCGCCCGCCGCACCGGCGGCAAACGGCCCCGCATCAGCACCTGCTTCCTCATCGACGACTACTTCACCCGCTTCTCCACCCCCGCCGAACTCGTCCCCGTGGTGCTCCAGGAGGCCGAGCGGGCCGGGCTCGTCATCGACTACCTGGCCCGCGAGTCGGGCTGCGCCGTCGCCGACAAGATCGAACTCGCCGAGTCCGTGATGCACCGCCTCGTCGAGTCGCCACCGCCGGGCAGCTACGGCTCCCGGCCGCCCGTCAGCCAGACCGGCTGGCTCGCCAACGGTCAGCGCAGCCCCGGCTCCCGCAGTGCCATGGAGGAGGTCACCGGCTGGCAGCCGCCCCAGGAGACCGCCGCCCGCAACCACTCCGTGTTCATGGACGTCGAGCTGTGGTCCGAGAAGGACGGACAGCGGCTGTGGTCCTGCCCGTTCCTCGCCGCCGTCTGGCAGCTCGCCCGCCTCGGCCTGCTGCGCCATCTCGGCGAACCGGTCCTCGTACCCCGCCCGTGGACCGGCCGCGACTTCCCCCACGAGTGGGACCGGCTACCGCCGCTGATCCAGCTCAACCCGGCGGCGGCACCGTTCAGCGCGTACCGCACCTGCACCCTGATGGCCAACCGCTTCCTCGCCGTCGAGGACGCGGTCCGGCTCATCCTCGACCAGATAGACGTCGACTCGGGCGCGCTCAAGCAGGTCGCCGAACGCTCCGCCCGCGAGGGCGCCGCGGTGCCGGACGCGGTCGCGCAGCGCGCCACGTACGTCTTCTACGAGGAGCCCGCCGGCGCCTTCACCGCCGAGGGGAGCTGAGATGCCGGCCGGGGGACAGCCGACCCGCCCGGTGCTCGCCTGCGGTGAGGTGCGCACCTGTCTGCTGCCGTCCTTCCACGCACTGGACGGCCGGGCCGCCGCCCAACTGCTGAGGCTGCGGGCGGACGAGCACGTCCGGGTCTCCGAGCGGCCCAACCTGTACGCGCTGTCCCCGGACGTCCTCACCGGCGTGGATTGCCGGCTGCCCACCTCCAACGGCGCCAAGGTCCGCGCCGTCGGCACCGTGGCCGCCCGGGCCGCGCTCACCGAGGGCCGCGTCCTGCAGGCCACCGCCTACTTCACCGCCCCGTCCGCCGGCCCCGACACGCGCCGCCCCTGGGGCCACTACCTCGTCAGGCCCGGCCTGGTCGAACCCTTCGGGAAACTCCCTGAGCAGGCCACCGCCGAAGGCGTCCTGCGCGGCGGCGCACGCGGCGAACTCGACCTCGGGATGATCGCCGAGAGCCTGCTCGCCCAACTGCTGCGCCATCCGCTGCTCGACCACAAGGCACCCTTCAAGTCCCGGCGCACCCATCTGCGCTGGGCGGCGCGACGCGCCCCCGAGGGCGAGGGACCGTCGCTGGAGCGCTTCACCCTTGCCGAGCACGGGCTGCGGACCGTGGAGCTGAGGCTGCCGGAGGACATCCCGGCCGCCGCGGCCGCCGGCCTGTGCGAGGACCTCGCCCTGCACGACTGGCTGCTGACGACCGTCGTGCACATGCTGGACAGCAGCCGGCTCGGTGCGGCGGACGGCCCCTCGGCCGTCCTCGCGCTGCGTCCGGCCGTCGATCACCTGCTGCATCTGTGGATGCCGCGCGCACACGTGGACCGCACCCTGGGCCACCTGTGGGACGTGCTGGAACGGGAGCCGGGGTTCACCCGTCAGTGGCAGACCCTGGTCCAGCGCATCCGCGACCAACTGGCCGTCCAGGCCGTTCCGTTGCTGCACGAGGCACTGAGTACGCGCTGAAGGGCGGCACCAACCGACAACCGTGACGGGGGAGACCGACATGACAGGAGCGTCAGAAGCGTCAGGAGCGTCATCACGGCAGGCACGCGGGGCATCGAGGAACGAGGAGGCGCAGCACTCGCCGAACCTGTTACGGAAAACACTGGTCACGGCGGTGGTGGCCGCCGCCACCTACCTCCTGACCAACGTCCTGAACCAGGACAAGAACCAGGTATGGCAGCTGACCGTGTCCGTCGTCCTCGGTGGCGCGGCACTGATCATCCAGTACCTCGTGGACTTCGAGCAGCGGCTGAACTCGATGGAGCACGGCCTGGACAAGTACCACCAGGAGACGCGCAGGGAGATCGAGAACGCCTTCGTCCGGATCAGTGAGGCGACCGAACTGTTCAGTGAGGTGGACCGCTCGGTGCTGCGGTCCGACGGCGTGGCCCGGCTGGCGCGCGCCTACACGCATGTGGGCCGTCAGGAGTCACAGCTGGTGAAGGACTTCGCCCAGGACCGGATCGCCCAGCTCGCGGCGACGATGGAGAGCCTGAGCCGCGGCAGCACGGACTGCCCGGGCGAGGAGCACGACTGGCTGATCGCCCTCACCGGGTGCGCCACCCACACCCTGGAGGCCACCAGCACCCCCGTGGACCGCGACTTCTGGACCAGCGAGCCCGCCAACCGCTATCTGAAGGCACAGGAGGAGGCCGTCAAGCGGGGAGTGCGGGTGCGGCGGCTGTTCCTCGTGAAGAACCCGCTGGAACGCACCGAGGAACTGGAGGAACTCTGCCGCAGCCAGCGGGACCTCGGCATCGACGCACGCATCGCGGTCCGCTCGGAACTGCCGCAGCGGGCCCGCCTCACGCTCACCAACGACTTCATCGTCTTCGACGGGCAGCTCTGCTACGAGATAGAGCCGGACGTGGACGTCGTACCGGCCAAGACCCTCCTGAAGTTGACACCCACGCACGTCCAGGAGCGGATGAAGCGGTTCAACGTCCTGTGGGAGGCGACCGAGCCCACCGGCCCGGGCACCCTGCCCGCGCCGACCGCCGCGTCCGGCTGAGCGGAACGCCGCGCGTCACACAGAGGCAGGCCCCAGAGTCACACGTCGCGGCGGTCCACGGCGACCACCGCGACGACGGCCGCCACGAGCGCCCACGCAGCGAAGACGATCCAGCCGCCCGTCACGGTCGTCGGATAGCGCGGGACCAGGGTGAACGGGTGGTTCGCGTAGTCGACGTCGACGAGGCGCAACCAGGCGTTGAAGGGCATAGCGTTCCTGACGCAGACCGTCCAGTGGTAGCGGTCGGTGATGAACGACGGCAGGAACAGCAGGACGAAGATGTCGAGCACCATGGTCGTCGCGCTGTGCCGGATCAGCGCGCCCAGGCCCATGCCGACCAGCGCGCACACCGGCGCGAGGAGCGCCGACGCCACGACCAACCGCAGTGCCCCCGGGTGGCCGATCGACACGCCCTGCCCGCGCCCGTCGAGGATGGCCTGGGTCGCGGCGAAGGAGGCGCCCGCGATGAGGGCGCCGTAGAGCGTCATCACGGCGGTCACGACGACCACCTTCGCGGTCATCAGCGCACGCCGGTCCGGGACGGCCGCGAAGGTCGTACGGATCAGGCCCGTCGAGTACTCCCCGACGACGGTGATGGCGCCGATGCTCGACGCGGCGAGGAGCAGCATCATGGCGGCGCCCTGGGTGAAGGCGTCGCGCAGCGCCCAGGAGAGGAAGTGCGCCTGGATGACGCGGCCGTAGTGCGGGTAGTTGCTGTAGTCCGCGCGGGCCGCGTTGGCGTTGAAGGCGATGATGCCAAGGGCGCTGGCGCCGAGCGCCCAGTACGTCGACCGCAGCGAACGAAGCTTGATCCATTCGGCAGCCAGCAGGTCGGTGAATCGGGCGGCGGGCAGGGTGAGGGCGGTCGTCATCGGGGCTCCCCGGCGAGGTATTCGACACTGTCGGCGGTCAGTTCCATGAAGGCGGCCTCCAGGGAGGCGGTCTGGGTGGCCAACTCCCACAACAGGAACCGGTGTTCGTGGGCGATCTCCCCGACCCGCGCCGAGTCGACCCCGGCGACCTTCAGTGTCTCGGTGTCGTACGGCACCACGGCCGCGCCCTCGGCGGACAGCAGGGCGGAAAGAGGACCGGCGTCGGGCGTCCGCACGGTCACGGTCGGCTGGGCACCGCGCGCGGCGAAGTCCGCGAGGCTCTCGGCGGCGATCAGCTGACCCCGGCCGATGACCACCAACTCGTCGGCGGTGTGCTCCATCTCCGACATGAGGTGGCTGGAGACGAAGACGGTACGGCCTTCCGCGGCGAGCCTCCGGAAGAGCCCCCGCACCCACAACACACCTTCCGGGTCGAGGCCGTTGAGCGGCTCGTCGAAGAGAAGGACCGGTGGATCGCCGAGCAGGGCGGTGGCGATGCCCAGGCGCTGCTTCATACCGAGCGAGTAGCCGCCGATCCGGCGCCGGGCAGCGGCACCCGTGAGCCCCACCTCGGTGAGGACCTCGTCCACGCGGCGCGCCGGGATGCCGTTGCTGCGGGCCAGCGCGCCCAGATGCGCCCGGGCGGAGCGGCCGCCGTGCACGTCACCCGCGTCGAGCAGGGCACCGACGTGGTGCAGCCCGCGCGGATGCCGGCGGAAGGAGTGCCCGCTGACGGTGGCGGTGCCGGAGGTCGGCTCGATCAGGCCGAGCAGCATCCGCAGGGTGGTGGTCTTGCCCGCGCCGTTCGGGCCGAGGAAGCCGGTGACGTGGCCGGGGCGGACGGTGAAGGACAGTTCGCGGACGGCGGTGGTGTCGCCGTAGCGTTTGGTGAGGTCGTTGACTTCGATCACGGGGACCACGGTGGCGGGGGAAGGCGGTGTGAGGCATCGCCCGCGCGCTGACATTCGAACCCGGTGGCTGTCGACCGTGGTTGTACGTCCACGGGCCGATGACCTGCGCCGCGTCCGCACCTACGATCACCGACATGCCCGCCACCGTGCCACTGCCTCCGCTCAAGCGTGTGCCACCGGGTGCGTGGATCGTGCTCGTGTGGTGCGCGAGTACGCTCTTCACGCTCCTGACCACGTTCAGGCTGCCCGGAGAGACGGAGCCGCAGCAGTGGCCGGCGGCCCAGCTCTACCGCTGGGACGGCCTGACGTTCCTTGTCGCGTCCACCGCGATGGCGCTGCACGGCGCCCGACTGCTGCACCGGCGACCGCTGCGCGCCCTGACCTGGCTGATCCTTGCCTCCATCGTCGAGACGAACACGCTCGGGGTGGGGGAGCTGCCGATGGCGCAGTACCTCGCGCCCGTTCTCGCGCTGTACTTCATCGCGGCGGCGTGGCCGCACCGCACCGCAGTCGTCGCGCTGACCATGGGCGTCGGCACCCTGGTCGGGTACATCGCCACGCGACTGCTGTGCCGGTGGGACGTCGGCATGTCGGCGGAGCTGGCCGTGGCCCTGGTGGCGGTGATCAGCTGGCTGCTCGGCAACTCCGCGCACCAGGCGCGGGAGCACGCCGAGCGGCTGAGTGCGCAGACCGCGGCGCGGGCGGTGACGGAGGAGCGGCTGCGCATCGCCCGCGAGATGCACGACACCGTGGCCCACAGCATCGGCATCATCGCCCTCCAGGCGGGCGCGGCGGCCCGGGTGGCGGCGACCCGCCCGGAGGCGGCGCGCGAGGCGATGCGGGCGGTGGAGACGACGGGCCGGGAGACGCTGGCGGGGCTGCGGCGGATGCTGGTCGCCCTGCGGGCGGCGGACGAGGGCCACGGGGACGGCACGGAGGCGGTGCCGACCGCCGGCCTGGACGACGTCGACCGCCTCGCCGCCGCGACGACGGCGGCGGGGGTGCGCGTGGAGGTGCGGCGGCTGGGGGAGCCCCGCCCCCTTCCACCCGACCTCGACCTGTCGGCGTTCCGGATCATCCAGGAGTCGGTCACCAATGTCGTACGGCACTCCGGCACGGACGCCTGCCGGGTGACCGTGGACTACGCCGACGACGTCCTCGCCCTGGAGGTGACGGACGACGGCCGGGGCCACGGCACGTCGACGGACACCGGCTTCGGCCTGGCCGGAATGCGGGAGCGGGTCGCGCTGCTGCACGGCGAGTTCAGCGCCGCCCCGCGCCCTGAGGGCGGTTTTCGGGTGACGGCGCGGCTGCCGGTACCGGAGGGCGTCCGATGACGGTCCGGGTGGTCCTCGCCGACGACCAGGAGTTGATCCGTACGGCGCTGCGGATGGTGATGGAGGAGATCGATGACCTGGAGGTCGTGGGGGAGGCGGCCACGGGCGAGGAGGCGGTGACGCTGACGGAGGAACTCCATCCGGACGTCGTCGTCATGGACATCCGGATGCCGCAGGTGGACGGTATCGAGGCGACGCGCCGCATCACCGCAGGGCCGGCCGAAACGCGGATCGTGGTCCTGACGACCTTCGACGACGACGATTACGTGTACGGGGCCCTGCGTGCGGGCGCGTCCGGGTTCCTGGTGAAGGACATGGCGCTGGACGACATCATCGGGGCGGTGCGGGTGGTGGCGGCGGGAGACGCGCTGATCGCCCCCAGTGTGACCCGCCGCCTGATACAGGACTTCGCGGCCCGTCCCGGACCGGCCCGGGCCCGCCGAGACCTGACGGGCATCACGGACCGCGAACGCGAGGTCATGACCCTGGTCGGCTCCGGGCTGTCCAACACGGAGATAGCGGCCGAACTGTGCATCAGCGTGGCGACGGCGAAGACGTACCTGACCCGCCTGCTGACCAAGCTGAATGCGAGGGACCGTGTCCAGCTGGTGATCATGGCGTACGAGGCGGGGCTGGTGTCCGTGGGATAGGTTCCGCGCGGTGCGGCTCAGTCGGTCCGTTCCAGGGACAGGTCCTGGGTCCCGATGACCGAGAGCAGTTCCAGCTGGGCGGCGCCCTCGGTGCCGGGCGGGGCGGAGAACCACAGCAGGCGCTGGCGGCCGTCCTCGCTGAACAGGCTGTGGCAGTCGAGTTCGATGACGCCGAGGGCGCGGTGGACGATCCGCTTGTGGTCGGTGCGGCGCAGCGCGACGTCGTGGGTGTCCCAGAGGCCGGCGAACTCCTGGCTGCGCCGGCGCAGCGCGGCCACCATCCGGGTCACCTCGGTGTCGCCGGCGCGCCGGGCGGCGACCGCCTGGAGGTCGGCGACGAAGACCCGGGAGTGGTGGGGGTGGTCCTCGGCGGGATAGATCCCGCGGGTTTCCGGGTCGGTGAACCAGCGGTACACGAGACTCGCCTCCGGACCGCGCACCGCCGGGGCGGGGCCGAGGAGCGCGACGGCCAGGGGGTTCTGTACGAGGGTCTCGTGCAGGTCCGTGATGACCTGGGCGGGAGTCGTGGTGAGCCGGTCCAGCAGACCGAGCAGCCCCGGCTGGACATGCGCGGTCGGGCCCTGCGCCGCCGGGGGGACCGGGCGGTCCGCGAGGTGGAAGAGGTGGTCGCGCTCGTCGCCGTTCAGCCGTAGCGCCCGGGCCAGGGCGGCCAGCACCTGGGCCGAGGGCTGGGCGCCGCGTCCGCGTTCCAGCTCCGTGTAGTAGTCGGCGGACAGCCCCGCCAGCTGGGCGACCTCCTCGCGCCGCAGCCCGGGCACCCGGCGCCGCGGACCGTGCGGCAGGCCCACGTCGGAGGGGCGGATCCGGTCGCGCCGGGACTTGAGGAAAGCGGCGAGTGCGGAGTGGTTCACGCGTTTCATGGTCCCGCACGGCGAAGGGCTGAGCCAGGGGACGGCGACCCCAGGGTGAGGAGAGCCGTGGCACGGGTCGCAGGCCCCGGCCCACGCTGGAGGCGACACGAACACCAGCGAGGAAAGAGAGCGATCGTGCCGTTCGCCAACTTCAAGGTCATCGCCGGAACCCTGGACGAGAAGCAGAAGGAGAAGATCGTCACCCGCACCACCGAGCTGTACGTCGAGCTCTACGGCGAGCGGGCCCGCGCCAACACGATGGTCCTGGTCGAGGAGGTCCCGGACGGGGGCTGGGGCATCGGCGGGAACGTGCTGACGCTCGCCGTGCTCGAGGGATCCCCTGACGACTGAGGGTCTCGCGACAGCACCTTCGGCGTGCTTGTTCCCCCGCGAGTGAAGGTCGGGCGTCGGGGCGGCTGTCACGGCCTGCGATGGGTTCAGCACGGACCTCTTCGTCGGGCCGGCCGCCCCGAGGCGGCCGGCCCGTCGTCGGTCAGCGCAACCTTACGAGGAAGACGTCGCCTCGTTGGTTGGTGTCGCCCGGTACCCAGTCGTCCCTCCACGACTCGAACGCCGCCACCCGCGCGTTCCTGTCGTACGCCAGGTCACGCATGCCGGAGGCGTCGGCCAGCAGCAGCCGGGTGCGGCCCGTGCGCACATCCCGTACGTACTGGCGGGTGCCGACCGTGAGGACGTGGTCGTAGGAGCTGCCCAGGAACCCGCCCGCCGACGTGAGCGCCGTCGGATCGCCCGGCGCGTCCACCGTGCGGGTGCGGCCCGTGACCAGGTCGCGCACGTAGCCGCCGGTGTGCCGGGAGCCCGGGACCATCCTGTCCGTCGGGGAGTTGAACAGGACGTATCGGCCGTCCGGGCTGACTCCGGCGAACTTCGAGGGCATTCCGTTGGTGTCGCTGCCGTCGTATGTGACGTCGACGCGCTCGGTCCGTCCGGTGGCGCGGCGCCATGCGTAGAGGTATCCGATGGGCGGCCCGGACACATGGGGCCAGTTCGAGGAGTAGGCGACGGCACTCCCGTCCGGGGTGATGTGCGGTGCGTACGCCTGGGTGTCCCCGTACTGCCCGATCTTGGCGCTCACCATCCGCGTCGTACCGGTCCGCAGATCCCGCACGTACACGCGCATGTCGTAGTGCAGGCCCAGCGGGTACCAGGCCCCGCGCCCGGCCACGAAGGCCACGTACCGGCCGTCGGCGCTGATCGACGGGTCCCGCGAGACGTCGCCGAAGCCCGGGTCGAGGCCCACGTCGACCTTGGTGGTGCGGCCGGTGCGCAGGTCACGGACGTAGACGTCGGACAGCCGGCCGGGCGGACCGTGTTTCTCCGGGTGCGGCCATTCCGATGTGAACGCCACATAGCGGCCGTTGGCGCTCAGGGACGCCTGGTAGGCCTCCGCGTCGGCGGGTGCGCCCACGCCCTGCGCGTTGACCCGGACGATGCGGCCGGTGCGCACGTCCTTGACGAAGACGTCGCTCCTGTTGTTGGTGTCGCCGGGCACGAGGTTGGTCGCGTCGGACTCGAAGGCGACGTACCGTCCGTCCGCGCTGATCGACGGGAACATGGAGTCACCGTCGGCCTGGGAGCCGTCGGCGGCGACGCTGATGCGGTGGATGCGCGGAACCGGTTCGGCCGCGGCCGCCGTTCCCGGCAGCGTGGCGAAGGACAGCAGCGCGACGAGCGCGGCTCCGCCCGCCACGCGTAAGGCTCTGGTGGCTCTGGACACGTTTCTCCCCCCGAGAAACCGTCTTCCCCCGGCCCCACGCCGAGGGCACTCGGGGATGAAAGCGCACCGGAAACCCCGGGTCAATCAGCCCAACGGCGTACAACTCCCGCGCGACCTCATACGTCCGCGCACGAACGCCACCCGGGCCACTCGGAGCGCGGAAGCGCGCCACTGGCTAGAAGCGGGCGGTCCCCACAGCACGGATGAACTCCGTCCAGGCCACCGAGCCGACAAGGAGCACGGGACCACCGGGCACCTTGCTGTCCCGGACGGGGACGACGCCGGGGACTCCGTCGGCTACTTCGACGCAGTCGCCGCCTTCGCCGTTGCTGTAGCTGCTCTTGCGCCAACGGGCGGCGCCGGGGAAGTCGTACGCGACCTCGACGCAGCTGCCGCCGTTGTCGTCGCTGTAGCTGCTTTTGCGCCAGCGGGCGTTGCTCAGGTCGTACCCGCGCATCGTCTGTGGTCCTCCGCCGCCGACTGGATCAGGGCGAGGGACGCCTTCGGCGGCAGTGCGGCGGCCCTGAGCAGATCGTATGCTTCCTGCACACGCTTCACCAGGGCCGGATCGTCGAGCAGGTTGCCTGAATACACCGCCTCTGTATAGACAGTTGGCGGCGCGTCCTCGAACTCGAAGAGTGTGACCATGCGGCCCATGAGCGGGTAGGCGCCCACAGCCGTCGGCAGCACCTGCACCAGGACCCTGCGCTGCCGCGCCAGTTCCGCGATGTGGTCCAACTGCGCCGCCATCTCCGCATCGCCACCGACCGGGATGCGCACCACGTGCTCGTGCAGGATCACCCAGTACACGGGCCGGGCAGCGCCTGCCAGGACCTGTGCGCGCTCCACACGAGCCGTGACCTTCTCCTGGATGTACTCCTCGGTGACGAACGGGTTGCTCGCCAGGGTCACCGCTCGGGTGTACTCCGCCGTCTGCAACAACCCCGGCACCAACGTAGGCGCGAACTCGCAGATCTTGGTCGCCGTCCGTTCGAGCTCCACCACCTCCGCGAAATAATCCGCATAGCGGCTGTCATCAATGAGCTTTCGCCACGTGCGCTCGAAAAAGCCCTCGGTTTGCAGGACCTCGTCGATCCGCTGTGCCACGTCCAACTGAGGTTTCCGAATCGCCTGTTCGAATTGGCCGATGTAGCCGCCCGAGACGAAAACACGCGCGCCCAGCGCGGCCTGGGTGAATCCCGCGTTCTCCCGCCGCCGTTTCAGCTCCGCGCCGAAGAACTCCCACGCCGCCTGCCGCGCACCGTTGGCCATGGCTCAACACACCCCTGCTGCCTCGCACTTGTAGGGCACAGACACCTGTCGAGTGTAGATGCAGAGCGTCACCATGGAGATGCGAAGCGTGAAAGTCCGAGGGGAAGGGGAGCACGGTGACGGCAGTACACGTATCACTCGGGGGACGAGACTCGGCGCACCGCGTCGAAGAGGCGGAGGAGACAGTGAAGGAATTGCGGGCGGCGCTCGCGGGCGTCGGAATCACCTTGCCGTCGCTCCGGCTCGACCCGGCAAGTCTGGCACGGGAGACACCCTGTCCGCTGGTGGAATTGGGCGGCTGTTCGGTCGATGTCGCCGTCCGGCTCGCGGCGGCGCTGCGGGCGCGGCCGGCGGCGGAGGTGCGATGAAGAAGAAGCCGCCGATCGGGTCGTACGCCGTCGACACCCGCACCGGGAGGGTGGGCGTGGTCATGGGGCACGAGGGCCCGTACGTACAGCTGAGACCGTACGGCGGGGGCAAGGAGTGGGACGTCGAGCCGGAGGCCGTGCGCCCGGCGACCCAGGCCGAGCGCCTGCGGGCCGCCACCGCGTACGCCAACGCCCGCAGTCGCGGTGAGGTCCCTTGAGGACCCGGCCCGAGGCGGGCTCGCCGTAGGCGAGAATGGACCCCATGAGTCTGTTCCGCGACGACGGCATCGTGCTGCGCACCCAGAAGCTGGGTGAGGCGGACCGGATCATCACGCTGCTCACGCGGGGTCACGGACGGGTACGCGCCGTGGCCCGCGGGGTGCGCCGGACGAAGTCGAAGTTCGGGGCCAGGCTGGAGCCGTTCTCGCACGTGGACGTGCAGTTCTTCGCGCGCGGGAGCGAGCTGGTCGGGCGGGGGCTGCCGCTGTGCACGCAGAGCGAGACCATCGCCCCGTACGGCGGTGGGATCGTCACCGACTACGCCCGGTACACCGCCGGCACCGCCATGCTGGAGACCGCCGAGCGGTTCACGGATCACGAGGGGGAGCCGGCCGTCCAGCAGTATCTGTTGCTGGTCGGGGGCCTGAGGACGCTCGCCCGTGGTGAGCACGCGCCGCACCTCGTCCTGGACGCCTTCCTGCTGCGCTCCCTCGCCGTCAACGGCTACGCGCCCAGCTTCAGCGACTGCGCGAAGTGCGGCATGCCCGGGCCGAACCGCTTCTTCTCGGTCGCCTCGGGCGGGTCCGTGTGCGCCGACTGCCGGGTGCCCGGCAGCGTCGTACCCTCGCCGCAGGCCCTGGAACTGCTCGGCGCGCTGCTGACGGGAGACTGGGAGACCGCGGACGCGTGCGAGGCCCGGTACGTCCGGGAGGGCAGCGGGCTGGTGTCGGCGTATCTGCACTGGCACCTGGAGCGGGGGCTGCGCTCGCTCCGGTACGTGGAACAGTAGAGCGCGTCACAGCGTCACAGCTGTCAGAAGCGCGACAGAGCGACAGAGCGACAGAGCGACAGAGCGAAGAACCGAGGAGCGAGAAGCACATGGCCGTACGCGGGTTTCTGGGCCGCCAGCGCCGGGAGTACAGGACGCCGGAACCGCACCCGTCCGGCGCGCGGCCGCCGAAGCTCCCCGGGGAGCTGATCCCGAACCATGTCGCGATCGTCATGGACGGGAACGGGCGGTGGGCCAAGCAGCGCGGCCTGCCCCGCACCGAGGGGCACAAGGTCGGTGCCGAGCGGGTGCTGGACGTGCTGCAGGGCGCGATCGAGATGGGCGTGGGGAGTATCTCCCTCTACGCCTTCTCCACCGAGAACTGGAAGCGGTCGCCCGAAGAGGTGCGCTTCCTGATGAACTTCAACCGCGACTTCATCCGCAAGACCCGCGACCAGCTCGACGAACTCGGCGTGCGGGTGCGCTGGGTGGGCCGTATGCCCAGGCTGTGGAAGTCCGTCGCCAAGGAGCTCCAGATCGCCCAGGAGCAGACCAAGGGCAACGACCGGCTCACGCTGTACTTCTGCATGAACTACGGCGGCCGTGCGGAGATCACGGACGCGGTGCAGGCCATCGCGGAGGAGGTGAAGGCCGGCCGGCTCGACCCGTCGAAGATCACCGAGAAGACGGTCGCCAAGCACCTGTACTACCCGGACATGCCGGACGTGGACCTGTTCCTGCGGCCGAGTGGCGAGCAGCGCACCTCCAACTACCTGCTTTGGCAGAGCGCCTACGCCGAGATGGTCTTCCAGGACGTGCTGTGGCCGGACTTCGACCGGCGCGACCTGTGGCGTGCGTGCCTTGAGTTCGCCTCGCGTGACCGCCGTTTCGGCGGGGCGATCCCGAACGAGGAGCTGCTGGCCATGGAGGGCGAGCAGGCCTAGGGCCTCTCGTTTGGATCATGTCGGGCTCGCGGGGCCTGGCACGCGGAGCTGGATTCGGCCATGCTCTACGATCACGGCTCGTCACCGAAGAACCGGGGAGGGGCCGTGACCGAAGAGCAGGCTGCTGCGCTGAGAGAGACCGGAGTCGTGCTGGAGTACCGCCTCCAGCACGCGGACATGCTGGAGGCCATCCGGCTCATCCTGCGCAAACGGCGGTCCAAGTTCATCTTCCGCCTGCCCTTCATCATCAGCTTCGGGCTGCTGGGCGTGGCGGTACTGGCGCTGCACCTGGCGCACGGCAGGGGCGTGCGCTTCGTCGACGTACTGATCCCGCTGTACGCGGTGTTCCTGTACTTCTGGCCGCACATCGCGGCCCGTGGCTCGCTGAAGGCGGTCCAGCACCAGGGACTGGTGCGGGCGACTGTGGACGAGGCGGGTGTCCGGATGGTGGGCTCCCAGGCCGAGAGCACCTCCGCCTGGGGCAACTTCGGCAGTTACGCGGAGAGCAAGCGGGTGTTCATCCTGCGCAGTCCCGACCGCGTGGGCCGCTGCGCGATGGTGCTGGCCAAGCGGGGCGCGGCCGACCCGGCCGACGTCGACCGGCTGCGCACGCTGCTGGACCAGCACCTGACCCGCGCATGAGCGTCGTCCGCGGCTGCGCGGCGGTCGTCGCCATCGGCTGCGCGGTCCTCGCGGTGTTCTTCAGCTTCATGGTCACGACCGACATGGAGACGGTCCCCGGCCTGCGGGACAACATGGCGCCGATGGCCGTCGGCGCGCTGGTGTTCGCGGCGCTGCTCGTCGTCGGCGGAACGGCACTCGGCGGGCGGCCGTCGTACGCGGGGTGGGCGGTCGTGGCCCTGTTCGGCGGTCTCATGGCGCTGCGGATGTGGACGCTCGCCCCGATGCTGCACTGCTGGTCGTACGACAGCGTGGGGCGGAACGACGACGGTTCCTACTCCTGCGTGAACCGGGGCGCCATGTCCCCCTGAACCGGCCTCGCGCCGGTGCTCAGCCTTCCGCCGCGGCGCCCGCGCACTCCGCGCAGGTGCCGAAGATCTCCACCGTGTGGGCGACGTTGACGAAGCCGTGCTCCGCCGCGATCCCCTCCGCCCACTTCTCCACCGCCGGGCCCTCGACCTCGACGGCCTTGCCGCAGACGCGGCAGACCAGGTGGTGGTGGTGCTCGCCGGTCGAGCAGCGGCGGTAGACGGACTCGCCGTCGGAGGTGCGCAGGACATCGACCTCGCCGGCCTCGGCGAGGGACTGCAGGGTGCGGTAGACGGTGGTGAGACCGACCGAGTCGCCCTTGTGCTTGAGCATGTCGTGGAGTTCCTGCGCGCTGCGGAACTCGTCGACCTCGTCGAGGGCCGCCGCGACAGCGGCACGCTGCCGGGTGGCGCGGCCCTTCACGGGCGGTCCTGCGATCGTCACCGGTTGCCTCCTTCATCGCTGCGCCTGCCGGGCCCATTGTGCCAGCCCGGCCCCTGCGCGGTCAGACTCCGACCTCGTCGGCGGCCCCTCGCGTGGCCGGAATCGCGCACTCTGCGGGGTCCCCGGAGGGCTGTGCGGCGGCGAGCGCCCGCGCGCGTCGCCTGGCCAGCGGAGTGGCGAGAGCGGTCAGTGCGATGAACGCGGCGATGGTCAGCAGCACGATCGTCGCGCCGGGCGGCACGTCCTGGTAGTACGACGTGATCGTGCCGCCGAGGGTGACGGTCACGCCGATGGCGACCGCGATCGCGAAGGTCGCCGCGAAGCTGCGGCCGAGCTGCTGTGCCGCCGCCACCGGGACCACCATCAGCGCGGAGACCAGGAGAAGACCGACCACGCGCATCGCGACGGTCACCGTCACCGCCGCCGTGACGGCCGTCAGCAGGTTCAGGGCGCGCACCGGCAGACCCGTCACCCGGGCGAACTCCTCGTCCTGGCTGACCGCGAAGAGCTGGCGGCGCAGGCCGAGGGTGACCAGGACGACGAACGCCGCGAGCAGGCAGATGGCCAGGACGTCCGACTGCGACACCGTGGACAGCGACCCGAACAGGTACGACGTCAGGTTCGCGTTGGAGCCGCCCGGCGCGAGGTTGATGAACATCACGCCGCCGGCCATACCGCCGTAGAAGAGCATCGCGAGGGCGATGTCGCCGCGCGTCTTCCCGTACCAGCGGATCAGTTCCATGAGGACCGAGCCGAGGACGGAGACGGCCGTCGCCATCCACACCGGGGAGGTGGACAGGAGGAAGCCGAGGCCGACGCCGGTCATCGCCACGTGGCCGATGCCGTCGCCCATCAGGGCCTGGCGGCGCTGCACGAGGTAGATGCCGACGGCGGGGGCCGTGATGCCGACCAGGACGGCGGCGAGCAGGGCCCGCTGCATGAAGGCGTAGTTCAGGAAGTCCATCAGCTCAGCAGTCCCGTGCGGATCGGTTCGGCGCCGGTGGCGTCGTGCGGGTGGACGTGGTCGTGGCCGGGCAGGGCGTGCTGGCCCACGGCCTTCGGGGGCGGGCCGTCGTGGAGCACGCAGCCGTCGCGCAGGACGACCGCCCGGTCGATCAGGGGCTCCAGGGGGCCCAGTTCGTGCAGCACCAGCAGCACGGTCGCACCGGACGCCACCTGGTTCCCGAGCGTCTGCGCGAGCACCTCCTGGCTCGCCAGATCGACGCCCGCCATCGGCTCGTCCATGATCAGCAGTTCGGGCTCGGAGGCGAGCGCACGGGCGATCAGGACGCGCTGGTGCTGGCCGCCGGAGAGCGCGTTGACCGAGTCCTTGGCCCGGTCCGCCATGCCGACGAGATCCAGGGCGTGGCGTACGGCCTCGTGGTCGGCCCTGCGCAGGATGCCGAAGCGGGCCCGGGACAGGCGCCCGGAGGAGACGACCTCGGTCACCGTGGCGGGCACGCCGCCCGCGGCCGTGGTGCGCTGCGGGACGTATCCGACGCGCCGCCAGTCGCGGAAGGCTCGGCGCGGGGTGCCGAAGAGTGTGATCTCCCCGGAGCTCACCGGCACCTGGCCGATGATGCTGCGCACGGCGGTCGACTTGCCCGAGCCGTTCGCCCCGAGCAGCGCGACGACCTCACCGCGGCGCACGGTGAGGTCGATGCCGCGCAGGACGGGGCGCGAGCCCAGGTCGGCGCGTACGCCGCGCATCGATATGACGGGCTCGCCCGTGGCGTCCGTGGCGTCCGTGGCGTCCGTGGCGTCCATCGCGTCCTCCGTGGCGATCACTTGGTGCCCAAGGCGGTCTGCAGGGCCTTGAGGTTGGACTCCATGACCTGGAAGTAGTCCCTGCCGCGGGACTTCGGCGTGATGCCCTCGATCGGGTCGAGGACGTCCGTCTTCAGGTTCGCGTCCTGGGCGATGGTCTTCGCGGTCTTGTCGCTGACGAGCGTCTCGTAGAAGACCGTGGAGACGCCGTCGGCCTTGGCCATCTTCTCCAGGTCGCGGACGCGGGCGGCGCTGGGTTCGGACTCCGGGTCCAGCCCGTTGATGGCCTCCTCGGTGAGGCCGTAGCGCTCGGCGAGGTAGCCGAAGGCGGCGTGCGTGGTGATGAAGACCTTGGTCCTCGTGTTCTTCAGGCCGTCCGCGTACCGGGTGTTCAGGTCGTCGAGCTTCTTGACCAGAGCGTCGGTGTTCTTCTTGTACGTGCCCGCGTGCTTGGGGTCCGCCTTCTCGAAGGCGGCGCCGACGCCCTTGGCGACCTGGGCGTAGCGCACCGGGTCGAGCCAGATGTGGGGGTCCTTGCCGCCGGACTCCTCGCCCTGGTGGGTGTCGTGGGCGGCCGCGTGCCCGCCGACCTCGTTGCCGTGCTCCTCCAGGGAGGTCAGGGAGGCGGCGTCGACCTTCGTCCTGATCTCGGACTGGGCCACCGCGTCGTCGACGGAGGGCTGCAGGCCCTTGAGGTAGAGGACCGCGTCGGACTCCTGGAGCTGCGCGGTCTGCTTGGCGCTGATCTCCAGGTCGTGCGGTTCCTGGCCGGGCTGGGTCAGACTGGTCACGTGGACGTACGACCCGCCGATCCGCTCGGCGAGGAAGGCCAGCGGGTAGAACGACGCCACGACGTCGAACTTGCCGCTGTCGCCCGCTGCGGCACTGGAGGAGGAGCAGGCGGAGAGGGCTCCGAGACCGAGGGCGGTGGCCGCCGCGACCGCGGTCCCGGGTATGAGGCGTCGTCGTGCGTTCATGACAGTCATTTTCATCAAACATGGAAACCGTTGTCAACAAACCCGGTCCTTGGGGCCTGTGCCCAGGTCTGTGGACGGGACCGATTTGATTGAGGGGGAGCCACCGCCGGTACCCTGAAGCATTCGCTTTGAAGCGTCTCGCTTCGTCGCCCGTCGTCGTAATGAAGAGAGCACCGTGGCCGCCGACAAGATCGACACCATCGTCAGCCTGAGCAAGCGCCGTGGCTTCGTATTCCCCTGCAGCGAGATCTACGGCGGTCAGCGGGCCGCCTGGGACTACGGACCGCTGGGTGTCGAGCTCAAGGAGAACATCAAGCGCCAGTGGTGGCGCTACATGGTGACGTCGCGCGAGGACGTCGTCGGTATCGACTCGTCGGTGATCCTGGCGACCGAGGTCTGGGTGGCCTCCGGTCACGTCGCCACCTTCACCGACCCGCTCACCGAGTGCACCTCCTGTCACAAGCGCTTCCGCGCCGACCACCTGGAGGAGGCGTACGAGGCCAAGCACGGCCGCCTCCCGGAGAACGGCCTCGCGGACATCAACTGCCCCAACTGCGGCAACAAGGGCCAGTTCACCGAGCCGAAGCAGTTCTCCGGTCTGCTCTCCACCCACCTCGGCCCGACCCAGGACAGCGGCTCGATCGCCTACCTGCGCCCGGAGACCGCGCAGGGCATCTTCACCAACTTCCTCCAGGTCCAGCAGACCTCGCGCCGCAAGCCGCCGTTCGGCATCGCGCAGATGGGCAAGTCGTTCCGCAACGAGATCACGCCGGGCAACTTCATCTTCCGCACCCGCGAGTTCGAGCAGATGGAGATGGAGTTCTTCGTCAAGCCGGGCGAGGACGAGAAGTGGCACGAGTACTGGATGCAGGAGCGCTGGAACTGGTACACGGGTCTCGGCCTGCGTGAGGAGAACATGCGCTGGTACGAGCACCCGAAGGAGAAGCTCTCCCACTACTCCAAGCGCACCGCGGACATCGAGTACCGCTTCCAGTTCGGCGGCTCGGAGTGGGGCGAACTGGAGGGCGTCGCGAACCGCACGGACTACGACCTGTCGGCGCACTCCAAGGCCTCCGGCCAGGACCTCTCCTACTTCGACCAGGAAGCCGGCGAGCGCTGGACGCCGTTCGTCATCGAGCCGGCCGCGGGGGTCGGGCGCACCATGCTGGCGTTCCTGCTCGACGCCTACGTCGAGGACGAGGCGCCGAACGCCAAGGGCAAGATGGAGAAGCGCACGGTGCTGCGCCTCGATCACCGCCTGGCTCCCGTGAAGGTCGCGGTGCTGCCGCTGTCCCGCAACCCGGAGCTATCGCCGAAGGCGAAGGGGCTCGCCCAGGCGCTGCGCAAGCACTGGAACATCGAGTTCGACGACGCGGGCGCGATCGGCCGCCGTTACCGCCGCCAGGACGAGATCGGTACGCCGTACTGCGTGACGGTGGACTTCGACACGCTGGACGACAACGCGGTGACCGTGCGTGAGCGTGACTCCATGAAGCAGGAGCGGGTGTCCCTCGACCAGATCGAGGGCTACCTGGCCGGGCGGCTCCTGGGCTGCTAGGCGCTCCGCGCTGAATCAGGACGCCGGGCGAGCTGGATCTTCCAGCTCGCCCGGCGTTTTCTGTGTGGTGGCGCTCGGTGCCGGGTGCGGGTCAGCCGGTGGTGCCGCCCAGGACGATGCTGCCGTCGGCCCGCCCGACCAGGGGCCTGTGGACGCTGTCCTGTTAGGTGGAGACCGAGAAGTTCGCCTGCGAGTCGCCGGAGCGGGGCTCGGACGCGGCGTCCTCGACGAAGCGCAGCTGGTGGGTGTGGACGTCACCGGTGCTCAGACCGGCCGGGACGGCGGGCAGTGTCCAGCTGGAGTCGCCGTCCGTGGCCAGGTCCGTCCACTGTCCGCCGTCGAGGACCTGCAGCCTCACCGAGGGCCGCAGGTAGGGGTCCACGGGCGGGTAGAGGCTCAGCCTGCTGGAGAGCGTGTGGGTGAAGCGGCTGTCGGCATCGCCCGTGACGGTCAGTGAGAAGGGCACCGGACGGC
This sequence comes from Streptomyces sp. NPDC001848, assembly GCF_042891915.1. Classification (NCBI taxonomy): domain Bacteria; kingdom Bacillati; phylum Actinomycetota; class Actinomycetes; order Kitasatosporales; family Streptomycetaceae; genus Streptomyces; species Streptomyces sp. NPDC001848. The sequence goes on along the minus strand of NZ_JBIATP010000016.1, from coordinate 181,834 downwards.
CGGGCACCAGCGTCGGCGAGGCCGGGGACAGGCCGCCGACGGTGTCCGTGACGGTGCCCTCCTGCTCGTCCGCCTCGACCGCACCGCGTAACGGTGGAAGGGACGCACGGTGAACGTGATGCGTCACCCCGGGGGCCGTCGCGCCCTGCCGCCCGGGTGAATGTCCGGCCGGCAGGTCCCGCCGGAGCGACTCGGAAGCAGAACTGATCTTCATACTGCGTGCATGCGGACACAGGAGAAGATCCCCGCCCTGATCCATCAGACCTGGAAGGACGCCGACGTACCTCCGAAATGGCGTCAGTGGGTCGATTCCTGGCGCCTGCATCACCCCGGCTGGGGATACCGGCTGTGGACCGACGCGGACAACCGTGCCTTCCTCCAGGAGCACTACCCCTGGTTCCTGCCGATCTACGACGGTTACCCCGAAGCGATCATGCGGGCCGACGCGATCCGCTACTTCCTGCTCGATCACTTCGGCGGGCTCTACGTGGACCTGGACTTCGAGTGCCTCAAGCCGGTCGACGCGATCCTCGACGGACACGAGCTCGTCCTCGGCTGTGAGCCCGAGGCCCACACCCGTCTGCTGCTGGCCCGCCGACGCGGGTTCGGCCGCATCGTCGGCAACGCGTTCATCGCGTCACGACCGGGCCACCCCTTCTGGGCCCATGTGCACCGGCAACTGGTCGGCGCCCACAGGGCCCCCAGTGCCCTGGACGCCACCGGCCCCTTCTTCCTGACCAGGGCCGTCGACAGCGCCCCGGAGCCCGCCTCGGTCACGGTCCTCGGGTCGGAAGCGCTGTACCCCGAGGTGAGCCCCTACGCGGCAGAGCTGTTCGGCCCTCGGGAAGCCGACCACCAGCGTGCGTACGCGGTGCATCACTGGTCCGGCAGCTGGGTGTGTGACGACGCGGCGGCGGTGCGGGTGTCGGCCGGCAAGCGGTTCCCGTTCTGGGCGAGCCAGGGGCTGCACCCGCTCGCCGACGGGCAGCTCAGTCTCGACGCCCAGCGGCGCCGCTGGGCCTCGGGCGCACCCACGCCCACGGTGTCCTGCCTGATGGTGACCAAGGGCCGCGTGGCGACGGCGCGCGGCGCGATCGCCTGCTTCCGTGCGCAGACCTATCGCGACCTGGAACTGGTCGTCGTGGACGACGGCACGGACGACGCGCTCGAGCGGCACATCCGGGAGCTGGGCGACCCGCGCATCCGCCATCACCGGCTCCCTCCGGAGGGGCGGACGCTCGGCGAACTGCGCAACGAGGCGGTGGACCGGGCCGGCGGACCCTACGTGTGCCAGTGGGACGACGACGACCTGTACGACCCGGAGCGGGTCGAGACACAGATGGCGGCGATTCTCGCGCTCGGCGCCGAGGCCTGTTTCCTCGCCCGTGAACGGCTGTGGTGGCCCGCTCGGCGCAAGCTCGCGATCTCCTGCGCACGGGTCTGGGAAGGGTCGATGATCTGCGCCAAGGACCGGATGCCCCGCTATCCGGCGCAACGCCGGGGCGAGGACACACCGGTGGCGGAAGAGGTGGTCCGCACCTGCCGGGTCGTCTCCATCGACGCGCCGGAGCTGTACACCTACATCTGTCACGGCGGCAACACGTTCAGCGAGTCGCACTTCGCGGAGCACTTCGAGGTGGCGACCCAGGTCTGGGCGGAACCCGGCGCGTACGCCGAGCGGTTGCTGGCCATGGCGACCCGGCTGCCGATCCAGCCGCAGGACATCACCCACGCCGAGACCGGTGCCGCCGCAGCGCGAGCCGTCGCCGGAAGACCGCCGACGGCTGTCGAACCCGCTCCGCCCCCGGCGAGCGAGCGGCCCCTCGTGCTGGTGCTCACCCCGGTCAAGGACGCGGCCGCGTTCCTCCCCGGCCACCTGGAGAAACTGCGCTCCCTGGACTATCCCCGCGAGGCGATCTCACTGGGCCTGCTGGAGGGCGACAGCAAGGACTCGACGCCGGAACTGCTGCGACAGGTCCTGCCCGGCCTCCGGGCGGAGTACCGGCGGGTCACCGTCGTCCACCGCGACTTCGGCCTCCAGGTGGCCGGGCCTCGCTGGGAACCCGGCGTCCAACGCCGACGCCGGTCGGTGCTGGCCAAGGCACGCAACCATCTGCTCGCCCGGGCCCTTGCCGACGAGGAGTGGGTGCTGTGGCTCGACGTGGATGTCACCGACTACCCGGCCGACCTGATCCAGCGGCTGCTCGGAGCGCGCAAGGACATCGTCGTCCCGCACTGCACCACCACGTCCGGGGGACCCACATTCGACCTCAACACCTTCGTCCTCCACCCCCGCGCCGGCACGCTCAACTGGTCCCAGTGGCTTCGCGACGGCATTCTGCAGCCGCCCAAGGGCTTCGGCCGGATCTACCTCGACGAGCTGCGGGGCAAAGGGCTGCTCCGCGTGGACTCGGTCGGCGGCACCGTGTTGCTGGTCCGCGCCGACCTGCATCGTGACGGCCTGAACTTCCCGTGCTTTCCGTACCAGTACCTCATCGAGACCGAGGGGCTGGCCGCGATGGCCCGCGACATGGGCACCGCCTGCTGGGCGCTGCCCGACCTCGAAGTGCTGCATCCGCACCATGCCCCGGACCCGGCGGACACGGCGGTGCTGTCCCCGTCCTGAAACGAACGGTGCTCCCCGCGGCGCCGACCTCGGCCACTCGCGTGGAGTAATCATTTTGCCACGTAAAGTAGGCAAATCCTACGGTGGCGCTGCTGTCCCTGCCGTGAAGGTCGTCGGCATGCCGGGGCAGCCTCCCCTTCGAAAGGACGGCACGACCGTGAAAGCTCGCGTCATATCCTCCCTGGCCCTCCCGGCCGCACTGGCGACCGCCGGACTGCTCAACACCGCGGAGGCCTCCTACGCCGCCGCCCTCGGCCAGGACGCGCTGACGGCGTCGGCGGCGTCCGCGTACCAAGGGCAGCCCATGAGCGGCGACGTCACCCTCATACCGGGGGTGGACCACCCCTGCAAGAACGTCGCCAACGTCACCATCAGCGACTACAGCCACTGCTGCCCGCCCATCGCCAACGTCACCATCAGCAATTACGGCCACTGCTGCCCGCCCATCGCCAACGTCACCATCAGCGATTACGGCCACTGTTGCACTCCCGTGGCCAACATGACCATCTGTGACTACGGCCACCACCACGGTCACCGCAGCCTCGACAACGCCGCCTTCTTGGACGGCGAGTACGCGCCCGGCCTTCGTATCGGCTAGCACGCGATCGGCGGGTCCGCTGCGACGTGGCCCTGGGAGAGGGCCGGGGGGCCGCCCACACCCGACCGTGCGGAAGCCGGCCACCGGTGGCTGGGCTCCTTCTCCCGACCTCCCGACCTCCCGACCTTCTGTCCTCCCGTCCTCCCGTCCTCCCGTCCTCCCGTCCCTTCCGTTCCGAGCGAAAGACGGCTCATGCCCCAAGGTTCCGACCCTGTGGTCTCGGTGGTCATCCCCTGCCACGACTACGCCCGCTATCTGCCCGAGGCGGTGTCCAGCGTCCTCGCCCAGACGTACCGCGACTGGGAACTCGTCATCGTCGACGACGGCAGCACCGACGACACCGCCGAGGTGGCCCAGGGCCTGATCGCCCGTCACCCCGACCGGCGCATCCGGCTGCTCCGCCAGGCCAACGCCGGAGTCTCCGCCGCCCGCAACACGGGGATCGAGGCGGCCGCCGGCCGCTACATCCTTCCGCTGGACGCCGACGACGTGATCGCGCCCACGATGCTGGAGAAGACCGTCGCGGTCCTGGACGGCGACCCCGGTATCGCCATCGCGTCGACCGACGTCTTCACCTTCACCGATGACGACCTGCCCCCACAGGCGATTCCCCTCCCCGCGTACAGCCGGGAACTGATGCTCCAGCGGCTGATCATGTTCTACTGCTCGCTGTACCGCCGTGAGGCGTGGCAGGCCGTGGGCGGGTACGACGAGACCATGCGGGCAGGGGAGGACTGGGACTTCTGGATCGGCTGCGTCGAGCACGGCTTCGACGCGCACCACCTCCACGAGCCGCTGTTCGGGGCGCGCAACAAGGACACCGGACTGCATCTGGAAGCCGCCGAGAACGACCTCGCGATCCGGGCGCGGATCGTGGTCAACCACCCCGGCCTGTTCAAGGCGATCACCCGCGGTTGGGCGCAGGCCGTGCTCAGCCAGGACGCGGAGGCCTGTCTGCGGGACGAGAACGTACCCGACGACATCCTCACCCGGGCCACCGAGATGGATCAGTTCCTCGGCGCGGTCATGGCCCTGCAGCGCACCACGCGGGTGCAGTACCACCACATCCGGCGCCTGGAGCAGGCCCTGGCCGCCCACACCGGCACCTCCGCCGCACCCACTCGGGAGAACGACTCCACCGGGGCGGCCGCCGTCGTGTCCTAAGCCACGCAGAACTCGTTCCCCTCCGGGTCCCGCATGACCCACCAGTGCCCGGCCGGGCCCTTGTCCACCTCCTCGACGCGGGTCGCGCCCAGGGACTCCAGGCGGGCCACCGTCGCCTCCCGGGCGTCCGGGCCGGCGTGCACGTCGAGGTGGAGGCGCACTTCCGTTAGCTCGCCGGTCGTGACCATTGCAGGCGGACAGACCGTTTCGCTTCAGTTGCTCGAACAGTCGCCGCTCAATATCGATAACGTAATCCTTGAGGATCTTGCGGCCGACTACGCCATGAAGCTGGATACGCAGCTACTCAACGGCAGCGGCACGGGTGGCACGCTCACCGGTCTGCTTACCGTTTCCGGCGCCCGTAGTCAGGTATGGACGAATGCTCACTGAGCGGAGCTAACGGCCTGCTCGGGCAGATAGCTTCGGCCATTTCTACGGTGCACACGAACCGGTATGCGCCCCCGGACATGCTCATCATGCACCCGCGTCGCTGGGCGTGGATCGTCGCTCAAATCGACTCGCAAAACCGCCCGCTGGTCGTTCCCGGGGAAGCAGGCCCCGTAAACGCTGTGGGCGTATTCAGTCAGGTAATGGAAGAGGGCTATGTGGGGCAAATCCTCGGACTCCCCGTGTGGCTCGACTCCAATATTCCGACCAACCTGGGCGGAGGCACAAACCAGGACCGCATCTTTGTACTGCGTGCTTCGGACCTCCGACTCTGGGAATCGCACATTCGCGCCGAAGCATTCCAGCAGACGTACGCAAACAACATGAGCGTATTCGTGCGCCTCTACAATTACGCGGCAGCCATCCCGAACCGCTATGCGGCATCCATTTGCATCATCTCGGGGACGGGCCTGGTTACGACGTCGTTCTAGCAGGCGTCCCTTTTACCGGTCACGGTGTGTGAGGGGACCGGGGGAGGGTCAATCTCTGGCGAAGATCGCTCGGCGACCCGGCCGCCCTGACTCTGAACATGGCCGCGAAATTTTGGCCCTGGGAGTCTGGCTGCCGGTAATTACTCACTGTGAGCAACGCACGAAAAATGCCCCTCCGGTTCGCTACGGCGAGCCTGGAGGGGCGTTTTTCTGCGTTTCTGGGCTTGAAAAGCCTTAGAGGGTGATTCCTGCCCTCTGGGCGATTTTCGTGAGCCGCTCGTTGCTTCGCTTGTGCTTCGACACCAGGACTCGCGTTAGCTCCAACGACGTCGGATGGACTGCCGCCATTTCCGGTGAGGTCGCCCATGCCCTTTCAAGGCTTTCGAGGGTCCCTTCTTGGTCGCCTAGGGCTAGCTGAGAGCGCCCAAGGTTCATGTAAACCGGGGCAACCCGGTTAGCAGGAAGAGTCATACCCGCTCGAATCAGGCTTTCGCCCGTTTCCACTGCGCTGCGGTGCTGTTCCATATCAGATGCTGTAGAGATCACGTGTGTGGCCGTTTGCTCGGGACCGAATTGCATCCCATGCTTGGCAATCTCTTCCGGGATCTCCTCAGCCATCCGCCAAGCCGCGTCAATGTGCTTCTGGGTAGTCTGCTTATCTTTCAGCCGTCCGGCGAGGGTCAAGCCTCGCAGGTGTAGAACGCCAAGCCCAAACGCCCGGTCCTGTCCAGTCAATGTGGACTCCGCCTGCACAATTGCCCGGTCGATGACTGCCAAGCCTCCGGAGAAATCCCCGGAATTAAGGAAAGTGCCCGCATCATCTCGCGCGGCAACGATGGCCGCAATAGGGTCTGCCCTCTCGGCAGCCATCCGCTGTTTCAGCGTCGCCAATTCGGCAAGGTGCATCCACCGATGCCGGGCAGCGAGCCAGTAAATGACGCCGTATACGTCCGCGACCAAACCCCATGCCTTCGGTTCCCCTGTAAGGTGCGCATGGTTGGTAACCCTCGTGAGAATTCCGGGAAGCCTCAGGAGAACTTTGGACAGCTCCGTATTCCACCGAAGCTGATTTAGCTCGTCTACTTCCCGCTGTAGATTCTCGGGGTGCTCCGGAGGTTCCCCAGGAATATCGAATCGCCGGATAGCCCAGTTCAGGTCATTGAGGTTTGCTTCCGGGGCGCTGCCCAGTAGTTCGTCAAGGGTGAGGTTCATTGCGCGGGCTAGCGCAGCACCTACGCCCTGGGTGAGCGCCCGGTCCCCTACTTCGATCTTGCTGAGAAGGGAAACCGACACCCCCGCCCTGCGGGCTAGGGTCACCTGACTTAGCCCGAGTTCCTTTCGGCGCGCAGCGACGTTGGCGCCTGGTCCGGGTACCTGCGTAGCGCTCATACCTTGCGTCTTCCCCGCTCGGTGACGTCCTCACGTCCCATGGTCCCAAAGGGTGCGTGCAGTGCGCCCGGCATGTGTGCAAGAAGTGTGCAAGTCGCCTGGCTCGCAGGGGCGTTGACTGATGACGACAGACCCCCGCGACCGTGCGACCGGCCCGGGGGCATGGCCAACGCTTCAGAGGAGCGCTGACATGACAGACCTTATCCGCACGGCCCTGGAATGGGTCAGGGCGGTCGTGTTCGGACCACAGACGCCCGGCAGGCACAGGCGTACCGCAGTGCCCCAGGGAGCGCCCCCGGCGCCCCACAGGCGCCCTACGCCGGGCGTGCGGGGCGCCCTGGTGATCGCTCGCAGGCACAACAGCGAACGCGCCCCCTGGGAGGACACGGGCGCCCTCGTCCGGCCCTACGTTGCACACCTGGGAGGCTCGCCCAGGACTGCCCGTGCAGGCGTCCAGACGTGCCCCTGGGAGGCAGCGCGGTGAGCATGACCATTGCTGTCTACCGGATCAATCCGGAAACAGGTGCCCGCACTCCCGTGCGCGCAAAGCACACCGTGAAGCCGGTTGAGGTGCCCGACGCAACCTCGGGACTCCCGCCGTGCACCTGTCCCCGCTGCAATGGAAGCGCCCAGGAATTGCGCGCCAAAGTGGCCGAAGAAAACCGGCGCAGCAGGGGGGAACTGTGATGCGCTCGATCATCAAAGCCGCTGAATGGACGCTCGGACCGGAAACCGCCGAGGGCGCCCCCAGGGCATCTATTCCGCCGTGTGCATCGCATGCGGTGAGGAAGCGCCCGCGCAGGACAACGACCCTGCACCGGTAGAGATTTGGGCGCTGAAACACACGGGCCTGAACCCGACCCATCGGCAGTACAAAGCCATGGTCGAGACGTATTGGCGCGTTACTCCGACAGGAGACAACCCGTACCGCGAGAGCGACGCCCAGGGCGCCTAACTGCCCTCCTGCACCAAACCGGATGGCTGCCGCTTCCTGGGCGCTGCGAGGCGCAAGGGCAGCACACAGACCCCCGTTCCGACAGATGGGCCGCTATCGCGTCTGCCGGAACGGGTCGCACAACGGCGCGGGGACCGATTCCCCGCAGCATTACGGCGAAGGGACAAGCAAAATGACCGCAGTTCCTGAGTTTGATTTCGTGAGCGCGGCCGTATGCCGTGACCCGAAGGTCGACAACTGCCCCCAGGTGGCGCTCAACGTGCCGGGTGTGGTGGCGTTGCGGGACAGTGAGCGCCCCGACACCATCGTCACCATGACGGCTGAGCAGTGGGTGACACTCACGGACGCCGTCAAGGCCGGAGAGTTCGACCTGAGCGCCTGAGAGTAGGTACCCGTGGACGAGTGCCCCCGCTGTTCCGCTGAGTGCCCTACGGACCCTGAGAACGGGCTCCCCTGGTGTCCACGGTGCGGGGTGCACTTCGGGCTTTCGCAGCCCGGATGCCGGGGCCTGCGGTGGTGGCGCAACGCCGCCACTCGCGCCCCGACACGTCCACGCGAGCACTGATCAGGACCCCCGCGCCGGACCCCCGACCGGAGCGGGCAGCGCCCCCGACTGCGCGAGCAAGGACACGCAGTCGGGGACGTCTCTGGTTACGTCTTCGCTACGACTTTCCTCGGGGACGTCCTGGAAGAGGATGCGGCGGCCCCGGCCGATGCCCGTCTCCTTGTCGTACGGGTCGTCCGGGTGCCGGATCGCGGCGAAACCCCGGAAGATCCGCGTGCCGTTGTGCTCCGCGACCGCCGCCTCCGGAAGCTGACCCGCCGCCAGCAGTCGGTTGATCAGCGCGCTGTTGTCCTCCACCTCGTAACCCAGCGCCGCCGCCCAGAAGTCCGCGAGGGCGGGGGCGTCCTGCGTGTCGACGACCAGTTTCCAGTCGAGAGCCGCTCCCATGCGACCACTCATATGGGTCACATGGAGTCCTTGTCCAGGGCCGGGCCGGTACGCCCGGACTCGTGCTGCGGTCCCGCACGGAGCCGACTTCCGTTTCGGCGCGGGCGCGTTGGGCCCGGAGCTGCTGCCCACCGGCGGGCCGGGGGCCTTCCGGGATGGTACGAGGTACTGCATGGGCCCGCGGATCCGGTCGCGTGGGCGCAGCGCTTCCGGCCGGCGCCGACGCCGGCCCTGGAGATCGCGGAGGAGGAGTTGGCGCTCGGTGGAGAACTGCGGCAACCGGCACAAGGCCGGCACGCTGCGGGCGCGCCGGGCCGGGGTGGCGTGACGCTCCTCACGGGCGCAGAAGGCAGGATCCGGTCGATGGTAGGCCGTCCGTACCTGAGGTGATCCACGCGGCCGGACCCCGCTGCCCGCCCATGCGGAAGCGAGTCCACCGCATGACCGGCATCAACAGCTGTCGGATCAAGCGGAGTTGGCCCTTCCGGTGCGGGACCGCAGGATGTCCGGAAAGACGCGACACCTGGTCCGGACCATTGACAGGTCCCTGCCGGGTGGCTGTCATGGGGAGCTGTCAGATCCTGTGAGCGCTCTCAGGAGACCCCGTGAGGCGTGCGTGTCATGCGCTCAACAATTGAGCCGCTGACAACGTTGCCGAGCCTCGCGTGAGCCACCCCCCGTCCCTCAGGAGAGACAGCCATGCGCATTCGACGTGCCCTCGTGGCCGCTTCCGCCGCTGCGGCAGCCGTCGCGGCCGTCGTCCTGCCCACCTCTGCCGCCACCGCGTCCACCGCCGGGGTGTCGACGCGGACGGCCGCGGCCGACTTCGCCGTGAGCAGGGCCCAGTTCCAGCAGATGTTCCCGAACAAGAACGGCTTCTACACCTACGACGCGCTGGTCAACGCGATGAGCGCGTACCCCGCCTTCGCGCACACCGGTAACGACCGGGACCGGAAACTGGAGGCGGCGGCCTTCCTGGCGAACGCCAGCCACGAGACCGGCGGTTTGCGCTACATCACGGAGCAGAACACCGCCAACTGGCCGACGTACTGCGACACGACCCGCCCCTACGGCTGCCCGGCCGGGCAGGCGGCGTACTACGGGCGCGGCCCGCTCCAGCTCAGCTGGAACTTCAATTACAAGGCGGCCGGCGACGCGCTGGGGATCGACCTGCTGCACAAGCCGGACCTGGTGGCGACCGACGGCCAGGTCTCCTGGAAGACCGCGCTGTGGTACTGGAACACCCAGAGCGGCCCCGGAACCATGACGCCCCATCAGGCAATGGTCTCCGGCGCGGGGTTCGGCGAAACGATCCGCAGCATCAACGGCGCCGTCGAGTGCAACGGCCGCAATCCCGCCGAGATGCAGGACCGGATCAACCTCTACCGGCAGTTCGCGCAGATCCTCGGCGTGACCCCGGGCGACAAGGTGACCTGCTGAACATTGCCCCCGTACCGCTCTGCATGACTCGTCCGACGGAGGCAATGTGCGCAGAATCATGACCACTCTGGCCGCTGTGGCCGCCGCCATGCTGGTGGCCGTGGCACCGCACCGGCCCCCCACGCAAACCCACACCAATGCGCGTACGGACGCCGCCCACCGGGTGGTGCCCGCCGCCGCGGCCGCGACCCACCACACCGTCACCTTCGTCAACCACACAGGACGCAGGATCTGGATCGGCAGCACCGTCAACGCCGACGGCTCCAAGCCGCTGACCGGGCTGCCGATTCTGGATCCCGGCCAATCGGCGACGGTGGCGATCCCCGAGACGGCTGCGCCCGGCCACTGGCGCGGGAAGTTCTTCGCCCGCATGGGGTGCGGCGGCACCACCGGCAGCACCTTCCACTGCCAACTCGGCGACTGCGGGGTGTACGCCCAGAAGTGCGACCCGGGCCAGGCCGAACAGCCCGTCAGTCTCGCGGAGTTCAACTTCGACAGCGCAGACGGCCTCGCTCCCTGGTACGACGTCAGCTACGTCAACGCCTTCTCCGTGCCGATCACCATCACCCCGGTGAACGTGACCGGAAGCGGGGGCGGCTGCGCCACCCAGGGCTGCTCCCAGAACCTGCTGCCGAAGTGCCCGGCCGCCGATCTGACCCGGTGGGCGGACGGCTCGCCCATGCTCTGCACCAACCCCAACCGTGATGCGAAGACCGCCTACAGCGACATGATCGCGACCAACTGCCCGCGAGCCTACGGCTGGTCGAAGCAGGACCAGGAACCCGGCAACCAGGTGATGCAGCAGTGCAGCCGGTGCAACGGCTTCACCGTCGAGTTCCACGAGGGAGCGTGAGCATGTCGTCGGACGACCTGCGCAGAAGAAGCGTCGTCGCCGGGCTGCTCTCGCTTCCGGCCGGGCTCGCCGTGGGCGGCCGGGCAAGCGCGGCCACCGCACCGGCGGTGCCGGACACGGCGGCCGCCGCCGTGAAGAAGAAGGGCATCAGCGCCTGGAACTTCAGCGGCGTCACCCAGGACCTCGCGGACTCCAGGGTCGGCTGGTTCTACACCTGGTCCGCTGGCCGACAGCAGATATCGGCGCCCGCGGACGTCGAGTTCGTCCCCATGATCTGGGGGTCGGGCTCGGTCACGGACGCCGAGCTCAACCAGGCGAAGCAGCAGGGCAGCACGCTGCTCGGGTTCAACGAACCCGACATGGCGGGACAGGCCGACATGACCGTGCAGCAGGCGCTCGACCTGTGGCCGCGGCTGCAGTCGACCGGCCTCAGGCTCGGCGCCCCCGCGGTGGCGACCGGCGCGAACACCGCCGGCGGCTGGCTCGACCGGTTCATGCAGGGCGCCGCCTCGCGCGGCTACCGAGTCGACTTCGTCCCACTGCACTGGTACGGCGCCGACTTCAACACCGCGAACGCCGTCGGTCAGCTCTGGACGTACATCCAGAGCGTCCACGAACGCTACGGCAAGCCGATCTGGATCACCGAGTACGCGCTGATCGACTTCTCGTCCGGTACGCCGAGGTATCCGACGCAGGCCCAGCAGGCGGCGTTCATCAAGCAGTCGACCGACCTGCTCCAGGCGCTGTCGTACGTCGAACGGTACGCGTGGTTCACGCTCTCGACGAGCCGCGGCGACGGCACCGGCCTCTACAACGGCACGACCGCCACGCAGGCGGGTGCGGCGTACCGGGTGGCGGGCTGAGCCCCGGTCCGGCACGCATTCCTCTCCTTCCTTCCGGCCGCCGGCTTTCCGTCCGTCCGTCCTTCCCTTTCTTCCTTCCGTCATCCATGTGACGACGTCCGAGAGAGGCAAGAAAAGCGATGAGTCGTGCAATACCCTTCTTCCACTCTGCCGTCGGGGCCACCGCCCTCGGTGCGCTCGTGGTGATGGCACCCACCGCCACCGCCACGCCTGCCGCGGGCGCCGTGCAGGTGGCTGCGGCCGACCAGTGTTGGGCGACGCACTACGGCCCCATCCCGGCCGGCGCGCTGACCGCCAGCGGGGAGGTCTTCGACAACAACGCGGACACCGCTGCCACCTCCCTGACCCGCAACCCGCAACTCCCCTTCGGGACCAGGGTGAAGGTCACGAATGTGGCGAACGGCAGGTCCCTGGTCGTCCGCATCAACGACCGCGGCACCTTCCAGCAGACGCCCCAGGAACCCAAGTGCCTCGATCTGACAGACGGAGCCTTCAGCCGACTCGGCGGCGTTCTCAATCCCGACCAGGGTCACATCGTCGTCACCCAGCAGGTGCTCAACTGATGCCGCGCACGACAGCAGAGGCCGCTGCTGACATCAGCGACCCCTCACCGGTCGTCAGCTGACTTCGGCCCCCGGGCGGCGGGCCGCCCGGGGGCCACGGAGAGCCCGTGGCCGCACCGAGTCACGGTTTCCGCGGATACACCGTCGTCAGCTGATCGTGCGCGGCAGGCGCAGGCTCAGGGCGACCGTCAGTGCGATACCGGCCAGCTGGACCAGCAGCGTCGTCATCAGGGCGTCCCGCATGCCCATGCCCGGCACCAGCGTCAGGAACAGCGTGCCGAGCGTCGCGACGCCCAGCGCCAGCGCCGACTGCTGCGTCGTCACCATGACACCGCTGCCGACGCCCGCCCGCGCCGCCGGTACCTCCGACAGGATGATCCGCAAAGTGATCGGGAGCTGGAGCGCCTGGCCCGCGCCCGCCACGGCCGCGCCCGGCAGCAGTTCCCACACGCCCAGGTGCGGCCAGGAGCGCCAGGCGGTCACGACCAGGAGCCCGATGCCGACCGCCTGGATCAGCCCGCCGGCGGTCACCACCCGGGTGCCGAAACGGGCGACCAGCCGCGGCCCGTACAGCGAGACCGCGAAGAACGCCACCGCCATCGGTGTCAGCGCCAGACCCGCGGGGACCGGACCGAGCCCCGCGCCCTGCTGCAGCGACACCGCGATCACGAACATGAAACCGCTGAATCCGATCGAGAACGGCACGATCATCACCAGCCCGCGCCGCAGCGACGTCAGAGCGAACAGACTCGGCGGCACCAGCGGCGTACGGCCCAGCCGGTCCGCGCGGCGCTCCACCGTGTAGAACGCCCACACCGCGAACGGGAACGCGGCCAGCGACAGCCAGGTCCACACCGGCCAGCCCGCGGCCCGGCCCTCGGTCAGCGGCGCCAGCAGGGTCAGCAGCGAGACGGCGAGCAGCACCGTGCCGGGCCCGTCCACCGGCTCCGGGTGCTGCGAGCGGGTCTCCGGGACCGCCCGCGCGCCCAGGAACAGCCCGACCACCACGACCGGCACGTTGACGAGGAACACCGAACGCCAGCCGGTGCCCCAGATGTCCGCCGCCACCAGCACACCGCCCAGGATCTGCCCGGCCACCATGGACAGCCCGGCCGTCGCGCCGTACAGGCTCATCGCCTTGGCGCGGTGCTTCCCGGTGGTCGCCGCCTGGATCGTGGCCAGCACCTGCGGCAGCATCGCCGCGGCCGCCGCGCCCTGCGCGACGCGCGCCGCCACCAGCGTCCAGGCGTTCGGGGCGAGCCCGCACGCCAGCGAGGTCACACCGAAGGCGGCCATCCCGTAGAGGAAGAACTCGCGCCGGCCGAACAGGTCGCCCAGCCGGCCACCCAGCACGAGCAGCACGGCGTACGACACCCCGTACCCGGCGACGACCAGTTCGAGAACGGCCTCGCCGGCGTGCAGGTCCTTGCCGATCGTCGGAAGGGCGACGTTGACGATGAAGAAGTCGATGAGAGGCAGTGCCGCGCCCAGCAGCACCGTGAACAGTCCGAGCCCGCTCAGCTGTGGGGTCGCCACCGGCGAGCGGACGGTACGGGAAGTGAGAGTCTCGGTCACGCCATCGAGCCTCCGCCGACCCTAAGCGTGGTACCAGAGTCTCTTTATCCTGGTACCCGCACTACCTGGAAACAGGCTCCGGGAGGCGGCAGGCTGGAGGCATGACGACCATCGTGCAGGAGGCGGCGGCGGTCCGCGAGATGCGGGCGGCGGGGGAGACGGAGGCGTCCGATCGGCGGGCGTCCGAGATCCGGCGGCATGAACTGGCCGCGTTCCTGCGGCACCGCCGCGAGCACATCACCCCCGAACAGGTGGGACTGCCCCGCGGCCGGCGCCGCCGCACTCCGGGGCTGCGCCGCGAGGAGGTCGCGCACCTCGCCGCGGTCGGCGTCACCTGGTACACCTGGCTGGAACAGGCCCGGGACATCCAGGTCTCCGTCCAGGTCCTCGACGCCCTCGCCCGCACCCTGCTGCTCGACGCCAGCGAACGCGCCCACCTGTTCAACCTGGCCGGGGCCGTCGACCCCGCACCCGGCGCGCACTGCCCGTCGGTCACCGATGCCCAGCGCATCCTGCTGGAACAGCTCGAGCCGCTCCCGGCCTGCATCTCCAACAGTCGGTACGACATCCTCGCCTACAACCGCACCTACGGGCTGCTGATGTGCGACCTCGACGCCGTCCCGCCGGCGGACCGCAACTGCATGGTGCTGTGCTACACGCACCCGGACTGGCGGGCAGCGATCGTCGAGCATGAGGCGACCATGCGGCTGATGGCCGCCAAGTTCCGCGCCAACATGGCCGACCACCTCGGTGAGCCGGCCTGGAAGATGCTGCTCAAACGGCTGATGACCGAGTCCGCCGAATTCCGCGAGGCCTGGGAACTGCACGAGGTGGTCGGCTCCCGCAGCAAGCGCAAGCAGTTCCGCAACGCCCACGTGGGCCGGCTGACCCTGGACCACACCGATCTGTGGCTGGGGCCGCACAACGGACCCCGGATGGTGACGTACGCGCCGGCGGACCAGGAGTCCCGGGAGCGGCTGGAGAAGCTGCAGGCGATCGCGCTGGAGAGGGAGGCCGCCGCCGCTCACAGGTCCTGACACAGGACCGGCAGCCTGAGGTCCCGGCAGAGTTCGTCGATCGCGGCGTCCTCCGGGGCGCCGGGCAGCGGCATTCTGTCGGCCGGGACCTCGACCGCGTGCTGCTTGGTGGCGGCAGCGGCCACCCGCTACGACAAGCGCCGCTACGTTTGGCTCGGAACCGTCACCCACCGCGGCCGTGCTCATCTGGGTCAGAGCATGACAGCGGGAGGCAGGCCACGGTCGGCCACGGCGCCCGAGGGCTCAATTGGTGTGGGCAATCTGAATCAGGTTGCCGCAGGTGTCGTCCAGCACCGCGGTGGTGACCGGCCCCATTTCGGTCGGCTCCTGCGTGAACTGCACGCCCAGTTCACGCAGGCGACCGTACTCGGCGTGCACATCGTCGACGGCGAAGGAGGTGACCGGGATACCGTCCCTGACCAGCGCTTCCTTGTACGGCTTCACCGCGGGGTGGCTGTCCGGTTCCAGCACCAGTTCGGTGCCCTCGGGATCCTCGGGCGATACCACGGTCAGCCACCGGTGCTCGCCGAGCGGGACCTCGTGCTTCTTCACGAACCCCAGTACCTCCGTGTAGAAGCGCAGGGCCTTGTCCTGGTCGTCGACGCAGACGCTCGACAGGTGGATCTTCATCTTCCGGTCTCCGGTGCATCGGGCTTGAGCCACCGGGCAACGATCTGCTCAAGCGGTTCGGTGGTGAGGTCGTGGAACTTGTAGCGGCCCTGGCGCCGGGTCTGGACCAGGCCCGCGGATTCCAGCACGGCGAGGTGCTGGCTGACCGCCTGGCGGGACGATCCCAGACCGTGCTTGGTCGTAAGGCGCGCGCAGATCTCGAACAGGGTCTGACCGTTCCGCTCCGTCAGCTCGTCGAGGATCTTTCTGCGGGTGGGGTCGGCCAGGGCCTTGAAGACATCGTCCGGCACGACTCCATCATAGGCAAGTGCTGACTTGCCTATCAATCCGGATGTGCCGCGTGTGCCCGCCGAGCCTGATCGAACAGCACACCCAGGTGGTGTTTCTCGCCACTCTCACCGGGGCCATACCGCGCCCCGACGCGACCAGCCTGCTCCAGCGGATGCTGCCTGGACGGCCCGCAGCGCGAATGCCGGCAGACCACATGGTGTGCTATCCGCCCTCCCGGCCGCACAGCGGAGGGCAGGCCCTCGAACCGCTCGTACCCGACCGTCTCGCCGAGGCCTTCATCGCACTCACTCTGCCCGACAGCACCGCGGCGAACACGGGTCATCCGTGGGCGAGGGACGTGCTGGATGTGCTGTGTGCTCAGGACGGGCCGGTGGCCGCGCCGCCGGCCAGGTCTACTCAGGAGACCCCGAACTCCTGGCACCGGGCAGAAGCGCGGTGACCTTGAGAATGTGCGCAACCCCTTGCTGGTTGGTGAAGGAATTCAGGATCCGAATAAATGCGGGATCGCCGAGTTCCGCGCGTTGAGCGCGTAGGGCGGAGATGTTGCGGGCGGCCTCCTTCGATTTGATTTGCTCGTTGATGTGCAGGGCGTGCGCCATGCCGTAGACGGCCTCCTCGTGCATTCCCTGTTCTGCTCGCAGAATCCCGAGTGCAGCGTAGTCGAAGGCGATTGCATGCCGGTCATCCAGCTCTTCGTCGATGCGCAGACAATTGAGGTAGCACTGTTCCGCGAGATTGTGGTCGCCTCGACGCTGGGCAACTTTTCCCAGATGGTATGTACTGTTGGAGATGCCGGCCCGGTTTCCCAGGCGGGTCTTGATTGCGATGGACGAACGCAGGCTTGATTCGGCGCGCGCATAGTCACCGCGTTCTTGGTAAACAAGTCCGAGTTGGTGGTGGACGATGGCGGCGTTCGTCTCGTGGTGCATCCGCTCATAGATGGCCAGCGCCGTCCGGTACCTCTTCTCAGCTTCATCGGAGTGCTTGGTCTCAAGAGCGATCAGACCAAGGTCCTCATGGCATTTGGCCACAGCGCGCACGTCGCCCGCAGCCTCGCAGAGCGGCAGTGCCCGATCGAGACACATCCGGGCGGTGCCGTACAGGCCCGCTTTGTTCAAAGTGATTGCCAGCCGCACATAGGCGCTGCCGAGAGGGCTGAGATCGGAGGGTGAGCCGGAGAACTCGACGTACGCCTCGGTGCGGTCAAGGACAATCGCGACGTGCTCCGTCGGCAGATGCTGCCTAAGGACAGCACTGAAGGTTTCTGCTCCCAGTTCAAGGTACTGGATGGCCAGCCAATCGACGTCGAGTCGATCACTGAACGGGTGACTCCGCCAGTGCAGAAACGCGTAGGCGGTGCATGGAGCGCCGTCAGCGGCGCGGCCCAGCACCGTACGGACGGCGCCCAGTTGGCGGTTCACATCTGCCAGTAGCCGCTCTTCGCCCATGGTGGCATACACCCTTTGGGCGCGGTCGAAACAGGACTCTGCCCAGCTCAGGTCGCGCAGTTCCCGCGCGTTCTGGCCGAGGCGGACGTAGCAAGCGGCGATGTCGCCGATACTGCCGATGTCCTCGAATACTTCCAGCGCGGCCCTGATGTGCATTTCGGCCGAATCGTAGTCGAAGAGTGCGGTCGCAATCTCGGAGAGCAGAAGCCTTCCGCTCCCTATGTGGATTCGGTCATTCAGTCGCGTGAATCCAGACAATGCCTTCAGGGCGCACTGTTCCGCTTTGGCGTGGTCTCTGGCGCGGAGGGCGATTACGGCGAGCTGGTGATGGCTCGCAGCCACGCCTCCCAGGTCGTTCACTTCTTCGGCAATGGCCAGGGCTTCCAGGTACTGCTGCTCTGCCAGGTGGTGATCCCCCTCGCGCTCGGCGATCCCGGCGAGCTGGTGCATCGTGAATGACATCGAATGCCGGTCGCCCATAAGTTCTTTGGCGGCGAGAGCCTCCTGATACAGCCGTTTGGCTTCCTGGTGATCATCCCGGTGCTCGGCGATTATGCCGAGCTGGTGGAGCACCACCGCGACGTTGTGGTCTGCGTCCAGCGCCCGGTAGGTCGCCAGGGCTGCCTTGTACAGCTTCTCCGCCTGGGTGTAGTCTCCCCGGCTCACCTTCACGCGGGCGAGGTTCGCGACAAGGTCGGCGTGCGCCAGGGAATCCTGGGGGGCCAGTACGAGCGACTGGCGGATGAGCTGCTCCTGCCAGGACCACTGGCCGGCGACGTGGAGTTCCTGGCAGACCTTCTCGGTGCACGCGATGGCCGCATCGACGACCCCGGCCGCCAGCCAGTGATAGCGAGCCTCGATCACCTGCGCGATGTACTGCGTCGGACCTGTCTCGGCCCGAGTGCGGCGGCCCCAGTATTCCGCGGCTCTCTTGTGCAGAGTGCGCAACCGCTCCTTGCCGGCCAGTTGGGCCAGTGTCCCGGCGGTCCAGCGATGCACCAGATAGCCCGGTCCGTCAGGGGCTACAAGCCCGAGGCGCAGCAGGGTGGCAAGCGCGCCTGCCATGCTTGCCGGGACTGGTGGATGCTGCTCGGCCCCGGGAGCGGCGGACAGCACCGAGGCGAGCCCGTCGATGTCCACGGGCACTCGGTACACCGAAGCGCCAAACAGCAGGTCCCTTCCCGAAGGAACGGTGTCGAGCCGATCGAGCAGTTGCGGGAGCAGTACCTCCTCGGCGACCAATGCCCCTGTCTCGGCCAGTAGTTCGCCGAGCCCGCCCCCGAGAGGGCGTCGGTCGGCGGCCGCGGTGCGCAGCCGGGCGGTCACGTCGTCGAACCGCCCATGACCATCACGCAGCAGTGCGTCGAGGTACTCCAGGGAACGTGGATGGCCACCGAGCCGGTTCCACGTCTCCCCCTTCTGTTGGGGGGTGAGCGCGTCCACTCCAGGCAGCCGCCACATGAGTTTGCGCGTCTCCTGCCAGGACAGCGGTCCCAAGTGCTGGGCGTCCAGGCCCGGAACGTCGAAGGGGTACCTGCTCGTGATGATCAGCGCATGGTCCCTGGCCCAGACCGCAAGGAACTCCGCGAGTTCCGTGTCGGTGAGGCGATGCTCCTCGTCCAGGTTGTCCTCGGCGTTGTCGACGACGAGGAGGAGAGAAGGTGCCCAGGGGCCCCGGAGGACCTCCAGACGCTCCCGCCAGTGTCGAGTGGGCTCGGACAGCATCATGACCGCCTGCCGCAAGGGGTGCATGTCGGCCAGGTCCACGGAACCGCAGTGGAGCGTCAGACTCTGGCGCAGGCGGTCGAGGATCGCGTCGACACCCGTCTCGCCGCTGATCGCCGCCATGAGGCCGCCGGCGGCCTTGAAGCGCCGGGCCAGTTCGGTGGCGAGGCTGGTCTTCCCGACCCCACCGATGCCGTGCAGCATGATCCGGGGCACCGTCCTCGACAGCCGACGGAGCATGGGCCTACGGCCGACGAAATCCCCGGGCCGGCGCACCACACCGTCCTGAACGATCACCTGTGTGCTCGCGGCCACGGCACCCGAAGCCGACGCTGAGATGGAGGTGTTCACGGAGGCCGTGGGGGCCTCTGTCGAAGGCAACGGACGCCGGATTTCATCATCGCTCGAATCTGCAGGTCCGAGCATCGGATCAGCGATGAAGAGCACGGGCGTCGCCCACTCCGGCTGGGGCCGTGCCACATCGTGTTCGATGTCGCGCCTGGCTTCGCAGAAGACTGTGAGCAGATCTGCTGCCGGGTGGCGGGCGAGGCCTTCGTATAAGCGTGTACACAACTCGGTGGCGTATTCGTCGCTGACCGGTCCGTTCATCGCCAGTACAGCGGGCGCTCCCTGTTGCAGCAGGCTTCTCGCCGTACCCGCCTGCTCGGCGTGTTCGTCGCGCGCGGTGGAGCAGCCCGCCAGCACCAACAGGGGGACCCGGTGACCGGGCGGCAGGGCCTCGGCCAGGAAGCGAGCAGCGCTCACGACATCCTCCGCTCCGTCCTCCTTCTCCAGTAGTAGGGCACCGGGGCGGGCGTGACAGGAAATGTGAAGAATGTCAACCGGTTCCTCGGCAAGCGCCTCCCTTATCGTCGCGACACTGCCCCATTCGAGGAGACGCACCTGCCCACCACGGTGGTGGCTGGGCTCAACCACATCCAGGATCCGCCTGAGTTCTCTCTCGTAGTCCAACAGCTGGCCGCTACTGTCATCGGGGCTGGCGAAAACCGCGAGGATACGGGGCGGGCCGTTCGGCAAGGACACACCCGTCGTGGTGGCCGGTGCGGATCGATACACGTCGACCCGATCGTCCAAGACCAAGGGTGTGTGCCCTCCGGGAATGACGAGGGTCTCCCAAGGCAGCTCCGCCAACTGCGTCTCAGCCACCTCGATCCCGAGCTGGTGACGGCCGCCCATCCGCAGTTCCTCGGCGACTGCCTCGCCCACCGGACCTGTCAGGAAACACCGTCCCAGTGCTGTGCCCACTTCATGCAGCAGGTCCGTCGTCGGCTGCCTCCGCAGTCGCCAGACCATATCGGACGTACGCTGATCCACCGGTCCGGCTGTCTGCGTAATCTGCTGCCCCCTGAACACTCCTGTCACCTGCGAACGGCCTATCACCAACCTCATGCCTCGCCCTCCCCTTCGCTGACATGATGGTGCCAGCGCCAGGCACGGGTGATAGAACCAGGGAGGGAAATTGTCCGGCGAAGCGGGGGGAATCGACGAGCAGGGCGGTGCCCAGCCACCACAGGGCGCGACGGAAACCAACGCAGTCCGCCTCAACGAATCCGGTGACGTGGAATTCTACGATGGGGATCACTGGGTGCCCTACACGGATCTGCCCGAAGACGACCCAGGACCACTGGGGATCGTCTTCCGTGGGGACGGGCAATGACCCAGGAACAGAACGCCGCGCAGACGGCCCCCACGACGCTGGACGCTCTGCCCTCGCCCCTGACCTCCGTTGACGGCAGTCGAGCAACCGCGCAGTGGATCATCGCCTCGACCGGGATGGTGGGTGCGCTGCTGCTGGGCGGCGGCCCTCTGCTGGCCGTCGGTAAGATCACGGACTGGAAACATGGCGTATGGGCAGGTGGCGGACTGCTGCTGGCGCTGTCCGGCGTCGCATGGGCGATCTGGCGGACCAGCGATGTTCTCGTACCAGCCACGATGAGCCCAGCCCAGTTGACCAGCCCGGCGCTCCTCGGCCTGCGCGAGCAGTTCGACGCCGCACCCTGGTATTACTTCGGTTCAGTGGCCATCAGCCTCGACGACCTGCTGCGGCACCGTCAGATAGCGGCCAATATCGCCGTTCAGCTTCGTTCGGCCGGGCCCGGAGACCGGGACGCCCTCCAACGCAGTCTGTTGGCGGCCCATCGCAACATCGCCAAGACCGACCCCTATCTGCGCTGGTTGCTCGCCACGGCCCACGCATGGCGGGTACGGGAGGCACTGCTCAGCGCCCGTCGCCACACTTTCCTGGGGGGTCTGCTCGTGATCGCAGGGGCCGTTACGTTCCTCAGCGCGACGGCCGTACCGCGCTGACTGCCGGGAACGGTTTTACAACGGCTGACACAATGAGTTGAGTTGTCGGTGGATGGTCAGGCAGCAGGCGAGTTCGAGGAACGCTTCGTCCATGTCCGCTCGTCGTTCCCAGCGCGTGCGCAACCGACGAAAGCCGTGCAGCCGGGCAAAGGTCCGCTCGACCGCCCACCGGTGAACACCCAGACCTAAGCCGTGCTCGTGCCGCGCCGAGCGATGGCGGGCACCATGCCGCGGGCGCGGAGCTCCCTGCGGCAGAGGTCGTGGTCCTAGCCGCGGTCCGCGCAGAGCCGTGACCTCTGCGGCGTGGCCGGCCGACCCGGCCGCGGACGGGCGGGACGGCGTCGAGCAGGGGCAGGTTCTCGGCCCGGTGCCGGTTCCGGCCCTATCGGGGCGTGGCCACCCCTGCGGCGCTGCGGACCTCCCTTTCCTGCAGCTTGTCCGCCGTGCGGTCCGCCGTCCTGCGGCCCCAGCGGCCGGTCGTGATCGCGCCCACGGCCAGTACCGCCACACCACAGGCGACGAGGATCCACCAGCCGGGGCGGGCCGCCGCGACGAACGTCTCCTTGTACGCCGACGCCGTCACGCCGGAGGCCAGCACCGCGCCGACCACCGCCACGCCGAGGGTCTGGCCGAGCTGGCGGCTGGTGGAGGCGACCGCCGCGGCGACGCCGGCCTGGGCGCGGGGCATGCCGGAGACGGCGGTGTTGGTGATCGGGGCGTTGACGAAGCCGAAGCCGATGCCGAACAGGACATAGCCGATGAGCAGCGTCGTGTTCGACGTCTCCGCCTCGAAGGCCGCGAACAGCACCGCGCTCGCGGTCATCGCACAGCCCGCCACCAGCAGCGGCAGACGCGGCCCGCGGTTGCCGACCAGGCGGCCGGACAGCGGGGCGCACAGCATCGTCGGGGCCGCCAGCGCCAGCATCCACAGGCCCGCGTGCAGCGCGGTCAGGCCGCGCACGTTCTGCAGGTACAGCGTGGACAGGAACAGGAAGCCGCCGAGGGCCGCGAACGCGCTGATGGCGATCACCGTGGCCCCGCTGAACGGCGCCGAGTGGAAGAAACGCAGGTCGATGAGCGGTTCGGTGCGGCGCGGCTCGTACCAGAGCAGACCGAGCAGCGCCACGAACGCGACCGCGGCGAACGGGACGATCACCCCCGCACCGGCGTCCGGCGCCTCGATGATCGTGTACGTCAGGCAGCCGAACAGGGCGATCACCAGTAGCTGGCCGACCGGGTCAGGGCGGCGCGCCTTGGGCGCCCGGGACTCGGGGACGAAGCGCAGGGTGAGCAGCAGCGCGGCCAGACCGACCGGCAGGTTGACCCAGAAGATCGACCGCCAGCCGACCGACTCCACCAGCAGCCCGCCGACCAGCGGACCCGCGGCCATGGATATGCCGACCACGGCACCCCAGACACCGATCGCACGGGCCCGTTCACGGGCGTCGGTGAAGGTGTTGGTGATGATCGACATCGCGACCGGGTTGAGCATCGAACCGCCCACCGCCTGCACCATGCGGAACACGACCAGCAGTTCGAGATTCGGCGCGAGCGAGCACAGCAGGGAGCCGACACTGAAGACGGTCAGTCCCGCGAGGAAGACCCGCTTGCGGCCGATCCGGTCGGCCGTGGAACCCGCGAGCATCAGCAGCGAGGCGAGGACCAGCGTGTACGCGTCGATCGTCCACTGCAGGCCGGACACGCTCGCGTGCAGTTCCCGCTGCATCGAGGGCAGCGCCACGTTCAGAACGGTGTTGTCGAGGCTCACGATCAGCAGGCTCATGCAGCAGATCGCGAGCACCAGCAGTCGTCGCCGGTGGCTGAGCTCAGGCATGCGTCCCATCGTACGCCCACATCAATAGTGACGCTAACTAATTACACAGGGCTGTGGATCCGAGTACCCCGGGCGTGCGTGACAATGGGGGAATGCCCACGCCCATGACGACCTCGACGAACTCGAACACTTCCGTGAACTCGATGCTGCAGATCGGTCCCCACACCGTCCAGCCGCCCGTCGTGCTGGCGCCCATGGCCGGGATCACGAACGCGCCGTTCCGCACCCTGTGCAGGGAGTTCAGCGGCGGCAAGGGGCTGTTCGTGAGCGAGATGATCACGACGCGGGCGCTGGTCGAACGCAACGACAAGACCATGCAGTTGATCAAGTTCGACGCGAGCGAACGGCCGCGGTCGATCCAGCTGTACGGCGTGGACCCGGCCACCGTCGGCAAGGCCGTCCGCATGATCGCGGAGGAGGACCTGGCCGACCACATCGACCTCAACTTCGGCTGCCCGGTCCCCAAGGTCACGCGGAAGGGCGGCGGGTCGGCCCTTCCCTACAAGCGGAACCTGCTGCGGGCGATCCTGCGTGAGGCGGTCAGCGGGGCCGGCGACCTCCCGGTCACCATGAAGATGCGCAAGGGCATCGACGACGACCACATCACCTACCTCGACGCCGGGCGGATCGCCGTGGAGGAGGGCGTGACGGCCGTCGCGCTGCACGGGCGCACGGCCGCCCAGCACTACGGCGGCACGGCGGACTGGGACGCCATCGCACGGCTGAAGGAGCATGTGCCGGAGATCCCGGTACTGGGCAACGGCGACATCTGGTCGGCGGAGGACGCGCTGCGGATGGTGCGCGAGACGGGCTGCGACGGGGTGGTCGTGGGCCGCGGCTGCCTCGGGCGTCCGTGGCTGTTCGCCGACCTGGTGGCGGCCTTCGAGGGGCGTACCGACGACTTCCGGCGGCCGACCCTCCGACAGGTCGCCGACGTCATGGTCCGGCACGCCGCCCTGCTCGGCGAATGGATCGGGGACGAGTCGAAGGGCGTCACCGACTTCCGCAAGCACGTGGCCTGGTACCTGAAGGGCTTCGCGGTCGGCTCAGAGATGCGCAAGCGGCTCGCGATCACCTCCTCTCTGGAGGAGCTGCGGGCCGGTCTCGACGAGCTGGACCTCGACCAGCCCTGGCCGGCCGGCGCCGACGGGCCCCGCGGCCGTACGTCCGGCAACAACCGGGTGGTGCTGCCGGACGGCTGGCTGAAGGACCCCTACGACTGCGCGGGGATCAGCGAGGACGCCGAGCTGGACACGTCCGGGGGCTGAGAGCCCCCGGTGTTCAGCTCCTGGGGTGCGGGGTCGAGCCGTACGCGGTGAGGAACTTGTCGCGGAAGGCGCTCATCTTCCACACCGGGGCGTCGTGCGCCGGCCGCAGGCCGTCCGTCCAGCCCCAACTCGCGACCTTCTCCAGGACCTTGGGGTCCTTGGCGACGATCGAGACCGGCACGTCGTGGCTGGCGTTGTTGCCGCTGACGTGGGCGTTCGCCTGGTGGTCACCGAGGAAGACGAGCACGGTGTCGTCCTTGCCGTAGCGCTGCAGCCACTCGGTCAGAGCGGTCACCGTGTACTGCACGGACTTGCCGTACTCCTGCTTGGAGTGCAGGTCGCTGGTGTAGGTGTAGGAGGGCTCGTGGCCCGCCTTCTCGATGGAGTCGAAGATCGAGCCGTCGCCCAGCTTGTCCCAGGGGACCATCTTCGGGATCGGCGCCCAGGGCGTGTGGCTGGAGGTCAGGATCAGGAAGGACATCCGCGACTTGCCGTCGGCCGGCTGCTTGCTGTGCACCAGCTTCTGGAACTGTTCGAGGGTGTACTGGTCCGGCATGGTCGACCAGCTGAACTTCGGGCCCTTGTAGCCCAGCTGGAAAGCGTTGTAGACCTGGTCGAGGCCGTACCACTTGGCCTCCGGCCAGCCCTTCTGTACGCCGGGCATGATGCCGACGGTGTCGAAGTCGCCGGTCTTCTTGAACGCCTTGGTCAGGGTGAGGTGGTCGCCTGCGCCGCCCTGGGTGACCGTCCGGTAGCGGTTCTGGTTGTTGATCCACAGGCCCGACATGGTCGTCGAGTGGCCGAGCCAGCTGCTGCCGCCGTACGTGGCCGAGGTCAGCCAGCCGCTCTTGGCGTGGAAGCCGGCCTGGGCGAGGGCCTTGGTCTGCGCGTCGAGCGTCGCGTCGACGCCGGGCCCCTCGACCGGGTCCTCGATGGCGCTGCGGCCGTAGCTCTCGATGAACGTGAAGATCATGTCCTTGCCGCGCAGGTCGGGCACGAGCTGGGAGCCCGGGGTGGCGCCGAAGGCGTCGGCCCGCTCGGTCTTCGCGAAGTCCCGCTCGTCCCTGATGGTCTGACGGATGAGGTCGGAGCGGACCTGGAGCATCGTGACGGTGCGCTCGGCGGCCAGCGGCACACCGCCGTACTGGAGTCCCAGGACCGTGCAGGTCATCCACACCATGCTGAGGACGAGGACGGTACGGGTGGTGGTGAGGCGGTGCCGGGCCATGACGTTGCTCAGCCGGACGACGGAGAGTGCCGAGACGGTGAGGACGAGGGCGACGATCGCGAGGGCCGCGACCAGGGCTCCCAGGGCGCCCGCCCCGCCCAGGGTGTCCTGGAGGTAGGAGTAGGCGTCGCTGAAGAGGGGCCAGTCGAGGATGGCGTTGAAGTCGCGGCCGAGGTACTGGTAGAAGCCGGCGTCGAGCACGTTGAGCATGGTCTGCACGCCGAGCGCCAAGCCGCCGAGCCAGGCGACGACCAGCCGCGGCCGCCGGGGCAGAGCGGTCAGCACGGCGGCCCCGATCAGCGCCTCCACCGGGATCCGCGTGAACATGGCCGGCTGGAAACTCGCGGGCCTGTTGGGCATGACCAGCGAGGCGACGACGAGGACACCGGCCAGCACGGTGACGGTGATTCCGAGGACGCGGGCGGCGAGCGGGTGGTCGGCCCGCCAGGTGCGCCAGCGGAAGCTGAAGCGGGGACGGGGACGGGGACGGGGACGGGGGCCGACGGCTATGCCGGCCCCGTCTTCC
Source organism: Streptomyces sp. NPDC001848 (assembly GCF_042891915.1). Classification (NCBI taxonomy): domain Bacteria; kingdom Bacillati; phylum Actinomycetota; class Actinomycetes; order Kitasatosporales; family Streptomycetaceae; genus Streptomyces; species Streptomyces sp. NPDC001848. The sequence continues at coordinate 155,663 of NZ_JBIATP010000016.1, read as the reverse complement.
GCGGCCACCGTCCCGGTCGCGTCGGGTTCGCCGTCGGTGGCGGACGCGGTGACGGGCCCGGCAGCCGCCTCGGTGGTGGGCTCGTCGGCGCGTGCCGCCGTGGCGTGCTCGGGCTCGCGGGTCGTGGTGCCCGCCTCCGGCTCGGGCGCCGTGTCGTGGTCCTTCTCGGCTGTGGGGGCCTGCGCGGCGTCCGGCTCAGCCGTACGGTCGGTGGGCTCGTCGGCGCGTGCCGCCGTGGCGTGCTCGGGCTCGCGGGTCGTGGTGCCCGCCTCCGGCTCGGGCGCCGTGTCGTGGTCCTCCTCGGCCGTGGGGGCCTGCGCGGCGTCCGGCTCAGCCGTACGGTCGGTGGGCTCCTCCGGAGCGGCCGGTATCGCCTCCGGCACCGGCCGTTCGCCCTCCTCCGCAGGCAGGACCCCGTCCGCGGCCGCCCCCGCCTTGCTCGTCGTGTGTGGTGCGCGCGTGTTGAGAGGCAACCCGAGGGTCCTTCCGTGCGAAGCCCGTGGTGGAGGGCGGGCCACGCTGGGGAGGCTGGGCCCGCCGTCATCCCGTACGGGCGGCCGGGTACAAGCGTTCACCGCGGCGCCCCAGCGCCCGGCAAACACCCGGCAAATCGCAGGTCAACCCACTCCCGGAGCACGTCGGGGCGGGGGCGGACGGTCGGACGAGAACCGGCCCGGGGCCGCGCGCCGCCCGCCCATTGGCTCCGCGCGGTCCCGGGTGTCTGTGGGGGAGGGGCTACGCGCCGCCGACCGCGGTGAGGAGGGCGAGCGGTGTCGCCGCCGAGCGGGACTCGCGGACGCAGGCGTGCGGATACGGCACCGGCTCCGGGTGGGTGTCGCGGCCGTACCCGGCCAGCACCTCCGGCAGCCGGTGGCCCGTCGCCGTCGCCGCGTCGACCAGGGCGTGGGCGACCGTACGGGCCTCGTCGTGCAGGCCGTAGCGAGCGAGGCCCAGCGTGATCAGCGCGTTGTCGTGCGGCCAGACCGAGCCGCGGTGGTACGACATCGGGTGGTACGCCGACTGGCCCGCGGCCAGGGTGCGGACGCCCCAGCCCGAGAAGAAGTCCTCCTTGAGCAGGCGGCGGCCCACCAGTTCGCCGTACTCCTTGTCCAGCAGACCCGACCACAGCAGATGTCCCGCGTCCGAGGCCAGCGCGTCCACCTGACGGCCCTCGCCGTCCAGCGCCAGCGCCGGGAACGCGTGGTCCTCCATCCAGAAGTCCCGCTGGAAGCGGTCGCGCAGGTCTCCGGCTGCCTGTTCGAGCAAGGCGGCGTACACCTCGTCCTCCCACACGGTGCGTGCCAGGTGGGCGGTGCGGCGCAGCGCGTCGTACGCGTACCCCTGCGCGCCCGCAGCCATCACCGGGCCGGTGGGGCGGCTCCCGTCGGCGGAGCAGATCGCGCCGGGGGAGTCCTTCCAGTTCTGGTTGGCGAGGCCGCCCCGGTCGGCGCGGTAGACCAGGTAGCCGCGCGAGGTCAGGCCGCCGTGGTCCAGCATCCAGCCGATGGCCGCGCGGGCGTGGGGCTGAAGCCGGCGGGCCATCGCCACATCACCGGTCTGCTCGACATAGGCCCCCAGCAGCACCAGGAACAGCGGTGTGGCGTCGACCGAGCCGTAGTAGCGGCCGTACGGGACCTGCCCGAAGTGGGCCAGCTCCCCGTGCCGCACCTCGTGCACGATCTTCCCCGGCTGGGCGACCGAGCCCGTGGCGACCTCGGTCGCCTGGGTCGCGGCGAGCGCGGGCAGGGTGGCCGCCGCCAGTCCGGGGCGGTAGGGGAGCGCGAAGAGGGAGGTCAGGAGTGCGTCACGGGCGAGGAGCGTGAGGAACCAGGGCGCGCCGGCCGCCGGGACGCGCAGCTCCTCACCGTCGGGACCCGTCGCCGGGACCTGGAGCGCGGCCAGGTCCGACAGGCCCCGCGCACAGGCCGTGGCCAGCTCGGGCCAGCCGGTGGGGAAGGCGATGCCTTCCATGAACTCGCCCTCCAGGCGGAGCAGCTGATGGTTCGCGGCGGCCGGGGACGCGGGGACCACCGGGTCCTGCGCCGCTCCGTGCGGCCGGGCGGCGACCCGCAGCACCAGTTCGGCCGAGCCGTGCGGCTCCAGGTCCAGCGTCCACACCAGACGTCGGGCGCCCGTGCCGGTCTCCTCGACACCGTCCGGCGCGGGCTCGGCCGTGACCTTCGTACCGGAGCACCACTCGCCGCGCCGGTAGCCGAACTCCACGCCGTCCTCGAGGACCTGACGGGAGCGCACGGCGCCCGTCTTGGCGTAGGTACGGTGGTCGGAGCGCAGCTCGAACTGGTCCGTGAAGTCGGCGTCCGCGGTGACCGCGACCCGGACCGTGAGCGGCACCGGGCGGTTGCTGGTGACGCGCAGCGCCTCCACGAACGCACCGTCGACGACGGCCTGTTCGCGGAAGAGCGTGTACGCGGGCGGCTCCTGGCGGCCGCCGCGCGGCACGAGCACGCAGCGCGCCGTGTCCCCGTCGGCGACCGGCGTGAGCGTCTCGGGCACCGCGCCGTCCACGGTGAGCTGCCAGCGGCTCAGATGGCGTGCGTCCCGTACGAACAGCCCGGACGGGGAGGTGCCGCCCCGCACCCCGCTGATGTCCCCGCTGTCGCTCACGGCGGCGAACGTCCCGCCGCACACGAGCAGATGATGCCGGTCCGTCATCCCCGGTCCCCTCCCTTGTCACTCGTGTCGAACGTGCCGGTGCCCGTCGGGGACACGCCCTGTCCGGGGTGGTCGTGGAGCAGGTCGAGGATGAGGGCGGCGGTCCAGCCGAAGCCGACCGCTCCGCACGCCTCGCCGGTGTACGGGTCGACGTACTCCGCGAAGTCGGAGGTGCCCGCGGTGTCCAGCAGCGCCTCGCGCAGCGCGTCGGCGTCCGCCTGCTCGCGGTGCCCGCGCAGCCCGCGCTCCAGGAGCCAGCCGGTGTTGAACCAGGCGGGCCCGCGCCAGTACCGGTGCGGGTCGAAGGCCTCGCCGAGCAGGTCGTAGCTGGGTACGAGCCGGGTGGCGTCGCCGAGCGAGAAGTGCGGCCCGCGCAGGGTGCGGACGAGGGCGGCGGCGACGTCGCGCGGGAGGGCGGGCAGCAGCAGGGGGACGAGGCCCGAGACGGTGCGCTCGGGGATGAGGGCGCCCCCGTCACCGGCGTACACGTCCCGGCAGAAGAACATGCCCTCGACGGGATCCCACAGCCGGTCGATCAGGGTCCCGGTCAGGCGCTCCGCGCGGGCGTGCCGTGCCGTCCCCGGGGCGCCGAGCTCCTGCGCGATACGGGCCAGCGCGTGTTCCGACGCGATCAGCAGCGCGTTGAAGGCCGGGTCCTCCACCGCGAACGGCCCGCCTCCGTCGGCGTATCCGCCGTCGCGGTACTCCGTCGCCAGGCGCACGTACCGCCCGTAGTCCAGATCCGTCGGCCGGTCCTCCGGCGCGCCGTGGGCCAGGTCGGCGCGGCGGAACGAGCGGGCCGGGACCGGTGTGATCCGGGCGAGCGGCGCGTCCCAGGCGGGGCTGTTGTCCATGCCCTGCTCCCAGGGATGCACCACCGAGGCCAGCCCGCCGCCGCCCAGGTCGCGGCGGTGCAGCAGATAGCGGTGCCAGGCCGCCAGGTGCGGATACACCCGGGAGAGGAAGCCGCGCGCGCGGGACAGCCCCGGGTCGGCCAGGTGCACCAGCCAGGCCGCCAGCGCGTGCACCGGTGGCTGCACGATGCCCGAGGTCTGTACGGTGCGCGGGGCGCCCGCGGCGCGCCCTGCCGTGGTGGAGCGCCAGAAGTCGGGGCTCGGGAAGTACGCGTCGAACGGTACGGAGGGGTTGAACACGATGTGCGGAATCCGTCCGTCCGCCCACTGCGCGTCCAGCAGCGTCTCCAGCTCGGTCTGCGCCCGTAACGGCGAGATGTGGCGCAGCCCGATCGCGATGAACGCCGAGTCCCAGGACCACTGGTGCGGGTACAGCCCGCGCGAGGGGACCGTGGACGTCCCCGTCCAGTTGGCGTCGAGCACCCGAGCCGCCCTGACGTGCAGCGATCCAGGAGTGACCGGATCGTATACGCGGGTCCCGGAAGGGTTGGTTCCGTGCGGACCGGACGTGGCGGGCGCGCCCGAGGGACGCCCGCCGGGCGCGAGTTCCGTACGGCGGGCGGTGAGTTGGGTCGTGCGGTCCACTCAGGTCTCCCCGAAAGACGTGCGGCCGAGCGGTTCGGCAGTGGCTACCGTAGGGTTACGTCTATTTAACACGCAAAACTCAATATGTAATGCAGGGTTGGTGAACGCAAGGGGGTGCGCATGAGTGGAAGAGCCGGAAGGCCTGGCGCGTCGGCCGGCGCCGGAGATCTGCTCGACCTGGTGCGCAGTGGCCGCGCCACGACCCGGGGTGCCCTGCAGCAGGCCACCGGCCTGTCCCGGGCCACGGTCGGCCAGCGCCTGGACCGGCTGTTCCGGGCCGGCTGGCTGCGCGAGGGTGCGGGCGGACCGGTCGACTCGCCCCTGGGCGGACGCCCCTCGATCACACTGGAGTTCGACGACGCCCATGCCGTGGTGCTCGCCGCCGACCTCGACACCCGGCACGCCCGCGCCGCCGTGCTCACCCTGACCGGGGAGATCCTGGCCGAGCACACCGGCGTCCTGCTCCTGGAGGACGGCCCGGACGCCGTCCTCGGTGAACTGGGCCGCTGGTTCGCCGGACTTCTCGACAAGGCGGGCCGTCAGGCGCACGAGGTCTGCGGGATCGGCCTCGCGGTACCGGGGCCGGTCGACAGCGACACCGGCCGGGTCGTGCAGCCGCCGATCATGCCGGGCTGGGACGGCTACGACATAACGGGGCGCCTCGGCCGCGCCTTCACCGAGCACACGCGCGGTGCCGCCGAGGTGCCCGTCCTGGTCGACAACGACGCGAATCTGATGGCGTACGGCGAACAGCGCACCGCACACCCGGACTGCCGGGCGTTCGTGCTGGTCAAGGTCTCCACCGGGATCGGCGCGGGTGTGGTCGTGGACGGCCGGATCTACCGCGGCATCGACGGGGGCGCCGGCGACATCGGGCACATCCGCGTCCCCGAGGGCGCCGACGCGCTGTGCCGGTGCGGGTCCTACGGCTGCCTCGCCGCCGTCGCCAGCGGCGGTGCGGTGGCGCGCCGACTGGCGCAGGCGGGGGTACCGGCCGCCTCGGGCTCGGACGTACGGGAGCTGCTGGCCGCAGGGCACCCGGAGGCCGTCGCGCTCGCCAGGGAGGCCGGGCGGAGGGTCGGGGAGGTGCTGGCGACCGTGGTGACCCTGCTGAACCCCGGGGTGTTGATGATCGCGGGCGATCTGGCCGGGACGCCGTTCCTGACGGGCGTACGGGAACTGCTGTACCAGCGGGCGCTGCCCCGCTCCACCGCACATCTGGACGTGGTGATCTCGCGGCTCGGGGAGCGGGCGGGGCTCGTGGGGGCCGGTGCGATGGTAGTCGAACACCTGTACTCACCAGAACGAGTGGAGGAGCGGCTGAAGGCACTCGGTGTCTGAAGCCGCGGCCGATACGCTCCGGGTCCTTGTCGTGTGCGTGACAGCCGCGTTTCCGTTCGGATCCGCGTCCGCATGGTGAAATCGGGCGACCTCGGTTAGCGTGATTCTCGCCACCCCTGATAGGGGTTGCGCTCAGATGAGCGAATCTCGGGCGGGTGCACTTCCTCAAGGGGTGGCACTGGGTGTCACCCCTTGATCGTTCATCGATCGAAAATCAGAAGTGTCGAGAGCTGCTCATGTGAGCATCAAACCCCCTCTGCGGGTGTTGATGTCTTCAAGAAGTGAAAACATCGCCCGACCGCCACTTGCCAAGCCTTGACTTTCGATCCGGTGGCGGACGAGTGGTTACGGGCGCATGACGAGCAAGTGGACGTACCCAGACGCCTTTGATCTGGGTATGTTCCTCGCCGTCAGGGCAGCCACCGCGTCCTCGAGGAGTCGAGACCGTGTCGGAAAACAAAGATCGCCACGTAACAGAGAACGGCGCCGAGGGCCTGAAGTTCGTTTACGACTTCACCGAAGGCAACAAGGACCTCAAGGACCTCCTCGGCGGCAAGGGCGCGAACCTCGCCGAGATGACCAACCTCGGCCTGCCGGTCCCTCCGGGCTTCACCATCACCACCGAGGCCTGCAAGGTCTACCTGGACAGCGGCGAGGAACCCCCGGCACTGCGTGACGAGGTGAGTGCGCACCTCGACGCCCTCGAGAAGAAGATGGGCAAGAAGCTCGGCCAGGCCGACAACCCGCTGCTCGTCTCCGTCCGCTCCGGGGCCAAGTTCTCGATGCCCGGCATGATGGACACCGTCCTGAACATCGGGCTCTCCGACAAGTCCGTGCAGGGCCTGGCCAAGCAGGCCGGCGACGAGCGGTTCGCCTGGGACTCCTACCGCCGGCTCATCCAGATGTTCGGCAAGACGGTCCTCGGCGTCGACGGCGAGCTCTTCGAGGACGCCCTGGAGGCGGCCAAGGAGGCCAAGAAGGTCGCCGACGACACCCAGCTCGACGCGGCCGACCTGAAGAAGCTGGTCACCAAGTTCAAGAAGATCGTCAAGACCGAGGCCGGCCGCGACTTCCCGCAGGACCCGCGCGAGCAGATGGACCTCGCGATCAAGGCGGTCTTCGACTCGTGGAACGGCGACCGGGCCAAGCTCTACCGCCGCCAGGAGCGCATCCCGCACGACCTCGGCACCGCGGTCAACGTCTGCTCGATGGTCTTCGGCAACCTCGGCCCCGACTCCGGCACCGGCGTCGCCTTCACCCGGGACCCTGCCTCCGGCCACCAGGGCGTCTACGGCGACTACCTGCAGAACGCGCAGGGCGAGGACGTGGTCGCGGGCATCCGCAACACCGTCCCGCTCGCCGAGCTGGAGAACATCGACAAGAAGTCGTACGACCAGCTCCTGCAGATCATGGAGACGCTGGAGAACCACTACAAGGACCTCTGCGACATCGAGTTCACCATCGAGCGCGGCAAGCTGTGGATGTTGCAGACCCGCGTCGGCAAGCGCACCGCGGCCGCCGCCTTCCGCATCGCGACCCAGCTGGTGGACCAGGGCCTGATCGACGAGGCCGAGGCGCTGCAGCGGGTGACGGGTGCGCAGCTGGCGCAGTTGATGTTCCCCCGGTTCGACGAGAAGGCGAAGGTCCAGCAGGTCGCCCGCGGCATCGCGGCCTCTCCGGGTGCGGCGGTCGGCAAGGCGGTCTTCGACTCGTACACCGCCGTGAAGTGGTCCCGCTCCGGTGAGAAGGTCATCCTGGTCCGCCGCGAGACCAACCCCGACGACCTGGACGGCATGATCGCGGCGGAGGGCATCCTCACGTCCCGCGGTGGTAAGACCTCCCACGCGGCCGTGGTCGCCCGCGGCATGGGCAAGACGTGCGTGTGCGGCGCGGAGGAACTGGAGGTCGACACCAAGCGCCGCCGGATGACGGTGCCCGGCGGACACGTCGTCGAGGAGGGCGACGTGATCTCCATCGACGGCTCCTCCGGCAAGGTGTACCTGGGCGAGGTACCGGTGGTCCCGTCCCCGGTCGTCGAGTACTTCGAGGGCCGGATGCACGCGGGCGCCGACGACGCCGACGAGCTGGTCGAGGCGGTCCACCGGATCATGGCCTTCGCGGACCGCAAGCGCCGGCTGCGTGTCCGCGCCAACGCGGACAACGCCGAGGACGCGCTGCGCGCACGGCGTTTCGGCGCCCAGGGCATCGGCCTGTGCCGCACCGAGCACATGTTCCTGGGCGACCGTCGGGAGCTGGTGGAGCGCCTGATCCTGGCGGACACGGAGACGGAGCGCGAGGAGTCGCTCAAGCAGCTCCTGCCCCTCCAGAAGAAGGACTTCGTCGAGCTCTTCGAGGCGATGGACGGCCTGCCCGTCACGATCCGCCTCCTCGACCCGCCGCTGCACGAGTTCCTCCCGGACATCACGGAGCTGTCGGTCCGTGTGGCCCTCGCCGAGTCCCGCCAGGAGCCGCACGAGAACGAACTGCGCCTGCTCCAGGCCGTGCACCGGCTCCACGAGCAGAACCCGATGCTCGGCCTGCGCGGTGTACGCCTGGGCCTGGTCATCCCCGGCCTGTTCACCATGCAGGTCCGCGCCATCGCCGAGGCGGCGGCCGAGCGCAAGGCGGCCAAGGGGGACCCGCGCGCCGAGATCATGATCCCGCTCGTCGGCACCGTCCAGGAGCTGGAGATCGTCCGCGAGGAGGCCGACAAGGTCATCGCGGAGGTCGAGTCGGCGACGGGTACGGAGCTGAACCTGGCGATCGGCACGATGATCGAGCTGCCGCGCGCCGCGCTGACGGCCGGTCAGATCGCCGAGGCGGCCGAGTTCTTCTCCTTCGGCACCAACGACCTCACGCAGACGGTGTGGGGCTTCAGCCGGGACGACGTGGAGGCGAGCTTCTTCACGGCCTACCTGGAGAAGGGCATCTTCGGCGTCTCCCCGTTCGAGACCATCGACAAGGACGGCGTGGGCAAGCTGGTCCGCGACGCCGCGAAGGCGGGCCGCGCGACCCGCCCCGACCTCAAGCTCGGTGTGTGCGGCGAGCACGGCGGTGACCCGGAGTCGGTGCACTTCTTCCACGAGGTGGGCCTGGACTACGTCTCCTGCTCCCCGTTCCGCATCCCGGTGGCCCGCCTGGAGGCGGGCCGGGCGGCGTCGCAGTCACAGGGCAGCGACCACCGCTAGATCCGCCGACAGTTCCTCCGAGGACCGGCATGGAACGCCGGAACCGCTGCCGGTCACCCCGACCCTCACCGACACGGCAGCGGTTCCGGAGCACGAAGAGAGGGCGGCACCCCTGTGCGGGGGTGCCGCCCTCTCGCCACGGCAACCGCTGCCACCGTGACGTGAGTTGCCGGTGAGCGAAGCCACTCCGGGCTACGTCCGACGGGCGGCGGGCGTCCGGCTGGAGGGGGAGACGGCGGTGCGGCGTTCGGCCTCGGTGCGGCCGCCCCACACGCCGTACCGCTGCTCGGACGCCGCGGCAAAGCTGTCGCACGGGACGCGTACCGGGCAGCATCGGCAAATCGCCCGCGCGATCTCCTCACGCCGGCGGCGCGCGTTGCCCCGCTCACCGGGCGGTGAGAAGAACACCGAGCTGTCCATGCCCCGGCAGGCGGCCTCGGCTTGCCATTCCCATAGCCGCAGAAGCGGCTTGAGCTGTGTCGTCATCGGTCCGTTCCTCCCGGTTCCGTTGGTCGTGCGGTGGATCTCAAGGCATGGACGGCGTCGCGGATGAGCCCCGCCACGGCCGTCGGCTGCGAGACGGTGACGGCGTGCGAGGCGCCCTCGATCTCGATGACGACCGCCCCGGCCCGCGCGGCGCCGAAGCGCTCCACATCCGGAGCGATCGCCCGGTCCGCGCCGGCCACCAGAGCCCAGGAGGGCCTGGTCCGCCAGGCGGCGGCAGCGGCCTTCTCGTCGAAAGCGGCCAGGGCGAGCGCGCGTTGACAGGAGGCGAGCACCCTGGCGACCTGGGGGCAGACGTCGGCGGCGAACACCGCCGGGAATGCCGACTCCTCGATGGTGACCTCGACGGCCTCGCCGCCGGGGACGGGGTACGTCCACTGCCTGAGGTCGCTCACCAGCTCGGTGGCCGGGAAGCGGCCCTGCAGCTCGCCCAGGCTCTCGCCCTCCTCCAGCACGTAGGCGGCCACGTAGACCAGGCCGACGACGTTGTCGGCGGTGCCGGCCACGGTGATCAGGGCGCCGCCGTAGGAGTGCCCGACCAGAACGACGGGGCCGTCGATCCGGGCGACCACCGAGGCGACATGCGCGGCGTCGGCGGCGAGGCCGCGCAGCGGGTTCGCCGGGGCGACGACCGGGATGCCGTGGCTGTGCAGCTCGGCGACGACACCGAACCAGCTCGCGGAATCGGTGAACGCTCCGTGGACCAGGACGACGGTGGGGGTGGGCATGACGGGGCTCCTTCGCGGATCACGGGGCGTGCCGGGTGAGGTTCGGCCGGCGGGGTCCGGCTGTGGGGTGCCGGCGGCCTCGCTCGCCTGGTGGCCCGACCGGCGGTCCGGTACGGGGGCCTGGACGGCCCATCCGGTGCGGTGGGGGTTGCGGCCGGGGATGGGCGTGGGCCACGCGGATTTCCGGCCCGCGGGATGCGGGTGTGCCTGACGCCAGGCCGACGGGCCGTACCGGACACCGCGTCAGCGCACCGGCGATGGCCCCACAGCGCACAGAACCGGCCGCGGTCGTACTCTGACGCCGGAAAGGCGGCTCAGGAGTCGGAGGACGCGGCGGCCTGCCACTCCCTGGGCGTGAGGCCGTAGGTCTGTCGGAAGAGCCGACTGAAGTGAGAGGGGCTGGTGAAGCCCCAGCGGTGAGCCACCGCGGCCACGGTGCGCCGCTGCCTGCGCAGTTCGTCACGGCAGGCGTCCAGTCTGCGCTGCCGTATCCAGGTGCCCACGGTGGTGCCGCCGGGCTGGAAGAGCTTGTGCAGGTAGCGCACCGAGATGTGGTGCGCCCGGGCGATGGACTCGGGGGTCAGGTCCGGGTCCATGAGGTTTTCCTGGATGTGTCGCTGGATGCGCGTCAGCATGTCGTGGCCGACGCGGACGCGCTCCGGCCTGTGCGTCCGAAGCACCTCGTCGAGGAGCAGCGCCGCCAGATCGGCCGTGTTCAGGGCGAGCTGCCGACCGCCGCTGAAGCGCTCATGAGGGGGCGTTCCGGCGAGGGCGGTCAGAAACTGCGAAACCAGCGACGCCAGGCCGCTCCGCCCGTCGAGACGGGTCGGTGGCACCTCGCGCAGGTCTGCCGCCGACGCGTTGAGCAGACAGAAGGGGATCCGGAAGACGGCCAGTGCCTCACCGTCGAGAAGGAAGCCGGGGCAGTGGGCCGTGGTGATCACGAGATCGCCGGGCTCCAGGCATACGGGGCGCTCGCGGTTCAGGAGCACCGTTTCGGCGGAGACGTTGACGGCGAGACAAAGGTGGTCATCGCCGTCGACCGGCCACGGCAGGACGATGAAAGGTCCTGAACCACGTCTCGTGGCCGTGTCGGACGGATCGTTTACCGCAGTTTCAGGCATGGGGGAAGTGATCGACCGGGTCATATCGAGCTCCCGTCGCGTCCTTTTCAATGTGTTCAGTTCTTCGTGGAATTGATGTCGAGAGAGGGTGACGAATAGGTTTCGGATTCAGGCGCTCACGTCGGCGTGATCCGCCGCGTCCGACTCCTCCGAGAGGAATTTGTCGACCACCGTGTTGAAGGCCGACGGATTCTCCAGGAAGGGGAAGTGCGAGTTGGCCACCGTGGTCGGGAAGACGTGCAGCCGCGCGCCGGGGATCCGCTGGGCGATGAACTGCTGCGAACGCGGGTGCACATGGCTGCCGTCGCATCCGATGACCAGCGTGGGTACATCGATGCGGGGGAGCACGTCCCGCCAGTCCTGGGCGCAGTGGTCGAAGAGCAGGGGTACTCCGGCATGGGCCGGGGTGAACCCGATCTGCTCGGCGACGAAGGAGAGGAGATCGGGGTCGGGTTCGCCGGAGAACATGCCGCGAACGAAGTCGTACCGGGCCTGCTCACCGCGCGGACCGGCAAGTTCCGCGCCGAGTGCGACGAGGCCTGCCACGTCGAAGATGGCACCCGACTGCTGTTGCTGCTCGGCGGACATCCACGGCACGGCGGCGACGGCCGCGGGCTGGTCCACGGCGACGAAACGGCGGATGCGGCCGGTGCCGTACTGGTCGATGAAGCTCCACCACACGGAGGTCCCCATCGACCAGCCGAGCGCGTCGAAGCGGTCGAGCCCCAGATGGTCGACGAGGTTCAGGACGTCGGCGGCGAGGCGGGCGATGCGGTAGCCGTGGTGCGGCTTGTCGGACAGGCCGTGCCCCCGGAAATCGAGGGTGATGACGCGGCGAGCGGGCGCCAGACCGCGTGCCTGGTGGCGGAACATCTCCTGTGTCTGGCCCCAGCCGTGCAGCATGACCAGAGGGAATCCCTCGCCACCGCTGTCCTGGTACACCAGTCGTATGCCGTCACTGGTCGTCAGCCGGCCCACGGTTCCCATTTCGGCTCCTCCTCACATTCCCGCGGCGGTTCCGTCCGCCGCGCTGTGCGACCGACCTGGTGCATGGAGCCGATGTATGAAGCGGCGTCTGCGTACCGCAATTCTGTACCGTCGGGCTTTTCGCACACCACCGCGCTCCGTAGAGATCGATCGGCGAAAACTTCGTCACTCTGTGGAACGCGACGAGACGACTCCGCGCTCCGTAGAGATCGATCGGCGAAAACTTCGTCAGTCTGTGGAGACCCGGTGTCCGCCGGTGCACCGAGCGGCCGGGCCCGTCCGGTTACGCCGCGGTCTGGTCGGCCTGTGCTTCCAGCAGTTCACGTATCCGCAGGCCCAGGTGGAGAACGAGACGGTCACCACCGCTGTCCAGATCGAGGCCGGTGACCTCCTGGATCTGGCGCAGCCGGTAGTAGAGCGAGGTGCGGTGGATCTGCAGGGCCTCCGCCGTGCGCGGTATCGACCCGGCGTGCTCGAGGAAGCACCGCAGCGTCTCCTCCAGCTTCTGGCCACCGGGGCTCTCCAGGAGCAGGCGCAGTGGTCTGGGCAGCAACATGGGGCTCAGGACATCGTCCGGCACCTGCAGCAGCACGGCGAGCTCGCCCAGCGACTCCCACACGCCGATGCCTTTCAGATGGGGCAGGCGGCGCGCGGCGCGGGCCGCGACGAGTGCCTGAGCGTGCGAGGCCCAGGAGGCGGCCAGACCGTCCTGAGCGCCGCCGATGCCGATGACGGGAGCGGCCGAGGCGTCCAGGTAGGTGGCGAGTGCCTCCCGGACCTCCGTGGCCTGGTCCTCGAGTTCCCGCGTCCGCAGGGGCCGGTCCGAGACTTGCAGCAGCACGGCGCCGTCCCGCGCGACGGCCATGACGCCGTCCGCCGAGCGTGTGTGGTGGAACCGCTCCAGGGCTCCGCGCAGCGCGATCTCCACCTGACCGGGTGGTTCCGGAGAGCGGGACACCTGGACGACGTTCACCACGGCGTACGGGGCGTCGGGCAGGAGACCGCCGTCGAGTATCTGCTGACGGGCGGTGGCACGGGTTGCCTCACTGGTGCCGAACAAGGAGAGCAGCGTCTCCCGCATGTCGAGCTTCTCGACATCGGCGGCCAGTTCGTCCGCGCGGAGCTGGGCGGTGATCGCCGGCACCGCTCGCGCGACGGTGTCGGTCTCCTCACGCGTCAGCGCCCCTTGAGGCGCGACGACCATCAGCAGTCCGAGCAGCTCTCCGCGCTCGCGCAGCGGAACGCAGTAGCGGGTGAGCAGCCCCAGGTCGTCGCGGCCCTCGATGAAGCCCGGCTTCGACCATCGGGCCACGCCCTGGTCGAGGACGTACCGGATGATTCCCGCGTCGGCCCGGCCCTGCAGCAGGCTGCGGATGCGGACCGGGTCCTCGTCCCCGAAGTGCTGGCTGGAGCAGATCAGCCGCACCAGGGGGTCGTCGATGACCACCGACCGCTGGAGCCGCACGGCGAGTTCCTCGACCAGTTCCTGCAGGGCGTCACTGCCCACCCGGACCCGTTGCCGGAGCTCGGCCATGGTGACTCCTCCCTCGTACCCGTCCTTTCTACAAGTCGTGAAAGGCGCGCTTCGCGTATTCAACAATCCGCGCACGGGCGCGGCCACAAGGAGCGGGTCACGCCGGACCGGGGCGGCACGCAGGCGAACGACCGCTCCGGCGGCGCGCTGCCACCGGAGAAAGCCGGAAAAATGCCCCATAGTGCCCTGATGGTTGTCCCTGAACGCACAAAGACGGCCCTCGCTTCCGCCGTGAGGCTCCTGTGGGACACCGAGAAGGAGTGCACTGCCGGCAAAATCTCTGTGCACGCTCAGAACACCGCCCCGGGGCGGGAACGCTGCCGGAGCGGACCGGCCGGCTCTCGCCGCTCCGGACGCTGTGTGGCGACGGCGACTGCGCTGGGAGCGTCCCAGCGGTTCAGTACAGGAAGCGGTGCAGCGGAGCGGACTCCGTCAGCAGCACGGTGACCCGATGGGCGAGCCGCTGCCACGCCTCCTCCTGCGCGTAGGAGAGCCGGACATCCTCATCCCCGGCCGCCTCCAGTGCGGCGAAGAGGGTCGCGGTGTCCGCATCCGGCGTGAGGTCCACCATGGACAGCACGCGCGCCAGCGCACCGACCAGGCCGACCGCGGACTCTCCCGACGCCGACACGTCCTCGCGGAGCGCCGCGACGACGCCCGACGGCTCGTCGCCGGGGTCCGGGTGCGCGACGAGCGCCCCGGACAGGTCACGCAACAGCGCATACAGCACATCGGTCTCCGTGCCGGGCAGACGGACGATGCGCAGCCCCGCGTGTTCCCAGCGGCCGTTCGGCGTCCACACCCGCGGTCCGCGCGCCACCGCTTCGGCCAGTGTGCTGCGGATGCGCCGGAAGGCGGCGAGCCCCTCCGCGAACAGCGTGTCATCGCGCGGTGTGCGCGGGGATGCGGCCAGGGGCACCAGCAAGTGCTCTTCCACCCGGTCGCACTGGGCATCGAGTTCCGGATCGACGACGACGAGTCGAACTGACGTACGCTGCTGCTCCTCCATGCCGACCACTGTGCCAGTCGGCTCCGACAACGGTGGCGTGACCTCGCCCTGCCCCCGCCCCCGACTCCGGGCGGGGCCGTGCGGGTCCCCGGCGAGGAACCTCGCTCCCCGGCGGAGCCGGGGGTGGGCCGGCCCGGGTAGGACCCGGGGGCGTTCGCGTGCCGGGGATCGCCGGGGTGGCGCGTGGAAAGGCGCGACCTCACAGTGACCCACCGCTGTCCACGACCAGGTCCGCGCCCACGACCGACGCGGCGGCGCCGGAGGCCCGGTACAGCACGGCGGCGGCGACCTCCTCGGTGGCCGAGATGTGGCCGAGCGGGAGCGTGGCCCTCGCGCGCTCGTCGCGGGCGGCCTCCGTCTCGCCGGGCCGCAGCGACAGGGGCGTGGCGGTCGCGCCGGGGCTGACCACGTTGATGCGGACACCGTCACGGATGCGGTCGAGGGCGGCGGCCCGGCTGAGCGCGGTGACGGCGGCCTTGGAGGCGGCGTAGGCGGCGGCCCCGGCGGGGCTGGTGTGCCTGCCGAAGGCGGAGGACACGTTGACGGCCGTGCCGCCGGACGCCTGGTTCCGCATCCGGGCGATCTCCGCCCCGAGGGCCAGGAGGACGCCTGTGACGTTGATGTCGAGCTGGGCGCGCCGGTCGTCCTCGGACATCTCGGCCGGGGGCCGGCCGCCACGGAAGACACCCGCGTTGTTCACCGCCAGGTCGAGCGAGCGAAGCGGTCCACCGCCGCCCGGACGAGGTCCTCGGTGTCCTCGGCACGCGAGACGTCGTCGGCCACCGCGAGCGCTTTGCCACCCCCCTCCTCGATCAGGGCGACGGTCTGCTCCAGCGGCTCCCACCGGCGTCCGGCGACGACGACCTGCACGCCCCACCCGCGCCCACCCCCGCCTCACAGCCCACCCCCACCCCGTCCCCGGAACCCTCACACCCACCCCCCGCCCCCGCTGAGGGCAGCGTTCCCGGTGGGAAACAGTCGTGATGCGGCCGGGTAACGTCGGCACCGCACGCTCGACACATGACCTCGAATACGCGTGTGGTGGTGATCGGCGCCGGGCTCGCGGGCGTCCGTCTCGCCCGGCGGCTCGGCGAGCTCGGGATGCCCGCCCTGATCGTCGGCGAAGAGGAGCACCCCCCGTACAACCGCGTGCTGCTCGCGGACGTGCTGGCCGGCCGTTACGCGCCCGAGGTGATCTCCCTCCCGGCGCCCGAGCGTCTCGTGCGCGCCCGGGTCACCCGCATCGACCGGGCGGCCCGCGAGATCCACTGCTCGGACGGCGCGGTGATCGCATACGACACGCTCGTCCTCGCCACCGGTTCGAACCCCGTCCTGCCGCCCCTGCGCGGTCTGTTCACCCCCGACCGGCCCGAGCTGCCCGAGGGCGTCCACGCGTTCCGCACGATGGACGACTGCCTGGGTCTGGCGAAGGCGGTACGCGCGGGGGTGCGCGCCGTCGTCATCGGCGGCGGCCTCCTCGGCGTCTCCGCCGCCCGCGCGCTCGCCGCCCGCGGCGCCCAGGTCGTCCTGGCCCAGCAGGCCGAGCGCCTGATGGAACGCCAGCTCGACCCGTCCGCGTCCAAGCTGGTGCGCCGTCACCTCACCGACCTCGGCGTCGAGGTCCACACCGAGACCCGGGTGCGCGGCGTGCGCACCCTCGGCGGCGCCGTCCGCACCGTCGAGATGGCCGACGGCTACGCCCTCGACACCGACCTCGTGGTCCTCGCCTGTGGTGTGCACCCCCGGGTGGGCCTCGCCCAGGACGCCGGCCTCGCCGTCCACAAGGGCATCCTCGTCGACGACGAACTGCGCACCTGCGACCCGCACATCCGGGCCATCGGCGACTGCGCCCAGCACGACGGCACGGTCTACGGCCTCGCCACCCCCGCCCTCGAACAGGCCGAGGCGCTGGCCGGTCTGCTGGCCGGAGACGCGAACTCCCGCTACACCGGCACCCGATCCCTGACCCGGCTCACCCTCGCCGGGCAGGACTTCCTCGACCTCGCCGCCTTCGGCGAGACCGAACCCCGCCCCGGCGACGACGTCGTGCAGCTCGCCGACGCCACCCGCGGCACCTACAGGAAGGTCGTCGTCCGCGACGACCGCCTGGTCGGCGGCGTACTCGTCGGCGAACTCGGCACCGTCGGCGCGCTCGCCCGCGCCTGGGAGGGAGCAGAGCCGCTCCCCACGAACGGCGGCCCCCTGCTCCACCTGCTCACCAACGATGGAGGCTCCTGATGTCCACCGGCACCCCCACGATCGTGCTCGTCGGCCACGGCATGGTCGGCCAGCGCTTCCTCGAAGCGCTCGCCGAGCGCGGCCTGACCGCCACGCACCGCGTGGTCGTGCTGTGCGAGGAGCCTCGCCCCGCCTACGACCGCGTCCAGCTCACCTCGTACTTCTCGGGCACCACGCCCGAGGAACTGTCCATGACGGACATGGAGTTCATCAACGACCACGGCATCGCGCTGTACGTCGGCGACCCCGCGGAGAGCATCGACCGCGAGGCGAAGAAGGTCACGGCCCGCTCCGGCCAGGTCTTCGAGTACGACACCCTCGTCCTCGCCACCGGCTCCTACCCCTTCGTCCCGCCGGTCCCCGGCAAGGACGCGACGGGCTGTTTCGTCTACCGCACCATCGAGGACCTGCTCGCCATCGAGGAGTACGCGAAGACGAAGGCCACCACCGGCGCGGTCGTCGGCGGCGGTCTGCTCGGCCTGGAGGCGGCCGGCGCGCTCAAGGGCCTCGGTCTGAACACCCACATCGTGGAGTTCGCGCCGCGTCTGATGCCGGTGCAGGTCGACGAGGGCGGCGGCGCCGCGCTGCTGCGCACCATCGAGGACATGGGCCTGACCGTGCACACCGGCACGGGCACCCAGGAGATCGTCGTCGGCGACGACGGCGCCGTCACCGGCATGAAGCTCTCCGACGGCTCCGAACTCGCCACCGACATGGTCGTCTTCTCCGCCGGTGTCCGCCCCCGCGACCAGCTCGCCCGGGACTGCGGCCTGGCGGTCGGCGAGCGCGGCGGCATCACCGTCGACGAGCAGTGCCGCACGGTCACCGATCCGCACGTGTTCGCGATCGGCGAGTGCGCGCTGGCCGCGGACGGCCGGGTGTACGGCCTGGTGGCCCCCGGTTACGAGCAGGCCGAGACGGCGGCCGCGACGGTCGCCGCCGACGAGGCGTCCTTCACGGGTGCCGACCTGTCCACCAAGCTCAAGCTGCTCGGTGTGGACGTGGCCTCCTTCGGCGACGCGCACGGCACCACCGAGGACTGCCTCGACGTCGTCTACTCCGACTCCCGCTCGGGCCTGTACAAGAAGCTGGTCATCGGCCGCGACGGCACCCTGCTCGGCGGCATCCTGGTCGGCGACGCGGAGGCGTACGGCACGCTGAAGGCCTTCACCGGTTCGGTGCCGCCCGTCTCGCCCGAGTCGCTGGTGCTGCCCGCCGGCGCGGGGGAGTCCGCCCAGCTCGGCCCGACCGCGCTGCCGGACGACGCGATCATCTGCTCCTGCAACAACGTCACCAAGGGCACGATCCGCGGGGCGGTCACCGAGCACAAGTGCACCACCGTGCCCGAGGTGAAGAAGTGCACCAAGGCCGGCACGACCTGCGGCAGCTGCGTCAAGGTCCTCGGCCAGCTGGTCACGGCCGAGCTGGAGGCGTCCGGCGTCGAGGTCGACAAGGGCCTGTGCGGCTGCTTCTCCCGGACCCGCGAGGAGCTGTACGAGATCGTCCTCGCCCTGCGCATCAACACCTACCAGGACCTGCTCGACCGCTACGGCCGCGAGGAGGCCCGGGGCGGCGACGGCTGCGAGGTCTGCAAGCCCGCCGTCGCCTCGATCATCGCCTCCCTCGCCCCGACGATCGGCGCGAGCGGCTACGTCCTGGACGGCGAGCAGGCCGCGCTGCAGGACAGCAACGACCACTTCCTGGCCAACCTGCAGAAGAACGGCTCCTGCTCGGTCGTGCCGCGCATCCCCGGCGGTGAGATCACCCCGGAGAAGCTGATCGTGATCGGTGAGATCGCCCGGGACTTCGGCCTCTACACGAAGATCACCGGCGGTCAGCGGATCGACATGTTCGGCGCGCGGGTCGAGCAGCTCCCGCTGATCTGGGCCCGGCTGGTGGACGCCGGTTTCGAGTCCGGGCACGCGTACGGCAAGGCGCTGCGCACGGTGAAGTCCTGCGTGGGCTCCACCTGGTGCCGCTACGGCGTCCAGGACTCCGTCCGCATGGCGATCGACCTGGAGCTGCGCTACCGGGGCCTGCGCTCCCCGCACAAGCTGAAGTCGGCCGTCTCCGGCTGCGCCCGCGAGTGCGCCGAGGCCCAGTCGAAGGACTTCGGTGTGATCGCCACCGCCAACGGCTGGAACCTCTACGTCGGCGGCAACGGCGGTGCCACCCCGCGTCACGCGGACCTGCTCGCCCAGGACCTGAGCGACGCCGAACTGGTCCGCCTGATCGACCGGTTCCTGATGTTCTACATCCGCACGGCCGACCGCCTGGAGCGCACCTCCACCTGGCTGGAGCGGATCCCCGGCGGCCTGGACCACGTGCGCGACGTCGTCGTCCACGACTCGCTCGGCATCTGCGACGAGTTGGAGAAGCTCATGCAGGCGCACGTCGCGAACTACCGCGACGAGTGGGCCGAGACCATCAACGACCCCGAGAAGCTGGCCCGGTTCGTGTCCTTCATCAACGCGCCGGACACCCCCGACCCGGTCGTCGGCTTCGTCCCCGAGCGCGACCAGATCAAGCCCGACCTGCCGCTGCTCACCATCGGCACGCGACCCCTGGAAGGAAGCGCCCAGCGATGACCCTGGCACTCGAGACCACCGACCTGAAGGTCCAGCTCCGGATCGACGAGGACACCTGGTTCCAGGTCTGCGACCTGAGCACGCTGACCCCGGGCCGTGGCGTGGCGGCACTGCTGCCGGACGGCCGCCAGGTCGCCCTCTTCCGCGACCGCGCGGGCCGGCTGTACGGCATCGACAACCGGGACCCCTTCGGCGGCGCCGCGGTCCTGTCCCGCGGCCTCACCGGCACCCACCAGGGCCGCCCCTTCGTCGCCTCACCGCTGCTGAAGCAGCGCTTCGACCTGGAGACCGGCCAGTGCCTGGACGACGAGACGGTCCGGGTGGCGGCGTACGAGGTACGGGCCGCCTGAGGACGCCCGGCCAGGACCCTTCCCTCCGGCCGCCGGGACCGTCACAGGCCCGGCGGCCGGACCTCTGGCCGGGCCTGTGAGCAGGCCGGTGACCGGCCGGGCGGCAACCTCAGAAGACCCTCAGAGGGATGGACGGGCCACCGATGCCGTCCCTAGGGTCATGATCATGCCCGACATCTCACTGACCATGGTCGCGGCCCTGTGCCTCGCCGCCCTCGCGGCCGGCTGGATCGACGCCGTGGTCGGGGGAGGCGGTCTGCTGATGCTTCCCGTACTGCTGCTGGGGCTGCCCGGCGGCACCCCGGCGTCGTACGCGCTCGGCACCAACAAGGCAGTGGCGATCGTCGGGACGACGGGGGCGGCCGTGACGTACGCGCGCCGGACACCGGTCGACGTGGGGACGGCCGTACGGATCGGGATCGCGGCGCTCGCCGGGTCCACGGCCGGGGCGTTCGTGGCCGCCGGGCTGAGCACCGATGTCCTCAAGCCGGTCGTCATGGTGGTGCTGCTCGGCGTCGGCGCCTTCGTGATCCTGCGTCCCGCCTTCGGCACCGCCCCCTCCACCGGACCGGTCTCCGCGCGCCGGGTGCTCGCCGCGATCGGGCTCGCGGGCCTGGGCATCGGTTTCTACGACGGCCTCATCGGCCCCGGTACCGGCACCTTCCTCGTCCTGGCGCTCACCGCGGTGCTGCACCTGGACCTGGTGACCGCCTCCGCCACCGCGAAGATCGTCAACTGCTGCACCAACGCGGGCGCGCTCGCCACGTTCGCCTGGAAGGGCACGGTGTTCTGGCAGCTGGCGGTGCTGATGGCCGGCTTCAACCTGGCGGGCGGCATGATCGGGGCGCGGACGGCGCTGAAGCGGGGCAGCGGCTTCGTGCGGATCGTGCTGCTGACGGTGGTGTTCACGCTGGTCGCGAACCTGGCCTACCAGCAGTGGCTGTCCTGAGCGGCGTGACGGTTCAGCGGCTGCCCGTCAGATGGGCGAAGACGACCACGTTGCCCTGGTAGCCCGTCGCCTTCGAGTAGCCGCCGCCGCAGGTGATCACCCGTAGCTCCGGGCGCCCCGCCGCGCCGTACACCTTGTCGTCGGGGAAGTTCCGCGCGGCGTAGACCTCCACCGCGTCCACCGTGAACACAGCGGTCGAGCCGTCGCGGCGGCCGATCTCGATGGTGCTGCCCTTGCTCAGGGCGCCCAGGTCGTAGAAGACCGCCGGACCCCGGGAGTTGTCGACGTGCCCGGCGACGATGGCGGTGCCCGTCTCACCGGGCATGGTGCCGGCCTCGTACCAGCCGGCGAGGTTCTTGTTCTCGGCGGGCGGGACGTCCAGGCTGCCCGCACTGGTCAGCCGCAGGCCCATCAGCGGGGCGTCCACGTGGATCGAGGGGATGCGGATGCGGTCGGGCGGGGAGGGCGGCAGCGCCGGCGCGGCGGAACCCTCGCGGTCGGGGTCCACGGCGCCCTGCGCGGCTGATGGCTGAGGGGGTGCCTCGGAGTGGTAGGCGCTGTGCAGCAGCCAGGCGCCGGAGCAGAGGGAGACCATCGTCACGGACGCTATCGCGGCATTGCCCACCTTGCGCACACGAGTCTCCTTCCTTCCGGGGGAGCCGGGGGTCCCGGACCCCCTCCGGGCCGCGAGGGGCAGTCGGACCCGGAGGGGGACGGGGAGGCGGTACCGGCGGACGGACAGCGGAGGTGTCCGTCAGATCCCGTCGCCTTTCAGCCGGCGATGCAGGAGCCAGGTACCGCCCGCGGCGGCGACGGCGAGTGCCGTCACACCGGCCGCGGTCCGCACGGGGTCGGGGCCGAGTGCACCGCCGACCCCCGTCTTCACGCTTCCTCGCGGACGCGTCCGATCCTTGGCCGCGCTCAGGGTGACCGTCAGGTCGCCGGTCACCCTGGCCCGCCGGCCGCCGGAGCACGTGGCGACGATCTCGTACGTCCCCGGCTGGGCGCTCGGCGGCACCCGGAACCGGCCGATCGCGTCCTGCTCGTGCGTGCTGGGCGCGAGCGTGAACGTGCCGCCGCCGACCGCGGTGGCATCGCCCGCCGCGGAGCCGTCCGCACCGCACGCCGCCGTGTTGACGGTGACCTCGCTCCCGGGCACGGCCATGGAGGGGAAGACCTCCAGGCGCCCGGTCTCACCGCCGTACGCGGGCGCGGCGGCGAGCCCCGCGGCGGCGAGGGCGAGCGCGGTGCCGGTCAGCGAACGGGCCGTACGTCGCATCGTGGTGCTCCTCGGGCGGGACACGGCCCGCGGCATCACCGGCGTGCCGCTGTGTCGGTCGTGTCCCCGCACTGTCGAGGTAAAGGCCGGCGGCGCGCGCCCGCTCGCTGACAGAGCGTCAGAAATACGGTGAACGGGTGTCGGGCGGCGAGGGTCGCGACGACGTTGTGGCAGGTCACAGGATGTGGGGCTGCCGTATCGCGGAAGCGGCCCCCAAAGGGTGAAGGCGCGGCGGCGAACGAGTGACCACCCGTCAGGTGCGAGGCCGGAAGGGCGGGCGGCCGACTCCGGCGCAGGCTGGACGGGCCGAAGAGCGCGACGGCCTCGTGCCCGGCGTCGTGTCCGCGCCGCCCGGTCGCCCGGCGTGCCGTTCCCGTCCCGGTGGGCGAGACGGCCGCCCCTGGCGGGTGACGCGCGGATCTCTCGCGCACCAGTCTCTCGTGTGCGAGAGAAACCGGAGGAGATCCGGAGGAGATGCGGTGGACATCGACGAGTGCGTGGTCTTCGCCCTCGGCAAGGCGTACCAGCAGGTGCACGGGGAGCTGAAGCGCCGGCTGAAGTCCGTCGGCCTGACCGTGCCGCAGTACTCCGTGCTGGCCGGGCTGTGGGAGCAGGACGGCCGCACCGCGGCCCAGTTGTGCGAACGGCTCGTCATGGACAGCGCGACCATCACCGGCGTCCTCGACCGGCTGGAGCGGGCCGGCCTGGTCACGCGCGCCGCGGACGACCGTGACCGGCGGCTGGTCCGGCTGCGGCTCACCCCGCGGGGCGCCGCGCTGCGCGAGGAGGTGGACAGGACGGTCGCCGAGCTCAACGAGCAGATCCTGCGGCCCTTCGGACCGCAGGAGACGGAGCGGCTGTACGCCGGTCTGCGCGCCATGGCGAAGGGAGAACAGTGAAGGAGAAGATGCGGGCCGGCGCGTGCGTCCACCCGGCCTGGGGCATGCTCGCCCTGGTCCTGCTCGGCCTGCTCACGGCACAGGGGGCGCGGATCGCCTTCGGTGCCTTCGTGCCCGCCTGGCGGGACGGCCTGCACGCCGGCCTCGGCACCATCAGCGCCATCAGCCTGGTCAGCTACCTCGTCTACGGCTTCACCCAGCCCTTCGTCGGCCAGCTCGCCGGGCGGTTCGGGCCGCGCACGGTCCTCGTCGGCGGCGTGTTCGTGGCGGGCGCGGGCCTGCTGCTGTCCTCGGCCGCCTCCTCGGTGCCGGTCCTGCTGGGCCTGTACGGCGTGCTGGCCACACTCGGCTTCAGCGCCGCCTCCGGCGTGACGGCCGGTCTGGTGGTGCGGCACTGGTTCACCGAGCGGCGCGGGCTGGCCTTCGGCCTGGTCGAATCGGGCTTCGGGGCCGGCCAGTTCGTCTTCACCCCCTGTCGCTGATCCTGATCGACGCCTACGGCTGGCGCACCACGCTCGTCGTCGAGGGTGTCCTGCTGGTCGCCCTCGTGGGCCCGCTGGTCGCGCTGCTGCTGCGTTCGGCCCCCGCCGACCGCGGTCTGGAGCCGTACGGCGGACCGGACCTGACGGAGACGGCGGAGCCGACGGCCGGCCGGGGGAACGTGAAGGAGGTGCTGCGCTCGCCGCTGCTGTGGGGGCTGCTCGCGCCGTTCTTCGTGTGCGGGGTGACCACCACCGGCCTGATGGACACGCACCTGGTCTCCATCGCCCACGACCACGGGGCCTCCACCGCGCTGACCGGCACGGCGGTGAGCCTGCTGGCCGCGGCCAACATCGCCGGGACCGTCATCTCGGGCCCGTTGAGCGACCGTTACAACTGCGCACGCATCCTCGCCGTGCTCTACGGCACGCGCGCCCTGGTCCTGGTGCTGCTGGCGCTCGCGCCGTACGGAGTGTGGCTCGTCGTCATCAGCGTCGCCTTCGGGCTCGTCGACTTCGCCACCGTGGCGCCCGCCCACCTCATCGCCACCCGGAACTTCCCGGCCGAGTCGCTGGGGCTGGTCTTCGGCCTGCTGTCCATGGCGCACCAGGTCGGCTCCTCGCTGGGCTCCTACCTGCCCGGTGTACTGCACGACGTGACGGGCGGCTACACGCCGACGCTTCTGGGCTGCTCGGCGGCGCTCGTCCTGGCCATGGTCGGCTGTCTGGCGGCGCTGCCCGGGGCCTCCGCCTCGAGCCGTGTGGGGGCGCAGGCCGGGACGGCCCCGCAGCGGCTGACGAGTGAGGCCGCGTGAGCGAGTCCGTTCCCCCCGCCTCACCCCCAGGCCGTCACAGCCAGTCGTCCAGCGCCTCGGTCACCGCCCGGTGCCCCACCGCCGCCAGGACCGGGTTCGTCTCCCGGTAGTAGTGCTCCGCCATCAGGCCGAAGCACAGCGCCCAGCCCCGGCCCCGGGCCCAGGTCGCGTCGTCCACGGCGGCCGCCTCGCGGAACAGGTCGCGGGTGCCCGGGGTGAAGACCGCCCATGCGGCCAGCGTGTCGGCCGCCGGGTCGCCCACACCCAGGCCGCCGAAGTCGATCACCGCGGTGAGTCGGCCCCCGGTCGTGAGCAGGTTGCCGGGCAGCAGGTCCCCGTGCAGCCAGACCGGATCGCCCTCCCACTGCGGGAGCCGGAGGACCTCCTCCCACAGCGCGGTCGCCGCGTCCGCGTCCACCGCGCCGTCCGCGCCCAGGTCGCGGATGGCCGCGCGGACGTACGCGTCGTTCGCCGCCACCGGGCCGCCCCGCCAGGACGCCGGGCCGCCGCTCGCGTCGACCCGCCGCAGGACCGCCACGAAACGCCCCAACTCGACGGCTGCCGCGTCCAGTTCGGTGATCGGGGCGTCGTAGGCGTTCCGGCCGTCCAGCCAGCGCAGCACCGACCACGGCTGTGCGTACCCGGGCGCCGGGGTGCCCCGGCCGAGCGGCACCGGGACGGTCAGCGGCAGGTGTGGAGCCAGCAGCGGCAGCCAGCGCTGTTCCTTGTCCACCTGCCGCGCCCCGTCGGGGCGCCGGGGCAGCCGCACGACCATGTCGTCGCCCAGCCGGTACATGGCGTTGTCCGTCCCGGCGGACGGCACCTCGCTGACCGGCAGCCCGGCCCACCGGGGAAACTGTGCGGCGATCAGCCGACGCACCAGCGCGGTGTCCACGTCCAGTTCGTCGGCGTGCATTCTCGCGACGGGCATCGGTCTCCAGCGGGGGTACGGCGGTCGGATGCCGCAGCCTAGGCAGGGCGGCACCCGGCCCGCCACCGTGTTTCCCTCAGCCGACGTTCACGGCGCTCCAGGCCGCCGCCACCGCGTCGTACTCCGTGCTGCCCGCCCCGTACAGGTCCTTCGCGGCGTTCAGCGTGGCCGTGCGGGCGCCCGCGTAGTTCGTCGAGGACGTCATGTAGACCGTCAGCGCCCGGTACCAGATCGCCCCGAGCTTGTCCCGTCCGATGCCCGTCACCGTCGATCCGTTGCAGGTGGGGGAGTTGTAGGACACACCGTTGAGGGTCTTGGCGCCGCTGCCCTCCGCGAGCAGGTACGCGAAGTGGTTCGCGACGCCGGAGGAGTAGTGCACGTCCAGCTGGCCCACCGAACTGCTCCAGCAGTCCGCGGAGTTGCCGTCCTTGGACGGCTTGTCCATGTAGCGCAACGCCGTCCCGCCGAAGCCCGACCGGACGATCTTCTCGCCGATCAGGTAGTCACCGGGGTCGGAGGCGTTGTTCGCGTACCACTCCACCAGCGTCCCGAAGATGTCGGAGGTCGCCTCGTTCAGGCCGCCCGACTCCCCGGAGTACGCCAGCGCCGCCGTCTTCGACGTCACGCCGTGCGTCATCTCGTGCCCGGCCACGTCCAGCGCCACCAGCGGCCCGAGCGTCGTCCCGTCACCGTCGCCGTACGTCATGCAGAAGCAGTTGTCGTCCCAGAACGCGTTGTTGTAGTTCGTGCCGTAGTGCACCCGGTTGTACGAGCCCTTGCCGTCGCCCGCGATGCCGCTGCGCCCGTGCACGTTCTTGTAGTAGTCCCAGGTCACATCGGTGCCGTACTGCGCGTCCACCGCCGCCGAGGAGCGGTCCGACACCGTGCCCGAACCCCAGTGGTTGTCGGAGTCGGTGAAGAGGGTGGCGGGGGCGCGGCTGACGCAGATGGTGGTGAGGAAGCACAGGTCGGTCTTGTTCCCGGCGTCGCCCGTGTACGTGTTGCCCCGCGTCGGGTCCTGGAGCTGGTACGTCGACCCGGACTGCGTCGTCTCAAGCGGAACCGTGCCGCTGTAGAGGGACTTCCCGTCACCGGTCGCCGTCTCGATGGTGTCCCAGGCGTCGATCTGCCGTCCGGTGCCCGCGTCCGTGACGACGGTGCGCGCGACCGGGTTGCCGAGCGAGTCCTGCCCCGCGACCTCGGTGCGCCAGGCCAGCCGGGGCGTGCCGTGCAGCGCGTCGACGACGAGCTGCGGCTTGGCGGTCAGGTGCTCGATCAACTTCCCGGCGTTCGCGGCGCGCAGCGCGGCGGTGGCGAGGTCGGCGGCCCTGGGGGCCTTCACGGTCGGAGTGATCGTCGGTACGGACAAGGTGCGCTGCGTGGCCCGGTCGGCGCCGCGGTAGGAGCCGTCGGGTGCCATGTGGACCACGAAGTCGCCGCCGAGTACCGGGAGCTGACGGTATGTCCGGTCGTAGCGCACATGCCGGCTGCCGTCCGGGTCCACGACGACGTCCCGTACGCTCGTGCCCTGCGCCGACGTCAGGCCCAGCCGTGCGGCCTCGCGCACCAGCACCGCCGCGGCGTCGCGGATCGCGGTGGACCGGCTGGGTCTGTCGGCCGCGCCGGCGGCGGGGGCCGGGGCGAGCGCGGCGGCCAGCAGGGCGGCGGCGGTCGCGGCGGTGCCGGCCGCGGTGAGACGGGAACCTCGGGCAGGCCGTATCCGGCTCATCGGTCTCCTAGGGAAGGCGCCCGGGGGCGCGTGGGGAGGGCAGGGGCGAAGTCCCCCTGGCGTTCCTTCGATTGAAGGGTCCAGGACATGTCATGTCCATGGATCAGCGGAGGAGATGTGTGAGGGGGAAGAATCGGTTCTGTGAGACTGCCGTTCTTCGTCTACGGGACGCTGCGCCCCGGGGAGCACAACCACACCCTCTTCCTGCGTGGCCGCACCGGCTCCGAGGAGCCGGGCCTGCTGCGTGGCGCGGTGCTGTACCAAGGGCCCGGATATCCCTTCGCGGTGGCGGACGAGGACGGCTCCACGGTCACCGGCGAGATCGTC
Source organism: Streptomyces sp. NPDC001848 (assembly GCF_042891915.1). Classification (NCBI taxonomy): domain Bacteria; kingdom Bacillati; phylum Actinomycetota; class Actinomycetes; order Kitasatosporales; family Streptomycetaceae; genus Streptomyces; species Streptomyces sp. NPDC001848. The sequence goes on along the minus strand of NZ_JBIATP010000016.1, from coordinate 128,492 downwards.
ACCGCGCGGCCCGAGACGTACGACGGGCTGCTCGCCGTCCTGGACCGCCTCGAGGAGTACGTGCCGGGCGATCCGCGCAGCCTGTACGAGCGGGTGCAGCGGGATGTGACCACCGCGGACGGCAGAACCGTACGGGCCTGGGTCTACCTCGCCGCACCCGCCGTCGCGGCCCGGCTGCGGACCCGGGGCAAGCCGATCGAGAGCGGGGACTGGCTCAACCGGCGGAGCGCGGAAACGGGCTGAGCCCCGGCACAGGGTGCCGGAGGCCGACCGCCGCCCCCACACGCATGCGTCCCTCGTGCGGGCGACCACGCCGTGTGCCCCCGCCCGCCGTCGCGCCACCCCGCCTAGGGTCCCGGCCATGACCGATAGCGACCTCACCCGGCGGCGGGCGCTCGCACTGGGCGGTGCCGCCGCGGGTGCCGTCCTGGGACTGGGGGCCGGCGCCTGCTCCTCCCGCCGCCGGCACGAACCGGACGCCCACAAGGCGCCCGGCGCCGAGCTGTGCGTGCTCAACCCGAGCGTCACACAAGGGCCGTACCACCTGGCCGGCGCGCCCTTCCGCAGGGACATCACCGACGGCAAGCAGGGCGTGCCGCTCACCGTACGGCTCACCGTGCGCGACGAGCCGCACGCCTGCGCCCCCCTGAAGGACGCGGCCGTCGAGATCTGGCAGTGCGACGCCTGGGGCTACTACTCCGGCTTCGCCGGCGTGCACCCGGGCGGCACGGTGCCCGCCGAGAGCCACACCAGCGGCGTCAACCCGACGTATCTGCGCGGCTTCCAGACCACCGGGGCCGACGGCGTCGCCGAGTTCGTGACGATCTTCCCCGGCTGGTACACGGCGCGCGCTCCGCACCTCCACGTCAAGGTGCACACCGGCGGCAGGAGGACCGCCGGCACCTACAAGGGCGGCAGGGCCAACTGGACCGGGCAGCTCTTCTTCGCCGACAGCCACGCCGACACGGTGTACGCCAAGGCCCCGTACTCCGAGCACACCGGCACCCGTACCCGGCTCGCGCACGACCCGGTCTACCGCGGGGGTGGCGCCAGGGACGGGCTGATGACGCTCACCGGGGACGCCGAGAGGGGTTTCGTCGCGACGCTGACCGTCGGCATCGACACGACGCGGGCGAACACCGGAGCGGGCGGCGCGCCCACCTCCCCCCTCCCGAGCGCGTCGACCGACGGCACGCCGCCGCCGGACAGCGCGGCGAGCGCGTCCCGTACGCCCACCGCCGACGTCACTGCGAGTGGTCCTGGCCCAAGCGCTCCAGCCGCACCGCACACACCTTGAACTCGGGCATGCGGGAAGTCGGGTCGAGCGCGGGGTTGGTCAGCGTGTTGGCGCGGCCCTCGCCCGGCCAGTGGAACGGCATGAACACCGTGTCGGGCCGGATGGCGCGGGTGATCCGCGCGGGTGCCACGGCCCGCCCTCGCCGCGAGACCACCGCGACCGCGTCCCCGTCCGCCGCACCGAGCCGCTCGGCCAGCCGCGGGTGCATCTCCACGAACGGCCCGGGTGCGGCGGCGTTCAGCTCCGCGACCCGCCGCGTCTGCGCCCCGGACTGGTACTGCGCCACCACCCGCCCGGTGGTCAGCAGCACCGGGTACGCGTCGTCGGGTTCCTCGGCGACCGCCCGGTAGGTCACGGCGGCGAACCGCGCCCGGCCGTCCTCGGTGGCGAAACGGTCGAGGAAGAGACGGGGGGTGCCGGGGTGGACACCGGGCGCCCGTTCACCGGAGGGACCCTCAGGGTCGTCGAGGTCCGCCGGGTCGTCGGGGAGCAGGTCGAGGGAGGCGTCCTCGCCCCCTACGGCGTCGGCCGGCGCCGGGCACGGCCAGAACACCCCGTTCTCCTCCGCCAGCCTGCGGTAGGTGATCCCCGAGTAGTCCGCCGGGCCGCCCGCGCTGGCGCGGCGCAGTTCCTCGAACACCTCCTCCGGGTCCGTGGGGAAGCCCTTCTCCACGCCCAGGCGGGCCGCCAGTCCGTGCAGGACCTCCAGGTCGCTGCGTACCCCGGGCGGCGGGGTCAGCGCGCGGCGGCGCAGCAGGACCCGGCCCTCCAGGTTGGTGGTCGTGCCCGTCTCCTCCGCCCACTGGGTGACCGGCAGCACGACGTCCGCCAGCTCCGCCGTCTCCGACAGCACCACGTCGCACACCGCGAGGAAGTCCAGCGAGCGCAGCCGGTCCTCGATGTGCGCGGCACGCGGGGCCGACACCACCGGGTTGGAGCCCATCAGCAGCAGCGTGCGGATGTCCGTGCCGAGCGCGTCGAGGAGCTCGTAGGCGCTGCGGCCCGGGCCGGGCAGCGAGTCCGGGTGCACGCCCCACACCTCCGCCACGTGCCGCCGCGCCCCCGGATCGGTCAGCTTGCGGTAGCCGGGCAGCTGGTCGGCCTTCTGGCCGTGCTCCCGGCCGCCCTGCCCGTTGCCCTGCCCCGTCAGACAGCCGTAGCCGGACAGCGGACGGCCCGCGCGGCCGGTCGCCAGGCACAGGTCGATCCACGCACCCACCGTGTCCGTGCCCTTGGACTGCTGCTCGGGCCCCCGCGCGGTCAGCACCATCGCGTGCTCCGGCTCGCAGAACAGCCGCACGGCCTCCCGGAGCTGCGGAACGGACACCCCCGTGATCCGCTCCACATACTCCGGCCAGTGCGCCATGACCGCCGCCCGGGCCTCCTCCCAGCCGCTGGTGCGCTCGCGGATGTACTCCTCGTCGGTGCGCCCCTCGGCGACCACCAGGTGCAGCAGGCCGAGCGCCAGCGCCAGGTCCGTGCCCGGGCGCGGCGCCAGGTGCAGATCCGCCTGCTCGGCCGTCCGCGTCCGCCGGGGGTCGACGACGATCAGCGTGCCGCCGTTCTCCTTCAGCTCCGTCAGGTACCGCAGCGCCGGCGGCATCGTCTCGGCGAGGTTGGAGCCGACGAGGATCACACACCCGGTCTTCGGGATGTCCTCCAACGGGAACGGCAGCCCCCGGTCGAGTCCGAACGCCTTCGTGCCCGCGGCCGCCGCAGACGACATGCAGAACCGCCCGTTGTAGTCGATCTGCGAGGTGCCGAGCACCACCCGGGCGAACTTCCCCAGCGTGTACGCCTTCTCGTTCGTCAGGCCCCCGCCACCGAACACCCCGAGCGCGTCCGGCCCGTGCTCAGCCCGCGCGCGTGAGAGCGCCCCGGCGATACGGTCCAGCGCCTCGTCCCAGGTGGCGGGCGTCAGCACACCCCCGGAACGCACCAACGGCGAGGTCAGCCGCACCCGCGACGACAGCACCTCCGGCGCTGTGCGCCCCTTGCCGCACAGCGCGCCCCGGTTCACCGGGAAGTCGGCACGCTCGGCCACCTCGACGCCCCCCTCGGGCGTGGGCTTCAGGTTCATCCCGCACTGCAGGGCGCAGTAGGGGCAGTGGGTGGGCGTCGAGGTGGTCTGCATGCCGCTCAGCGTGCGTCGGGCGTGTTACACGGCGGGGCGCTGCCGGTTACACGGCCGGGACCATGACCTCCCCGCCGGGCCCGGGGTGGCGTGAGGTCCGCAGCCCCCGGGCCTACTGCCGGTTCAGCGAGCGCGTGACACCCGCCGCGATCGTCGTCGCCAGCACCCAGCCGGTGGCGATCAGCAGGTACGACAGCCACTGGTACCAGCCGCGCGGCGCGTACGCCCCCTCCTGACCGAAGTCGATGATCGGCAGCAGCAGGTCCAGGGTGTAGAAGAACGGGTTGAACTCGGGTGCCTCCGCGGGCTTGAGCGCGGGCGGACGGTGCAGCGCGAAGGTAAGGGTGCCGGTGCACAGCAGCACCAGCAGCCAGCCCGCGGCCCGCATCGGGCGGAAGCCGTAGCCGACGGCGGCGTCCTGCACCCAGCCCCAGAGCCGGGCGTACCGCGGCAGGGTGCGGCGGTGGCGGCGCAGCTTGGCCAGCTGGACGGTGCGCGCGGCGGCGTCGTCGCCCACCGTGCGGTAGGCCGTGGTCAACTGCTCGTAGGAGTAGGGGAGGTAGCCGTCCGTGTCGCGTTCCAGCAGCGGGAGCCGCTGCTCGGCGGGCAGGTGAGGGGCGAGCACCCGGTAGGCGAGCCCGTCGAGCCGCACCTGCCCGGGCCACACCTCGGGCGGCACGTGCAGCAGGTCCACCTGGGCGCCGCGCAGATTGACGACGCCTTCGACGGGCGCGGCGCCGCGCATCCACAGCTCGCCCACGACACTGCTGCTGGCGCGCAGGGCCTGCCCGCCGGGGTTGCACAGGCGGGAGCCGGTGAGACTCAGGTGGCGCGGTATGCGGGCCCCGCTCACATTGACCCGGCCGCGCGCCCGCAGCCCTCTGGCGTGCAGGTCGGTGCCCACCGTCAGGGTCTCGGCGTGCAGGGCGGTGCCGCCCGGGGCGTACAGCCGCGCGTCCTCGAGGTTCACCTGCCCGCCGACGGTGGCCCCGTTCATCCGGACCTGGCCGTGCGCGACGAGCCCGGCCGCCTGTACGTCCGTGCTCACCTCCGCGTGGTTGAGCTGCAGAACGGGCTCCTCGGGGATCTCGTCGGGGCTGCCCAGCCGGGCCGCGTTGGCGAAGAACCCGCTGGAGATCTTCGCCCCGGCGAGCCGTACCGGCCCCGTGATGCGGCAGCAGCTGATCCGCACGACGCCTTCGGAGCGCAGGTTCCCCGCCGTGAGCCCGGGCAGCACCGAGTCGTTCAGGACCAGGGCGACGATCCGCGCCCCGTACAGGTCCGGCGCCTGATCGAAGTGGCAGAACCGCAGCCGGACGGAGCGGTCGACCGTCCCGTACTTGAGGTCCAGCCGCCCGGTGATACGCGCACCCCACACCTTCAGCCCGGCGATCCGCCCGTCCCGCGCCGGCCCGTCCAGCAGCAGCGCCCGCAGCACCTCCGCCCGCACGGTCCGCTCCGGCCCCCAGGAGGCGCCCTGCGCCGGGTCCTCGTCCTCGCCCTGCCGGAAGTCGACGCCCTCCCCCAGCGGGAAGGCCTCCCACACCCGGCGCTCGGCGGGCGTCAGATCCGTTGTCTCCACGCTCAGTCCCGTGCCCCTGCCAGCGCCTTCGTGATCCCTTGCTCCTTGGGGCCGAGGAAGGTCGGGTCCGGGCGGAACAGCGCGTCCAGGGCCGCCTTGCCCGCCGCGAAGACCTCCCGCGTGCCGCCGTAGTACCAGGTCACGTCGTGCTTGTCCGCGACCCCCACGCCGTACGACGTCACGCCCGCCGCCTGGCACAGGGCGACCGCGCGGCGGATGTGGAAGCCCTGGCTGATCAGGACCGCCCGGTCGACGCCGAAGATCTTCTTCGCGCGGACACAGGAGTCCCAGGTGTCGAAGCCGGCGTAGTCGGTCACGACGCGCCCGCGCGGTACGCCGTGCCGCGCCAGGTACGCGCGCATCGCGTCCGGCTCGTCGTAGTCCTCGCGGCTGTTGTCCCCGGTGACCAGGACGACCTTGATCCGGCCCGCCCGGTAGAGGTCCGCCGCGGCGTCCAGGCGGTGTGCGAGGTACGGCGACGGCTCGCCGTCCCACAGGCCCGCGCCGAAGACGACGGCGACCTCGGTGCGCGGCACGTCCGCGGTGGTGCGCAGCCGGCCGGCCGTGGTCAGGTAGAGCCAGGTGGCCGGCAGCAGCGCCAGCACACACAGCGCGACCAGGACCTGCACGGCCCTGCGCCGGCCGGCGCGCGTGCGCGGCAGCCACGGTCTGCGGATCTTCATGCCCAGCATGCCAAGAGGGACGCGGCGGACGGCCATCCGGTTCACGCCCCCGCGCCCCCCTCACATCCCCCACGCCCGCGCCGTGAAGCCCCGGAAAACAACCCGGTCACGGCCGCGCAACGGCGCGGCAACCTGCTGCCGCCAGGATCGGTGCATGACGCCGTCGAATCCCCCTCGCGACGAGTCCGCCCCGCGCCCCGGCGGCCATCCGCCCCGCGGCGCCCACCTCGACAGTACGGCGCAGCTCATGAACCGGATCACCAGCCAGCTCGGCAGGCGGCTGAGCCAAGTCTCGCTCGACGGCAGCCGGCGCCCCGCCCCGCCCGCGCTCGTCCTCGTGGCGCACGGCAGCCGCGACCCGCGCGCCCTGGCGACCGTGCGCGCCCTTATGGAACGGGTCCGCGAACTGCGCCCCCACCTGGCGGTGCACCTCGGGCACATCGAGCTGAACGAGCCGCTGCTGCCCGACACCCTCGCCTGGCTCGGCGAGGCTCACGCCGTCCTCGTGCCGCTGCTGCTCAGCCGCGGCTACCACGTCAAGCAGGACATCCCCGAGGCGGCGGCAGCGGCGCGCGCCCACACGCGCGTGGCGGCCCCGCTCGGCCCGCACCCTCTTCTCGTGGAGACCCTGCACGCCCGGCTGACGGAGGCCGGCTGGCCGGCCGGCATGAGCGACGCCCGGCGCCGCACCAGCGCGGTGGTGCTGGCCGCCGCCGGTTCCCGCGACCCCGAATCCGCCGTCGACACCCGCCGCACCGCCCAGCTCCTCGCCGAGCGCCTCGGTGTCCCCGTCGTCCCCGCCTACGCCTCCGCCGCCGCACCCACCGTGCCCGAGGCGGTCCGCGCGCTGGCCGCCCGCGGCCGCCCCCGGGTCGCCGTCGCCTCGTACTTCACCGCCCCCGGCCGCTTCCACACGGAGTGCGCCGAGGCCGCACCGTGGATCGCCACGGCCCCGCTCGGCGCCCACGCGGCGATGGCCCGCCTCGTCCTGCACCGCTACGACCAGGCCCTCGCCATCCCGGAGGCGGCCACGGAACCCGCGCTGGCGTCGGCCTGAACCACTCCGGGCCGCTCCGCCTCGGCCTGATGCCCGGCGAGAAACGGACGACGACATCCCGATTGTCCGTGGCTGCGATTACTGTCAGGTCATGGACGGGATCGCACCGAAGGCCCACGAGACCCCCACACGCTGCGAGAACGGCTCGGCGTACGACGCCTCGGACACCGAGCGCTGGGCCGCCGAGCCCGACAAACGCCCCGGCCGCACCGCCTTCCAGCGCGACCGCGCCCGCGTGCTGCACTCGGCCGCGCTGCGCCGTCTGGCGGGCAAGACCCAGGTCGTCACCCCGGGCACCCGGAGTGAGGCCTGGGACGCCAGCCCCCGCACCCGGCTCACCCACTCGCTGGAATGCGCCCAGGTCGGCCGGGAGCTCGGTGCCGCCCTCGGCTGCGACCCCGACCTGGTGGAGGCCGCCTGCCTCTCCCACGACCTCGGCCACCCGCCCTTCGGGCACAACGGCGAGCAGGCGCTGAACGAGTTCGCCCACGACTGCGGCGGCTTCGAGGGCAACGCCCAGTCCCTGCGCCTGCTCGCCCGCATCGAGCCCAAGCGGTTCGTCCCCAATGTCTGCACCGGCGAGCTCGTCAGCGTCGGCCTCAACCTCACCCGCGCCGTCCTCGACGCCGCCACGAAGTACCCGTGGCCGCGCGGCGCCCACCCCACCGACCCCGCCTCCGCGAAGTTCGGCGTCTACGAGGACGACCGCCCCGTCTTCGACTGGTTCCGCAAGGGCGCCCCCGCCCACCGCACCTGCTTCGAGGCCCAGGTCATGGACTGGTCCGACGACGTGGCCTACTCGGTGCACGACTTCGAGGACGGCCTGCACGCCGGGTACATCGACCCGGGCGCCCTGCACGCCGAACCCGAGCGGCGGGCGGTCTTCGCCGTCGCCCTCGGCCGGTACGTGCCCGCGGACACCGACCCCGAGGAACTGGCCGAAGCCCTCGACCGGCTCCTCGCCCAGCAGTGGTGGCCGCGCGGCTACGACGGCTCCGCCATCGCCCAGGGCCGCCTGAAGGACGCCACCAGCCAGCTCATCGGCCGTTTCTGCCTGGCGGCGGAGGGCGCCACCCGGGCGGCGTGGGGGCACCTCCCAGGCCGTTCAGGCTCTGGGGGAGGCAGCGGGCGCCTGACCAGATACGCCGCCGAACTGGTCGTACCCCGCAGCACCCGCATGGAGTGCGCGGTCCTCAAGGCGGTCGCCGACCTGTATGTGATGCAGCGCGCCGAGCAGGAGCGGATCCGCGCCGGCCAGCGCGTCGTCGTCGCCGAGCTGGCGGAGGCGCTCACCGCCCGCGCGCCCGACGGACTGGACCCGCAGTTCCGGGCGCTGTTCGAGGAGGCCGCCGACGACCGCGCCCGCAAACGGGTGATCGTCGACCAGATCGCCTCCCTCACGGACGCCTCGGCCGGCCATCTGCACGCGCGGCTGACGGGGCGCACATGACCGGGACGTTCACCGGGACATGACGGCGGCACGTGACGACCGGTCGTGCCCTTCCGTGGCCTGATCGGGGCACCCCCTCTTCCCGCAGCCCGCTCCCGTGCGGGAGGCTCGCAAGTGGCGACATCCTTACGAGGAGGCATCAAGTGGTCGACGCGGATCAGACATTCGTCATCGTCGGAGGAGGTCTCGCCGGCGCCAAGGCGGCCGAGACGCTCCGGGAGGAAGGCTTCACGGGCCGCGTGATACTGATCTGCGACGAACGCGACCACCCCTACGAACGGCCTCCCCTCTCCAAGGGCTACCTGCTCGGCAAGGAGGAGCGCGACAGCGTCTTCGTCCACGAGCCCGCCTGGTACGCGCGCAACGACATCGAGCTGCACCTGGGGCAGACCGTCGACGCCATCGACCGCGCCGCCAAGACGGTCCGCTTCGGCGACGACGGCACGGTCGTCCACTACGACAAGCTGCTCCTCGTGACCGGCGCCGAGCCCCGCCGCCTGGACATCCCGGGCACGGACCTCGCCGGCGTCCACCACCTGCGCCGCCTCGCGCACGCAGAGCGCCTCAAGGGCGTGCTCACCGCCCTCGGCCGGGACAACGGCCACATCGTGATCGCGGGCGCGGGCTGGATCGGCCTGGAGGTCGCGGCGGCGGCCCGCGAGTACGGTGCGGAGGTCACCGTCATCCAGTCCGCGCCGACCCCGCTGCACCACGTCCTCGGCCCCGAGCTGGGCGAACTGTTCGCGGAGCTGCACCGCGACCACGGCGTCCGCTTCCACTTCGGGGTGCGGCTCACCGAGATCGTCGGCCAGGACGGCATGGTGCTGGCCGCGCGCACCGACGACGGCGAGGAGCACCCCGCGCACGATGTCCTCGCGGCGATCGGCGCGGCCCCCAGGGTCGCTCTCGCGGAGGCGGCGGGGCTGGAGATCGCCGACCCGGCGCACGGCGGGGGAGTGGTCGTCGACCAGCAGCTGCGCACCTCCGACCCCGACATCTACGCCGCCGGTGACGTGGCGTCCTTCCACCACCCCCTGTTCGACACCCGGCTGCGCGTCGAGCACTGGGCGAACGCACTGAACGGCGGCCCGGCCGCCGCCCGCGCGATGCTCGGGCGGGAGGTGACGTACGACCGGGTGCCGTACTTCTTCTCCGACCAGTACGACGTGGGGATGGAGTACTCGGGCTGGGCGCCGCCCGGGACGTACGACGAGGTGGTGATCCGGGGGGACGCCGGCAAGCGGCACTTCATCGCCTTCTGGCTGAAGGAGGGCAGGGTGCTGGCCGGGATGAACGTGAATGTGTGGGATGTCACGGACCGGATCCAGAAGCTGATCCGGGAGCGGGTGGTGGTGGACCCGGAGGCACTGGCGGACCCGGGCGTGCCGTTGGAGAGCCTGGCACCCTGAGACCACGGGCACCGTCCACCGCCGGCGACCGACGTCGTCCACTGCCACCGCCCCTGTCACACCGCCCCCGTAGAATCTCCTCGTGGCAGGACGGATCAACGACGAGGACGTGAAGGCGGTACGGGACGCGGTTCCGATCGACGCCGTCGTGTCCGAGTACCTCCAGCTGCGCAACGCCGGCGGGGGGAACCTGAAGGGGCTGTGCCCCTTCCACGACGAGAAGTCGCCGTCCTTCCAGGTCAGCCCCGGCAAGGGGCTGTTCCACTGCTTCGGCTGCCAGGAGGGCGGCGACACCATCACGTTCGTGATGAAGGTGGACCACCTCTCCTTCTCGGAGGCGGTCGAGCGCCTGGCCGCCCGCGCGGGCATCACGCTGCGGTACGAGGAGGGCGGGTACAACCCCACCCACCAGCGCGGCGAACGCATCCGCCTGATCGAGGCCCACCAGCTGGCGGCCCAGTGGTACGCCGAGCAGCTCGACGCGAGCGCGGAGGCAGAGGCGGGGCGGAAGTTCCTGGCCGAGCGCGGCTTCGACCAGGCCGCCGCCGTGCACTTCGGCGTCGGCTACAGCCCCCAGGGCTGGGACCACCTCACCCGGTATCTGCGCGGCAAGGGCTTCAGCGACAAGGAGCTGCTCCTCTCCGGCCTGTCCCAGGAAGGCCGCCGAGGCCCCATCGACCGTTTCCGCGGCCGGCTGATGTGGCCGATCCGGGACATCGGCGGCGATGTGGTGGGCTTCGGCGCCCGCAAGCTCTACGAGGCGGACACCGGCCCCAAGTACCTCAACACGCCCGAGACGCCGATCTACCGCAAGTCCCAGGTCCTGTACGGCATCGACCTGGCGAAGAAGGAGATCGCGAAGACCAGTCGGGCGGTGGTCGTCGAGGGCTACACCGACGTCATGGCCTGCCACCTCGCCGGCGTGACCACGGCCATCGCGACCTGCGGCACGGCTTTCGGCGGCGAACACATCAAGATCCTGCGGCGGCTGCTGATGGACAACGGCAGCGCGCGCGTCATCTTCACCTTCGACGGCGACGCGGCCGGCCAGAAGGCCGCCCTGCGGGCCTTCGAGGACGACCAGAAGTTCGCCGCCGAGACGTACATCGCGATCGCGCCGGACGGTATGGACCCCTGCGACCTGCGGCTCGCCAAGGGCGACGAGGCGGTCGCGGACCTGGCGGAGCCGCGCACGCCGCTCTTCGAGTTCGCGCTGCGCCAGATCGTCGGCCGCTACGACCTGGACACCCCCGCGGGCCGGGCGGCCGCGCTGGACGAGGCGGCGCCGGTCGTCGCCCGCATCAAGAACAGCGGCGCGCAGCACGAGGTCGCGGTCCAGCTGGCCGGCATGCTCGGCATCCTGGACACGCAGTTCGTGGTCAAGCGGGTGGCGCAGCTGGCCCGTTGGGCGCGCGACCGGGGCGGACGAGGCCCGGCGCCGACGGGACCACGCCCGGCGCAGCGCTACGAGGCGGCCCCCCGCCCGGCTGCCTCCGGCCCGGCGCTCACCCTCCGCAACCCGGTCTACGCGACCGAGCGCGAGCTGCTGAAACTCGCCCTCCAGCGGCCGGAGTTGGTGTCGCCCGCGTTCGACGCCTACGGGGTCGACGAGTTCACGGCGGCGCCGTACGCGGCCGTACGGCAGGCGATCATCGAGGCGGGCGGCGCGGAGTGGGGCGCGCAGGACTCGCAGGAGTACCTGGTCCGGGTCCGGGAGGCGGCGCCCGACGACACGGTGCGCGCGATGGTCACGGAACTGGCGGTCGAGGCGATCATGCGCAGGACGGTGGACGACGTGTACGCGGGCACCGTTCTCGTCACGGTCCGCCGCCGCGCGGTCGAACGCCGGATCCGTGACATCCAGTCCACCCTGACCCGCCTCGGCACGCACGGCGATCCCGCCCAACTGGCCGCCGTGCAGAACGAGCTGTGGGTGCTGCAGCAGTACGACCAGGCGCTGCGGGAGCGGGGTGCGGCGGCGTTGTGAGGGCCGCCGCCCAAGTGGTCAGGCCTCCGGGGGCTCGGGTGGTGTGATGCCGAGGTGGTCCAGGACCGCGGCCTGCCCGGCCGCGAGGGACCGCAGCATCTTGCTGTGCTCAGCCAGGACCTTGCTGTGCTCAGCCAGGACCTTGCCGTGCTCGACTTGACCCGCTACGAGTGCTCCCAGCAGTTCGCTGTGCTGCTGCAAGGTCCTGCCCTGCTCCAGCTGGGTATCCCTCAGGGCGCGGATCAGCTGCATGTCGGCCCGCCGCTGCTCCTGCAGCGCTGCTACCTCCCGGTTGGAGCCAACGGCCAGGTTTCACGTCGTGGCTTGCTGCTCCCGACTTCGTGTACCTGCGCCTCCAGCGCCTCAAGACGCCGCCGCAGCTCCTCGGTCTCGCCCATGCCTTCCATCCTGCCCTCATCGGCGGGTCCCAGTGTCCCCGGCCATCAGTCCGATGGTCAAACGAACTGAGTAACCGCCCGGTCACGCACGGGACTCAAAAAGTGGACGCACGCCCCTACTGACGGCGATGTGTCGTACCCCACACTGGGTTCCGGTGCCTGAGTCCTCGGAGCGCGGCCGGCCCGCCCTCGGCGGCGGGTTCGACACCCCCGCTGTTCCGCTCACCGACGTACCGCTGCCGCACGCCTGAAGCAGCGACATTCCTGGAGGTCGCCCCCGTGCAGACCCAGACCCTGACACAACCGGACATCCTGAACGACGAGCCGGACGCGGAGACCGACGTCCTCCCGGCGGTTTCGCCGCAGAACCGGCTCGCGCACCATCCCGAGACCGAGACCGAGACCGAGCCACCGGGCCCGACCGAGCTCGACGAACCGCTGGAACCAGCCGAACAGGTCGAAGCCGTCGAAGTCGTCGAACCCGTCGAAGCCCTCCGCGACCGTGCCGACACCGGTGGCCCCTCCTCCGACCTGTTCCGCCAGTACCTGCGCGAGATCGGCCGCATCCCCCTGCTCACGGCCGCCGAGGAGGTCGAACTCGCCCGCCGTGTCGAGGCCGGCCTGTTCGCCGAGGAGAAGCTCCTCAACACCCCCGACCTGGACACCCGGCTCGCACTCGACCTGGACCGGCTGGTCGTCATGGGCCGCATGGCCAAGCGGCGGCTGATCGAGGCCAATCTGCGCCTCGTCGTCTCCGTCGCCAAGCGGTACGTCGGCCGCGGGCTGACCATGCTCGACCTCGTCCAGGAGGGAAACCTCGGTCTGATCAGGGCCGTCGAGAAGTTCGACTACGCCCGCGGCTACAAGTTCTCCACGTATGCGACCTGGTGGATCCGCCAGGCCATGTCCCGGGCCCTTGCCGACCAGGCCCGCACCATCCGGGTCCCGGTCCACGTCGTCGAGCTGATCAACCGGGTCATCCGCGTCCAGCGCCGCATGCTCCAGGAACGCGGCTACGAACCGACTCCGGAAGAGGTCGCCGCGCATCTGGAGCTGCCCGGCGAGCGGGTGAGCGAGGTGCTGCGGCTCGCCCAGGAGCCGGTCTCGCTGCACGCTCCCGTGGGCGAGGAGGACGACGTGGCCCTCGGCGACCTCATCGAGGACGGCGACGCGGCCAGCCCCGTGGAGTCCGCCGCTTTCCTGCTGCTCAGGGAGCATCTGGAGGCCGTCCTGTCCACGCTCGGTGAGCGGGAGAGGAAGGTCGTGCAGTTGCGCTACGGGCTCGTCGACGGCCGCCCGCGCACCCTGGAGGAGATAGGCCGGATCTTCGGCGTCACGCGCGAACGCATCCGCCAGATCGAGTCGAAGACGCTGAACAAGCTGCGGGACCACGCCTTCGCGGACCAGCTCAGGGGCTATCTGGACTGAAGGGGCCGCCCATCCGGGCGGCCCCAGTCGATCAGTCGATCAGTCGATCAGTCGATCGGTCGATCAGTCCACCTCGGCCACAGCCTGGGCGAACTGGGCCTTGTACAGCCGCGCATACGCCCCGTCCGCCGCCAACAGCTCCGTGTGCGAGCCCTGTTCGACGATGGAGCCGTTCTCCATCACGAGGATCGTGTCGGCGTCCCGGATCGTCGACAGCCGGTGCGCGATCACGAACGACGTCCGACCGCGCGCCAGCTTCGCCATCGCCTTCTGGATCAGCACCTCCGTCCGCGTGTCCACCGAACTCGTCGCCTCGTCCAGCACCAGGATCACCGGGTCCGACAGGAACGCCCGCGCGATCGTGATGAGCTGCTTCTCACCCGCGCTGACCCCCGTCCCCTCGTCGTCGATCACGGTGTCGTAGCCGTCCGGCAGCGTACGGATGAACCGGTCCGCGTGGGCCGCCCGCGCCGCCTCCTCGATCTCCCCGCGCGTGACCTCCCGGGAGGCGCCGTAGGCGATGTTCTCCGCGATCGTGCCGCCGAACAGCCAGGTGTCCTGCAGCACCATCCCGATCGAGGACCGCAGCTCGTCGCGGGACATCTTCGCGATGTCGACCCCGTCGAGCGTGATCCGCCCGCCGGTGACGTCGTAGAAGCGCATGAGCAGGTTGACGAGCGTGGTCTTGCCCGCTCCCGTCGGGCCGACGATCGCGACCGTCTGCCCCGGCTCCACCTTGAGCGACAGGTTCTCGATGAGCGGCTTCTCCGGGTCGTAGCGGAACGACACGTTCTCCAGCGCGACCCGCCCGCGCAGCTCCTTCGGCCGCAGCCCCGGCTCGGGTTCGGCCCCCTGCTCCTCCGCGTCCAGCAGTTCGAAGATCCGCTCCGCCGAGGCGACACCCGACTGCACCAGGTTCGCCATCGACGCGACCTGCGTGAGCGGCATCGAGAACTGCCGCGAGTACTGGATGAAGGCCTGCACGTCGCCGATCGACAGGGCGCCCGACGCGACCCGGAGACCACCGACCACCGCGACCAGCACATAGTTCAGGTTGGACACGAACATCATCAGCGGCTGCATCACACCGCTGTTGAACTGCGCCCGGAACCCGGCCTCGTACAGCGCCTCGTTCTGCTCCGCGAACTGCCTCGCCGACTCCTCCTGCCGCCCGAACACCTTCACCAGCGTGTGCCCGGTGTACATCTCCTCGATGTGGGCGTTCAGCTTGCCGGTGGTGCGCCACTGCTGTACGAAGTGCGGCTGCGACCGCTTGCCGACGCGGGTCGCGACGAAGAATGACAGCGGCACGGTCACCAGCGCGACCAGCGCCAGCAGCCACGACACCCAGAACATCACCGCCAGCACACCGACGATCGTCAGCAGCGAGTTGATGAGCTGGCCCATCGACTGCTGGAGCGTCTGCTGGATGTTGTCGATGTCGTTGGTCGCGCGGGAGAGCACCTCACCGCGCTGCCGCCGGTCGAAGTACGACAGCGGAAGCCGGGACAGCTTCCCCTGCACGTCCTCGCGCAGACGGTAGACCGTCTTGTTGATGGCCCGGTTGGAGAGCCTGGTCGACACCGCCATCAGCAGGCCGGCCACCAGGAAGGTGCACAGCGCGAGCAGCAGGACGTTCCCCACGGCACCGAAGTCGATGCCCTTGCCCGGGGTGAAGTCCGTGCCGGAGAGCATGTCGGCGATGCCGCCCTGGCCCCGCTTCCGCATGGAGTCGAGGACCTGCTCCTTGCTCAGGCCCGCCGGCATCCGGCGGCCGATGATCCCGGCGAAGACCAGGTCCGTCGCCCTGCCCAGGATCTTCGGTCCGACCACGGACAACCCGACACTCAGCACACCGCAGAAGAGCATCACGATCATGGTGGGGCGTTCGGGTCTGAACTGGGCGAGGAGCCGTTTCCCGGACCCCTTGAAGTCCATCGAGCGCTGGTCGGGGCCACCCCCGCCCATCATCCCCCGCATGGGCCCGGCCATCAGGCAGCCTCCGCTTCCGTGAGCTGGGAGAGCACGATCTCCCGGTAGGTCTCGTTGCCCGCCATCAGTTCGTGGTGGCGGCCGGTGCCGACGACACGGCCCTCGTCCAGGACCACGATCCGGTCGGCGTCCCGGATGGTCGCCACCCGCTGCGCGACGATGACGACGGTCGCCTCGGCGGTCTCCCGGGCGAGCGCCGCGCGCAGGGCCGCGTCGGTGGCGTAGTCGAGCGCGGAGAAGGAGTCGTCGAAGAGGTAGATCTCCGGGCGCTGCACCAGGGTGCGGGCGATCGCGAGCCGCTGCCGCTGACCGCCGGAGACGTTGGTGCCGCCCTGCGCGATGGGGGAGTCAAGGCCGTTCTCCAGCTTGGAGACGAAGTCCTTGGCCTGTGCCACCTCCAGCGCGTGCCACAGCTCCTCGTCGGTGGCGTCCGGATTGCCGTAGCGCAGGTTCGTGGCGACCGTGCCCGCGAACAGGTACGGCTTCTGCGGGACCAGCCCGACCGTCCTCGCGAGCAGTTTCGGGTCGATCTCCTGGACGTTCACGCCGTCCACGAGCACCTCACCCTCGGTGGCGTCGAAGAGGCGGGGGATCAGCCCGAGCAGGGTGGATTTGCCGCTGCCGGTCGACCCGATGACGGCCGTGACCTCACCCGGGCGCGCCGCCAGGTCGATGGCCTTGAGCACCGGCTCCTCGGCACCCGGATAGCGGAACCCGGCGCCCCGGATCTCCAGATGACCGTGCCGGCGCAGTTCGGTGACGGGCGCGGTGGGCGGCACGACGCTGGAGGAGGTGCCGAGGACTTCCTGGATGCGCTCGGCGCAGACCTCCGCGCGCGGCACCATCATGAACATGAAGGTGGCCATCATCACGGACATGACGATCTGCATGAGGTAGGCGAGGAACGCCGTCAGGTCGCCGATCTGCATGCCGCCGCTGTCGATGCGGTGCGCACCGAACCAGACCACGGCGATCGAGGAGAGGTTCACCACGGTCATCACGATGGGGAACATCAGCGCCAGCGTGCGGCCGGTGGCGAGGGAGACCTCGGTGAGCTCGGTGTTCGAGCCCTTGAAGCGGTCCTTCTCGTACTCGTCGCGGACGAAGGCGCGGATGACCCGGTTGCCGGAGATCTGCTCGCGCAGCACCCGGTTCACGGTGTCGAGGCGGACCTGCATGGTGCGGAACAGCGGCCGCAGCCGGCGCACGATCAGCGTCACGCTGATGCCGAGCACGGGCACCACGGCGACCAGGACACCGGACAGCGGCACGTCCAGGCCGAGCGCCAGGACGATGCCGCCCACGCACATGATCGGTGCCGACACCATCAGGGTGAACGTCATCAGGGCCAGCATCTGCACCTGCTGCACGTCGTTCGTGGTGCGGGTGATCAGCGACGGTGCGCCGAAGTGACCGACCTCCCGCGAGGAGAACGACTGCACCCGGTCGAAGACGGCCGCCCTCATGTCCCGGCCGACGGCCGACGCGGTACGGGCTCCGAAGTAGACGGCGCCCATGTTGCACACCACCTGGCCCAGCGAGACCCCGATCATGAGGCCGCCGAAGGTCAGGATGTAGTTCGTGTCCCCCTTCACGACACCGTTGTCGATGATGTGCGCGTTGAGGGTGGGCAGATAGAGCGTGGCGCAGGTCTGCAGGAACTGCAGCAGCACCAGCAGGGCTATCGGTTTCTTGTACGGACCCAGATGGGCCCTCAGAAGTCGTATGAGCACGCGAGGTCTCTCGGAGTGGTCGACGAAAGGGGAGGCGGTCGGTGGTGCACCACCCCCTATCGTCGGACACTCCACCCGCGTTACCTCAACCGATTAAGCCGACAGCGGTCATACGACCGAGCGGACTCGGCCTTCGGACGTAGTCCTCAAGGGCGGTGAGTGCGTCACCCCGGGCGGCCGCCGTGTGGGTGACACCGTGTGGGTGACGCCGTGTGAGATGGGCGACACGTCCGCCTGTGCGGCCGCAGCGTTCCGCGTCCACGGCCGCGGCGAACCCGTGTCTACGGGCGGCATGCTCCCGTGTCCACGGGCGGAGGGCTTCCGCGTCTACGGGCCGAGGCTCCGGCGTCTACGGGCCGAGGCTCCGGCGTCTAGGGGCGGAACGCTCCCGGGTGCGTCTGCTCGCGTACCGACACGTACTGCTGCCGTACGGCCTGGCCCACGGCGAGTTCCTCGCCCGGCTCCAGGACCTGCGCCGCCGCACCCTGCCACGGGGGCGGGGTGCGCGGGTCGAGGGTGCCCTGGGAGACGCCGAGCGACCAGGCCGCCTGCCGGGCCGCGCCGATGGCCGCGTAGTCCGCGGGCTGGGGGACGACGACCTGCGCGCCGAACAGCGAGGGCGCCGCCGCCTGCACGGCCGGCAGCTCCGCCGCGGCACCCAGCAGGAAGATCCGCCGCACCTCCACGCCGCGCCCGCGCAGCACGTCCAGCGCGTCCGCGAGCCCGCACAGCATGCCCTCGAACGCGGCCCGCGCCAGGTGCTCCGGCTTCATCGACTCGCGGCGCAGCCCGGCCAGGGTGCCCGCGGTGTGCGGCAGGTTCGGGGTCCGCTCGCCCTCCAGGTAGGGCAGCAGGACGAGGCCGTGCGAGCCGGGCGTCGACTTCATCGCCAGGTCGGACAGCGACTCGAGATCCGGCAGGCCGAGGAGTTCGGCGGCGCCGCGCAGGGTGCGCACGGCGTTGAGGGTGGTGACCACCGGCAGGTGCATGCCCGTCGCGTCCGCCAGCGAAGTGATCATTCCGGACGGGTCGACGAGCGCCTCGGGGTGGACGGCCATGACGGAACCGGAGGCGCCGAGCGAGACCACCGCGTCGCCGAGCCCGATCCCCAGGCCCAGCGCGGCGGCCATCGTCTCCCCGGTACCGGCGGAGATCAGCAGCCCCTCCGGCGTCGTACCGGCCGCCTCGGAGGGACCGATCACCTCGGGCACCATGGCCTGGTGGCCGAGGGCCAGCTCGACGAGGTCGGGGCGGTAGGCGCCGGTCGCCGCCGACCAGTACCCGGTCCCGGAGGCGCCACCCCGGTCGGTGGTCCGTCTCAGGGGACGCCCGAGCAGCTGCCACACCAGCCAGTCGTGCGCCTGCATCAGTACGGCGGTGCGCAGCGCGTTGTCCGGTTCGGTCTTGGCGAGCCAGCGCAGCTTGGTCACGGGCTGCGCGGCCTGCGGGACGCAGCCGACGGCCTCGGCCCAGGCCTGCCGGCCACCGAGCGCGTCGATCAGGTCGGCGGCCGCGACCTGCGCCCGCTTGTCGCCGCCCACCAGCGCGGGCCGCACGGTGGCGCCCTGTGTGTCGAGCGGGACCAGCGCGTTCTGCTGCGCGGAGACGCCGATGGCCTGCACGCCCTCCAGCAGCCCGCCGCCGGCCGCCTCCCCCAGGGACAGCAGCCATGCCTGCGGATCGACGTCGGAGGGACGGCCGCCACCCTCGGGAGCCTCCACCGGATGCGGTGCATACCCCTGCCTGAGCACGGCCCCCGTGTCCGTGTCACAGACGACGATACGAGTGAAATCGGGCGAACTGTCCAACCCGGCGACTATCCCCATGCGGAAATTCTGCCGCACGCAGGGGGGTGGACGTGCCGCGCCGGGAGGAGCCCACAGGCCCTCCCGGCGCGCCGTCACCGATCCCCGGGGTCAGCTGTTGTTGCTGCCCCAGTCGTCCGGGCCGCTGCCGTTCGTGCCGCGCTCACGCAGCGAGCGCACACGGTCGGCGACCGAGTCGGGCATGTGGTCGCCCACCTTGGCCCCCACCGCGTGCAGGGCCTTCCCGGCGATCTCGCGGCCCTGCTGGGCGGCGGTCTCGGCGGTGTTGCGCACGGCAGGGTTCTGCGCGACCTGCCGGGCGGACTTCTTCAACTGCTCGTAACGCTCGCGCCCGGCCCGTGTGCCGAGCACATAGCCCAGGACC
This sequence comes from Streptomyces sp. NPDC001848, assembly GCF_042891915.1. Classification (NCBI taxonomy): domain Bacteria; kingdom Bacillati; phylum Actinomycetota; class Actinomycetes; order Kitasatosporales; family Streptomycetaceae; genus Streptomyces; species Streptomyces sp. NPDC001848. The sequence goes on along the minus strand of NZ_JBIATP010000016.1, from coordinate 109,152 downwards.
AGCCCGGCGACGAACGTGAGCCGATAGCGCATGGCGGCCATCCTTCCCTTGCGTCTGCGTCGTCCCTTGCGTGGGCACCGGTCGCGGGGGAGTACCGGTTGGCGGAGCACCCCCCTGCTTGCGCTAATGTATGTGTCGCAGCGAGCGAGCGCCCCCTGGCGGATACCCCGGGAGGTACGTTCGATGCAACGAGGCATTCCTCCGTAGCTCAATTGGCAGAGCAGCCGGCTGTTAACCGGCAGGTTACTGGTTCGAGTCCAGTCGGGGGAGCTCGGTCCTCCGTAGCTCAATTGGCAGAGCAGCCGGCTGTTAACCGGCAGGTTACTGGTTCGAGTCCAGTCGGGGGAGCATGCTGAACGAGGACCCTTCGGGGTCCTTTTTCATGCCTGGAGGAACCGCCGCGTCCGCGGCGAAGTCCTCAAGGTCATGAAGGGCCGCCGGAAGACGACCATCCGAAGCAGGAGATCGTATGAGCGGCTATGCTGCGGCAGACGGCGCGCACACATGTACGCGACGCGACGTGACGGGGCGGTAGCTCAGCCGGTTAGAGCAGCGGACTCATAATCCGTCGGCCGTGGGTTCGAGTCCCACCCGCCCCACCAGTCGCAGGTGGATGCAGGACCGTTTCTACCTGTAGGGACGTGAGAACGAGGTTCGCCACTCCCAGGTGGCGACCCTCGTTCATTCGATCAGACCAAGATCCGGTGGACGCGGGGTGGACGCGGGGTGGACGCGGTTCGGGCGACATCTGGGTCATGGTCGACATGTGCCGCTTCAGTCGGTCGGGTGTGGCGTGAATGGTGTCGTCCTGTCTTGACAGGGGGACTGCTCCTCTGGGCGCGCTCTTTGTTGGTGATGTACCGTGGTCTTGTACATCACATACTTCAGGGTGGTGGCGGAGATGTCCGTGACGCAGATCGACCTGGACGACGAGGCACTCGCCGAGGCGATGCGTCTCATGGGTTCCACTACGAAGAAGGACACGGTCAACGCGGCTCTCCGGGACTACGTGGCGCGCATCAAGCGGCTTGAGGCGGCCGAGAAACTGGCCGCGCGTGGCGAGCGGGGTGAGTTCGAGGCTGCGGCGGCCGCGCATGACGCTGCCAAGCGCGCACGGCAGGCAGCCCACGAGTGATCACCTACCTGCTCGACAGCTCTGCCCTGTGGCACCTCTTCCGCACGCCTGGCGCGATCCGGCCGTGGGAAGGGCACATTGCCGCGGGCGTGTTCCACATCTGTGAGCCCACGAGGACGGAGTTCCTCTACTGCGCCACAGGCCCGGCTCACCGCGACGAGCTTGCCGAGGAGTTGGATGCGCTGTGTCGGCTCTCGCCCGTGCCGAAGAACGCATGGCGCTGGGTGGACACCGCGCAGTACAAACTCACGCAGCGGGGGCAGCATCGCTCCGCGGGGGCAATTGATCTCCTGGTGTGCGCCACTGCGGTACACCACGGACACACGGTGCTCCATGTGGACAACGACTTCACCACTGTGGCGGCGGCCCTGAAGGAAGTGCAGCAGCGGGACGCGCGCGCCTGATGCCGGCGACCGCTGCGACAGGGCGGCGGGCCACCGACAGTGCGAGGTCGTGTTCCCGCTGACAATCCTTGGGGATGGGTACGGCGCCTCGTACGTCCTGTCCTCGCCGTCCCGGCGCTACGCCGGGGGCATCACCTCGTGAATCCGCGACAGCGTGAAAACCCGCTCCGCGTCGCGTAGATGACACCAGGCGTACAGATACGGAGGGTCGAGGTCCAGGCCGCTGATGGTACGGATCGTGCGGCTGCCCGTGGTGGCGACGTACTCGATGGTGATCGCCGTGCCGTCGTCGACGGCGTGGGCGAGTTGACGGACATCGGCGTGGGAGAGCTGGGTCGCGCATCCGGCGATGATTTCTTCGGTATCGGTGGCGAAGGGGACGCCGTTGTACGGGTCGGGGGCGGGGTGGGCGAGCGGGGCGCCCGCGAGTCGGGCGGCCAGCGCAGTCAGCTCGGCTCGCTCCGGGGCGGCAGCCGTACGGCACCGGGCACCGGGCCCGCCGACCGCTGTGCGCGGGGGTGGTACCGGCGCCGTCACCCGGTGGGTGCGGGGCCGTTCGACGCGCACGGTTCCGTCGGCTGTCTCCGCGACCGGCGCGTAGCCCTCGGTCCGCAGTGCGGCGAGGGTTTTCTCCAGCGGGGTGCGGCTGACGAGGACGGTCGGGGCGAGGTGCCGCAGGCCCAGCCTGGAGAGTTTGCGGTGGGCGGCGATCTCGGTGAGCAGGGCGGGTTCCTCGCCGTGGATGACGCAGGCGGCCGAGGCGATGCGGATCCGGCCATGGCTGCGCGCCGTGTCCGTGATCAGGTAGACCAGAGGCTGAGGCAGCGGGTTGGCGGCGACGGCGGCCAAGTCGGCCTCGATGGAGTCCGGGCTACGGTCGGCGTCCAGGGCGCGGCGGACGCTCGCCGGGCTGAACCGCCACACCGAGGCCGAGCCGCTGGTCTCCCGGTCGGCGACCGAGTCCAGCAGCGTGCCCAGCCGCGCGGCGGGTGTGCCGGTGACGACGGCGGTCAGGTCGCTGCCGAAGCGGGCAGTCGTGGTGGCAGCGGGAAGCAGGCGGTGGCAGGCGGCGGCCAGTTCCTCGGTGCTGTCGGCCAGCAGGGCGGCGCCGATCGGGGAGAGGGCGCCGCGGGAGAGGACACCGAGCAGTTCCGCCTCCCGGATCACGGTGGCGAACGGCGTCACGTCCTGTGGCAGGGCCTCGGCGAGCGGCCGGGACCAGTGGGTGAGAGGACCGAGTTCGGACGCGTTCTTCGCGCCCTGTCCGGCCGGGAGACGGGAAGCGGCGGTGAGTAACCCCTTTCGGGCCTGGAGGCAGCCGGCACAGGACGGGGTCCCGGCAAGGGCGGGCAGCGCCTTGTCGTCGTTGTCGCGGGCCTGCGAAGGGGTGAGCCCAAGTGTCCACCAAGCGTGCAGCAATAGCGGAAGTCGCTCTGCGGGCTCCGACTCGGCCCAGGTCTCGTAGGCGTCCGTCGTCGTGACCCGGTCACCGTCACGGGCCACGAGACCGGCTGCGTACGCCGTCTCAAGAGTGAGGCGTACGAAGGGCTCCTCGCAGCGTGCCGCCTTGCCGATCCTGGCCAGTTCGCGGGTCCCGACGCCGCCGGACTTCAGCCGGGCGGGCGGAGCCGTCGCACACACCGACAGGACCGAGGCGGCGTGGGCGGCGAAGGCCGTGGCCGCGGCGGACGCCTCACTGTCGACCTCCGCCGGGGAGACGGGTACCAGAGGTGTGACGGGCGGCGTGGGGTCGAACGGAGCTTGCCGGCCTGCCCCGCGCAGCGCGAGCGCCACCTCGGAGGGCATCCGTACAGGGCCGTAGTCGTATCGACCCTGGACCAGCAGTCCCCGCTCCAGCGCCCAGCGCGCACCCGGTTCGGGGGCGGACTGCCCCCCGAAGTGGACGAACGGCTGCGGTCGGTATGCGGGGTCCGCCTTGCGTTCCAGCAGTTTCCGGGCGTCCGCCGGTGCCTGTGCGACCACTGCGGCGACACGTACCGGGTCGCTGTGGTGCTCCACGAGCGACGCGAGGCGCTGCGGCTTGGTGCCGGGAGGCCGCAGGCCCAAAGCCATGAGCATGCGGCGCAACTCCTCGGAGGTCGTGTCCTTCAACAGCGTCGCCAGCGGCTGGTCCAGTCCGAGCGGCGTGTCCCACGCCTGCCGCAGGGGCGCGGCCATGTGCAGGGCTCCCTCGCTGTCCGGCCAGACCAGCGCATACGTGGACAGCGTCTGGAGCGCCGCTTCCAGGCCGCGTGCGGCCTCGTCCTCCGTCGCGTCCAACAGGCCCGCCAGGACGTCCCGAGAGGCCGGCGCACTCAGCGCCGCCAATGCCTCGGCTGCCTGCAGGGCGGGCAGCGTGAGCCAGGGCAGCGCGAGCGCGACCGAGCCCGGGCGTTGCAGGCGTTCGGCCAGTTCGCTCACCGAGCGGGGCTCCGGCGGGGACACGGCATCCGGCCGTGCCGCGAGTACCTGCTCCAAGTCTTCGGCGTCGAGGCGGTGGAGCCATGCTGCGAGGGTCGACTCACCGGATTTCACTGATCAATGCACCTCGTTGAGGGAAACGCCGCGCTTCGCGCCGACAGGCTGGGCGAGACGCGCTGTGCCGTACGGCCTCCAAGCATGGCGCATCGGGCGGGTGCCGCAGGGCCGTCGTCAGAGATTCGCGGACAGGGCCGCACAGGGTCTCTGTCCCCACACAAAGCCGTCGCCGTGTGGCAGGTGGAGAAGCCGGAGGGGGATCGGTTACGAAGGGCGAGAGGGGACCGTAGCCGTGCGGTGGGCTGCACGGTGGGCCCGTAGTGGACACGTCATCCCCGTCGGTGCAAAGCCTGTATCGGCGTGGCGGTGTCCCGCGAGCGTCGTCGAGCGTGGGTGGCCGGTTCAGGCTCGAACGACGTCTCGCTGATCCACACCCCATCCCAATGCCGTGACAGCCACCATTCCCGTCGGCCCCGATGTTGAGCTGAGGCGTCATGCGGTGCGGCGTGGCTTTGCGCCCCGTTCGCCGGCTCTTCGAGCCGGGCGGGAGCCCCGGGCCAGGTGTGGTGGGTTTCGGTGCACGCGCTGGTGAAGGGCTTCTCGCTCGGAGGTTCCCAAACCCCCGGGCGGACTCGGGCCGGGGTGAGCTGTCCGATCAGGGACGGGCCGGGTCCTCCTCTTCCGGTGCGGCGGGCCGTCGGTCACCGAGGGTTCGGTGAATCTGCACCGCGAATGCGCAACTACGGCACGAGGTGCGAGGGATCTCCACGCCGGTCGGCCGGAGCGCGCTCCATTGGCGCGGAATGTCTTGTTCCGTATCGCGGGGGGAACGCCGATCCCGTCCCGGCCTCGCGCGGCGTGTGGAGAAACCGCCCCCAAGTCGTGCGCACGCCTTTACGGATGCGTCGCCCGCGCGGCCAACCGCCCTGGTGGAAGCGCCGATTGATTGGATAGCCGGCGCACTCCGTGCTTTGATCTCCAGCGCCGCGGGGTCGTGCGAAGGGCGGCCGGCAACGGATGCCGCACGCCCGCGGTCGCGGCCCGCCACCTGTCCCCAGCGGGACGCCCCCTTGTGGAACACACATGCGAAGGGAAGTTCCATCATGAACTCCGCTCCCCAGGTTCACACCGCCGAGCTCTCCGACGCCGAGCTCGACAGCGTCTCCGGCGGCCTGGCCCCGCACGCCAGCGCGAACGTCGGCCCGACGGCGGTCAGCGACGCGGACGTCCTGGCTCAGGTCGGCACCGTCGAGGGCGTGGCCCTGGGCACCGTCGGTGCCTACCACCAGGCCGGCGTCAACGTCTCCTTCTGACCGGCACAGGTCGTAAGGCCGCCCGCTCGCGCTCCTCGCGCGGGCGGGCGGCCTCTTTCCTGTTGTTCCCGTCGTCCCCGCCCGGCTCACGCCGGGTAGGGAGTGGCTTCGCGTGCCGACCGGAGCGCGCCCGACCACCAGCCGAGTTGGTCCAGCAACGTCTTGGCGTACCCGGCGGCCTGGGGGTCGAGGGGCTCACCGTCCTGCCACGCGGTGAAGTAGTTCGGGAAGGCGAGCCCGTCCCGGATCGTCACCGCGTGCAACTCGGTCAGGACGTTCTCCAGGTGCAGTACGGCATGCCGGCCGCCTGCCGCACCGCCGTAGCTGACGAAGGCGACCGGCTTGGCGGTCCAGTGGGTGAAATGCCAGTCGATGGCCGCCTTCAGCGAGGCCGGATAGCTGTGGTTGTACTCCGGCGTGACGATGACGAACGCGTCCGCGCGGTCGAGTGCCGACGTCAGGGGCTCCATTCCGGCCGGGCGGGGATAGTCGTCGCCCGCGAACTTCGGTGACACGGCGGGCAGGGTCAACGGGACCTCGACATCGGCCAGATCGACGACCTCGACGTCGAACCCCCCGTGGTCACGGGCCTGATCGGCGACCCATGAGGCCACCACGGGACCGAACCGGCCCTCCCGAACGCTTCCGACGATGATCACCAGCTTGTGCGTGTTCTCCATGCCCACCACGATCGGCCGCCGCGGCGACCGCAACCAGGCCGGGCCCAGGCTGGCCCCCGCAGGGCCACCCTGAACACTCCGCAATCGGCGACGCGCCACCGTATGCTCACGGCATGGGTACACCGTTGGGGGACTTCATCCGGGCCAAGCGCGACAGTATCCAGCCGGACGAGTTGGGGATACCGGATCACGGCCGCCGCCGTTCACCCGGTCTGCGGCGCACGGACGTGGCCGCGCGGGCCGGCATCAGCGTCGAGTACCTGACCCGGATCGAGCAGGGCCGTGACCGCAACCCCTCGGTCGCGGTGGTGAACGCGCTCGCGGACGCCCTCAGCCTCGACCCCTCGGAGCGCAACCACCTGCGCTACCTCGCGAAGATCACCGGCGGTGTGTGTGCCGCCCACACCCGGCCCGCGCCACCCCGGCGCGACGTCCGGCCGTCCGTACGGGAGACGCTTCACCTCCTCGAGCCGGGCATCGCAGTGGTGACGAACCGTCTGGGCGACGTCCTCGCCCACACCAGCGGCTACGCGTGGCTGATGGACGGAACCGGACTGCTCGAGACCGGCGCACCGAACCTCACCCGCTACGTGTTCACCGACCCGCGCGCCCGCACCTTCTTCGCCGACTGGGACGACGTCGCGGACGAGCAGGCCTTCGACCTGTGGCTGGCGCCGTCCGTCGAGAACGCCGAGTGGTTCACCGCGGAACTCGCCCCCCTCGCCGGTCCCGACTTCACCCGGCGCCTGAACCGTCACACGGTCCCGAAGCGCGATGTGCTGCGACTCATGCACCCCACCGCACAGGAACTCCGGTTCCGGCGGGAGACGCTGGAACTCGCTGCGGACGCCCAGCAGTTGGTCGTTCACCTGCCCGCGGACGAGCGGACCGCCCAGCGCGTCGATCACCTCCGCCAGCAGTCCTTCGGCAGGCTCCGGGCTGTCGTCTGACATCGCCGTCATCTGCTGCACGCCGTCACTCGACATGCCGTCGCCGGGCCGGGTGAGCACGCTCGGAAGCGATGCCGGTTCGGGGCAGCGGCCGGACCGCCGCCGCCCCGAACCAGCCCCAGGGGCTACCGCTCGCCGAGCATCTTCTTCATCTCGGTGATCTCCGCCGACTGCGAGGTGACGATCGACTTCGCCATCGTCTGCGCGGGACCGTAGGCGCCCTTGGCCTGTTCGGTCCTCGCCATGGCGATCGCGCCCTCGTGGTGGCCGATCATCATCTGGAGGAACGCCTTGTCGAAGGCGTCACCCGACAGCTTCTGCAGCTTCTTCATGTCCCCGTCCGACATCATGCCGGGCATCGACGAGCCGGAGTGGTCCATGCCCGGCATGCTCTCCATGCCCGACCCGCTGTCGTCGGGGACCTTGGCGCCCCACGCCTTCAGCCAGCCCGACATGGTGGCGATCTCCGGGGCCTGCGCCTTTTCGATCCTCGCGGCGAGGTCCTTCACGTCCTGGGAGGCGGCCCGCGACGGGGCCAGGCCGGCCATGGTCACGGCCTGGCGGTGGTGGGGGATCATCTCCTGAGCGAACGTCACGTCCTGCGCGTTGTGGCCGCCCTTCGTGGCGGAGGCGGAGCCCGAGGGGCCCGCCGGGGACATCGATCCCATGCCGTGGCCGGAGTGCCCGGACGGGGCGGAGGACGAGTCGCTGCCGCCGCAGGCGGTCAGCACCAGAGCGGCGGTCACGACCGCTGCCGGGGCGGCGATACGACGGATGAGGGAACGGCGAGTTGCCATGAGAGGTAACAGCTCCTTGAAGTGCCCGCGACAGGCGCGCGGGAAGGACGGATCATGAGACGGACCGGAGCACGCCACCTCTCGGGGGAGGTGTCGTGCGGGCGCCTCTAGATCCGCAGAAGCTGTAGTTCGGACAGGTCGGGCGGGGCCCGGGTGTCGGCCGTCCGCGCGACCGTACGACCGCGGAAGGCCGCGGCGCACTCCCCGGGGACCATGAGCGCGGGCAGCAGGGCGGGCGGGACGTAGGAGGCGGCGGTGCCCCCGGCCGCGCAGGTGCCGCCGGCGTGGTCCATGGCCGTCCCGTCATGACCGGCGTTCGACGCATGACGGCACGCGCAGTCGTCCGCGTGAGCGGGTGCCGCCGCGGTGTGCTGCCCTGCCATGTCCGGCGCGCCCACCATGACGTGCTGCCCTGCCGAGGGCGTCCCGGACGGCGACAGCGCGTGCATGGCCAGCACCCCGGCCAGCACCACCATCACCAGCAGCACCCAGCGGGCACGGCTCACCGAGGAGCGGGTGCGCACGCCGGAGGTCATGGCGCCCATCGTACGGGCACCGCCCACCGCTCCCGGCGGAGGCCCATCGGCCACCCGGACACCGTCCGGCCGCCACCGGATGTTCAGGCCGCCAGCGGATCGAGTGTCAGCGGCTGGATCCTGCCCTCCAGCATCGCGCCCAGCCCCTGGACCGCACAGACGTCGGGCCGTTCGGCGATGTGCACGGGCATGCCGGTCGCCTCTCGCAGCATGTCGTCGAGACCCGGCAGCAGCGCGCTGCCCCCCACCATCATGATCCCGCGGTCGGCGAGGTCGGCCACCAGATCGGGCGGGCAGTCCCGCAGTACCTTGCCGATGCCGTCGAGGACGGCGGTCAGCGGGGTCTGGATGGCGTTCCGTACGGCCGCCGTGTCGACCTTCACGGAACGCGCGAGCCCGGTCGCCACGTCCCGCCCCATGATCTCGGTGGAGTCGGGCCCGTCCGAGGTGAACCCGCCCGCGCACAGGGCGAGCCGCAGCGGCCGTACGGACTGGCTCGGCAGCATCAACGCGTGCTCGTGCCGCAGGTGTTGCACTATGGCGTGATCGACGGCCTCACCGCCCACCGGGATCCGCTCGGCGGTCACGATGTTCCCCAGCGACAGCACCGCGATCTGCGTGGCCGCGGCCCCGCACACCATGATCATGGAGGCTTCGGGCTGTTCGACGGGCAGCCCGCACCCCACGGCCGCCGCGACCAGCGTGTCCACCAGCTCCACCCGGCGCGCCCCCAGTCCGACCAGCGTCTCCACGGCCGCACGCTGGGCCAACGGGTCCGCGTCGTGCGGGGTGCAGGCGGCGGCCCGCAGCCGGGGCTTGCGGCGCAGGCTGCGGCGCAGTTTCTCACCGAGCAGATGCCGCAGCATGCGCTGGGCCATCTCGATGTCGACCACGGTGCCGCCGGAGACGGGCCGTACGACGCGGATGTACGAGGGCGTGCGGCCCGTCATCTTCTCGGCGAGCTCACCGACCGCGATCAGCGCGCCCGTCCGGGTGTTCACGGCCGCCGCACTGGGCTGGTCCACCACCAGACCGGCGCCCTTGACGTAGACGCGGGTCCTCGCCGCGCCCAGGTCGACGGCGAAGTGGCAGCGGCGCAGCTGGTCCAGGCTGACGGTCATGGCGGTACCTCCCGAGAACGGACCGCGGGCAGGCCGCCGGGCGGCGGGCCTCTTCTCCGCATCCTCTGCCGTGGCGCGGGGCCGCGCCGCTCGGGGTGGTCCGGGCGGGTGGTCCCGGGCGCGTCGCACACGGAGAACGTGGTGCGGGCCACGCCCTAGGTGGGCCGGTCGCGGCACCAGGTGCGGGCGACCCCCCGTACGACCCCGAGGGCGACCAGGTCCTGGGGCCGCACCCGCAGCTGGTCCGCCGTCGCCCGTACCTGCTCCGGCGGGCGCTTGAGTATCGCGGCGGCGAGCTCCGGTGCGATGACGGAGAAGTAGCTGTCCGGGGTGACCCACGTGTTGCCGGGTGCGGCGAGCGCCAGGGCCCCGCCTGAGCCGCCCTCGCCGATGACCAGCGTGGTGACCGGCGTACCGGCGGTGGCGACCGCGGCGAACAGGTCCGCGATCGCGGCGCCCGCGCCCTGCCGTTCGGCCTCGGCGTCGTTGGCGGCGCCCGGGGTGTCCACCAGGGTCAGTACGGGAATGGACAGCCGGTCCGCCAGACGGACCAGCCGGGCGGCCGTCCGGTATCCGGCGGGCCGGGTCGCGGTTCCGGTCTGGGCGGCGTAGGCGATCGTGCGGCCGTCACGGGTGCCGAAGCCACACAGCATGCCGTCCGGGTCGCTGCCGCCCGAGCGGTCGCCGCCGAGGTCCGCCCGTCGGGTGAAGTAGGCGTCCAGGTAGGCGTGCGCGCGGGGGCGCTCCGGGGCGCGGGCGCGGCGGACCGCGTCCCAGCCGGTCGCCGGGAGGTCCGTCCGGCCGAGCGCGCCGGGCACGGGCGCGGGTTCGGCCGAGGGCGCCGTCAGCAGCGCCAGCCAACGGCCCAGCGTCTCCCGCAGCTCGCCGGTGCGTACGACCGCGTCGACCGTGCCCGCCGTGAGCTGCGCCTCGGCGGTGTACGCCGTCGGGTCCGCGTCCGGCGGGCGCACCCGGGAGCCGGCGAAGCCGACCTGGGCGCCCGGCAGGGCCAGCACCACGTCGGCGCCCGCGCCCAGCGTGGCCCAGCCGCCACCGGTCGTCGGGTCCCGCAGCACCGAGAGCTGGGGCAGGCCGGCCGCGCGGGTGAGTGCCGACTGGCGGGCCACGCGCTGCAACTGGGTGAGCGCGAGCATGCCCTCCTGCATCCGGCTGCCGCCCGTCGCGACCAGCGAGACGACGGGCAGCCGGCGCTCACGGGCATACGTGTGCGCCGCCTCAAGCCGGTCGCCGGTGCCCTCGCCCAGGGAGCCGCCGAGGAAGCCGAACTCGAACGCGACCAGCACGGCCGGGGTGCCGCCGACGGTGGCGTGCCCGCAGACGACGGACTCCTCCTCGCCGGTGCGCGCGGCGGCGCGGGCGCGGGAGGCGTCGTAGCCGGGCCAGGCCAGCGGACCGTCGGGCCGCGCGTCGCGTGCCGGAAGGGGCAGTTCCCGGAAGTCGTCGGCGACGAGGGCCAGGGCCTCCCGCGCGGACAGCCGCTCAGGCATCCCGCAGCGCCCGCTTCATGATCTTCCCCATGTCGTTGCGGGGCAGGGCGTCCAGGTACCGCACGACGCGCGGGCGCTTGTGCGGGGCGAGCCGGCGGGCGACATGATCGGCCAGCTCCTCCGCACCGGGCGGCGCGGCGGGATCCACCGGCACCACCCAGGCGGCGATCCGCTCGCCCAGGTCGTCGTCGGGCTCCCCGGCGACGGCGGCCTCCCGCACGCCCGGGTGCTCGAGAAGGGCGTTCTCGATCTCCCCGGCCCCGATCTTGTAGCCGCCGCTCTTGATCAGGTCGGTCGCCTTGCGCCCGACGATCCGCACATACCCGTCGGGCTCGCGCACCGCCATGTCCCCGGTCCGGAACCAGCCGTCCGCGGTGAACGCGGCGGCGGTGGCGTCGGGCCGGTTGAGGTACTCGGTGAACAGGTTGGGCCCGCGCACCTGGATCTCCCCGACGCTCTCGCCGTCCCAGGCGTCGATGACGGTCCCGTCCTCCTCGACGAGCCGCAACTCCACACCCGGCAGCGGGACCCCGACCGTCCCCGCGCGCGCCTCCCCGTCCACCCGCACGCTGGTGTTCATCAGCGTCTCGGTCATCCCGTACCGCTCGACGACCCGGCGGCCGGTCGCGGCGGCGATCCGTTCGTGGTCGTGCACGGGCAGCGCGGCGGACCCGGAGACGAGCAGCCGGGCCCCGGCGAGTGCCTTGGCCAGCCCGGGGTCGGTGGGCAGGGCCTCGGCGATGCGGTGGTACATCGTCGGCACCCCGAACAGCATGGTCGCGCCCTCGCTCAGCTCCCGCGCCACACCCTCCGTACTGAACCGCCCCAGGTGCCGCACGGACCCACCGCGCCTGAGCGGCCCGAGAATCCCCAGCACCAGCCCGTGCACATGGAACAACGGCAGCCCGTGCACGAGCACGTCGTCACCGGTCCACTGCCAGGCGTCCGCGAGCGCGTCGAGCGTGGCGGCGACGGCACGGCGGGGGATGACGGCGCCCTTCGGGGGACCCGTGGTGCCCGAGGTGTAGACGACGAGGGCCGGATCCTCGTCGCCGGTGCGGTCCTCCGGGAGAACCCCGGACCCCCGCACATCCACATCGACGCGCTCCAGCCCGCCGAGCGCCCCGGGCAGTTCGACGCCGGGTTCGGCGAGTACCAGCGACGGCGCGCTGTCCGCCAGGATGTGCCCGAGCTCCCGCTCGCCCGACTTGGGGTTGAGCGGGACGAAGGGCACACCGGCACTCAGCGCGGCCACCGCCGCCACGGCGGTCTCCAGGGAGGGCATGGCCCACACGGCCACCCTCCCCCGAGCTCTCGACTGTGCTCGAGCAGGGGGGACCCCCATCGCCCCGCCGATCCGACCGGCGAGCGCCCCCGCCGCCGAGGCCAGCTCCGCATGGGTCAGACCCCGCGCCCCGAACCGGAGGGCGGGCCGCCGCCCGGCCGAGGGATCGGACAGCGCCGGAAAGAGGGAGGACACGCGGGCACTCCTTGCGTCGAGGCGGACGTACGGACGGGACGTACGGACTTATCGTGCCGCACGCCCCTGCCCGCTGTGCGGCCTCCACCACGTGCGCCACCACACAGCTCACGACGTCCGGCCCGTCGGCTGCGTTCGCCGCGCCCACCAGCGTCCGCACCGCCTCGTCGGGGGCGGGCGCCGACGCCCGCGCGGTGTGGATCTCCTCCTCCGGCACAACCCCGAACAGACCGTTCGAACACAGCAGATACCGATCGCCGGGCAATGCGTCGTGCAGCCGCAGCTCGGGTACGGAACCGGCGTCGTCGCCACCCGTCAACGCCTCAAGGCCAACGGCCCGTACCGGGTTCCCCGCCCGGTTGTTAGCCTGCGCGGACCCGTCGTCGTACGAACAGGAGTCCAGTCGTGGCCCGAGTCGCCCTCGTCACCTGCCGTCCCGGGCCCGAGGTCAGTGTCGACCGTGATCTGCCGGTGCTCATACGGGAGTTGCGGGCCGCGGGGGCCAAGGCCGACGGCGTGTACTGGGACGACGCGGACGTCGACTGGGCCGGATACGACCTGGCGGTGATCCGGTCCACCTGGGACTACAGCTGGCGGGCGGCCGAGTTCACCGCGTGGGCCGAGCGGTGCGGGAAGGTCACGCGGCTCGCCAATCCGGCGGACGTCGTGCGCTGGAACACCGACAAGCGGTACCTCGGCGACCTGGCCGCCGCCGGCGTCCCCGTCGTCCCCACGCGGTACATCGCCCCCGGCGACCCCGCCGACCTGCCCCGCGACCACGAGTACGTGATCAAGCCCACCTCGGGCGCGGGCGCCCGGTTCGCCGCCCGCTACACGCCCCGGGAGCACGACACCGCCATACGGCAGCTCGCCCGTATGCACGCCGAGGGGTTCACGGCGATCGTGCAGCCCTATGTGCAGGGCATCGACGTGAGCGGGGAGCGGGCGGTGCAGTTCTTCGGCGGGCGGCTGCTGCACGCCAGCCGCAAGGGCGCCGTCCTGGCGCCCGGCACCCCGTACGACGAGAAGAAGGTGGCCCACCCCGGCCTGGAGCCCTGGACCCCGACCCCGGCCGAACTCGCCGTCGCCGAGCGCGCCCTGGCCGCCGTACCGGGCGAGGCGGAGCTCCTCTACGCCCGGGTGGACCTGGTGGACGGCGCGGACGGGCGGCCGTGCGTGATGGAGCTGGAGCTGGTGGAGCCGAACCTGTTCCTGTCGCTGCACACGGGCTCGGTGGCGCGGGTGGTGGAGGCGGTCCTCACCGCTGCCCGCTGACGCCCACCCGCTGCAACAGCCCCCACGTGAACTCGGCGGCGACCTGGTGGCGTACGCCGCGCGCGTCCGGTGCCGTGAAGGCCAGACCCCACCGGGTGGGCGCCGTGCCCTCCAGCGGGCGGGCCGGGGCGAAGGCGCGGGCCGCCTCGTCGACCGTGCAGGACCAGGGGGTCAGGTCCTCCAGGGTCTCCAGCTTGGGCGACGGCGCGCCCGGGGCCCGTACCAGCCACTCGTTCCACACCACGCCGTTCGGCGCGACCAGCACCTCGAAGCGCAGGTCGGGCCAGAGCGGGACGGGCCACAGCAGGGCGTCGCAGTCGAGGTCGCCGATGCGGCGGGGGGTCGTCGACTCAGGCTCGCCGAGGACCGAGCGGTAGCGGGAGAGGGGAGAACGGGCGCGCGGGGAGCGGACCATCGCCTGCCAGCGTTTGTTGGCCTCGCGCATGTCCGCGATCGAGACGCCCAGTTCATGGCGGGCGTCCTCCACCAGGCCCGGATTGTGGTCGGCCATGCGGCGCAGCAGGACCAGCTGGAAGTCGCGGGGCGTGAAGGCGGACGGCATGTGGTCCATCCTCGCCGACTCGCCGAGCCGACTCACCGAACCCTGCGGAATCCCAGACTTCGCACGACCATTGCCGCCCCAGCGCACTATGACTAGCCTGTGTTCGTCATGCCGATCGACAGTTGAAATTTCGAACATGGAGAGGGGGCCGGTCGTGGGACGCCTCGTACCTGCCGTCACCCGGGCTCTCGACATCCTGGAGCTCTTCCTCGACGGGGACGGCACGCTGTCCGCCCCCGACATCGTGCGCAAGCTCCAGCTGCCGCGCACCACCGTGCACGAGCTCGTCACCACGCTCGCCGCGCGCTCGTACATCGTCCAGGTGCCGGGGCAGCCGGGACGCTACCGCCTCGGCGTCCGCCCGTACCAGCTCGGCAGCCGCTACGCCGAGCAGCTGGACCTCGCCGCCGAGGGCCTGCAGGTCGCCCGGTCCGTGGCCGAGACCTGCGACGAGACCGTCCACGTGGCCATCCTCGAGGGCACCGACGTCATATACATCGCCAAAGTCGACTCCACGCACGCCGTCCGCATGGTGTCGGCGGCCGGGCGCCGGCTCCCCGCCCACTGCACCTCCGTCGGCAAGATGCTCCTCGCGTCCCTGCCCGAGCCGGAACTCGCCGCCCGTATTCCGGACGGCGCCGAGCTGGTCGCGATGACCCCCAACAGCATCACCGACCCGGCGGCCCTGCGCGAGACCCTGGCCGGGATCCGCGCCCGCGGCATCGCCGTGGAGACCCGCGAGTCCAACCCCGACGTCAGCTGCGTCGCCGCCCCCGTGCGCGACCGCACGGGACAGGTCGTCGCCGCGCTGTCCATCTCCGTCCCCATGATCCGCTGGAGCGACGAGCGCCTCGCCGAGCTGGAGCAGCTCGCCGCGAAGGGCGCCGCGGAACTCTCCGAGCGGCTCGGCCACCGGAGCGTCGTATGACCGCGGCGTACGAGCTCGCCGTACGCGAGGAGGCGGCCCTCGGCGAGGGCCCGACGTGGGACGCCGACGGCGGGCGACTGATCTGGGTCGACATCCTGGGCTCGCGGGTGCACACGTACGACCCCGCCACCGGGCATCGCACGGTCCTGACCACCGAGCAGCACGTGGGCGCCGCCAAGCCGCGCGCCGGCGGCGGCCTGGTGCTCAACCTCCGCGACGGCGTGGGCCTGCGCGAGGCCGACGGCACCTTCCGCTGGCTGCACCACGAGCCGGTCCCCGGCCGCCGCGGCAACGACGCGGCCGTCGCCCCGGACGGCTCCCTGTGGGCGGGCACCATGCGCTACGACGAGGCGCCGGGCGGCGGCACCCTGTCCCGGATCACCGGCGGCGGCGCCGTCCGCACCGTCCTCGACGACGTCGCCGTCAGCAACGGCACCGGCTGGAGCCCCGACGGCCGGCTGATGTACCACATCGACTCGCCGACCCGCCGCGTCGACGTCTTCGACGTGGGCGACGACGGGCTCCCCGCGGGCAGGCGCGCCCTCGCGCACGTCGACCGCGGCTTCCCGGACGGGTTGACCGTCGACGCCGACGGCTGTGTGTGGGTCGCCCTGTGGGACGGTGGCGCAATCCACCGCTACACCCCGTCCGGGGATCTGGACCGCGTCCTGGAACTGCCCGTCAAGCGCCCCACCGCCTGCGCGTTCGGCGGCGCCGACCTGGCCGACCTGTACATCACGACGGCCCGCACGGGCCTGGACGCCCCGCACCCGCTCTCCGGCTCGCTGCTCGTCGTCCCGGGCGCCGGAAAGGGCCTGGTCCAGCCCGCGTTCGCCGGCTGATCACCTGCAGAGGCTCCCGTCCGGTCGCCGGCGGGAGCCCTCCGTTGTTCTCCACCGCCCGCCCGAGTTGGGCCTGAACCAGCTCGGTCGGACGCGCGACGGCTGGCCCACGCTCACGTAGCCCTGCTGAAAGGACCCCATGAGCAACCGTACCGCCGAGGCTGCTCCCACCCGCCCGGCCCGCTTCACCCTCGACCCCGCCTTCACCGTGGGCGAGGTCAACCCCCGCCTCTTCGGCTCCTTCGTCGAACACCTCGGCCGCTGCGTCTACACCGGAATCTTCGAGCCGGGCCACCCGTCCGCCGACCGGACCGGCATACGGACGGACGTGCTCGACCTGGTCCGCGAACTCGGCGTCACCGCCGTCCGCTACCCCGGGGGCAACTTCGTCTCCGGCTACAAGTGGGAGGACTCGGTCGGCCCGGCCGAGGAGCGGCCGCGCCGCCTGGACCTCGCCTGGCGGTCGACCGAGACCAACCGCTTCGGGCTGTCCGAGTACATCGCCTTCCTGAAGAAGATCGGTCCCCAGGCCGAGCCGATGATGGCGCTGAACCTCGGCACGCGCGGCGTCGCCGAGGCCCTGGAACTCCAGGAGTACGCCAACCACCCGGCCGGCACGGCCCTGTCCGACCTCCGCATCTCCCACGGCGACAAGGACCCGTTCGGCATCCGGCTGTGGTGCCTCGGCAACGAGATGGACGGCCCCTGGCAGACCGGACACAAGACCGCCGAGGAATACGGCCGCGTCGCCGCCGAGACCGCCCGCGCCATGCGCCAGCTCGATCCGTCCGTCGAGCTGGTCGCCTGCGGCTCCTCCGGGCAGGGCATGCCCACCTTCGCCGAGTGGGAGGCGACGGTCCTGAAGGAGACGTACGACCTGGTCGACCATGTCTCCCTGCACGCCTACTACGAGCCCACCGACGGCGACGTCGACTCCTTCCTCGCTTCCGCCGTCGACATGGAGTCCTTCATCGAGAACGTGGTCGCCACCTGCGACCACGTGGGCGCGAGGCTCAAGTCGAAGAAGAAGATCAACCTTTCCTTCGACGAGTGGAACGTCTGGTACATGTCCCGGTGGCAGCAGCACGCCGAGACCGCCGACCCGGAGGACTGGCCCGAGGCGCCGCGGCTGCTGGAGGACAACTACAGCGTCCTGGACGCCGTCGTCTTCGGCTCGCTCCTGATCGCCCTGCTCCGCCACGCGGACCGGGTGACCGTCGCCTGCCTCGCCCAGCTCGTCAACGTGATCGCCCCGATCATGACGGAGCCGGGCGGCCCGGCCTGGCGTCAGACGACGTTCTTCCCCTTCGCGCAGGCTTCGAAGCACGGCCGCGGGCAGGTCCTCGACGTGCGGGTGGACTCGCCGACGTACCAGACGGAGAAGTACGGCGAGGCCGACCTGCTGCACGCCACCGCCGTGCGCGCCGAGGACGGCTCGGTCACCGTCTTCGCCGTCAACCGCAGCCGCACCGAACCCCTGCCCCTCGAAGTCGCCCTGAACGGGCTGGCGTTGACGTCGGTCGTCGAGCACAGCGCGCTCGCCGACGCCGACCCCGACGCCCGCAACACCCTCACGGACCCGGAGCGGGTGGCCCCGCACCAGGTCTCCGGGACGAGCATCGGCGACGGCACCCTCAGCACCGTACTCGAGCCGCTGTCCTGGAACGTGATCCGGCTCGCCTAGGGCTGCGGCCGTCCAGGACGACATCCAACCCGTGCGGTCACAGCGCCGGCTGTGGCCGCGCATCATCGACATCAGCAGCCCGTGGGTCTCGTCGTCGGCGGCGGCCACGAACCCACGACCTGCCTCCCCGCTCGGGGCACCGTCGAGCCCTGTGACAACGCAGCGGCGTCAGCCTCTACCTGCCCGGCAACGCCGGACAGTCGATGTTCGCCCTCACCCACGACTCCACCGCCCTCTCTCCCACGCCTGCTGGTCTTCCTCGGCTGGACGGCGCTGACACTCGCGGGAGCGGCGTACCGGCTCAAGCGCACCGACGTGTGAAGCCACACCACAGGACACGCAAGTGACCGCCGCTTCCTCGGAAGCGGCGGTCACTGCTGTCCGCAGGCAGCCACACCTGACGAAGCCCTACCAGCCCGCGCCCGGGAAGCCGGGGGAGTCCACCGGCGTCACCGGGACTCCTCCGGCCGCCCGCGCCAGCAGCGTCAGCTCGACGCCGTCCGGCCCCGACGGGGTGGTCCCGTCGGCGAGGACCGCGAGCGCGAGCGTGTTCGGGCCCCGGGTGTCGAGCACACCGTTCGGCAGGACGAAGGTGTGCTGGGGGCCCACATCGTTGACGTACTGGCCCATGTTCCAGCCGTTGAGGAAGATCTGCACCCGGTAGGCGCGGGCCGGGTCGTCCGTCAGGGTGAGCCCGATGGACGCGTCCGTGCCGGGATCGACGGCCAACCGGAACCGCGTCCGGTACCAGACCACGCCCTGCCCCCGCTCGGCACGCGGCAGGCGGACCGCCTCCCAGTCGCCGTCCGGGAAGCCGGGCAGATGCCAGCCGTGCCGCTCCCCGTACAGGCCGCCGTTGTTCAGCGGGCCGCGCACCGGATCGGGCCCGGCCTCGCCCTGGATCCGCCAGCGCACCGCGGGCGACGCCCCCTCGAAGGCGACAAAGACCAGGCCCCGGCCCGCCTTGTGGCTGTCGTTCGCCCCGCCGTCCTCGTCGTGTTGCATACGCCGGACCAGCACGGACAGCACATGCGGTGCCGCACCCGGCGCGATGGGGAACGTCGCCGTGGCCGACCACGTCCCCTTGCGTACCGTCTTCGTGTCCGGGACCGGCATCCGGTGCGTGCCCAGCGGCTTCCCGTCCAGCCATGCCATCAGCAGCCCCTGGGTGCCGGTGACGTACGACAGCGAGACGGCCTCGGCGCCCGCCGCGTCCTCGAAGCGGCCCCGGTACCAGACGTCCCCGTAGTGGAAGCCGTAGTCGTCGGCGAAGAGGACGGGTTGACCCACGGGCACGGGGGTCGTGGCGTACGACGAGGTCCGGTCGGCCGTGCGCCACGCCGAGTCGTCGAAGCCGACCGCCGCCTCGGGGTTCTCCGCCTTCCGGCGCCACCCGGTCAGCGCGGGCAGCCGGACGGGTGCCGCGCCGGGCAGCCGTCGGGTGGCGCGCAGACTGCCGGAGGGGGTGACACGGGTGGGCACCCGAGCCCCGTTCCAGACGACCTCGGTCACCCCGGGTGGCGCCCACACCTCCAGATCCGCGGCGTCGACGGTGTCGCCGGTGAGCCGCGCGGTGGTGCCGTGACGCTCGGCGGTGCGCAGCAGGGCGGGCCCGTACACCAGGAACGGCCCCACCGGTGTGTGGTGGGGCCACAGCCGTACGGAGGTCTCATCGTCCGCGAGGAGCAGCAGCAGCGGACGCGCCACGCCTCCGCCCTCCACCAGCACCCGGACGAGCCCGCCGAGCCGGACGTCCAGGCGCAGGGCGCCGTCGGCGTACGCGTGCGCCGCGTCCCCCTCCAGCACGGTGACCCCCGGCTCGCGCGCGCACTCCAGGACGGTCGTCGTCGCCTCGCCCGAACGGCCCGTGAACACGGCGATGTCCTGCCGCCCCACCGCCAGCCGCAGCATGGGCTGCGCGGAGGAGTACCGCAGGATCCGCCGCCCGAGCGAGATCCCGGCGGCCAGCAGTCGTGCGTCCAGGCCGGGCACGGGTACCCGGACGGTGTCCCCGGCGATGGGGACGACGGCCTCGGCTTCGCCGGCCAAGTCGTTGCGCAGCACGTAGACGTGCGCTTCGGTGTCCGGATTGACAAGGTGATACGCCTTCAGCGCGGAGCCGCCGCCGACGTCGACGTCCTCCGCCCGGTCCAGCTCGGCCAGGTCCGGCACGGTCTGCAGCAGGTGCCCGAGCTGGTGCATCGGGACCAGCTTGGCGGTCGGCTGCCTGGCCTCGTCGAGGGCGGCGCCGTAGTCGTACGACGTGTAGACGACCGGCGCGGGCAGCCATCCCCACGACGTGCCGCCGAACGCCATGTACACGTTGTGGATCCGGATGCCGTTGGCGAGGTTGGTCAGGTGGAAACGCCGCTCGTACGCAGCGTCCCGGGTACGGCGCGACTCCGCGTACCCCTTCCCGCCGAACTCCACCCCGCCCCACGGGTCGAACCAGCCGCCCCCGAACTCGGCCAGGAACCCCGGGGTGCCGGGACTCGCGGTGGACCCGCCCGTCGTCCCGCCCGGCCCGAAGTACCCCCAGTCGGGCGGCGGACGAAGCGGCGAGGGATAGCCGTCGAAGCCGTACAGCCAGCGCCCCTTCTCCCCGCCGGTGTCGAAGGTGCCGGGCGCCCAGTAGCCGTTGCGGCCCTTGTCGTTGTGGAAGAGCGGCACATCGATGCCGTCGGCGCGGACCTTGGTGTACAGGTGGGCCATGTACGCGCGCCCGGTGGCCTCGGTGACGTGGTTCGCGTACTCGTTCTCGAGCTGGTAGAGGACGATCGTGCCGCCGCCTTCGGTGTACTGGTGCCGTACGGCGATCCGATTGACGGCCGTCAGCCATTCGTCGACGTACGCCAGGTACGTCGGATCGGAGGTGCGGGCCGTGCCCGGCGTCGCGGTCAGCCACCCGGGGAAGCCGCCCGCGTCGACCTCGGCGTTGATGTAGGGGCCCGGGCGCAGGGTCACGTACAGACCGGTTTCGGCGGCGGTACGCAGGAACAGACCGAGGTCACGCACGCCCGTGAAGTCGTGGTGGCCGGGCGCGGCGGAGTGGAAGTTCCATGCCACATAGACGCTGACGGTGTTGTACCCGTGGCCGCGCAACTTCTGCAGCACATCCCGCCACAGCGACGGGCTCGGCAGCCGGAACGGGTGCATCTCGCCCGACCACAGCACGACCCGCCGGCCGTCGACGAGCATCGAGTACCGGTCGAAGCCGACGGTGTGCGTCCGCCCGTCCGCCCGCGGCGTGTCCGGGGGCGGCCCGGTGGGGGCGCTCAGGGCGGCGCTCATGGCGGCGCGCACCTCACCGCTGCCGCCGAGCGCCAGACCGAGCGCGGCGGTGCCGGTGATCATATAGAATGTACGTCTGCTCATCGCCACGTCAGGATTGTCACCGGTGGCAGGCACGACAATGGCCGCATGAGGATCTCGGCACGGGCGGATTACGCGGTACGGGCGGCGCTGGAGCTGGCCGTGCGCGAGGGCACCGCCCCGGTGAAGGCGGAGACGGTCGCGGCCGCGCAGGGCATCCCGCACAAGTTCCTGGAGGGCATCCTGGGCGACCTGCGCCGCGCGGGCCTGGTCACCAGCCGACGGGGCGGAACCGGCGGCTACGCCCTGGCCCGGGAGCCGTCCGCGATCACCGTGGCGGACGTCATCCGCGCCGTGGACGGGCCGATCGTGTCGGTGCGGGGGGAGCGACCGACCGGCCTCACCTACACGGGCTCGGCGCAGCCGCTCCTGCCCCTGTGGATCGCCCTGCGGGCGAACGTACGCAAGATCCTGGAGGGCGTCACCCTGGCCGACATCGCGACCGACACCCTCCCGGAACCGGTCCGCCGCCTGGCCGCGGAACCGGCGTCCTGGGAGAACCCCTGAGGGCGGCCGGTTCCGGCGCCACGGGGAATCCCCGAGCCCAGGAAGGCGGTGCGAGCGTGCTCGTCGCCGACCAAGTGCTCGATCAACTCGGGCGGCACAGCAACGGCTTGGCCAGTTCCGCGCAGGGGCGGTCGCCGTGGGAGCGGATGATGTCCTTGCCGACCTCGTCGTCCAGGTAGCGCAGGAAGCCGGCGGCGAGGGAGTCGGCGGGCGGCTCGCCGTAGGTGTAGGCGTACTCCGTCTGCCAGTACGGGTACTCGCCGCCGTCGACGCCCTCCAGGGTGGCCGGGAAGCCGTCGATGCGGACCGGCTGGATGCCGCTGTGGGCCGTGGCCGCGCCGACCTCGCTGTGGCCGAGGGCGCCCGGGGTCGAGGCCACGGTGTCGAGGAGCGTCCGGGTGTCGCCGACCTCGCAGCGGCCCGGCTTGGAGGTGTCCATGGCGGCGCAGTCGCTCGCTGTCACCGCAAGGAGGGGTCTGCCGGCGAGTACGTGGCGTTCGAGCGTGGTCCGGGTTCCGGATCCGGGATTGCGGCTGACGAGGTGGACGGGCAGGTTGTTGCCGTTGACCTGGTTCCAGTTGGTGATCCGGCCCGCGTAGATGTCCCGGACCTGCTTCAGGGACAGGTCCTTCACGCCCGTGTCCGGGTTGACGACCAGCGTGAAGAGGGAGAGGGCCACGGGGCGGGGCAGCAGCTGCGGGCGGCCGTCCTCGCTCTTCGAGCCGTCGCTGAACGCCAGCCGGTCGCCGAGGCCCTTGCTTCCCGCCGGCTTCGCGTTCTTCCCCGCCGCGTCGAGCGCGTCGAGGCCGGGGACACTGCCCTTGAAGGTGTCGTCCGATATGGGGATGTGCGCGTCGGGGCATGTCTTCTCGTACTGCTTCGCGGCCTCCCGCAGCACCGGTGCGAACGCGGTGGACCCGGACAGCGTGAGCGTGCCCTTGGCGCAGTCCAGCGGCGCGGGCCTGGGGTCGGTGCGCAAGAGCATGAAGAGGGACTGACCGATGAGCACCAACACCAGAAGGACGAGCAGCACCCGGACCGGCTGGGAGGCGAACGGGTAGTACTCGGTCCTGCGCATCCTGCCGCGGCGCACTCCGCCCACGATGCCGCCGACCACCTCCGGGTCGGGGAACGTCTGCTGTGTGAAGCCCTGCTCGCGTTCCAGGACCGCCAGTACCTTGTAGTGGTCGCGGCGGTTGAGCTTCACCTTGGGCAGTTCGATGAGACCGTCGGTGACCCCGAGGCCCGGCACCGACTGCGCGGTGCCCCGGCCGTCGCCGGCGGGGACGAAAAAGCCGCGCAGTTCGCTGCGGCTGAGTTCGGTCACGACCATGCCGACGACGCGGCGGCCCTCGAACTTCACCTGGATGCCGGCCCGGGCGCCGTCGGGCGCGAGGTAGTCGCTCTCCACGATGGGGGCCCGGCCGCTGTTCTCGATGCGCAGCAGGACGAACGACGGGTCGTGCAGGGAAGTGCCGTTGTGCTGCATCTGCCGCAGCACTCCCGCGTACGGAGCGGCGGCGGCGTCCTGCGCGGTCGTGTCCATCTGCACGCGGTAGCCGAGGAGTTTCCGGCTGCCGACGACGAACTCCCACAGCGCCGCGGCGCCGGAGACGGCCAGACCGATGACGGCCAACGCGGTGTCCCAGGGGAAGCCGTTCACGGCCAACTCCCAGACGGAGCAAGGTGGATGGGGAGGTCATAGTGACCAGCGCGGACGGGTTCCGGCGAGAGGGAAAGGTCGTCTTCTGTGGTGAATTCACCGGCATGTCACCCCTGGGCACCCGGCGTTTCCCGGCCGTTCGGCGCACCACCCGAACTTCGGCAGCGGCCGGTCCGTCGCCCACTGAACGCGGACGGGGCGGTGGCCGCGCGGCGCTGCGCGGCCACCGCCCCGAGGTGCGGATCAGGTGGCTCAGTAAGGACCGTTGACGTTGTCGATCGAGCCGTAACGGTGGTACGCGTAGTTGCACGCGGCCGTGATGTTGGCGACCGGGTCGTAGATGTTCCACGAGGTGCCCGGCACGTGGTACGCGCGGAAGGTCGGGTCGATCACCTGGAGAAGGCCCTTCGACGGGATGCCCTTCGCGGCGTTCGAGTCCCACAGGTTGATGGCGTTCGGGTTTCCGGAGGACTCACGCATCACATTGCGGTAGATGCCGTTGTACGAACCCGGGATGCCGTTCTTCGCCATGACGGCCAGCGAGTGCCTGATCCAGCCGTCCAGATTGTTGGGGTAGCTCTGGACAGTGGCGGAAGAGGCGGTCTTGGCGGCGGTCCTCGCGGCCGGGGAAGGCGCGGTTTTCGGCGCCGCGGAGGACGCGGTGGGAAGCTTCAGGACCTGACCCGGCCGGACGGTGTAGGGGCTGGAGAGGTGGTTGGCCGCTGCGATGGCCGGCCAGCCGCCCGGCACGTGGAGGGCCCGGGCGATCGAGGCCAGGTGGTCTCCGGCCCGGACGACGTACGTGGTGGACGCGGCGGATGCGACGGCCGGGGTGGCGGGAGCGGCGTGGGCGGCCTGGGCGGTCCCCAGCGTGACCGTGCACGCGAGGGCGAACGAGCCGAGAGCGACTGCGCGACCGGTGGCGAATCGGCGCGCCCGGGACGGGCGGTTGGCGGCGTGTTTGGGCATAGAGCGGTCCTTGGTCAGCGGAATGCATTGCCCGCAGTTGCCGTCTCCCCTCGACAATCCGCACCGCATTCGGTTTGCGGTGCGCTGCGGCGGGGACATTCTTAGCCGCCGGGAATAACTAAACAATTACCGTTTTTACTAAGTGGGGTAGTTGTGTGTCCGTGGCTTTGGATTGCCAATGTGCGGAATCCGGGGCGGTTAAGGACCGGGTAAAGCACTAACGCGCATCGTAAGTGAAGTGCGTCACGCAGGGTTGAGCGGCATTCTCGATGAAGCGGCTCGACAGGAGAAACGGTGAATTAGTTATTCATTCGCTCTTATGTGAGCGAATCGGACATCATGGAATGACTCGGTTGCTTTTGTGTCACTCCATGCGCTACCGCGGCGTGGCCTCACCCCGCCTGCCCCATCCCCGCCGCGTTGGGCCACGCGGGCGGGCTCGGCCAGCCGGTGGCCGGGGCCGGCGCCAGGCCGGGGGTGCCGGGGGCGGGGGCGGTCATGCCGCGCACCTGGGCCGCGGTCAGGCCGCCGCGCGCAGGGACGCCCGGCGGGGTGGGTCCGGTCGCCGCGGCAGGGGCGAAGACCGGGGCGGGGACCGGGGTGGGCGCCGGGAACGGAGCCGGGGCCGGCGCGGGTGCAGGCGCGGGCAGCGGGGCCGGGGCCGGAGCGACTGCCGGCGTGAGCAGTGCCGCGGGGGCCGTCGGCCGGGGAGCGGCCTGGGCCGCCGCCGGCATCGGCGTGCCGCCGACGGCCGGCTGTGCGGCGGGGAGCGGTGCGGCGGCCGGGAGCCCCGCAGCGGACCCCGCGGCCTGGGCGGCGAGCCCCCGCATCCCGGCCCCGTTGGTCTCGCTGACCAGGCGGTCCACCGCCGCCGTACCCGAGCTGTAGCCGGTCCCCTGGCTCGGCTCGGGCACGGCGGCTCCCCTCCTGGACCCGTAGAGCACCTGCTCCAGGGCGGACACCAGGCGACGCACGTCCACCTCGGGGCGCACCACGAGTCGCAGGAAGCGGCTGGAGGAGCCGATCTTGTTGCCGCACTCGCGGACCAGGATCCGGTGCTCGGTGAGCAGCCGGTCGCGGACCACGGTGCCCTCGGCACCCACGGGCAGGCGCACGAAGAGGAAGTTGCCCTGGGACGGGTAGACCGTCAGGCCGGGCAGCGCCGCGAGGTGGCTGGCCATCTCCAGGCGGTCGCGGCGCACCTGCTGCAGGCTCTGCCGGTACTCCGCGCCGTGCTCCTTGAGCATGAACACCACGTGCTCGGCGAAGGAGTTGAGGTTCCACTTCGGCAGCATCGAGCGGATCCGGCCCGCGAGCGCCGGGTTGGCGACCAGGTAGCCGAAACGGACGCCGTGCAGGCCGAAGTTATTGCCCAGGCTGCGCAGCACGACCACGTTGGGCCGCAGCATCGCCTCCTGCACGACGCTCGGGTCGGCCTCGGCGTCCGCGAACTCCAGGAAGGACTCGTCGACGACGACCAGGTCGAGGTCGGCCATCTGGTCCAGGAACTGCACCAGGGCGTGCTTGTACTGGTAGCCGCCGTCGGGGTTGTTCGGGTTGCACACCACGGCGACCCGGGTGCCGCGCTTGCGGATGAACTCGCCGTACTGGGCGAGGTCCAGGGAGAAGCCGCTGGACTCCTGGAGCGGGAACATGTCGACCCGCTTGCCGGTCTCCATGGGCTGGTCGGTCCAGCGGCCGAAGGTGGGGACGGGGACGGCGAGGGACTCGCGGACCAGCAGGTGGTCGATCCAGGTGATCAGCTCGGTGGAGCCGTTGCCCATGGCGACGCACTGCGGCGGCAGCTGGAGCAGACCGCACAGCTCGGCCGTGATCGTCTCGGCGCCGCTCGGGTAGTAGGTGAGGATCTCACGCAGCCTGCCCGCCATCTCCTCGAACATGGCGGGCGTGGGGAAGTACGGGTTGCACGGAACGCAGAAGTCCACCGGGCCGACCCCGTCGCTCTCACGTGTCAGCGCGGCCATCGAGGGGCTGTGCGCCGCGGAGCTGCGGAACAGCGAGGTGACGTTGTCTGCCAAGGCAACCTCCGTACGGTGGGTGGCCCGTGCGGGGGAGCACGGGCCACCCACTCATACGGATACGGACGTGGCGTTGTTCAACTGGTGTGCGTCGAGTGTGAGTTCGCTCGCGTTTACGCGCTGAACGAGTGGATCGTCGTCGTCCGGTACGTCTGCCCGGGCCGCAGCACGGTCGACGGGAAGTTCGGGTGGTTGGGCGAGTCCGGGAAGTGCTGCGTCTCCAGGCACAGCGCGTCGCCCTGGCGGTAGGTGTGGCCGCCGGTGCCGACCAGGGTGCCGTCGAGGAAGTTGCCCGAGTAGAACTGCAGTCCCGGCTGGTCGGTGAAGATCTTCAGGGTGCGGCCGGAGTGGGGGTCGCGCAGGGTCGCCACGTGCTCGGGCTTGGCGGTGATGCCCTTGTCGAGGACCCAGTTGTGGTCGTAGCCCTTGGCCTGGACCTGCTGCGGGTGGCCGGCGCGGATGTCCCGGCCGATCGCCTTGCCGTGGCGGAAGTCGAACGGGGTGCCGGCGACCTTCGCCAGCTCGCCGGTGGGGATCAGGCCCGAGTCGGTGGGCGTGTAGCGGGAGGCGGCGATCTCGAGCTCGTGGTGCTCGATGGTGCCGCTGCCCTCGCCCGCCAGGTTCCAGTAGGTGTGGTTGGTGAGGTTGACGACGGTCGGCTTGTCGGTGGTGGCCTCGTAGTCGATGCGCCAGTCGCCGTGCCGGTCGAGGGTGAACGTCACCTTCGCCTTGAGGGTGCCCGGGTAGCCCATCTCGCCGTCGACGCTGGTGTAGTGCAGGATCAGGCCGACGTCGGAGCCCCTGGTGAACGGCTCGACGTCCCAGACGTGCTTGTCGAAGCCCTGCTTGCCGCCGTGCAGGCTGTTCACGCCGTCGTTGACGGAGAGCTGGTAGCTCTTGCCGTCCAGGGTGAACTGGCCCTTGGCTATGCGGTTGCCGTAGCGGCCGATGAGGGCGCCGAAGTACGGGCTCTTGGCGACGTAGTCGTCGATGTTGTCGAAGCCGAGGGAGACGTTCTTGTAGCGGCCGTGGCGGTCCGGGATCTCCAGGGACTGGACGATGCCGCCGTAGGAGAGGACCTTCAGCCGGGTGCCGCCGTTCTCCAGGGACCAGCGGTAGACCTTGGTGCCGTCGGCGAGCTTGCCGAAGAGTTCCTTCACGGGCTTCCTGCTTCCCGAAGCGGCGGCCTCGGCGGGCCCGCCCAGTGTGGTTGCGGCGATGCCCGCGGCGGCGGCGCCCGCAATGACCGTACGTCTGTTCAGTTCCATGTGCGGCTCCCTTTTCTTGGTGCCAGATTCGCCTCCGGTGCGCCGCCCTGCCAGTTGTGCGGCTACCGCCGGGTGGCGGCCCTTCGGCTCACTTGCCTACGAGGAAGGTGAAGGCCCCCACCTCCCGGTGGGGGCCTTACCGACTTACGAACCGGACTTGCGCTTGTTCCACACGTCGAACCCAACCGCCACCAGCAGGGCCAGGCCCTTGATCACCTGTTGCCAGTCGGTGCCGACGCTGAGGAGGTTCATGCCGTTGTTCAGCACGCCGAGCACGAGACCACCGATGATCGCGCCGAGGACGGTACCGACACCGCCGCTCATGGACGCGCCGCCGATGAACGAGGAGGCGATCGCCTCGAGCTCGAAGTTCACGCCCGCCTTCGGCGAGGCCGCGTTCAGACGGGCGGCGACCACCAGACCCGCCAGGGCCGCGAGCACGCCCATGTTCAGGAACACCTGGAAGGTGACCCGCTTGTCCTTGACGCCGGACAGCTTCGCGGCCGGCAGGTTGCCGCCGATCGCGTAGATGTGGCGGCCGAAGACGGCGTTGCGCATGACGTAGCCGTAGCCGACCACCAGGACGCCCAGGACGATGAGGATGATCGGCGCGCCCTGGTAGCTGGCGAGCAGCATCGTGAGGGCCAGGATCGCGGCGACGATGGCGACGAGCTTCAGCGCGAACAGCCGCGCGGGCAGCACGTCGAGGGAGAACTCCTGCTGCCGGCGCCGGTCCCGGACCTCCTGCCACACCACGGCCGCGATCATGACGAGGCCGAGCAGCAGCGTGAGGTTGTGGTAGTTGGTGTTCGGGCCGACCTCCGGCAGGAAACCGTTGCCGAGCTTCTGCAGTCCGTCCGGGAAGGGGCCGAGGGTCTGCCCCTTGAGCAGGATCTCCGTCAGGCCGCGGAAGAGCAGCATCCCGGCGAGGGTGACGATGAACGACGGTATGCCGAGATACGCGATCAGGTAGCCCTGTACCGAGCCGGCCACCGCGCCCACCAGCAGGCACAGCACCAGCGCGATGGGCCAGGCCACACTGTGTTCCACGGTCAGCACGGCCGCGAACGCGCCCACGAACGCCGTCAGCGAACCGACCGAGAGGTCGATGTGCCCGGCGATGATGACCAGCATCATGCCGATCGCGAGGATCAGGATGTAGCTGTTCTGCAGGACCAGGTTCGAGACGTTGCGCGGCAGCAGCAGGTCGCCGCCGGTCCAGACCTCGAAGAGGATGACGATCAGGCCGAGTGCGATCAGCATGCCGTACTGCCGCATGTTGCGGCGCAGTCCGCTCAGCACCAGCTGGAGCAGGCCGTCACCGGTGGCCGATCCGCTCTTGCCCGGCGGCGCGGGGGCCGGGGTCTTGGCGGTCACATCCGTGCTCATCGGGTTACCTCTTTGTCCTTCGTCATCTGGCGCATCAGCACTTCCTGCGTGGCCTCGGCCCGCGGCACCTCTCCGGTCAGTCGCCCGGCGGCCATGGTGTAGATGCGGTCGCACATGCCGAGCAGCTCGGGCAGTTCGGAGGAGATGAAGACGACCGCCTTGCCCTGCGCGGCCAGTTGGTCGATGACCGTGTAGATCTCGTACTTGGCGCCCACGTCGATGCCGCGGGTGGGCTCGTCCAGGATCAGCACGTCCGGGCCCGCGAAGATCCACTTGCTGAGGACGACCTTCTGCTGGTTGCCGCCCGACAGCTTGCCCACCGGCTCGAACACGGTCGGCGCCTTGATGTTCATGGACTTGCGGAAGCCCTCGGCGACCTGCCGCTCCTCCTGCTCGTCGACCACGCCCCGCTTGGCGACCTTGTTCAGCGCGGTCAGCGAGATGTTCCGGTTGATCGTGTCGATGAGGTTCAGGCCGTAGTGCTTGCGGTCCTCGGTGACGTACGCGATGCCGTGCGCGACCGCCTCCGCGACCGTCTTCGTACGGATCTCCTTGCCGTCCTTGAGGACCGTGCCGCCCGCGTACCGGCCGTAGGTACGCCCGAAGACGTTCATGGCCAGCTCGGTGCGGCCCGCGCCCATCAGGCCCGCGATACCGACGATCTCCCCGCGCCGCACCTGGATCGACACATCGTCGACCACCTTGCGCTGCTGGTCGATCGGGTGGAACACGGTCCAGTTGCGGATCTCCAGGGCCGGCGCCGCGCCCTCCTCCGGCTGGTGCGGAGTGCGGTCGGGGAAGCGGTTGTCGAGGTCGCGGCCGACCATGCCGGCGATGATCCGCTCCTCGGTGGTCTCCGGCGCCTTGACGTCCAGCGTCTCGATGGTGCGACCGTCGCGCAGGATCGTCACCGAGTCGGCGACCTTGCGGATCTCGTTCAGCTTGTGGGAGATGATGATGGAGGTGATGCCCTGGTTCTTCAGCTCCAGGATCAGATCGAGGAGCTTGCCGCTGTCCTCGTCGTTCAGGGCCGCCGTCGGCTCGTCCAGGATGAGCAGCTTCACGTCCTTGGACAGCGCCTTGGCGATCTCCACCAGCTGCTGCTTGCCCACGCCGATGTCGGCGATCCGGGTCTCCGGGTGCTCGTCGAGACCGACGCGGCGCAGCAGTTCGGTGGCGTGCCTGAGCGTGTCGTTCCAGTTGATCAACCCGCGCGTGGCGTGTTCGTTGCCGAGGAAGATGTTCTCGGCGATGGAGAGAAACGGCACCAGCGCCAGCTCCTGGTGGATGATCACGATGCCGTGCTGCTCGCTCGCCCGGATGTCCTTGAAGTGGCAGACCTCCCCCTCGAAGAGGATCTCCCCTTCGTAGGTGCCGTGCGGGTGGACGCCGGAGAGGACCTTCATCAGGGTCGACTTGCCGGCGCCGTTCTCCCCGCAGATGGCGTGGACCTCGCCCTGACGGACGGTCAGATTGACGTCCGACAGCGCCTTGACGCCGGGAAAGGTCTTGACGATCGAGCGCATTTCCAGGACGGGTCCCGCCATGGTCGTGCCTTCCAGTCGTGTGCGGTCGGTGGGGGTGTGCGCCGGTTACTTGAGCTGGGCGTCGGTGTAGTAGCCGCCCTTGACCAGCACGTCCTCGTAGTTCGACTTGTCGACGCTCACCGGCTGCAGCAGGTAGGCGGGGACGACCTTGGTGCCGTTGTCGTAGGTCTTGGTGTCGTTGATCTGAGGCTTCTTGCCGTTGAGGGCGTCGTCCATCATCGTCGAGGCGACATCGGCGAGCTTGCGCAGGTCCTTGTAGACGGTCTGCGTCTGCTGACCGGCGATGATCGACTTCACCGAGGCGAGCTCGGCGTCCTGGCCGGTGATGACCGGCAGCGGCTTGCTCGCGGAGCCGTAGCCGTCCGACTTCAGCGCGGACAGGATGCCGATGGAGATGCCGTCGTAGGGCGAGAGCACCGCGTCGACCTTGCCGCTCTTGTAGGCGGAGGTGAGGATGTCCTCCATGCGCTTCTGCGCGGTGGTGCCGTCCCAGCGCAGGGTGGTGACCTGGTTGAGCTGGGTCTGCCCGGACTTGACCACCAGTTGCTTCTTGTCGATGTACGGCTGCAGCACCTTCATCGCGCCGCCGAAGAAGTACTTGGTGTTGTTGTCGTCGTTGGAGCCGGCGAACAGCTCGATGTTGAACGGGCCCTGCCTGCCGCTGTCCAGGCCGAGCTTGTGCACGATGTAGGTGCCCTGGAGTACGCCGACCTTCTCGTTGTCGAACGAGGCGTAGTAGTCGACGTTCTTGGTGCCGAGGATGAGGCGGTCGTAGGAGATGACCGGGATGTGCGCGTCGGCGGCCTGCTGGAGGACGTTGTTCAGGGACTTGTTGTCGATGGCCGCGATGATCAGGCCCTTGACGCCCTGGGTGATCAGGTTCTCGATCTGCGAGACCTGGGTGTCGGGGTTGTCCTCGCCGTAGACCAGCTTGGTCTTGTAGCCCTTGGCCTCGAGGTCCTTGACGACGTTGTTGCCGTCGTTGATCCAGCGCTCGGAGGACTTGGTCGGCATCGCGATGCCGATGGTGCCCCCCTTGGCGCTGCCCGCCTTCTCCTTGCTGCCGCCCGCGCTGTTCTGGCCGCACGCGGTCAGGGTCAGGGCGAGGGACGCGGCTCCGGCTATCGCGGTGAGTGCGGCTCTGCGAGTGCGCATGGTGATCAGTCCTTGTGTGTTCTCGTCGTTGAGATGGGCGGGAGAGAGGGGCGGAGTGCTCCCGGCGGTCGTCAGTCGCCGGTGGGGAAGCGGTTGAGTGAGCCGGGCAGCCGGGAGCCGAGCGGCGCCATGTCGCCGTCCGCGCCGTGCCGGGCGAGCAGGTCGAGAGCGAGTCGGCCGCGCCGCACCCGCTCCCGGGCGGTGTCCAGGGTCAGGTCCCGCAGGTGCGCGCCGTACGGGTAGATCCCGGGCGCCTTGGACAGACCGAACTTCAGATACAGCGGTGCGCCGCGCCGGATCAGCTCGGCGACCTCGTACATCCGCACATAGCCGCCCAGGTCGTCGGGGGCCTCGATGTACATGTCCATGGGGGCGCCCGACACCCGCCGGATCTCGGTGAGGTGATCCAGCGTCAGGTCGCTGGGCACGTTGACCGAGTCGGCGCCCAGCCGCTCGTACACGGCGTACGAGGCCGGATTGACCGGGCCGATCAGCGCCGAGACCTTCAGTGTGGTGTCGGCCGGGATGATGCCCTTCGCACGGGCCCGGTGCAGCGTCCACAGCACGCCCTCGTCCGCGACGAGCAGACACTTCACACCCAGCTCGGTCGCGCGGATCGCGTCCTCGACACAGCCGGCGACCGCGTCGTGGCCGCGGGCCCTCAGGCCCCCGCCGCGCGAGTCGGAGCGGACCGAGCCGCCGATGTCCCAGGTGCCGCGCGGGCCCGTGAACAGGCACAGCTCGATGTCACGCTCGGCCGTGGCCTCGACCATCTCGGTGATCTCGGCGTCGGTCAGCATCCACACACCGCTGCCCTGGCTGATCCGGTGGATCGGCACGTCGAGCCGGGAGGACTCCTTCAGGACCGCCGCGAGCGCCTCGGGTCCCTCGCACGAGGGGATCTCGGTGCGCCAGCGGCCGCCTCCGGGGAAGGTGTGCGGCGAGGCGTCGGCGGGGGAGAGGTCGGGCGCGCCCAGGCCGAGCGCGGCGAGTGCCTGCTCACCGGGCCTGCGGGCTGCCGTAGCGGAGTCGGTGGTCACGAGGAGTCCTTCATGTTCGGTATTTCGGACGAAGTTCGCGGCTCAGGGTGTGGGTGGGTCTGGTGGTACGCCGGTACGGAGCTCGTCAGGTAACTCCGTACCGGCGTACGGCTCTCAGGGGTGTCACGGTCTCAGCAGGACCTTGCCGACCTTCGGGTCGCCGGACCCCACCAGCTCGATGGCCTGCGGGAACTCGGTGAGCGGCAGCTCGTGCGTGACCAGCGGCAGCGGATCGAGCAGCCCGGCGCCGAAGACCCGCACCGCATGCCCCCAGGCGTCCGGCGGCGCACCGAAGACGGTGTGCACCTCCAGCTGCCGTACGACGAGGTCGGTCGGGTCCAGGCCCTCGGCGCCCGGCGCCGGGATGCCCGTCAGGACGAGCCGCCCGCCGCGCCGGAGCAGCGAGGCGGAGGTGCGCGCGGCGGACGCGGACCCGGCGGTCTCGATGACGACGTCGAAGTCGTCGGGCAGCTCCTGGTCCCTGGTGCGGAAGTCGCCGGCGCCGAACTGCCGGGACAGTGCCTCGCGGTCGTTGCGGGTGCCCACCACCAGCAGCTCCGACGGCGAGATCGCCTTCAGGAACTGCACGGCGAACATGCCCAGCGTGCCCGTGCCGACGACCGCGACCCGCTCGCCAGGCTGGGCGTTCCCCTTCAGTGCGGCGGCCGCGATGCAGGCGGCCGGCTCCAGCAGGGCCGCCGCCGTGAGGTCGGCGTCGTCCGGCAGGAGGTGCAGCAGCCGGGCCGGGAGCGTGAGGGTGGTGGCCATCGCGCCCGGCTGGGTGAAGCCGGTTTCCTCGTAGCCCGAGGTGCACAGGGTCGTCTCGCCCGCGTGGCAGCGGTCGCAGACCTGGCAGTTGCGGAAGCCCTCCCCGACGGTCTTGCGGCCGATCAGCGACGCGGGCACCCCGGCGCCGACCGCCTGCACCGTGCCGGACCACTCGTGGCCGGGGGTGAGCGGGTAGCGCGCATAGCCCTCGGGCCGGTTGCCCTGGTAGACCTCGCGGTCGCTGCCGCAGATACCGACGGCGTGGACCCGCACCAGCGCCTCGCCCGGGCCGGGCTCGCGCGGTGTGTGCGCTTCGAGCCGGTGGGTGCCGGGCGCCTCGACGACGACGGCGGTGCTCACTGCTCGTCCTTCGGGTTGCGCTTCTCCCAGCCCTCGGCCCACAGGTCGAAGTGGGCCCGCTGCTGCGGGAACTCGGCCGCCGCGTCGGTGTCCAGCTCCACGCCGAGACCGGGTGCGTCGGAGAGGTGGAAGCAGCCGTCCTCCGGGTTCACCTGCGGGGCGCCCTTGACGACCTTCTTGATCTCCGCGTCCGCGAAGTCGTTGAAGTGCTCCAGGATCTTGAAGTTCGGGGAGGTGAAGCCGACCTGCAGTGAGGCGGCCGTCAGCACGGACCCACCCACGTTGTGCGGGGCGATGAGCATGTAGTGCGTCTCGGCGGTGGCGGCCAGCTTCCGGGTCTCCCAGATGCCGCCGATGTGGCCGAGGTCGGGCTGGATGATGTCCGCGGCCTGGCTCTCGAACAGCTCGCGGAACTCGATGCGGTCGTGAATGCGCTCACCGGTGGCGACCGGCATGTCCACCTTCTCGGCGACCTTCTGCAACGCCTTGAGGTTCTCCGGCGGCACCGGCTCCTCCAGCCAGGCCGGCTTGAACGGGGCCATCTCCTTGGCCAGCCGCACCGCGGTGGCGGGGGAGAAGCGGCCGTGCATCTCCAGCATCAGCTCGGTCTCCGGGCCGATGGCGTCGCGCACGGCCTCGATGAGGGAGACCGAGTAGAGGGTCTGCTCGTGGTCGAGTTCGAAGTGCCCGGTACCGAACGGGTCGATCTTCAGCGCCTTGTAACCGCGCTCGATGACCCCCTGGGCGGCCTTGTGGTAGGCCTCCGGGGTGCGCTCGGTGGTGTACCAGCCGTTGGCGTACGCCTTCACCTTGTCGGTGACCTTGCCGCCCAGCAGCTGCCAGACCGGGACGCCGAGGGCCTTGCCCTTGATGTCCCAGCAGGCCATCTCGACGACCGCGATACCGGACATGACGATCTCACCGGCACGGCCGTAGTCGCCGTACTTCATCCGGCGGACGAGGTCTTCCACCGCGAACGGGTCCGAGCCCAGAATGTGGTTGGCCTCCGCCTCTCGCAGATAGCCGATCAGCGCGTCGGTGTGGCCCAGCATGCGGGTCTCGCCGACACCGGTGATTCCTTCGTCGGTGTGCACCTGCACGTACGTCAGGTTGCGCCACGGCGTTCCGACCACATGTGTGCTGATTCCGGTGATGCGCACGGCAGTTGCCCCTTGTTGCTTCGTCGGTGCGTACGTCGGCTCGGGTGGGTAGCGCTTCGGCGTGTTCGAAATTTCGTCACACGTTCGAAATGCTGGCGTGACAGTAAGGACGCCGCAGTGGGAGTGTCAATGGGTCGAACGCATAACGGTTTCGGCAAGGCTTTCGAGAGCTGTTTCGCCGTGCCGCGTTCGGCCCGCCACATCATGTCGGCCGGTTCCGCACACAACCTTCACGGGCACCTCTAGGAACGTTATCCGGCCGGACCTTACCCTTCCCGCGTCATGGACTACTGCCACCCGTGCCGACGGCACCTGAATGGCGCCCTCGCCTGCCCGGGGTGCGGTACGCCGGTCGAAGAGCTACGCGCGTACGCGGACGCGGAGATGTACCCGGACGCGGAGATGTACGCGGACGCGGGCGACGCGGGTCTTCCCCCGGACGGTTTCGGCGGCTCGGGTGTCGCCGAGGCGTCGGCCGCGGACGACGGCGGGGTGCGGCCCGGGCGGGCGCAGAGTCGGCGCCGCGGTGCGTCCCCCGGTCCCGGGCCCCGGGCGGCGCGTCGCGATCGCAAGGCCGCGGCGCATCGCAGGCGCCGACGGCGGGTGCTGTTCGCCGGAGCGGGGCTGTTGCTGGCGGCGGGCGCGCTGAGCCTGGCGGAGCTGGGCATCGAGGTGCCGGGGTCGACACCGAAGACGGCGACGGCCGGGGACGAGGCGGCGAACGGCGGGGCCTCGGCGGCGCAGACCACGGGCGCGCCGGGTGCCGCCGGTGGCACGGGCTCGGGCGCGATCTCGGTCTCGGCGTCCGTCGCGGCGTCCCCGTCGTCGAAGTCCAAGGACAAGAAGGCGGACGGGAAGAAGCACGCGTCGGAGAGCCCCACGGAGCCGGCGCCCACGACGGGGCCTGCGCAGCAGTCGGCGCCGCCTCCCGCGGCGACGGCCACCACGGCGCCGAGCACCCGTCCGACACCGGCGCCGACGAGGACGGGCCCGGTACCGACACCTTCGCCATCGAAAACGTGCAATCGGTTCCTGTGGTGGTGCACATAGCGCTCGACGGGGCGGACCGCGCCCCGTCTCCGGGGCGTCCGTCAGCTGACGCAGCGCGCGCTTCAGCCGATGACGCGTGCGCTCCGACGGCTGCTCACCTCGTGCGGGTGCGAGTGACCGCACCCGCTGGTGCGGATCGCCGACCCGACCGCCGCGCGCGGACGTAGGCCGCCGGGAGCCGCACGACGGTCATCCCTGCCTCCTCCCTGCCTCCTGCCAGGCGATCCCCGGATCGAGTGAGGCATTCCGCTCGGGTGATTCGAACTACGCATCACGGCAGCCGTATGCGGTCCTGACGGACATCCCGGCCAGTGCTCGGACTTTTGCTCGGTGAATCGTCCGTTACGTGGCGCTGATCAGCAGCGTTGTGCAGGCGCATGCCCCAGTCGTCGTCAGCGGAGGAGCTCCATGCGCCCACATCCCAACGTCATCGGCATTCACCTGGTGTTCGAGCGGGCGGGCCGGGTGCTCCTCGGCCGGCTGCTGAAGGGAGACCGGCTCGTATGAAGGCACGGACGAAGCGCGCGGCCCGGAACGGGCACCCCGAGGAGGGCGTCTCGGAGTCGGAGCAGCTCTTGTTCGGCGGTCCGCTCCGGTACGACATGGGGTGGAGCCGGCACGACGGCTCGTTCCTGGAACTGGGGCTGCGCGCCATGGTCGCGCGGATGCCCCGGCTGATCGGCTCCACGGTCCGGCTGGCCCACCGCGCGGACCCGCGGGCGTTGCGACAGGTCGCCGTGGCGGAGATCGGCGGTGGCATCGCGCAGGCGGTCGGCCTGGTCGCGGTCAACCGGGTCCTCGCCCAGCTGTTCGGCCAGGGGGAGACCGCCCAGCGACTCGCCGCCGCCGGGCCGGCGCTGGTCGCGGTGGCTGTCACGGCGGTCGCCGGCGCTCTGCTGAAGTCCCTGTCCACGGCGGGCACCGGGAGGCTGGAGCCGAAGGTGTTCCGGGTGGCGACCGAGGAGTACCTGGAGCGGGTGGCCCGGGTGGAGCTGGCGGCGGTGGAGGACGAGGAGTTCCACAAGTTGCTCGACTCCGCCCAGTGGGGCGCCGAGTCAGCCCGCCGGATGATCAAGTTCTGTGCGTCGGTGATCACCGCGGCGATCGCGCTGGTCGCTGCGGCCGGTGTGCTGACCGCGTTGCACCCGGCGCTGCTGCCGCTGCTGGCGGCGATGACCCTGCCGAGCGCCTGGAGTGCGCTGACCATCGCCCGCCGCCGCTACGTCTCCTTCCACACCTGGGTCCAGCACGCCCGGGCCGGGCAGCTCCTCGGGCGGCTGCTCATCGACGTCCAGGCCGCACCCGAGGTACGGGTGCACAACATCGGCCCGTTCCTGCTGAGGCACTTCCGCACGATGGCCGAGACCGGCGAGCGGGAACAGACCCGGCTGGCGTCCCTGGCCGCCCGTACCGGCCTGGTCGCCTCCGGCTGGACGGGTCTTGCCACCCTGGCCACCTACGCCGTGCTCGGCCTGCTGCTGTGGACCGGCGCCATGGGCCTGGCCGTCGCCGGCACTGCAGTCATCGCCATCCGCACCGGCTCCGCGAACCTCGAAGCCCTGGTCGTCCAGCTCAACTACCTGTACGAGGAAAGCCTGTTCGTCGCCGACCTGGACCGGCTGTGCCAGGAGGCCGACCGCCGCCTCATCCCCACCACCGGCCGCCCGCTGCCGGCGCGGGTCGCCGCCATCCGCTTCGAGAACGTCACGTTCACCTACCCGGGCACGACCGACAGCCGGCCCGCCCTGGACAGCGTGAGCGTCACCATCCCGGCGGGCAGGATCATCGCCCTGGTCGGCAACAACGGCAGCGGCAAGAGCACGCTGGCCAAGCTGCTGTGCGGGCTGTACGCCCCGGACGGCGGCCGGATCCTCTGGGACGACGTGGACGCCACGGAAGCCGACCGCGCCGACCTCTTCGACCGCATCGCCGTCGTCGCCCAGGACTTCTACCGCTGGCCCTTCACCGCGCGCATCAACGTCGCCATCGGCCGGCCCGAGGCACCGTACGACGACGAACTGCTGTACACCGCCGCCGAGTACGCCGGTGCCGACGAGACCGTCGCCTCCCTGCCCCGGGGCTGGGACACCCTGCTGGCCCGCGGCTACAAGGGCGGCCACCAGATCTCCGGCGGCCAGTGGCAGCGCCTCGGCATCGCCCGGGCCCGCCACCGCGACGCGCGGATCCTCGTGGTGGACGAGCCCACCAGCGCCCTCGACGCGGAGGCCGAGCAGCGCGTCTTCGACCGGATCCGCGATCTCGCGGCGGAGGGCCAGACGATCGTCCTGATCACGCACCGCCTGCACAGCGTCCGGCACGCGGACGAGATCTATGTCCTGGAGCACGGCCGCGTGGCGGAGCACGGCACCTTCACCGACCTCATGCGACCGGACGGGACCGGCCCGGGCCTGTTCCGCCGCATGTACCTGGTGCAGTCCGAGCAGTACCGCCTGGACGGCCCCAAGGTGCCCGCGCAGGGGGGTACGTCCAGCCCGTCCGTGGGCACCTCCGGGGGCACTTGCAAACCGTCCAGCGGTACATCCAGCCCGTCCGGCGTTTGAGCACAAGGCCGTTCAGGCCCAAGCGGGGGTCTGGGGGCGGCAGCCCCCAGGTACGGGAAGGGTAGAGGCGGCGGGGGCGAAAAACGGGGGGCGAGCCCCCGTCGATCGGTACCGGGAGCGGGTGCCGGTCAGGCGGTGCTGGGACGGGCCCCGGTCAGGCGGTACCGGGGGCGAGCCCCGGACAGCCGGCACCCGGGGCCCGCCAGTCGGCACCCGGGGCCGGCTCCCCGTCAGTCGGCACCGACGGCGGACCCGTCCAGCATGCGGCGCAGCAGGTCCCGCAGGGACAGCCGTTCCTCCCGGGACAACCCCGCCAGCGGCTCCCGCGCGAAGTCCAGCGAGTCGCGCAGGCCGCGGGCCACCCGGCGCCCCTCCTCCGTCGCCGCCGCCAGCTTCACCCGGCGGTCCGCCGGGTCCGGGCGGCGCTCCACCAGGCCCCGGGCCTCCAGTCGGTCCACGATCCCGGTGACGTTCGACGGCTCGCACTTCAGCTTCTGGGCCAGCCGCCGCATCGGCAGCGGTTCCAGCGACAGCAGGCTCAGCAGCCGCGCCTGCGCCCCGGTCAGCGCGTGCTCGGCCGCCGCCTCCTCGTACTCCTGGTGGTAGCGCGCCACGACGCTGCCGATGAGTTCCACGACCTCCAACGTCACGGGGTCGATACGAGAAGTCTGCTGCGCGGCCATGCCGTCCAGGCTACCTCTTTACTTGACAGCATGAAATATTCAGGAGCATGGTTGTTTCAGGTACTGAATTAATTTGAGCCGCACGTGAGGAAAGGCGCCATGACCGACACCCCCACGCCCCCCGCCGTCAGCCGCGAATGGCACCTGCTCAGCCGCCCCGTCGGCTGGCCGAAGCCCGAGGACTTCGCGCTCGTCGAGGCCGAGGTACCACAGCCCGGCGAGGGCCAGGTGCTGGTGCGGAACAAGTACCTCTCCGTGGACCCGTACATGCGGGGCCGGATGAGCGCCGCCAAGTCCTACGTCGCCCCCTACGAGCTGAACCAGCCGATGCAGGGCGGCGCGGTCGGCGAGGTCGTCACCTCGAACGTGGACGGCATCGCCGCCGGCGACCACGTCCTGCACTTCATGGGGTGGCGCGAGTACGGCGTCGTCGACGCCAAGCAGGCCGTCAAGGTCGACCCGGACGCCGCGCCGCTGTCCACCTACCTCGGCGTGCTGGGCATGACCGGGCTCACCGCCTACGCCGGCCTGCTGCGCACCGCCGCCTTCAAGGAGGGCGACTCCGTCTTCGTCTCCGGTGCCGCGGGCGCCGTAGGCAGCCAGGTCGGCCAGATCGCCAAGCTCAAGGGCGCCTCCCGGGTCATCGGCTCCGCGGGCTCGGACGAGAAGGTCAAGCTGTTGCTGGAGGAGTACGGCTTCGACGCCGCCTTCAACTACAAGAACGGCCCGGTGAGCGAGCAGCTCCGCGCCGCCGCCCCCGACGGGATCGACGTCTACTTCGACAACGTCGGCGGCGACCACCTGGAGGCCGCCATCGGCTCCCTCAACCGGGGCGGCCGCATCGCCGTCTGCGGCATGATCTCCGTCTACAACAACACCGAGCCCGCCCCCGGTCCGAGGAACCTCGCCCGGCTCATCCAGACCCGTGGCCGGATCGAGGGCTTCCTGGTCGGCGACCACTACGACCTGCAGCCGCAGTTCGTCGAGGAGGTCGGTGCCTGGGTCCGCTCCGGCGAGCTGAAGTACCGGGAGACCGTCGTCGAGGGCATCGAGAACAACCTGGAGGCGTTCTTCGGCGTCCTGCGCGGCGACAACGTCGGCAAGATGATCGTC
Organism: Streptomyces sp. NPDC001848; assembly: GCF_042891915.1. Classification (NCBI taxonomy): domain Bacteria; kingdom Bacillati; phylum Actinomycetota; class Actinomycetes; order Kitasatosporales; family Streptomycetaceae; genus Streptomyces; species Streptomyces sp. NPDC001848. Next base: position 68,815 of record NZ_JBIATP010000016.1, on the reverse strand, counting down.
AAGCTCTGAGCGGCGGAACACCACCCGCATCACCGTGACGCCCGCCTGACGAAGGTCGTTGCGTACGGCGGAGGCCGCATCCCTGGACGTGGGGTGCGGCCTCCGCCGCGTCGTCCACCTGGGGGGAATCACCGCCTCCGGAAGACGCGGAGATGGCCCGGCGGTGACGGATGCCCGAACTCGGCTGCCGCGGCGGGCCGGAGGGGGCATGCTGAGGGGCGAGGAGGGCTGCCCATGTCCCCGATTCCGTCGCTCCCCCACTGGCACGACGTGCTGCGCCTGGCGCGCGGCACCACCGACGTCGCCGGCCAGCTCCTCGACACGGCCGGGAACATCACCAGGATCGCCGTCAACACCCTCGATCCGCGCGACGGGTCGGGCGCCGAGGCGCTGCGCGTGCTGCGGGAGACCACGGCGGAGCTGGCGGAGGTGAGCGCGTCCCCGCAGGCGCAGGAGGCGTTCTACCGGATCGTCGACACCCTGACCCGGCTGGGCGCCACCGGCGCGCCGCTGGCCGTGCACCCGGTGAGCGAACCGGCACAGGTCCTGCTGGCCGCCCTCGGCGAGGGACTGCTGCCGGTGCTCGACGCCGTCGAACCGGCGATGGAGGAGGTCGCGGCGGTCGTCCGGGAGTTGATGGAGGCCGCCTCCCCGCTGCTGCCGACGGCGACCGGCCTCGCGGCGGGCACGCTGCTCGCCCTGACCCCGCTGGTCCGTGCCGCGGCGGAGGTCCTGCGGGACTCGGCGCCCGAACTGACGCGGATCGCCGAGGCGTTGACGGCCGCGCTGGCCCCCCTGCTGCCGCTCCAGGAGGACCTGACGGAACGGGTCGCGGCCACGGGGTCGACCCTGGTCCGGGCGGCCCTGCCACCCCTGGCCGACCTCACGGAAGCGGCCGCCGCGACGACGAAGGCGGCCCACCCGGTCCTGCTGGCGGGCGAGGAGCTCCTCGTCTCGGGGCTGGAACAGATCCAGCCGCTGCTCCTGGCGGCGGCTTCGCGCGCCGGCCGCGTGACCAGAGCGACGGCGGTACGGGTGTCGGCGGCGATGAGCCCGGCGGCGGAACGGGCGGTCGTGGTCACGGTGGCACCCGCATGACGGGCGCCCGTCATGACAGGCGACCGGCGTGACCGGCCGGCGTGACCGGCCGGCGTGGCACCGGCGTGACGGGCGACCGGGGTGACGGGCGAGGGTGGCACCGGGGCGACCGGCGTGACCGGCCGGCGTGGCACCGGGGTGACGGGCGGCCGGCGTGACCGGCCGGCGTGGCACCGGCGTGACGGGCGACCGGGGTGACGGGCGAGGGTGGCACCGGGGCGACCGGCGTGACCGGCCGGCCTGGCACCGGGGTGACGGGCGACCGGCGTGACCGGCCGGCGTGGCACCGGCGTGGCGGGCGACCGGGGTGACGGGCGACCGGGGTGACGGGCGAGGGTGGCACCGGGGCGGCCGGCGTGACCGGCCGGCGTGGCACCGGGGTGACGGGCGACCGGGGTGACGGGCGAGGGTGGCACCGGGGCGGCCGGCGTGACCGGCCGGCCTGGCACCGGGGTGACGGGCGACCGGCGTGACCGGCGAGCGTGGCACCCGCATGGCGGGCGACCGGGGTGACGGGCGAGCGTGGCACCCGCATGGCGGGCGACCGGCGTGACGGGCGATGGTGGCACCGGCATGACAATCGACATGCCGGCCGCCGATAGGGTTCTCCCATGCATGATCTGGGCGCGGGACTCGGCTATCTCCTCAAGGGCCAACGATGGGTGGCCCGTCACGGCAAACAGTACGGTTTCGGCCTCGTGCCGGGTCTGATCACCCTCGTCCTGTACGCCGCGGCGCTCGTCGCGCTCGCCCTGTGGGGCGACGACCTCGTCACCTGGGCCACTCCCTTCGCCGACAGCTGGCCGGACCCCTGGCTCGGGCTCTTCCGCGGTTTCCTCACCGTCGTGCTGTTCGCCCTCGCCCTCCTCCTCGCCGTCCTCACCTTCACCGCGGTCACCCTCCTCATAGGCCAGCCCTTCTACGAGAACCTCTCGGAGAAGGTCGACCGCGACGTCTCCCCGGACGGCACGGCACCCGAGTCGGGCCTGCCCCTCCACCGGGAGCTGTGGATATCGGCCCGCGACAGCCTCCGCATCCTCATACGGGCCGCCCTCTGGGGCGTGCTCCTCTTCGCCCTCGGCTTCCTGCCGTTCGTCGGTCAGACCGTCGTCCCGGTCGTCGGGTTCTTCGTCACCGGCTTCTTCCTCACCGAGGAACTCACCGCCGTCGCGCTCCAGCGTCGGAGCATCGAACTCCGCGAGCGCCTCGCCCTGTTGCGCTCCCGCAAGCCGCTCGTCTGGGGCTTCGGCACGCCCCTCGGCCTCGCCTTCCTCGTCCCGTTCGTCGCCGTCTTCCTGATGCCGGGCGCGGTCGCGGGCGCCACGCTGCTGGCCCGGGACCTGCTGGGCGAGGAGAACGCCGGGGAGGCGGAGGACGTCTCCGAGGACGAGCCGATCAGCCACCTCCCCTGACGGCGGCTCCGGGAACGTACGCCGCCGCCTCCCGCAGGGCCGCCACGAACGCCTCCCCGGCCGGAGACAGGGACCGCCCCCGCACCGTCGCCGCGTACACCGCCCGCCCCGGCCCGCCCTCGTCCAGCACCGGAAGCAGGGAGACATCCGGCCGTACGGACTCCGCGGCGAGCGCCGGCACCAGGGCCACCCCGAGCCCGGCGGCGACGTACCCCAGCTTGGCGGTCCACTCGGCCACCACGTGCGCGACCCGTGGGCGGAAGCCCATCACGCTGGACAACCCCGCCTCCGCGCCCCAGCCCCTCAGCCCGTACTACTCCCAGGTCGCCCGCGTCCAACACGCCGATGACAGTGCCCTGTTGCTCCTCGCCGGGCGGATCGCCGAGGGGGCGACGCTCGCCGAGCAGAGCCGCGGTGTGTTCGAGACGATCGACGCTCTTCTCAAGGCGCACGGTGCGCATGGCGGACGTCATCAACATCCGTACGTATCTGACGGACATCGGCAAACTCGCCGAATACGCCGCCGTACGACGGGAGTTCCTGCCCGGGACCCCGCCCACCAGCATGACCTTCGAAGTGCCCCGCCTGTTCCGCCCCGAGGCGCAGATCGAGGTGGAGGTCGTGGCCGCGGTACCGGCCCCCGCGGTGGGGAAGTGAGCCGCCGTACCCGGCAAGAGCGTCGAGGCCGTCGTCGTCCTGCCGCGCCGCGTCATCGACGTCCTGGAGGAGTGCGCGACACGCGTGGACGGTTGTGAAAGGTTCGTACGAAATCCGGCCCGGGCGCTCGATCGCCGACCATCGAGTCGCGACGACGATTAACGTCGGACACGGGACGGAGTCCCTCGACGAACAGCCCCGGTCCGGGACCTGACGGCCGGACCGGGGCTCGTCGCTCGGTGCCGGGCTAGCGCACCGAGAAGCCGTACACCGTCTCCGACCGGTACACCTCGCCCGGCCGCAGCCGTGTGCTCGGGAAGTCCGGGCGGTTCGGGGAGTCCGGGAAGTGCTGGGTCTCCAGTGCGATGCCGTCGCCGGGGGCGAAGGGGGCGCCGAGGTGGTCGGCGGTGTACAGCTGGAGGCCGGGCTCGGTCGTGGACACGGTGAGCAGGCGTCCGGACGCCGGGTCGTGCAGTTCGGCGACCGCCACCGGGGTGCGCGTCACGCCCTTGTCGAGCACGAAGTTGTGGTCGTAGCCGGAACCCACCTTCCGGGACTCCCGGAAGTCGAAGCGGCTGCCTTCGACGGTCTCGAGCGCTCCCGTCGGGATCAGGTCCGCGTCCACCGGGGTGTACCGGGAGGCGGCGATGCCCAACTCGTGCCCGCCCGCGTTCCCCGAGCCCGCCAGGTTCCAGTACGAGTGGTTCGTCAGGTTCACCACGGTCGGCGCGTCCGTGACCGCCTGGTAGGCGATGCGCAGCGCGCCGTCCGCGTCGAGGGTGTACGTCGCCGAGACCTCGAGCCGGCCCGGGAAGCCCTCCTCGCCGTGCGGGCTCACCCGGGACAGCCGGACGCCGTGCTCCACCGGCTGCACGTCCCACACCCGCTTGTCGAAGCCCTGCGACCCGCCGTGCAGCGAGTTGGGGCCGTTGTTCGGCTCCAGTGCGTAGGTCCGGCCGTCGAGCGAGAAACGGGCGCCCGCGATGCGGTTGGCGTACCGCCCGACCAGAGCTCCGAGGTACGGCTCCGGATGGCGCAGATAGCCGTCCAGGTCCGGGAAGCCCAGCACCACGTCCGCCAGGCCCCCGTCCCGGTCCGGAACCTCGGCCGACTGCACGATCCCGCCGTACGACAGGACGCGCATCCGGACCCCGCCCCGCTCCAGCGTCCAGCGGTGGACCGCCGTGCCGTCGGGAAGTGTGCCGAAAAGTTCGCTCATGTGGGAACCCTAGGTCACGGGGTCCTTGGCGGTGACGGTGCGGTAGGCGATCTCGGCGAGTCGTGCCTGACCGTTCGTGCTCGGGTGGAACCAGTCCCAGGGGCTCAACTGCGCGGGCCCGAAGCGGTAGTCGAAGACCGCGTTGCCGTCGAAGCGGCACCGCCGGTCCTTCGCGCACACCTCCTTCAGGACCTGGTTGTACGCCTCCACCCGGGACTGCACCGCAGCCCGCCGCCGAGTGGACGCGGCGTCCAGCGCGTCCGCGTCGCCCAGCATCGACGGGCAGATGCCCAGCTTCCACACCTGCTTGCCGAGCGCGCTGGTCCGGCCCTCGGACCACAGCCGCATCAGGTTCGGCACGCTGGAGACGTAGACCTGCGCCTTCGGCAGCGACCGGCGCAGCACCGCCATCGCGTCCTCGAACTGCTCGCGGAAGTCACCGACCGGTGTCATCGCCGAGGTTGAGGAGCGGCAGGCGTCGTTGGCGCCCACCATCACCGTCACCAGCTCCGGCCTGTGCCGCACCGCCTGCGCGATCTGCCCGGCCAGGTCGGCCATCCGCGCGCCGGTCACCGCGTAGTTCCAGCTGCGCTCCGTGGCCCCGGCCGGCCCGAGCAGCCGTACGGCCAGGCTGTCGACGCCCGTGTCGGTGCCCGTCGCCCACGACACCTGAGGGCAGTCGGACAGCACGGTGCAGGCGTCGAAGCCGCGCGTGATGGAGTCGCCGACGGCGGCGATCGAGTCGGGGGAGCGGTTCCAGACCGGCTTCGGGGACGGCCGCGACGACGGCGCCCCGCCGCCGGAGGCGTCGCATCCGGCCAGGCCGAGGACGGCCGCGACCGCGACCGCGGCGACGGCCCTCAAGCGGTGGCTTCGCTTCCGCATCCCTGGTCCCCTCGTTCGGCAGCGCTTCGAACACGCTCGGTCAGCCCCGCGTCCCCTTGGGTGAAACCTCGGCATTCCCGGGCAACGGGACCGACGGTACGTCACACTCCTCGGCCCGGCGCACGGTAGCCTCGCCCCGTGGCCGCCCTTGCCACGCCCGGTTCCGTAAAGTTACAAGATGTGGCGCTCTGCCCGGAGGTTCAGGTGACGACACGTGGAGTCCTGTACGTGCACTCCGCGCCCCGCGCACTGTGCCCGCATGTCGAGTGGGCCGTCGCGGGCGTGCTGGGCACCCGCGTCAATCTCGACTGGATCCGGCAGCCCGCCGCCCCCGGCACCTGGCGGTCGGAGTTCTCCTGGCAGGGCGACGCCGGCACCGCCTCCAAGCTCGCCTCGGCGCTGCGCGGCTGGCAGCTGCTGCGCTTCGAGGTCACCGCGGAGCCGTGCCCGACGGCCGAGGGGGAGCGCTACAGCTGCACCCCCGACCTCGGCATCTTCCACGCGGTCACCGGCCTCCACGGCGACATCCTGATCCCCGAGGACCGGCTGCGCGCGGCCCTCATCCGCTCCCAGCGCGGCGAGAGCGACCTGGAGGCGGAACTGGCCCGCCTCCTGGGCAAGCCGTGGGACGACGAACTGGAACCGTTCCGGTACGCGGGCGAGGGCGCCCCGGTGCGCTGGCTGCACCAGGTCGTCTGAAGGGGTCCCGACAGCACGTGATCCCAAGGACCCCGACACCGCGTGATCCCGAGAACCCCTGACACAACGTGTAGGGCCCCCACCGAACGGTGGGGGCCCTACAGCGTGTGACCGGAGAGAACCGGCGCCCGGCTGCGTCAGACCGTACGGAACGCGAGCACCACGTTGTGCCCACCGAACCCGAACGAGTCGTTCAGCGCGGCGATCCGGCCCTCGACCGGCAGCTTGCGCGCCTCGCCGCGGACGACGTCCGCGTTGGCCTCCGCCTCCGGGTCGATGGTCTCGATGTTGATGGTCGGCGGAGCCACCCGGTGGTACAGGGCGAGCACGGTCGCGACCGTCTCGATGCCGCCCGCGCCACCCAGCAGGTGACCGGTCATCGACTTCGTCGCGGACACCGCGATGTGGTCGGTGTCGTCACCGAACACCTTCCGCAGCGCCTTCAGCTCGGCGACGTCGCCGGCCGGCGTGGACGTCGCGTGCGCGTTGACGTGCACGATCTCCGCCGGGTCCAGGTCGGTGCGCTCCAGCAGGTTCTGCAGGGCGTGCGCGATGCCCCGACCCTCCGGCTCGGGCTGCACGATGTCGTGGCTGTCGGCCGAGATGCCCTGCCCGACCGCCTCGGCGTACACCCGCGCCCCGCGCTTGGCGGCGTGCTCCGCGGACTCCAGGACGATCACGCCGGCGCCCTCGCCGAGGACGAAACCGTCACGGTCGACGTCGTAGGGACGCGAGGCACCCTGCGGGTTCTCGTTGTTCTTGGACATCGCCATCATGTTGCCGAACGCGGCGATCGGCAGCGGGTGGATCGCCGCCTCCGTGCCACCCGCGACGACGACGTCGGCGCGGCCGGTGCGGATCATCTCGATGGCGTAGCCGATGGCCTCCGCGCCCGACGCGCAGGCGGAGACCGGCGTGTGCACGCCCGCACGGGCGCCCACGAGCAGGCCCACGTTGGCCGAGGGGCTGTTCGGCATCAGCATGGGGACGGTGTGCGGGGAGACGCGGCGGACGCCCTTCTCCTTGAGCACGTCGTACTGGTCGAGCAGGGTCGTCACACCGCCGATGCCGGAGGCGATGACCGCACCGAGTCGGTCCGGGTCGACGCTTCCGTCCTCCCCGGCCCTGCCGGTGAAGCCGGCGTCCTTCCACGCCTCCTGGGCGGCGATCAGCGCGAACTGCGCCGAGCGGTCCAGCCGGCGGGCCTGGGGCCGCGGGATGACCTCGGAGGGCTCCACGGCGATCTGCGCGGCGATGCGGACCGCCTGCTCGGCGGCCCACTCCTGCTCCAGGGGTCCGACACCGGACTTGCCGGCGATCAGGCCCTCCCAGGTAGAGGCCGCGTCGCCACCCAGCGGTGTGGTTGCGCCGATACCGGTGACGACCACGGTGCGATTGGTCGAGCTCACGGGAATTCTTTCTCCAACGGATACGAGGATTAAGCGGCGCCACCGCCGGGTGGCGGGGCAACGGCCCGATGTCCGGGCCTACGGCCCGGGGTTGAGCTGTCTGCCCAGGTGATCGGTCGATCAGGCCTGGTGCTTGAGGATGTACTCGGCGGCGTCACCGACCGTCTTGAGGTTCTTGACGTCGTCGTCGGGGATCTTGACGTCGAAGCGCTCCTCGGCGGCGACGACGACCTCGACCATGGACAGCGAGTCGACGTCCAGGTCGTCGGTGAAGGACTTGTCCAGCTGGACGTCCTCGGTGGGGATCCCGGCGATCTCGTTCACGATCTCGGCGAGACCGGCGACGATCTCTTCCTGAGTGGCGGCCATGTCAGGCGCTCCTTCGTAGATATCCATCAGGGTGTGGCGCCCGCCGCGTCAGCGGCAGGTGGTGCAGTTCCCGCACCGGACCGCATGATCCGGCACGGAGTGCCTAGGGGAGGGTAACGACCGTGGCGGCGTAGACGAGACCCGCCCCGAAGCCGATGACGAGCGCGGTGTCGCCGCTCTTCGCCTCACCGGTCGCCAGGAGCCGCTCCATCGCGAGCGGGATCGAGGCGGCCGAGGTGTTGCCGGTGGTGCGGATGTCACGGGCGACCGTGACGTGCTCCGGCAGCTTGAGAGTCTTCACCATCGAGTCGATGATCCGCACGTTGGCCTGGTGCGGGATGAAGACGTCCAGGTCGTCCGCGGTGATCCCGGCCGCGTCCAGCGCCTGCTGGGCGACCTTCGCCATCTCGAACACGGCCCAGCGGAACACCGCCTGGCCCTCCTGTGTGATCGCGGGGAACTTGACGTTGCCCTCGCTGTCCACCGGGAGCTTGGAGACGTCGCCCAGCCGGAACTCGTTCCACGGCACCGTCTGCTTGATCGTCTCGGACTTGTCGCCTTCGGAACCCCACACGGTCGGACCGATGTGCGGCTCCTCGGAGGGGCCCACGACGACCGCGCCGGCACCGTCACCGAACAGGAAGGCGGTCGCCCGGTCCTCCAGGTCCGTCAGGTCCGACAGCCGCTCCACGCCGATGACGAGGACGTACTCCGCGGAGCCCTCGACGACCATCCCCTTGGCGAGCGTGAGCCCGTAGCCGAAGCCCGCGCAGCCCGCCGAGATGTCGAAGGCGGCGGCCTTGTCCGTGCCGAGCTTGTCGGCGATCTCGGTGGCGACGGCCGGGGTCTGGCTGAAGTGCGAGACGGTCGAGACGACGACCGCGCCGATCTGGTCGGCGGCGATCCCGGCGTCGGCGATCGCCTTGCCGGCCGCCTCGATCGACATCGCGGCGACGGTCTCCTCGTCGTTCGCCCAGTGCCGGGTCTCGATGCCGGAGCGGGAGCGGATCCACTCGTCGGAGGAGTCGATCTTCTCCAGGATCACCTCGTTCGGCACCACCCGGACCGGGCGGTACCCGCCGACGCCGAGGATGCGCGCGTACGGGGCGCCCTTGCGTGCCTTGATCTTCGACATGCTCTCGCTCTCCTGATCAGGCGCTGTGCTCGGCGATGAGTTCGCGAGCCGCGTCGAGGTCGTCGGGGGTCTTCAGGGCGAGGGTCTTGACGCCCGGCAGCGCGCGCTTGGCGAGGCCGGTGAGGGTGCCGCCGGGGCACACCTCGATCAGCGCGGTCGCTCCCAGCTTCTCGAAGGTCTCCATGCACAGGTCCCAGCGGACCGGGTTGGCGACCTGGCCGACCAGGCGCTTGAGCACCTCGGCACCGGTCTCCACGGTCTGCCCGTCCTTGTTGGAGACGTACGTGACCTTCGGGTCGGCGGGCCTCAGCGCCTCGGCGGCGTGCGCGAGGGCGTCGACCGCGGGGGCCATGTGGTGGGTGTGGAAGGCGCCCGCCACCTTCAGCGGAACGACCCGGCGCACACCCTCGGGCTTGTCCGCGTCCAGGGCGGCGAGCTGCTCCAGGGTGCCGGCGGCCACGATCTGCCCGGCGCCGTTCACGTTCGCCGGGGTCAGGCCGAGCTTGTCCAGGTGCGGGATCGTCGTCTCGGGATCGCCGCCGAGCAGGGCCGACATGCCGGTGGGCGTGATCGCCGCGGCGTCCGCCATGGCCAGGCCCCGCTTGCGGACGAGGGTCAGCGCCGCCGTGTCGCCGAGGACGCCGGCGAAGGCCGCCGCGGTGATCTCACCGACGCTGTGCCCGGCGACAGCGCCCGGCACGATGTCACCGAGTGCCGCGGCGGACAGCAGCCCGGCGGCCACCAGCAGGGGCTGCGCCACGGCGGTGTCCCGGATGGCGTCCGCGTCGGCTTGCGTGCCGTAGTGGACGAGGTCCAGTCCGATGGCCTCCGACCAGGCGCCGACGCGGTCGGCGGCGCCGGGGAGGTCGAGCCAGGGGGTCAGGAAGCCGGGCGTCTGGGCGCCCTGGCCGGGAGCGACGAGTACGAGCACTCTCACACTCTCTCTTGGGGACGGCCGGGGCCGCCCGTGGGGACAAGGACGAAGAACCGCAGGGGGTTTTGTGGGCCCCCGACAAAAGACTAGGTCTGGGGATCACCCTCGGCCAGACGCCCCAGGATCAGCGCGATCCGCAGCGTGAACGCGGAGCGTACATCAGAGGGTGACCAACCGGTGACATCAGTCACACGTCGGAGCCGGTAGCGGACGGTGTTCGGGTGAACGAAGAGCATGCGCGCGGCACCCTCCAGACTGGACGCCTGCTCCAGATACACGCTGAGCGTTTCCAGGAGCGCGGAGCCCGCCTCCTCCAGCGGTCTGTAGATCTCCTCCACCAGTTGCTCGCGCGCGCTCGGATCACCGGCGATCGCGCGCTCCGGCAGCAGATCGTCCGCCAGGACCGGGCGCGGTGCGTCCTGCCAGGCAGAACACGCCTTCAGGCCCGCCGCGGCGGCCTGCGCGGACCGGGTGGCGGCGAGCAGATCGGGCACGATCGGCCCGGCGACGACGGGCCCGGCGGCGAACGGCCCGATCAGCGACTTGGCGACGGCGAGCGGATTGTCGCTGCCTCCCGCGATCACGACGAGCCGGTCCCCGAGCACCCCGGTGAGCACCTGCAGCTTGGCGTGCCGGGCGGCCCGCCGGATGGCCTCGACGGTCAACTCGCTGTCACCGTCGGGTGCCGTACCCAGCACCACGCACACATGTTCAGGCGAGTTCCAGCCAAGTGCGGCGGCCCGGCTCACGGCGCCCTCGTCGGCCTCCCCGCTCAGCACGGCGTTCACGACGAGCGACTCCAGCCGTGCGTCCCAGGCACCGCGGGCCTCGGCGGCCTGCGCGTAGACCTGCGCGGTGGCGAAGGCGATCTCCCGCGCGTACACGAGGAGCGCCTCGCGCAACAGGGACTCGTCACCGGGCGCGGCCACCTCGTCGATGGCGGACTCCATGACCTCGATGGTGGTGCGCACCATCTCCACGGTCTGCCGCAGGGTGATCGCCCTGGTCAGTTCGCGCGGAGCGGTCCCGAACACATCGGTGGAGATGGCCTGCGGGGCGTCCGGGTGCCGGAACCACTCGGTGAAGGCGGCGATACCGGCCTGCGCCACCAGCCCGATCCAGGAACGGTTCTCCGGAGGCATCGCCCGGTACCACGGCAGCGTCTCGTCCATGCGCGCGATGGCCTGCGCGGCGAGGCTTCCGGACGATTTCTCCAGCCGCTTCAGGGTCGCGGCGTGCGGATGGATGGAATGCGCTGCGGGCTCGGTGAGGCGGGCTTCGGGTTCGGGCACGGGGACAAGACTGCCTTATCGGGACGGGACCGTGTGGCGGGGGTCCCGGAGGGCGGGTGGCACGGGGCTACCGTGGGGGACGTGATGGACGTACGGCGCGCCGGCGAGCGCTACCGCGGAGGGGACCCGGCAGCCGGGATCGAGTCCCTGCACGCCTTCAGCTTCGGCCCGCACTACGACCCGGACAATCTCCGCTTCGGCTCCGCGATCGCCTGCAACGAGGAGCGGCTCGCACCGGGCGCCGGCTTCGACGAGCACCGGCACAGCCACACGGAGATCGTCACATGGGTGGTGGAGGGCGAACTGACCCACCGCGACTCCACGGGGCACACGTCGGTGATCGGCCCCGGAGACGTGCAGCGCCTGAGCGCGGGTGGGGGCGTCCGCCACGTGGAACGCAACGACGCCGAGGCTCCGCTGGTCTTCGTCCAGATGTGGCTGGCCCCCCGCGAACCGGGGGGCGACCCCGTCTACGAGGTCGTCCACGGCATCGCCGACTCGACCCCGTACGCGGTCCCGGAGGCGGGCGCGATGCTCCATGTACGACGCCTGGGGGCGGGGGAGCGGACGGCGGTCCCGGATGCGCCGTATCTGTACGTGCACGTGGTGCGCGGCGAAGTGCGGCTGGACCGGGAGGAGTTGGGGCCGGGGGACGCGGCGCGGATCACTGACGCCAAGGACCTGGAGGCGGTGGCGGTGACGGGGGCGGAACTGCTGGTGTGGGAGATGACGGATCGCTGATCGCGGTCTGCTCCACGTCGAGGCGGTCGCCGATCGGTGGGGCGTGACGCCGAGATCGGACGGGAGCGGCAAGACGGTGTGGTTCGAGTGTCCGGCCACGGTGCCGCGCGCGGGCGAGGGCGCCGTCAGCCCCGCAGCTCCGCCAGCACCGCGTCCGTGAACGGCGTCCACGCCTCGATCGCCCACGGGCCGAAGGCGCGCTCCGTCAGCGCCACGCACGCCGCCCCCGCATCCGGATCGACCCACAGGAACGTCCCCGACTGCCCGAAGTGCCCGAAGGTCCGTGGCGAGGACGAAGTACCCGTCCAGTGCGGCGACTTCGAGTCGCGGATCTCGAACCCCAGCCCCCAGTCGTTCGGGTTCTGGTGCCCGTACCCGGGCAGCACCCCCTTCGTCCCGGGGTACTGCACCGTCATCGCCTCCGCCACCGTCCGCGCATCCAGCAGCCGCGGCGCCTGCACCTCCGCCGCGAACCGCGCCAGGTCCGCCACCGTCGAGACGCCGTCCTTGGCCGGGGAGCCGTCGAGCGTCGTGGACGTCATGCCCAGCGGCTCCAGCACCGCCTGCCGGGCGTACTCGGCGAACGGGATGTCCGTCGCCTTCGCCACATGGTCGCCCAGCACCTCGAACCCAGCGTTCGAATACAGCCGCCGCTCCCCGGGCGCCGACGTCACCCGGTGCTCGTCGAAGGCCAGCCCGGAGGTGTGCGCGAGCAGATGACGCACCGTCGCGCCGGGCGGCCCGGCGGGCTCGTCCAGCTCGATCGCCCCCTCCTCGTACGCGACGAGCACCGCGTAGGCGGCCAGCGGCTTGGTGACCGAGGCCAGCGGGAAGCAGTGGTCGACCGGACCGTGCGTACCGAGCACGGTGCCGTCCGCCCGGACGACCGCCGCGGCGGCGGTGGGGACGGGCCAGTCAGCGATCAAGGCCAGGCTCTGCAGGGGCATGACCCGAGCCTAAGCGGCTCACAGCTGCAGCCGCATCGAGGGGTCCGGCTTGCGGACGAAGCCCAGCGACGCGTACAACGGCTCCGCCTCGGCGGACGCGTTCAGGTCGACCTGGGGGACACCCTGCTCACGGAACCAGTCCAGCAGTTCCTCCATGCAGGCACGGGCGTAGCCGCGGCGGCGCACGTCCGGATCGGTGGCGACGCTGAAGACGTACCCCACCCGCCCCTGCGGATTGCCCGCCCGCCCGATCCGGTACTCGATCGTCCCGGCCACCAGCGCCGCCAGCGCTCCCGGCCGTTCCGGATGGTCCACGACGAACGCCGCGAAGCCGCCGTCCGGATCGGCGAGCCGGCCGCGCAGGGTCGGCAGGGACTCCTCGTGCCACTCGGTGGAGGAGGCGGAGGAACTGGCGGCGAAGACCGAGTCGATCATCACCTGGCGCAGGCGCAGCACTTCTTCGGCGTCCTCGGGCACGGCCCGGCGTACGAGACTCATGTCGCGCACGCTAGTCACGGCCCGTCGTTCGGGTCTCGCCATTTTCATCGGATTCGGCTTGCTTGGAGTGCACTCCAAGGTTCTAGCGTGGTGGCCATGACGGTGATCGAGACCTTGGCCGAGGCGGCCGAAAACGGGACCGACATCTGCGGCGTACCGTCCGGGCGGCATCCCCGCCCCGACGGGCAGGACAGCTACACGATCAGCGAGGTCGTCGCCTTCACCGGCCTGACCGCGCACACCCTGCGCTGGTACGAGCGGATCGGGCTGATGCCCCACGTGGACCGCTCGCACACCGGGCAGCGCCGCTACTGCAACGCCGACCTGGACTGGCTCGACCTCGTCGGCAAGCTCCGGCTCACCGGCATGCCCGTGGCCGACATGGTGCGCTACGCGGAACTGGTGCGCGCCGGCGACCACACCTACGCCGAGCGGTACGAACTCCTGGAGGCGACCCGGCGGGACGTGCTCGCCCGGATCGCGGAGCTGCAGGACACGCTCGCGGTGCTCAACCGAAAGATCGATTTCTACGCGGATGCCGGGCGCGCCCTGGCGTCGGAGAGGCCCCGATGACGGACAGCAGGATCTCGCAGGTGCGGCTGGGCGACGACGGCCCCGAGGTGGGTGTGCAGGGACTCGGCTGCATGGGCATGAGTTTCGCGTACGGCCCCGCGGACGCCGAGGAGTCGCGCGCCGCCCTGGAGCGGGCGCTGGAGCTCGGCGTCACCCTGTACGACACGGCGGACATGTACGGCGCGGGGGAGAACGAGAAGTTCCTGTCGCCGTTCTTCAAGGCGCACCGGGACGAGGTGGTCATCGCCACCAAGTTCGCGATCTCCACCTCGCCCGACGACCCGTTCAAGCGGATCATCCGCAACGACCCGCCCTACATCCGCCAGTGCGTCGAGGCGAGCCTGAAGCGCCTGGACGTCGACGTGATCGACCTCTACTACATGCATCGCCGGGATGTGAACGTGCCGATCGAGGAGACCGTCGGCACCATGGCGGAGCTGGTGCGCGAGGGCAAGGTCAAGCACCTCGGGCTGAGCGAGGTCACCGCCGACGAGCTCCGGGCGGCGCAGGCGGTCCATCCGATCGCCGCGGTGCAGTCGGAGTGGTCGCTGTTCAGCCGGGACATCGAGGCGAAGGTGGTGCCGACCGCCAAGGAGCTGGGCGTGGCCCTGGTGCCGTACTCGCCGCTCGGCCGCGGCTTCCTCACGGGCTCGTTCTCGAACGCGGAGACGGACCTCACGGACCAGGACTTCCGTCGTAGGATGCCCCGCTTCACCGGCGAGAACGCGGCCGCCAACGTGGCGCTCCTGGAGCCGATCCGGTCGGTCGCGAAGGCCCACGACGCCTCGCCGGCGCAGATCGCACTGGCCTGGGTGCAGCAGCAGGCCACGGTGCGCGGCCTCGCCGTGGTGCCGATCCCGGGCACGACCAAGCGCCACCGCGTGGAGGAGAACGTCGGGGCCACACGGATCGTCCTGACGGACGAGGAGCTGTCCCTGCTGGAGCCGATCGCGGCCAGGGTGGCGGGCGACCGCTACCCGGACATGAGCTTCACGTCGGTGGGCCGGGAGTAGGGCGGAGGCACCACCGCGCCCGGTGGACGCTAAAGCTCCGCCAGCAACTCCGCCTTCTTCACGGAGAACTCCTCGTCCGTGACGAGCCCGGCCTCGTGCAGCTCACCCAGGTGCCGGATCCGCTCGGCGATGTCCGCCGGGTCCCGCCGAGCGGCCGGCACCACCGCCGAGGCCGGCCCGGCGGCCCGCACCGCGGCCAGTACCGCCGCGGCGAACGGCAGCGACTCATGAACGGGGCCGTAGCCGTGCCCGAACACGACGGCCGCCGGGTCCTGATCCGGCTGAGCGGGCTGCACGCCGTCCCGCGTCAGCAACCGCAGACACCCGTCGAACACCTCGGGCGACCGCCACTGCACGCCGCTGAGGCCGGTGACCGGGAAACTCTGGTCGCCGGCCTTCCACTTGGCCGAGGACGCGCCGGTCCAGAACCAGCGGAAGGACACCGCCCTGCCGTCGAAGGACGCCTTCCCGTCGTACGCCTTGAACTGCAGCGGCGCCTCGGGCGGCGCGACCAGGAACCGCTCGGCCGGTGTGCCGTCCGCGCTGATACGGGCGCGCAGCTCGTCCGCGTAGGCCTGCGCGAGGGTCTCGCGGTCCACGGGCAGAACCAGCCGGTAGGGGTCGGAGGTCTCCTTCAGCTGTCCGTCCGCCACCTCCATCAGCGGGTCGGCGCCGGGTCTGGGCACCGCGTGCAGGACCACGGTCCCGCGTCTGCCCGGGGTCAGTGTGATCCCCGCGATCGCCTCCAGGGGGATACGGCGCTGCCCGAGCGCCTGGAACAGCTTCGGTGTACGAATCCCCCGTTCGAAGCGGATGAGCACGGAGTCGGACTCGAACTCCCAGACGGCATGAAATCCGGCCAGTACGTCACCCATGCGGCTCATCGTATGCGGCACGCGCTCCTCCGTCGCTCCCCGAGCAGACCGCAATTCCTGGTCTTCTACGCGCGTCCGACCGGCGCCGTGCCGGGGAGATCCGCTCGGCACGCCTCATCGTTGTGCGCGCAGCGCACCGCGTCGTACGCGCCGACGCCGATCTCGGCGAAGTTGCGCAGGCTTTCGGTGCCCGGCGCGAAGTAGCCGGCGTGCCCCTTCGCCCCCTGAGCGGACAGCACCCTCGCGCCGAAGCCGCGGGAGACCGGGTCGGCGCCGTGGCCGAGGCCCCCGACCTCCAGGTACGGCACGTCCTGGATCCAGTCGTCGGCGTCCCGCATGGCCCACACCCGGGCCGAGGTGTGCAGCCCGGCGGCCGACTCGGTGCGCATGCCGGGGCTGCCCGCCACCGCTATGTCGGACACCCGTGCGGGCAGCGTGCGCGCGGCGAGCCCGCACAGCACCGAGCCGTAGCTGTGGCAGTACAGCTGGACGCGCGAGCGGCCGGGCAGGGCGCGCAGGAGGGCGTTCAGCCGGACGGCGCCCTGCTCGGCGCGCATCGCGGTGGCCGCCTCCATGCCGAGGCCGTCGGGCGAGGTGTAGTCGGCCCAGGCGATCACCGCGGTACGGGTCCCGGGGCTCGCCGCACGCTCCGCCGCGTACAGCGACTGGGCCATGCCCACCGGGGCCGAGTACGTGCGGACGGTGCGCTCGAAGGTGAGCAGGTCGGTGTCGACGCCGGGCACGACGACCGAGATCCGCCGGGCGGAGTCCAGGTCGCCGAAGACCTCCGCGATGCGGCCGGAGCCGTCCGGGTCGAAGGCGAGGATCTGCCGGCCCTGCTGCATCAGCGCCTCGAAGCGGTGCATGAGGCGACCCGCCTCCTGCTGGCCCACCGACGACAGCCGGTCGTCGTGCATCCGGGCACGCTCGACCCTGCGCTGCTGGTCGAGCGCGATGCGGTTGGCCTCGTAGCGCAGGCCCACCGGTGCCCCGTTCATGTTGCCGACCGCGAGCGGGTAGCGATGGGCGAGCCGGTCGCGCTGGTGCGCGCCGATCGAGGAGAAGAAGCGGGCGAGGTGGGCCGGGGAGTCACCGGGGTCCGGCAGCCGGTGGCCGGCGATCGTGCCGTGCTCCCACGCGGAACGCGACGCCTCGAGGGGCGTCGCGCCACGGTGGCTGCGCACGGCGGTCCAGCCGGTCGTCGCGAGCATCACGAAGACCACGGCCAGCGCGAGCAGTGCGCGCCAGACGTTGAGTTGCGGGGAGGTGTCGAAGGAAGTCACTGGGAGGACACACTAGGAGAACGAGAGGGTCTCGCGTTAACCGAGTGATGCGTCTCACGTTTCCTCTATGCCAATTAGGGCAAAACGGGTGGGTCTTGGGTTCGATCATCACGCTAAGTCGATGAGTCGTGCGTCACTTGGCACAGACCGTCACGACGAGGTCACTCGCACGGCCGCTGCCTCACCCGGGCGCGCCGGGAATTCACTTGACGCCCACGGGGCCGACACGGAATCAGTTCCTGCCGGATGCGTACGTCGTCACCTCGTGCGCCACTTGTCCGCCAACGCCGGGCGGAGGGCGTCGAGGTACGAGGCCGTCAGCTCGCGGATCGCGGCCACGCTGGGGTCGCCGCCCGCGCTCCACAGGCGTTCGGTGACCCGGATCACTCCGCCGAACACGGCCACCGCGACGCGCGGCCGCGGGTCCGTGTCCACGTCGACCCCTTCGCGCTGGGCGATGATCCGGGCGATCTCCTCCTCCAGCTCCGCCGAGCGGCGCAGATGGGTGGCGAACAGGCTGGGCGTCGACTCGATCAACCGGTAGGTGCGCATGTGGAGTTCCACCGGGATGATCCGCTCGATGGCCTCGCCGATGCCGTCCCAGCCCTCCAGCACCGCCTGCCGCAGCGCCTCCAACGGGGCCTCGTCGAGCGGCCGTCCGCGCACCAGGTCGACGAAGTGGGCCTCCGCGACGGAGTGGGCGAAGAAGACGGCCTCCTCCTTGCCGGCGAAGTACCGGAAGAAGGTGCGCTGCGAGACGTCCACGGCCTCGACGATGTCGTCGACGGTCGTCTCCTCGTATCCCCGGGTGGTGAACAGCTCCAGGGCGGCACGCAACAGTGCGTCCCGGATGCGCTGCTTCTTGCGCTCACGCAGACCGGGCCGTGACGCCGTTTCCATCAGTCCTCATTCCGTTCGTCTGCCCCGTTCACACTGTCCGGGAGCGCCGTGACAGTTACCGACTTGTGAACTCATTTGTCAAATGTCAGTCGCTGTCACTAGCCTCGAACGCATGACTAGTCAGACCATCGACACGACGGGGCCGGGGGACAAGGCGTCGGCAGCCCCGTCGGACCCCGCGCCGGGCAGGGGCCTGCGCGGGCACCCGTGGTTCACCCTGATCACTGTTGCCGTCGGGGTCATGATGGTGGCTCTGGACGGCACCATCGTGGCCATCGCCAACCCGGCCATCCAGAAGGACCTGGGCGCCAGCTTCGCCGACGTCCAGTGGATCACCAACGGCTACTTCCTCGCCCTCGCGGTCTCCCTGATCACCGCGGGCAAGCTCGGCGACCGCTTCGGCCACCGGCAGACCTTCCTGATCGGCGTGACCGGCTTCGCCGCCGCCTCGGGCGCCATCGGCCTGTCGCACAGCATCGCCGCGGTCGTCACCTTCCGCGTCCTCCAGGGCCTGTTCGGCGCGCTGCTGATGCCGGCCGCGCTCGGCCTGCTGCGGGCCACCTTCCCGGCCGAGAAGCTGAACATGGCCATCGGCATCTGGGGCATGGTCATCGGCGCCTCCACCGCGGGTGGCCCGATCCTCGGCGGCGTCCTCGTCGAGCACGTCAACTGGCAGTCGGTGTTCTTCATCAACGTCCCGGTCGGTGCCCTCGCCCTGGTCCTGGGCCTGCTGATCCTGACCGACCACCGCGCCGAGAACGCGCCGCGCTCCTTCGACATCCTCGGCATCGCGCTGCTGTCGGGGGCCATGTTCTGCCTGGTCTGGGCACTGATCAAGGCCCCGACGTGGGGCTGGGGCGACGGGAAGACCTGGCTGTTCATCGGAGCGTCCGTGCTGGGCTTCGCCCTCTTCTCCGTCTGGGAGACGAAGGTGAAGGAGCCGCTGATCCCGCTGTCGCTGTTCCGCTCGGTGCCGCTGTCCGCGGGTGTCGTCCTGATGGTCCTGATGGCGATCGCCTTCATGGGCGGTCTGTTCTTCGTCACCTTCTACCTGCAGAACGTGCACGGGATGAGCCCGATCGACGCGGGCCTGCACCTGCTGCCGCTCACCGGCATGATGATCGTCGGCTCGCCGCTCGCGGGCGCGCTCATCACCAAGCTGGGCCCGCGCATCCCGCTGGCCGGCGGCATGCTCGCCACCGCGGTCGCCATGTACGGCATGTCCACGCTCAAGGCGGGGACGGGCAGCGCCACGATGTCGCTGTGGTTCGCCCTGCTCGGCCTCGGCCTGGCCCCCGTGATGGTCGGCGCCACCGAGGTCATCGTCGGCAACGCGCCCATGGAGCTCTCCGGTGTGGCCGGCGGTCTCCAGCAGGCCGCCATGCAGATCGGCGGCAGCCTCGGTACGGCGGTGCTGGGCGCCGTGATGGCCTCCAAGGTGGACCACGACCTGCCCGGCAACTGGAAGGACGCGGGGCTCCCGCCGCTCAGCCAGTCCCAGCTGGACCAGGCCTCCGAGGCGGTCCAGGTCGGTGTCGCCCCGCTGGCGAAGGGCACGCCGGAGGCGATCGCCACGAAGATCACGTCGGTCGCGCACGACACGTTCATCTCAGGGATGAGCCTGGCCTCCCTCGTCGCCGCCGGTGTCGCGGCCGTGGCGGTCCTGGTTGCGCTGCTGACCAAGCGGGGCGAGAACGCGGAGGCGGGCGCGGGCGCCGCGCACATCTGACGCCATGACGGGCAAGTTCCCTCATCAGGGTGAAGGCGCTCAAGATCCCTCCCGCCGGGCGCGCACCGCGGGTCACAGTGGGTCACGTCCTGCGGTGCGCTGCCGGAGGGGGGCAGCGCACCGGCAGGACTGAAACGCGCAACGGGGGTACCCGCACCATCAAGCCCGAACCGACGGCTGAGTCAGGGAGTTGATGATGGCGGGCTTCGGACACGGAACGCGCAGGCACCCCCGCTCACGGAGCCGGATGTGGTACCGGAGCGGGCCGGATCGCGCGACGCTCGGGATCGTCGGAGTCATCTGTGCGATCGCGGGCTTCTTCGCCCTCGGCATCGTCCTTGGCCCGGTCGCGGTCGTCTGCGGCTGGCTCGCCATGGGCCGCACCTGGACGGGAAGCCGTTCGGTGCCGGCCCTGGTGGCCGTGGTCCTGGGAGCGATCGACACGCTCCTGGCGATCGTGTGGCTGGCGGGCGGGACACCGGGGTTGACGTAGCGCAGCTGCGGGCAAACCCGGCCGGCCCCCGGCCACCCCAGCCACCGGGCACCGCTACAGCTGACGTTCCTGCCGCGCGGCACGCGACAACGCCGCGACCTCGCCCCGAAGCGCCCGCACCTCCTCCGCCAACGCCTCGATCGCCGCGGTCTGCCGCCGTTCCTCCACGTCGTCCTTCTCGAACCGCGCGTCGCTCCGCCGACAAGCGTGATCAGCGGGATCTGTGAGGCCATCCGCGCCCGCCGCCCCACGAGCATCAGCGTGGCCACCATCCGCAGCAGCCTGAGCGGCTGGAGCATCGGCGCCACCACCGCGCACAGGTCCAGCCAGTGCTCCGTACGAACGCGCGCCGCTGCCCGGACAGCGCGAGCCGCACCAGGTGGTCGGATGCGAACGTGGCCCACACCGCCCACTCCACCACCGTGCACGCGGTCGCCAGTGCCCGGCTCGCCCCGCTGTCCACGATCGGCACCCCGTACGCGACGTCGAACAGGACAGCCGGCGCCAGCAGGGGCCGCTGGGTGTGGTGCTCCCAACGGACCTGCGCCGACTGCTCGTTCATGCACGCATCGTAAAGAACGTAAAGACGCATGACGACGAAGGGCGGCGGGACCCGAGCCCCACCGCCCTTCGACCGCCACCGCTCAGGCCGAGCGCGGGGTCATGTCACGCGTCGCCGCCCGCCGCGCCCGGGTGCGCCGCCGTCACGTCCAGCAGCTGGTACCGGTCGATCGCCTGCTTCAGCACCGAGCGGTCGACCTTGCCCTCCCGGGCCAGCTCGGCGAGCACCGCGACCACGATCGACTGCGCGTCGATGTGGAAGAAGCGGCGCGCCGCACCGCGCGTGTCGGCGAAGCCGAAGCCGTCCGCGCCCAGCGACTGGTAGGTGCCCGGCACCCAGCGCGCGATCTGGTCCGGAACCGACCGCATCCAGTCGGACACGGCCACGAACGGACCCTCCGCATCGCTGAGCTTCCGCGTCACGTACGGGACGCGCTGCTCCTCCTCCGGGTGCAGCAGGTTGTGCTCCTCGCAGGCCACGGCCTCACGCCGCAGCTCGTTCCAGGAGGTCGCCGACCACACGTCGGCCTTCACGTTCCACTCCTCGGCGAGGATCCTCTGCGCCTCGACCGCCCAGGGCAGGGCCACTCCGGAGGCCATGATCTGCGCCGGGACGGAGCCCGCCGTGCCCTCGCTGAAGCGGTAGATGCCCTTGAGGATGCCCTCGACGTCCACGTTCGCCGGCTCGGCCGGGTGCTGGATCGGCTCGTTGTACACGGTGAGGTAGTAGAAGACGTCCTCGCCGTGCGGGTGCTCGGGCGAGGAGCCGTACATCCGGCGCAGACCGTCCTGCACGATGTAGGCGATCTCGTAGGCGAACGCCGGGTCGTACGCCACGCACGCCGGGTTCGTCGAGGCGAGCAGCTGCGAGTGGCCGTCCGCGTGCTGGAGGCCCTCACCCGTCAGCGTCGTGCGGCCGGCGGTCGCGCCGAGGACGAAACCGCGCGCCAGCTGGTCGGCCATCTGCCAGAACTGGTCACCCGTGCGCTGGAAGCCGAACATCGAGTAGAAGACGTACACCGGGATGAGCGGCTCGCCGTGCGTGGCGTACGCCGAGCCCGCCGCGATCAACGACGCCGTGCAGCCCGCCTCGGAGATGCCGTCGTGCAGCATCTGCCCGGTCGGCGACTCCTTGTACGCGAGCAGCAGGTCCCGGTCCACGGCCTCGTACTGCTGGCCGAGCGGGTTGTAGATCTTCGCGCTCGGGAAGAACGAGTCCATGCCGAAGGTGCGGTACTCGTCGGGCGCGATCAGCACGAACCGCCTGCCGAGCTCCTTGTCCCGCATGAGGTCCTTCAGCAGTCGTACGAACGCCATGGTGGTGGCGATGGACTGCTGACCGGAGCCCTTCTTCACGGTCGCGTACGTCTTGTCGTCCGGCAGTGCCAGCGGCTTCGACCGCACGACGCGCGTCGGGACGTAGCCGCCGCACGCCTTGCGCATGTCGTGCATGTACTGGATCTCCTCCGAGTCCCGGCCCGGGTGGTAGTACGGCGGCGGGCCGGACTCCAGCTCCTTGTCGGAGATCGGCAGGTGCAGGCGGTCCCGGAAGTGCTTGAGGTCGGCGACCGTCAGCTTCTTCATCTGGTGCGTGGCGTTGCGGCCCTCGAAGTTCGGACCCAGCGTCCAGCCCTTGATCGTCTTGGCCAGGATCACCGTCGGCTGGCCCTTGTGGGCCTTGGCCGCGGAGAAGGCGGCGTAGATCTTGCGGTGGTCGTGACCGCCACGGCCCAGGTGCAGGATCTGGTCGTCGGTCATGTTCTCGACCATCGCGCGCAGCCGCAGGTCGTCGCCGAAGAAGTGCTCGCGGATGTACGCGCCGGACTCGGTGGCGTACGTCTGGAACTGGCCGTCCGGCGTGGTGTTCATCTTGTTGACCAGTACGCCGTCCCGGTCCTGGGCCAGCAGCGGGTCCCAGGAGCGATCCCAGATCAGCTTGATCACGTTCCAGCCGGCGCCCCGGAAGACCGACTCCAGCTCCTGGATGATCTTGCCGTTGCCGCGGACCGGGCCGTCGAGGCGCTGCAGGTTGCAGTTGACGACGAAGGTCAGGTTGTCCAGGCCCTCGCGAGCGGCGATCGTCAGCTGTCCGAGCGACTCCGGCTCGTCCATCTCGCCGTCGCCGAGGAACGCCCACACGTGCGACTTGGAGGTGTCGGCGATGCCGCGCGCCTCCATGTAGCGGTTCATCCGCGCCTGGTAGATCGCGCCGATCGGGCCGAGGCCCATGGAGACCGTCGGGAACTCCCAGAAGTCCGGCATCGAGCGCGGGTGCGGGTAGCTGGAGAGCCCGTACGGCGCCTTGGACTTCTCCTGACGGAACCCGTCCAGGTGCCGTTCGGTGAGCCGGTCCAGCAGGTAAGCGCGGGCGTAGATGCCCGGCGAGGCGTGGCCCTGGAAGAAGACCTGGTCACCGCCGTCGCCCTCGTCCTTGCCGCGGAAGAAGTGGTTGAAGCCCACGTCGTACAGCGAGGCCGAGGAGGCGAAGGTGGCGATGTGGCCGCCGACGCCGATACCCGGGCGCTGGGCGCGGGAGACCATGACGGCGGCGTTCCACCGGGTGGCGTTGAGGATCTTGCGTTCGATCTCCTCGTTGCCGGGGAAGAACGGCTCGTCCTTGGTCGCGATGGTGTTGACGTAGTCCGTGCTGCGCATCTCGGGCACGGCCACGCGCCGCTCACGGGCCCGCTCGATCAGACGGAGCATCAGGTAGCGGGCCCGCTCACGGCCGCGCTGGTCCACGGCGGCGTCGAGGGAGTCGAGCCACTCCTGGGTTTCCTCGGGATCGAAGTCAGGAACCTGACTCGGAAGGCCGCCAATGATGATCGGATTACGATCGGATCCGGAAGCCACGCTGTTCCTTACCTGTCAGAGGGCCACTTTTCCTGTGCCTGCACCGGTCCCCATCGTGTACCTCGGGGAAGCGAAACGTCATCTCTACCGGCGGGTAATCACGGTGGCGGACCGGATGTTCAGGGGCGGGCCCGATCAAAACGCAACGATACGCCCAGGCCGTGACGTGCCCCGCAAACTCATTCGGGACTCGTACCCGCGGATGATTCCGGAATGCGCAAACCGGGCAGAACGGTGTGGTGTAGGTCACCTCGCGGCGCGATACCGTGCCTGGAGTTGCGGCGACACGGCCAGGATCGTCACCGTTTCGGCGGTCTGAACCGCCGGGTACTTGCGCGATCCGCCCCGCCCGTGTGGACTACGGCCAACGCTTCGCGTACGCGCGTGGCTGAGATACTCACCAAGACATGATCAGGAGGCAACCCGTGAGCGCGACCGCGGACCACGCGGAGGAGCGGACGAACCCTGCCGTCAGGCTGGGGTTCCAGCCCGAGCAGGTGGTCCAGGAGATCGGCTACGACGACGATGTCGACCAGGAGCTTCGCGAGGCCATCGAGGAAGTCATCGGCAGCGAGCTCGTGGACGAGGACTACGACGACGTTGCCGATGCCGTGGTGCTGTGGTTCCGCGACGAGGACGGCGACCTGACGGATGCGCTGGTGGACGCCACCACGTACGTCGAAGAAGGCGGCTCGATCCTGCTCCTCACGCCGAAGACCGGCCGAACGGGCTACGTGGAGCCCAGCGACATCTCGGAAGCCGCGACGACGGCGGGTCTGTCGGCGTCCAAGAGCGTCAGCGTGGGCAAGGACTGGAGCGGCTCGCGTCTGGTGACGCCGAAGGCCGCCAAGTCCAAGCGGTGACGCTCCGCTGGGGGGCCGTCCACTGAGCGGTGCCCCCGGTCGGGGTGGCCGTACCTGGGGGCTGCGCCCCCAGACCCCCATCGGCCTGACGGCCTCGTCCTCGAACTCCCCCAAGCCCTTCGAGCCAGGGGCACCCCCAGGACGAGGCTGATTTTGCCGGGCTGGGCTGAAACATCAGCTCGGCCCGGCCTCCCGCGTCGTGTGCTCCGCTCGCTGCGTAGGGTGGTCCTGCCCCTACCCATCCCGTCGAAAGGGAAGCAGGACCATGGCGATCCAGGTCGGCGACAAGGCCCCCGACTTCGAGCTCAAGGACAACCACGGCGCGACCGTGAAGCTCTCCGACTTCCGCGGTCAGAAGAACGTGGTGCTGCTCTTCTACCCGTTCGCCTTCACCGGCGTGTGCACCGGCGAGCTCTGCGCGCTGCGCGACAACCTGCCGAAGTTCGTCAACGACGACACCCAGTTGCTCGCCGTCTCCAACGACTCCATCCACACCCTGCGCGTCTTCGCCGAGCAGGAGGGCCTGGAGTACCCCCTGCTGTCCGACTTCTGGCCGCACGGCAACATTTCGCGCGCGTACGGCGTCTTCGACGAGGACAAGGGTTGCGCGGTGCGCGGGACCTTCATCATCGACAAGGAGGGCGTGGTGCGGTGGACCGTCGTCAACGGCCTGCCGGACGCGCGCGACCTGAACGAGTACGTGAAGGCGCTCGACACCCTGTGATGCCGTGTCGAAGGGTCCGCCCCAGGGGCGCGCCCCTTCGGCTTACTTCGGTTCCAAGGCCTGTGGGGCGCGGGAACCCGTCACTAGGATCGACTCGTTGATCCGGTATATCCGGTACATCGCACGACGGGGCTCCCCGCCCCTGGACACCAATGGAGGGACTCGTGGGAGTCAGCCTCAGCAAGGGTGGCAACGTATCGCTGACCAAGGAGGCCCCCGGCCTGACCGCGGTCCTCGTCGGACTCGGCTGGGATGTCCGCACCACCACCGGCACCGACTTCGACCTGGACGCCAGCGCTCTGCTGCTGAACTCGTCGGGCAAGGTGGTCAGCGACCAGCACTTCGTGTTCTTCAACAACCTCAAGAGCCCCGACGGCTCTGTCGAGCACACCGGTGACAACCTCACGGGTGAGGGCGAGGGCGACGACGAGGCGATCAAGGTCAACCTCGCGGCGGTGCCGGCGGACGTCGACAAGATCGTCTTCCCGGTCTCCATCTACGACGCCGAGAACCGCCAGCAGTCCTTCGGCCAGGTGCGCAACGCTTTCATCCGCGTGGTGAACCAGGCCAACCAGCAGGAGATCGCGCGGTACGACCTGAGCGAGGACGCCTCCACGGAGACCGCCATGGTGTTCGGCGAGCTGTACCGTCACGGCGCCGAGTGGAAGTTCCGCGCCATCGGCCAGGGCTACGCCTCGGGCCTGCGGGGCATCGCCCAGGACTTCGGCGTCAACGTCTGACGCCGGCGCGACTGCACACGGGCCCTGCGCCGTACGGCGCAGGGCCCGCACAGCCGCGGGCATTCGTGCCTCCCCCGGTGCCTTGACGGCCTGGGGGGACCCAGGCGCGGAGCCCGCTTTCCGGCTGCCGGCAGTCCTCGTACCGCCGAGCGGCGGAACCCACCCGCTGGCAACCGAAGCCGCCGGGTACGCCGACGGGACTACCCACGCCGCACCATAGGGGTCGGCCCTGGCCGCCGAGGGTTTCCCTTTCGACCACCGGGGGAGAAACCACGACCACCGGGGGAAAAGCCACGACGACCGGGGGGCTCCACCCCCGGGACGAAAAAGTACTCGGGGAGGAACAAGCACCATGGGCGTCACGCTCGCCAAGGGAGGCAACGTCTCCCTCTCCAAAGCCGCACCGAACCTCACCCAGGTGATGATCGGACTCGGCTGGGACGCGCGCTCCACCACCGGAGCCCCCTTCGACCTCGATGCCAGCGCACTGCTGTGCAGCGGCGGACGGGTCCTCGGCGACGAGTGGTTCGTCTTCTACAACCAGCTCAAGAGCCCCGACGGCTCCGTCGAACACACCGGCGACAACCTCACCGGTGAGGGCGAGGGTGACGACGAGACCATCCTGGTGGACCTCGCCAAGGTCCCGCCCCAGTGCGACAAGATCGTCTTCCCGGTCTCCATCCACCTCGCCGACGAGCGCGGCCAGACGTTCGGCCAGGTCAGCAACGCCTTCATCCGTGTCGTCAACCAGTCCGACGGCCAGGAGCTCGCCCGCTACGACCTCAGCGAGGACGCCTCCACCGAAACGGCCATGATCTTCGGCGAGGTCTACCGCCACGGCGGCGAATGGAAGTTCCGCGCCGTGGGCCAGGGGTACGCGTCCGGCCTGCGCGGCATCGCTCTGGACTTCGGAGTGAACGTTTCTTAATCAGGCCGTCCGCTGCGTGCGCCTCCAGCCCCTCCCCCTTCCGGACCTGCGGTGTTCCGATCCGGCTGGACCACATGTCCCGGCCGGACCAGGACCCCTCTAAACTCTGTGGTCAATGTTCGGTAAAGCCGGGTACGGCGACGGGTAGCCCCGTACACATACGGATTGGGTAGCCAGTGCTTCTGAAAACCTTCGGCTGGTCGTTCGTGGTCACCGCGGTCGGCTTGGCCCTGGCGGTCCTCTATGGGGGGTGGACCGCCTTCGGTATCGTGGCGATCCTCTCCGTCCTCGAGATCTCGCTGTCCTTCGACAACGCGGTGGTCAACGCCGGAATCCTGAAGAAGATGAACGCCTTCTGGCAGAAGATCTTCCTCACGGTCGGCGTGCTGATCGCGGTCTTCGGCATGCGACTGGTCTTCCCCGTCGTCATCGTCGCCGTCACCGCCAAGAAGAACCCCATAGACGCCGTCAACCTCGCGCTGACCGACAAGGACCAGTACCGGCAGCTCGTCACCGACGCCCATCCGGCGATCGCGGCGTTCGGCGGCATGTTCCTGCTGATGATCTTCCTCGACTTCATCTTCGAGGACCGGGACATCCAGTGGCTGCGCTGGATCGAGCGCCCGCTCGCCAAGCTCGGCAAGGTCGACATGCTGTCGGTCTGCATCGCGCTGATCGTCCTGCTGATCACCTCCATGACCTTCGCCGTCCACGCCCACCAGCACGGTGGCGCGCACGTCGACAAGGCGCAGACGGTGCTCATCTCCGGCATCGCCGGCCTGATCACCTACATGATCGTGGGCGGTCTGTCCGGCTATTTCGAGGACCGCCTGGAGGAAGAGGAGGAGCGCGAGCACGAGGAGGAAGAGGTGGCCGCCCGCAGCGGCAAGCCGCGCTCGGCGGTGCTGCTGGCCGGCCAGGCCGCGTTCTTCATGTTCCTCTACCTGGAGGTCCTGGACGCGTCCTTCTCCTTCGACGGCGTGATCGGCGCGTTCGCCATCACCAACGACATCGTCCTGATGGCGCTCGGCCTCGGCATCGGCGCGATGTACGTGCGGTCGCTGACGGTCTACCTGGTCCGCCAGGGCACCCTCGACGACTACGTCTACCTGGAGCACGGCGCCCACTACGCGATCGGGGCGCTCGCCGTGATCCTCATGGTCACCATCCAGTACGAGATCAACGAGGTGGTCACCGGCCTCGTCGGTGTCGTCCTGATCGCAGCGTCCTTCTGGTCCTCCGTGCGCCGCAACCGCGCGCTCGCCGCGGCCGGGGGAAAAGCGACGGCCTCGGACGAGAAGACTGAGATCTCGTCCGGGGTGTGAGAGTTCTCGGGGTGAGGGAACGCTCTGTGCGGGGCGGTCGCGAGGAGGCGTCCTCGGCGGGCCGCCCCGCGGCTGTGGAGCGGTGCAATAGTGAGGCAGGGGGCGGGCATGGGTTTCTGGGACGGCGTGTGGCGCGGGCGGGCGACGGACTTCGACTCGGGCAGCGCGGCGACCAACGCGATCGAACTGACCAAGCGGCACCACCGGGTCTCGCTCACCAAGCAGGGCGCGGCGAGCGGCAACCTGCGCATCAACCTGTCCTGGCGCATGCGGACGTCCGACATCGGCGGCCCCGAGCGCAGCAGTCTGTTCCGCAACCCGCTGCGGCTGTTCACCCCCGAGGTCGTGCAGGCGCACACCCAGAGCATGGTCAACGTCGACCTCGACCTCGGGTGCATGTACGAG
The DNA here is from genome assembly GCF_042891915.1 of Streptomyces sp. NPDC001848. NCBI lineage: Bacteria > Bacillati > Actinomycetota > Actinomycetes > Kitasatosporales > Streptomycetaceae > Streptomyces > Streptomyces sp. NPDC001848. The sequence goes on along the minus strand of NZ_JBIATP010000016.1, from coordinate 40,255 downwards.
CTGAGCGACGGCACCAAGGGAGTGGTGCAGCCGCTGGGCAGCTTCTACGGCGAGCTGAACGACCCGCCGTACATCAAGCTCAGCGGTGACGACCGGTTCGGCTCCGGCTCCGGTGAGACGATCTTCGTCAACCTCGACCACCGGGACGACTTCAAGCGGCTGCTGATCTTCGTCTACATCTACGACCAGACGCCGGCGTTCGATCGCACACACGCCCACGTCACGCTCTACCCCAGCAACGGCCCGCGCATCGAGATCGGCCTCGACGAACGCCATCCGCAGGCCCGCTCCTGCGCGGTCGTCCTCATCGAGAACGTCAAGGGCGAGATCACCGTCCGCCGAGAGGTGAGGTTCGTCTACGGCTTCCAGGCAGAACTGGACCGCCTGTACGGCTGGGGCCTGCAGTGGGGCCGGGGCTACAAGACCAAGGCGTAGCAGTGTGTTCAGCCCCGGGCTACCCCTGGCGCCCGATGAACTGCGGCCCCTGCGGCGGCAGCCGGAAGTCGGGGTCCGGCACCGGCACCGCCGTCTGCGGATACCCGTACGCCGGGGCCGGTGCCGGCTGCGGATACCCGTACACCGGCTGCGGATACCCGTAAGCAGGCTGCGCAGGCGCGGTCGCAGGCGCAGCCACCGCCGCGGTCGCCGCCTCCGCCGGGTACCCGTACCCCGCAGACGCCCCCACCGGCTGCTCCGGCGGCAACGGCACCGACACCTCCGGCGCGGACACCGGCACCTCCGGCGCGACAGCCGGCGCCGTCTCCTCCTCCGACTCGTCCACCGAGATGCCGAAGTCGTTCGCGAGGCCCTTCAGCCCGTTGGTGTATCCCTCACCCAGCGCCCGGAACTTCCAGTTCTCCCCCCGCCGGTACAGCTCCCCGCAGATCAGCGCCGTCTCCGCGCCCGTCTCCGGCTTGACGTCGAAGTACGCCAGCGGCTCCCCCTCGGAGGCCCCCGCGTCGTACAGCAGGATCCGCAACCCCCGCACCCGGTCGAACGTGACGTCGTCCGCCGAGGCGACCAGCAGGATCCGCCCCACTCCGGGCTCGACGCCCGCCAGATCCGTCTGGATGGTGTCGGTCAGCGCGTCCGACTCCCGCTTCTTCCCGAGCAGCCGTACCGTCCCGGACGGATGCCGGGGCTGGTTGTAGAAGACGAAGTCCTCGTCTGACCGCACCCGACCGTCGGGACCCAGCAGCAGCGCCGAGGCGTCGACCTCGGGGACGCCCTGCCCCGGCGCCCAGCGCAGCACCGCCCGTACCGCCGTGGCCTCGAGCAGTACGTTCGACCCCTTCAGCATCGCGTGCGTCATGCCGTCATCCTGCCCTCTCCGTCCTGGTCACGACAACGCGGGGGCAAGCTCTCCGCATGCTGTCCGCGTTGCCGTCGACACGGTCGAGTTACCGGAACTTCATGCCCGAGGGGAACCCATGACATGGAGTTCTACGTACTATTACCGGCCACGTCTATTCAGGCAGTCCTGCATCACGGGGGAGTCATATGCGTCATTTCGGGCACATCGCCCCTGGGGAGCGGCAGCGCCTCTTCTACCGCGAGCCGGCCGTCTTCACCGCCGACTCGCCGGCCCCGGTTCTCGCGGCGGCCCTCGGCGCCACCCTCTACAGCCCGGCGACCCGCCCGCACCTGGCCGACGACGTGGTGAAGCAGGCGGGCCGCGGTGTCGTCTCCATGGTGCTGTGCCTGGAGGACTCCATCGACGACGCGGACGTCGTGCCCGCGGAGGAGAACCTGGTCCGGCAGTTCACCGACCTCGCCTCGCGGGGCGACGCCGAACTGCCGCTGCTCTTCGTCCGCGTCCGAGCCCCCGAGCAGATTCCGGACCTGGTCGCCCGGCTCGGCCCGGCCGTCCGGCTGCTGTCCGGTTTCGTGCTGCCGAAGTTCACCGAGGAGAGCGGCGTCCCCTTCCTGGAGGCACTCTCCGCCGCCGAGACGGCGAGCGGGCGCCGCCTGTTCGCGATGCCCGTCCTGGAGTCGCCCGGCCTGCTCTACCTGGAGACGCGCCGCGAGACCCTGGACGGCATCTTCCGCACGGTCGACAAGTGGCGCGACCGCGTCCTCGCACTCCGCCTCGGCGTCACCGACTTCTGCTCCTCGTACGGCCTGCGCAGGGCACCCGACATGACCGCCTACGACGTGCAGATCGTCGCGTCCGTGATCGCCGACGTCGTCAACGTCCTGGGCCGCGCCGACGGCACCGGGTTCACCGTGACCGGACCGGTGTGGGAGTACTTCCGGGTCCAGGAGCGCATGTTCAAGCCGCAGTTGCGCCGCAGCCCCTTCCTTGAGGGCCATGTCGAGGAACTGCGCGAGACGCTGATCGAGCACGACCTGGACGGGCTGCTCCGCGAGATCTCCCTCGACCGCGCCAACGGCCTGCTCGGCAAGACCTGCATCCACCCCTCGCACGTGATGCCGGTGCACGCACTGTCGGTCGTCAGCCACGAGGAGTACAGCGACGCCCAGGACATCCTCCGACCCGAGCGCCTCGGCGGCGGGGTTCTGCGCTCGGCGTACACCAACAAGATGAACGAGGTGAGGCCGCACCGCGCCTGGGCCGAGCGCACCCTGCGGCGCGCCGAGGTCTTCGGCGTCGCCAACGAGAACATCGGCTTCGTGGAGCTGCTGGCCGCCGGGCTGCCGCAGTGACAGGCGTGAAGGAACCGATGGAGAACGCGGTCTGGACCGGGACCTGGGTCGCCGAGCGGCTCGGGGTCGAACTCGTCGGCGACGAGCGGCTGAAGGAGCTGCTGGGCCTCGCGCTGCGCCGCAACCCCAAGCGGGCGCACCTGCTCGTCTCCAACGTGCTGGGCAAACACGTCCCGCAGGTGCCGTCCGTCGTCCACGGCCACGGGCTGGCGCTCGGCCGCCGGGTGCGGGACCTGCTGGGCGAGGACGAGGCCGACCGCGCGGTCGTCCTCGGGTACGCGGAGACGGCCACCGGACTCGGCCACTCGGTCGCGGACGGCCTCGGCGCCGTGCCCTACCTGCACTCCACCCGCCGCCCCGTCGAGGGCGTCGCCCGCGCCGGCGGTTTCGAGGAGTCCCACTCCCACGCCACCTCCCACCTGCTGCTCCCGGAGGATCCGGCGCTGCTGGCGGGCGACGGCCCGCTCGTCCTGGTCGACGACGAGTTCTCCACCGGCAACACCGTCATGAACACGATCCGCGACCTGCACGAGCGGTATCCGCGGGGGCGGTACGTCGTCGTCGCCCTGGTCGACCTGCGCTCGCCCGCCGATCTGGGCCGGCTGGAGGACTTCGCCCGGCAGATCGGCGCCCGCGTGGACCTGGTGGCCGCGGCCTCGGGCACGGTGAGGCTGCCCGAGGGGGTGCTGGAGAAGGGGCAGGAGCTGGTCGCCCGGCACGCGACGCCCGTAGGCCACGAAGAGGCCCACGGGACGATCACCCGCGTCGACCTCGGCTGGCCCCGCGGGCTGCCCGACGGCGGACGGCACGGTTTCACCCCCGAGCACCGCTCCCGCCTGGAGCGCGCACTGCCCGCGATGGCGGCGCGGCTGGCCCGGGCGCTGCCCGCGGGGGCCCGCCGCGTCCTCGTACTCGGCTTCGAGGAGCTGATGTACGCGCCGCTCCGGCTCGCCCGCGAGCTGGAGGACGTCCTGGACGCCGCCGAGGTCCGCTACTCCACCACCACCCGTTCCCCCGTCCTCGCGGTCGACGAACCCGGCTACGCGATACGCACCCGGATCGTGTTCCCCGCGCACGACGACCCGGCCGACGGCCCCGGCGAACGCTACGCCTACAACGTCGCGGGCGCCGGTTTCGACGCCGTCGTCGCGGTCGTCGACTCCGTCGCCGACACCCCCCAACTGCACGCCCCCGGCGGCCTCCTGGACCGGCTCGCCGCGCACACCCCGCACGTCCTGCTCGCGGTCGTCCCCGCCCACCTCCCCGCGCCGCTCCCGCGCGCCACCGCCTCCTCCCCGGAAAGATCCGCCATGCTGCCCGAGCCCCTCCGCGGCCCCGCCTTCTCCTCGTACGCGCCCGACGAGGTCGGCTGGCTGCTCCAGGACCTCTCTGACGTCACCCTGGAGGCGCCGACCGAGGAACGCGAAGAGGCCATCCAGAGCGGTGGCGCGCACTACGCGGAGTCGCTGCCGGTGGAGTACCAGCCGAGCGAGCAGTACCAGGAGCTGTTCCACGCGGCCCTCGAGGCATCGGCCGCCCGTCTGGCCCAGGCCGTCGGGGTGGTCACCGAGACGGTCCTCGCCGAACGGTCGCCACGGCCCGTGCTGGTCTCCCTGGCCCGCGCCGGCACCCCCGTCGGGGTCCTCATGCGCCGCTGGGCCCGGCACCGGCACGGCCTGGACCTGCCGCACTACGCGGTGTCCATCGTGCGCGGCCGCGGCATCGACGCCAACGCGCTGCGCTACCTCGCCGACCGCTACGACCCGAGCGACGTCGTCTTCGTCGACGGCTGGACCGGAAAGGGCGCCATCACCCGGGAACTGGCCGATGCGATCAGGGAGTTCGAGGCGTCCGACGGCATCACCGGCTTCGACCCGGAGATCGCGGTGCTCGCCGACCCGGGCTCGTGCGTACGGACGTACGGCACCCGGGAGGACTTCCTCATCCCGTCCGCCTGCCTCAACTCGACGGTCTCCGGCCTGATCTCGCGCACGGTGCTGCGCGGCGACCTGGTCGGCCCGCACGACTACCACGGCGCGAAGTTCTACCGCGAGCTGGCGGGAGCCGATGTCTCGGGGGCCTTCCTCGATGCCGTCTCGGCCCGCTTCGCCGAGGTCGAAGAGGCGGTCGACCTCCAGGCCAAGGAGCTGCTGTCCGGTGACCGCACGCCGACCTGGGAGGGCTGGGCGGCCGTGGAGCGCATCAGCGAGGAGTACGGCATCCACGACGTGAACCTGGTCAAGCCGGGCGTCGGTGAGACCACGCGGGTGCTGCTGCGCCGGGTGCCGTGGAAGATCCTGGCCCGGAAGGGTGGGGGTACCCCCTGCTCGAGCGGAGCCGAGAGCTTGGGGGCGGGCGCCGACCTGGACCATGTGCGGCTGCTGGCCGAGCAGCGTGGCGTGCCGGTGGAGGAGGTCGACGCACTGCCGTACACCTGCGTGGGGCTGATCCACCCCCAGTACACGCGGGGCGCGACCGGCGCCGACGGCAGGGCGGTGGCCGGATGAGCACCGTCCTGGTCGCCAGCGACCTCGACCGCACCCTGATCTACTCCTCGGCGGCGCTCGCGCTGACCATGCCGGACGCGCGGGCGCCCCGGCTGCTGTGTGTGGAGGTGCACGAGAGCAGGCCGCTGTCGTACCTGACCGAGACCGCGGCCGGGCTGCTCACCGACCTCGGTGACCGGGCGGTGTTCGTACCGACCACGACCCGCACCCGCAAGCAGTACCAGCGCATCAACCTGCCGGGCCCCACCCCGGCGTACGCGATCTGCGCCAACGGCGGCCATCTGCTCGTCGACGGCGTCACCGACCTCGACTGGCACGCCGCGGTGCTGGCTCGGCTGGCGGACGAGTGCGCGCCGCTGGCCGAGGTGCGGGACCATCTGACGGCCACCGCCGACCCGGCCTGGGTGCGCAAGCACCGGGTCGCGGAGGACCTGTTCGCCTACCTCGTCGTCGAGCGGGAGCTGCTGCCCGAGGAGTGGGTGAAGGAGCTGGCCGTCTGGGCGGAGGACCGGGGCTGGACGGTGTCCCTGCAGGGCCGCAAGATCTACGCCGTCCCCAAGCCGCTCACCAAGAGCGCGGCCGTGCGGGAGATCGCCCGCCGCACCGGGGCCACGCTGACGCTGGCGGCCGGGGACTCGCTGCTCGACGCCGACCTGCTGCTCGCCGCGGACCGTGGCTGGCGCCCGGGCCACGGTGAACTGGCCGACTCCGGCTGGACGGCTCCAGGGATCGGCGCGCTGCCGGAGCGGGGTGTGGTGGCCGGGGAGCGGATCCTGCGGGAGTTCCTGAAGGCGGCCAAGGAGGCGTGACCGGCGGCCTTCGAAGCTACGGTGGAGTGGAACGTGCAGCGCGCTCACCCGCCGAGTTCGAGGAGGGCCGGTGGCCAAGGGGAACGGGACGCCGCTGACGGACGAGCTGTACGCGTACATGCTCGGCCACAACCCGCCGCTGGACCCCGTGCAGCGGATGCTCGTGGAGGTCACGCACACGCAGCTGCCGCTGGTGGCCGGCCAGCAGGTCGCCGAGGAGCAGGGGGCGCTTCTGGCCTTTCTGGTACGGCTGACCGGGGCGCGGCGGATCGTCGAGGTCGGGACCTTCACCGGGCTGTCGGCGCTGTCCATGGCGCAGGCGCTGCCGCCCGGCGGGACGCTGCTGACCTGCGACGTCTCCGAGGAGTGGACGCGGCACGCGCGGGAGGCGTGGGAGCAGGCGGGGGTGGCCGACCGGATCGAGCTGCGGATCGCGCCCGCGCTTCAGACGCTGCGTGGGCTGCCGGCCGAGCCGCACATCGACATGGCGTTCATCGACGCGGACAAGGACAACTACGTCGCCTACTGGGACGAACTGGTGCCCCGTATGCGCCCCGGCGGGCTGCTGGTGGTCGACAACGTCTTCTTCCACGGCGGCGTGACGGATCCGGACGCGACCGGGTCCGCCGCGGCGATCAGGGACTTCAACGCCCATGTGAAGGCGGACGACCGGGTGGACAGCGTGATGCTGTCGATCGCGGACGGCCTGACCCTGGCCCGCCGCCGCTGACGGCATTGCTGCCGCCGCGACCGCCGCTGAGCGGGTCTCAGCCGCAGCAGCCCCCGCCGCAGCAGCCGCCCCCGCCGCCGCCCGCCTTCGGCGCCGGTGCCGGAGCGGACGCCGTGCCGCCCACCGCCACCGTGGACAGCAGCTTCACCGTGTCGTCGTGGCCTTGCGGGCAGTTCGCGGGGGCGGAGGACTCCGCCATCGGACGGCTCAGTTCGAACGTGTCGCCGCAGGTACGGCAGCGGTACTCGTAGCGTGGCATGTGCACAGATTAACGGGGGCCCGCCGACGATCACAGGACTTCCGGCGACCCGCGCTGCTTGGTGAATGCCGCACGATCTCCTCAAGATCTCCTTAATATTCTCTCCGCGACCACCTACTGGCCGGTTCCCGATCGAGGGCATCACAAAGGTCGCTGATAATTTAAGGAAGCCGCGATGAGCCGCAAGGCGTCGGGGAGGGGGGTTCGCTGCCGCATGTCCGGCCGCTGCATCTACCCGCGCGTGCAATTCCGAGTGCGGAGGGAGACGCAGTCGTGACCGAGGCATGGCGTCGAATAGGTGACGGGCCGTCTCAGGGCCGTCCGTGGGCCGGGGTGTGCCGTGGCTAGCCAGGACGGCGGCCGTCCGGACCGTCGTACGGATCCCCGCAGCGTGCCCGACGACCGCTCCCGGACGCCCTTCGACCCGGACGTCACCATGCAGTTGAAAGCCGGAGCACCTTTCGACCCTGAGTTCACCATGCAGTTGAAGGCCGGGACGCCTGCAGAGCCGGACGGGACGGCGCAGTTGAAGGCCGGCACGCCCTCCGAGTCGGACGAGACCACACAGTTGAAGGCCGTCCGTCCCTCGGCGCCCGGCGAGACCACGCGGTTGAAGCCCGTCGCGCCCGCGGCCCCGGCCCCCGGCGAGACCACGCGGTTGAAGCCCGTCGCGCCGGCGGCCCCGGAAGAAACCATGCAGTTGAAGGCCGTTGCGCCCCCGGCGCCGGACGAAACCATGCAGCTGCGGCTGCCGCGCCCGCCGGAGGCGCCCCAAACCCGGAGCGGGCGGCGCAAGGCCGCACGTCCCTCCCTCCTCACTCGTGTCACCTCGCCCCTGACGCCCTACGCCCGCAAACTCGCACCGTACGCCCGGCGGTTGGCCCCCTACGCCCGACGGTTGGCCCTGTACGCCCGCAAACTCAGGCCCGTCTATCCGCGGCCCGGTCGCGTCGGATGGCGTCGCTGGGTGCCCTCCTGGCGGCAGTGGCTCGGCGCCGTGCTCGCTTCTTTCGGCCTCAGCGGCGTGTTCCTGGCCGTCGCCTACGCCGTCACGGACATACCGGACAACCTCAACTCGTACGCCACCCAGCAGGACAACCTCTACTTCTGGTCCGACGGCACGCCCATGGCCCGTACCGGCTGGGTGCAGCGACAGGCCATGCCGCTGAAAGACATACCCGAGCAGGTTCGCTGGGCGGTTCTGGCGGCGGAGAACGAGAGCTTCTACTCCGACCCCGGCATATCCGTCAAAGGCATCACCCGCGCCCTGTGGAAGACGGTCGGTGAGGGTGATACCGAAGGTGGTTCCACCATCACCCAGCAATATGTGAAAAACGTCTATCTGACGCAGAACCAGACCGTCAGCCGCAAGTTCACCGAGGCGATGATCGCCCTCAAGCTCGACAACAGGATGAGCAAGGACAAGATCCTTGAGGGATACCTCAACACCAGCTGGTTCGGCCGTGGAACCTACGGCATCCAGCGCGCCTCCCAGGCCTACTACGGCAAGGACGTGACCCAGCTCAACGCGAGCCAGGCCGCCTTCCTCGCCTCCCTGCTCAAGGGCGCCGGTCTGTACGACCCCACCCTCGGAAAGGCCAACCACCACCGGGCCGTCGAGCGCTGGAAGTGGATCCTCGACCGCATGGTCAAGATCGGCAAGCTGTCGAAGGCCGAGCGGGCCAAGTACACGACCTTCCCCGAGCCGCTCAAGCAGAACCCGCTCTACTACACCGGTCAACAGAGCGACTACCTGGTGGAGTTGGCGTCGAGCTACGCCAAGAAGGCCGCACACATCACGGACCAGCAGTTCGACCTGGGCGGCTACCAGATCTACACCACCTTCGACCGCAAGCGGGAGAGCGCGCTCACCGACGCCGTCAACAAGGCCCGCAAACAGGCGCGGAAGGACCATCCGGACACGGCGGCGACCGCCCACTTCGGCGCCGCCTCGGTGACCACCGACGGCCGCATCCTGGCCGTCTACGGCGGCCCCGACCACCGCACCCAGGGCTACAACGAGTCCAACGCGGCCACCGTCCCGGCCGGTTCGGCGTTCCTGCCGTTCGTCTACGCGGCCGGTCTGGAACACGGCGTCCACAAGACGCGCGGCGGGCCCGCGACCCCCGTCACCCCGGAGTCGGTCTACGACGGCCGTGACAACATCCCCGTCACCACCCCGGAGGGGCCGTACTGGGACCGCAGCGGCAAGATGGTCTCCGCCCACAACGACGGAAAGAAGTCCTACGGGCCGATCACCCTGCGCCGTGCCCTGGCCCAGTCCGTGAACACGCCGTTCATGCAACTCGGCATGGACACCGGCCTGGACAAGGTGCGTGAGACGGCGGAGGCGGCCGGGCTGCTGTCCGACAGCATGGGAGCACAGGTCCCCGCGCTGTCCCTGGGCAACTCCACACCCAGCGCGATCCGGATGGCGAGCGGATACGCCACGTTCGCCGCGGGCGGCAGGCACACCGAGCCGTACTCGGTGCGGCGCATCACCCGCAACGGCGCCACCGTGCCCCTGAACGCGCCGGGGTCCCGCCGTGCGGTGGGCGCGCAGGTGGCCGGGGAGGTCACCGACGCGCTCACGGACTCCTTCCGCGCCGCCCACCCGGGCGCGGCGCCCGCCTCCGCGCAGGTCGCGGGGAAGGCCGGAACCACGCAGGACGACACGGCCTCCTGGTATGTGGGCACGGCCCGGTCCGTGTCCACCGCGGTGGTCGTCTACCGCATGGACCTGTCCAAGAGCCTCGAACCACTGCCGCTGAAAGGAGTCGCCGGCACCCCGAACGAGGGTGCCCCCTACGGCATCTGGTCCACGGCCATGAGCCCGCTCGGCTGACGCCACCGGCCGAGCACCCCACCCCCCACCTTCCTCCTCGGAGAACGAGCCGCCCATGACCACGAGAAACGGCCGTCGCCGCCGCCCCCGCTCGTCCCGCACAGCCCAGTGGAAGAGCCGCCCGAGCTTCATGACACTGGCGGCCCTCCTCGCCGTCGCGTCCGTGACCGTGACCTTCTTGGCGGTGTCCCGGCCGGACAGCACCGCGGCGACCGCCTCGGCAGGCGACGGCAGGAGCATCGGCAAAGGCTTCACTCCCCGGCCCACCACGGAACCCAAGTGGGACGGCAAGACGAAGATCATCGGTGACGGTTCCACCTCGTACACCGGCCCCCAGAAAGGCCAGTTGAAGCCCCAACCGCTCAAACCCGGCGAGAAGCCACCCCAGTTCGTCGTCTTCTCCTGGGACGGCGCACTGCAGGGCGACGACCACCTCTTCTCCCACTACCGGGAGATGGCCAAGCAGTACAACGCCCACATGACCTTCTTCCTCACGGGCATCTACCTGCTGCCCAAGAGCAAGAAGAACCTCTACCACGGACCGCAGCACTCGCCGGGCGCCGCGGCGATCGACTACGCCACCGACGAGCACATCCGCGACACGCTGGAACAGCTGCGCCTGGCCTACGACCAGGGCAACGAGATCGGGACCCACTTCAACGGCCACTTCTGTCTCCCGGACAAAGGCGCCGGCGCCAACTGGAGCGTCGAGGAGTGGAAGAGCGAGATCGACCAGTTCTACTCCTTCGCGGAGAACTGGAAGACCAACACCGGATACAAGGACATCCCCGCCCTGCCCTTCGACTTCCAGCGGGAGGTCACCGGCGGCCGCGCGCCCTGCCTGGAGGGCCAGCCGAACCTGCTGAAGGCCATCAAGAGCTACGGCTGGCGCTACGACGCCAGCTCCCCGGGCGACTTCCAGATATGGCCGGCGAAGAAGAACGGCATCTGGGACTTCCCGCTGCAGATGCTCCCCTACGAGGGCGGCAAGTTCCAGGGCCTGTCGATGGACTTCAACTTCCTCTACAACCAGTCCAAGGGCGAGACCCACGGCGACCCCGCGAAGTACGGCCAGTGGGAGCAGCAGACCGTCGACTCCTACATGGCCGGCTTCAACCGCGTGTACTACGGCAGCCGGGCGCCGATGTTCATCGGCAACCACTTCGAGAACTGGAACGGCGGCATCTACATGAAGGCCATCGACCAGATCATCCCGAAGATCTGCACCAAGAAGGGCGTCAAGTGCGTGTCCTTCAAGGAGCTGACCGACTGGCTGGACGTGCAGAAGCCCGCCACCCTCGAGCGGCTGCGCACCCTCGACCCGGGGCAGTCGCCCGACTGGTCGACCGTCGTGCAGTGACAACCGGCCGTCCCGCCAAGCGTCTTGGACCACCCCCTTCACACAAGCCACACACGGCGTGCGAAGATGCGGCCCCCGGTATCCGAGTGCCGGTGGTAGAGGGGAACATCATTGAAATCAAGAAGATTGAGCCGTAAGCGGCGCCGCGCGACCATAATCACCGCGGCCGCCGCCTCGGTCGTCGCCGGAGCCGCGCTGCTGCCCACCTGGGGCGCGAACGCGGCGAGCGTCGCCGAACCCACGGTGGACCCCGGGACCAGGGCCACCTTCCAGCGGCTGGCGGACGCGGTCTTCACCGACCGTACGGACGCCCTGGTCGACAAGGGCGAGAGCGGACAGGGCAAGCCCCTGGCGTCCCGCTTCTCCGGCAACGTACGCCTGTCGTCGACGCTGTCGCACCAGCAGGACTCCGCCCTTTCCACGCTGCGCGGCCGCAAGTCCCGCCTCGCGGCGCTGGGCGAGAAGTACAGCAAGGCCGACACCACGGTCTCCCTGGACCGGACGCGGGTGAAGGGCCGGCACGCCACGGTCGACGTCACCGAGACCACCACCCTGACGTACGAGAAGACCAAGGCCAACGGGCCGAAGACCACCGGCTTCCAGGCCCACCACCAGCTCACCTTCCAGGCCGACCGGCAGGGCGACTGGCAGCTGACCGGCATCCGCGACACCGACGACGGCTACCTCGCGGTGAACCAGGTGGCCAAGCCGGACGTCGCCGCGCCGAAGACCGCCGCCGACGCCGGCCCGCCGGACGCCCCCCGCGCGTCCACCTCGTGGAACCCGCCCGCCAAGCCGAAGAACTTCTCCGCCACCGGCTACGACTACAAGGCCATGGTGGCGTACGCGCAGAAGTACTGGAAGAACTACAACCCGGCCTACCCGAACTTCAACGGGGAGGCCGACGGCGGCGACTGCACCAACTTCGTCAGCCAGGTCCTCAAGGCGGGCGGCTGGAAGCACGTCCCCGGCGACGGCTCGGACTACCACAAGTGGTTCGGCAACTCCGAGATCCAGTCCGACTCCTTCGTCGGCGTCAACGAGTTCTCCTGGTTCGCCCTGTCCTCCAAGCGGGTCACCAGCCTCGCCAACGTCTACCAGCTGGACGTCGGTGACGTGCTGCAGATGGACTTCAACCGGGACGGGTCCAAGGACCACTCCATGATCGTCACCTACCGCAGCCCGCAGGGCGTGCCCTATGTGACGTACCACTCCACCAACACCTACAACAGGTCGGTGGCGAGCATCGTCGCGTCGTACCCGAACGCGTACTACTACGCCTACCGCACCTGACCGGTGGCCTTCCGGGGCGGGGGCCGGCTCAGTGACCGGCTCCCCGCTCCTCCCGGATCCGCGCCACGACCTCGGCCACCGTCCGCCGTACCGCCTCGGTCTCCGTCAGGAAGTGCCAGTAGTCGGGGTGCCGGCCCGCCAGCGTGGCGATCGCCCGCTCCAGCCGCGCCACCGACTCGTCGAGCGGACGGGCGTGCCGCGGATCGGGCGTCGTACGGTCCGCCATCGCCAGCCGCTGCGCGTCCCGGATCGCGAACCGGGTGCGCCGGATCTCCTCCTCCGGGTCCTTCTGGACGGCGTTGAGCCGCCGCAGGCGCTCCCCGGCGGCGGACACCGCCTCGTCGGTCGTGTTCAGCAGCGCCCGTACGGTCGACAGCAGCGAGGTGGCGTCCGCCCAGCGCTGTTCGTCACGCGCCGCCTGCGCCTGCCGTAGCTTCAGCTCGGCCTGCCGTACGGCCTCGGCGGCCTGCTCCGGCACGTGCTGGAGGTCCTGCCAGCAGGCGGCCGCGAACCTGCGCCGCAGCTCGCTCAGCACCGGCTCGACCTGCCCGGACCGCGTGGACAGCGCCTCGGCCCGGGTGCGCAGCGAGACCAGCCGGCGGTCGATCTCGGCGGCCTTCTCCGGCAGCCGCTCGGCCTCGGCCCGGACCGCCGCGGCCTCCCGCGTGACCCGTTCGGCGCGCTCCAGGGTCTGCTGCACCCCGTGCTGCCCGGCACCCTGGTTCAGCTTGGTCAGCTCCGGGCCGAGGGCGGCCAGCCGGGCAGCGAGGTCGTCCGCCTTCAACCCGGAAGCCCGGGCGCCGTCCAGGGCGTTGCCGGCGGCCAGCAGGGCCTGCCGGGCGCGCTCCACGGCCGGGGCGAGCCGGGCCAGTTGGGTCTCGGCCTTGTCGAGCAGCGGCCCGAGACCCTGGGCGAATCGATCCAGCTCCTGCTTGACCCGGACGAGGTCGTCCCGGGCGGCGGTGAGATCGGCCCGGGCCCGGGAGGCGGCGGAGGCGTCCAGATCCACCCGGTCGAGATCGTGCGCGTCCACGGCCTGGATGTACCGGTGGCTGACCTCGTCGATCCGCCGCCCGAGCGCCTCGAAATCGGCGCGGGCGCGGCGGGCGGCGGGGGAGTCGTCGACGGCGGTGATGGTCTCGACGGAGATCCGCACGTCCCGCTGGGCGGTGTCCAGTTCGTAGAAGGCTTCGGCGGCGGCGTCCTTGGCGCCCTGAGCCTCGGCCCGCTGAGCCTCGCCCCGCCCCCCGAACCACCGGCGGGTACCGCCCGAGGCGAAGGCGGCGGGGAGGGTGAGGGCGACGAGGAGGGGGAGAAGGAGGGCCGCGGAGGCGGGCCGAGCGACGCGGTCGGACTCCTGCCGTGGTGTCGCCGTCACATCCCTCTCCCGTACCGTGATCCCGCCCTGCCCGGTGTCATTCTCCCACCGGTTGAGGACGAACACACGGGCCGGTCGGTTCGCGGTGTGCCGTAGCCGTGACGGCCGGTTCCGGGCCGCCTCAGCCGTGACCGCCGGCTCAGCCCGCCGTCCGTACGCTGACCGACCCGTCCCGGGTCCGGGCGTCGATCACATGGGAGCTCTTGGCGTCCCTGGGGACGGACACCCGGACGGAGCCGTCGGCGGAGTGCGCCGTCACGCGGTACCTGCCCTCCGGCAGCGCGACGGCGACCGACCCGTCGTGGCTGCTCGACTCCACACGGTCCGGCACGTCACGGAACTCCAGGCCGACCGACCCGTCGTTCGTGGTCGCCCGCACCCGCCGCGACCGCACGCCCGTCGCGCGCACGGACCCGTCGTCGCTGGCGAGCGCCAGCGGCCCCGTGGCATCGCTCACCCGCACCGACCCGTCCCGCGTCCGGATGTCCAGCGCCGTCGCGAAGCCGTCCGCCCGCACGCTCCCGTCACCGTCCTCCACCGTGACGGCCACCCCGCGCGGCACCTCGATCCGATGCCTGGCGGAACAGTCCGCGACGATCCCCGTGCACTTCAGCCGCAGCACGAGCCGGTCGCCCTTCATGGCCCAGGTGACACGGGGATCCCCACCCACCACGACGGTCCCGCGGAACCACCGGGTGACCTGCACCTTGTCCACATCGGCCGGAACGATCTCCAAGGCCGAGTCGTCGGAGTCGACGGTGAGCGTACGGCCGTGCAGCGCGAAGGCCGCGTGGTCCGGGTGCGGGTCGTCGCGGGCGTCGTTCCCGCAGGCGGCGACGGTGCCGATCAGCAGGGCGGCGATCCCCGCGACGGTGACCACTCGGGTGCGCTGGGTGAGCGCCGTCGTACTACGAGCCATGACTGTTCCCCCTGAAGAGCCGAAGAGCCGAAGAGCCGAAGAACTCCGGAGCCGGAGGGCGGGAAGCCCTCGGCGCCAGCGTACTTCGACGGTAGGGAGCCACGGCTCGCGGCGGGATCCGGCGGACTCCCGGATCGGGGGTGGGGGTATCCCCCGTCTGCGTCCCGCTTCCATCCCGCCTTGCGGCACACATGAACCGGGCCCTGCCGCGGTGGCGATCCGGACGCGGTTGAGGGTGTCGTCGGCCTTCTACGACCTGTCGGGCGGCACACAGCACCGAGACGCTCGGATCAGGCACGCGCTGACTCGACTACTGCACTACACCCGGCGCTGTGGTGCCGCCTCGATCGGTAAGACAACTCGCCATGAGGCGGCAGCCGTGGCGATCGGACGGCGCGCCCTCGGGTATCCGATCCGGCGACGGGCGGCACCGCCCCCACACGACCAGAGAGATCGTGCGGGGCATCGGACCGCCCAGGCCGGGCCGGAGGCCGCGTGAGGGACCCCGCCCCCGCCTACCCGGACCACGGACACGATCCGTGCTGCCCGGCCGCGGAGCGAAAGCGGGCGAGGCGTGCCCAAGACCGCTCGGGGCACGCGGCTGAGCATGCGTCCTGACAGCAGGACTCATTCCCGCTCGGTCCCCGGGAATGGCTACGCCTGCCCGACCGGCGACACGGGTTTGCAGGACGGTCCCCCAGGCAATGTAGGCTGTCGACCTGTCTTGGGTGCGTAGCTCAGCGGTAGAGCGCCTGCCTTACAAGCAGGATGTCGGCGGTTCGAAACCGTCCGCGCCCACCGGATGATCACGGGAGAGCCCCGGAGATGCCTGTTCAGGGCATGTTCGGGGCTCTCTCGTGCAGACGGTCGCCACGTTCGGTTTCCGAGCCGGAACCTCAGCTGTTGGTCAGCGTGCGGTCGAGGAGGGGCAGCAGGCGGTCCCAGTGGCGCTGCAGTGCGGAGGGGTCGAAAGCGTCGGTGTCGGACATGGTGAAGCCGTGGATGGTGCCGGGGTAGGTCTCCGAGGTGTAGCTGACACCTGCGGTATCCAGGGCCTGGTTGAGTTCGCTGATGGCTGCCGGCGTCATGTCGTTCTCGGCGTGGCCGAGGTGGACTTGTGCGGTGATCTTGGGGACGAGGCAGTGCGGGCTGTCGGGCGCATCGGTGACCACGTTGCCGGGATGGAATCCGGCGACGGCGGCCACCTGGTCGGGGTGGGCCGCTGCAGTGCGCAGGGCCAGCACGGCTCCCATGCAGTAGCCGGTCACGGCGACCGGTCCGGCGCTGACCTCGGGCCGAGTGGTGAGGAACCTGAGGTAGGCGTCGGCGTCGCGAAGGGCACGTTCGGTGGTGTGCGCCTCGACCAAGGGCATCAACTGGGCGACGACCACGGGGCGGATCTCTTCTCCGATGTGCTCGGGAAGCTCGATCAGCGGTGCCGGGCCGTGCCGGTAGTAGAGGTTGGGGAGGAGCACGTAGTACCCGTGCTCGGCCAGTTCGCGGGCCCTGTCCTCCAACACGGGCCGTAGGCCGAAGATGTCCATGTACAGCAGCACCCCAGGGTGCCGCTCGCCACGGTCGGGGAAAGCGGCGAAAGCGTCGGCCTGGCCGTCCGCGGTGGGAATCTGCACGATCTGGGTGGGCATGAATTCTCCTGTCGTGGTTGACGTGTCGAGCCTGTGATCAACACGACGGAGGCGGAGCCCGCGCCGCAGCGCCGGATCCTCGATCGAACAGCGGGCCCACACCGGCCCGTACGGCGCTCAGAGGAGCACCGGGTCACCAATCCGTGTGTGGCGCAATGCCGTCCCGGTAATCATCGCCGCACAACGTAGCCCAACAGACGCAGCCGAGGCCGGCACCCCGGTTCAGGCGGGATCACAGCCCCGTCGTCACGCCGTCGGGCGCCCTCTGGCGGAGGGCGCCCGTCCGTTGTGCGGGTCAGGCCGGCGTCCTGACCGCCGAGGCCGCATGGGCCGGCTCCCGCACGACGCGTCGGCGCCGGGCCGGCGCCCCGAGCGTCGGGTTGGCGACGCCCCAGGCCGCGCCCTTGCAGACCAGCTCCTTGTAGACGGCGGCGAGCCGTCCTGTCAGGGCCGCCCGCACGGAGCGGTCGTCGGCGGTGACGTACTGGATCAGACCGTCCTTGCGGCCCAGCGAGATGCACTGGTTGAAGTAGCGGAGCGGCACGATCGGGAGCTTCCCGCCGGTCAGCCGCGCCGCGATGGCGTCGGCGGCCTGCCAGGCGGTGGGGACGCCCGAGGCGCACGACATCCGCAGCGGCTTGTCGCCGGGGCCCATCGCCATGGCCGCGTCGCCGATGGCGTACACGTCCGGGTGCGAGACCGAGCGCATGGTTCGGTCGACGACGATCCGGCCGGTCTCGGTGACCTCCAGGGTGGTGGCCTTCGCGATCGGGTGGACGGCGAAACCGGTGGTCCACACGGTGACCGCGGCCGGGATGGACGTGCCGTCGGCGGTGGTGACGCGGTCGGCCTCGACGGCGGTGACGACGGTGTGCTCGTGCACGGTGATGCCGAGCTTGCCGAAGACCTTGCGCAGGTGCCCGCGGCCCTTGTCGGAGAGCCAGTCGCCGAGGTCACCGGGGGTGGCGAGGGCGACATCGAGGTCCGGGCGGGCTTCGGCGATCTCGGCCGTGGCCTCCAGTCCGGTCAGGCCGCCGCCGACCACGACCACGGGCCGGCCGGCGTCCAGGCGGGCCAGTCGCCTGCGCAGCCGCAGCGCCCCGGGGCGACCGGCGATCTCTTGGGCGTGCTGGGCGGTGCCGGGGACGCCCTGGTCGTTCCAGCCGCTGCCGAGGGCGTACACGAGGGTGTCGTACGGCAGTTCCTCCTGCCGTTCCCCGGCGCCGTTCGCGTCGATGACGGAGACGGTCCTGTGGTCCACGTCGACGCCGGTGACCTTTGCGAGCCTCAGTCGGACACCGGTTCCCGCGAACATCTCGCTGAAGGGCCGGGACGTGAGCTCCTGGCCGACCGCGAGCTGGTGCAGCCGGACGCGCTCGACGAAGTCTGGCTCTGCGTTGACGACAGTGATGGCGACATCCTCGCGGCGCAGCCGCTTGGCGAGGCGCCCGGCGGCGATGGCTCCGGAGTATCCGGCTCCGAGGACGACGATGCGGTGCTGCATGTCCCTGCTCCTGTCTTCGGCGGGTTCGCCCCTTGAACCGGGCAGCCCGCCGTTTCCTGACAGGAGCGGGGTGTGAACCACCTCACAGCGCGGTCGGAAGGGCCGGAAGAAGGGTCAGAAGGCGTTGAGCAGGGGTTCGCCGTGGTCGGTGGCCGCCCATCGCCGGGTCGCGCGTTCGAGCTTGTCGGGGTTGGCCTGGCTGCGGAAGGCGGCGATGCCGGCGGCGGTGACCTCCAGGCACATGACGCCGATGACCCGGCCGTCGAGGACCGCCACGAGGGCGGGGCCTCCGTTCGCGGTCGTGGCGTAGACCTCGGGCGAACCGCCGGCCAGGGCGCGCTTGGCCTTGCTGGGTTTGAACAGGCCCCGCATGAACTTCGCGACCGCGAGGGCGCCTTCGAACGCCTTGGTGCGGGCCGGCACCTTTCCGCCGCCGTCGCCGATCGCGACGGCGTCCTGGGTGAGCAGCCGCACGAGCGGCTCGGTCCGGCCGCTGGTGGCGGCCGCGAGGAACTCCTCGACGATGCGCCGGGCGGCGGCCTCGTCGACCGTGGTGCGGGCCTTGCCGTCCGCGACGTGCTTCTTGGCGCGGTGGAAGATCTGCTGGCTGGCGGCCTCGGTGAGGTCGAGGATCGCGGCGATCTCCCGGTGCGGGTAGTCGAACGCCTCCCGTAGCACGTACACCGCCCGCTCGCTGGGGGACAGGCGCTCCAGAAGAGCGAGAACCGCGTACGAGACGGATTCGCGTTGTTCGGCGGTGTCGGCCGGTCCCAGCATCGGGTCCCCGGCGAGCAGTGGCTCGGGCAGCCATTGGCCCACATAGGTCTCGCGACGCGCGCGGGCCGAAGTGAGCTGGTTGAGGCACAGGTGGGTGAGAACCCTCGTCAGCCATGCCTCGGGGACCTCGATACGGTCGACGTCGGCGGCCTGCCAGCGCAGGAACGTCTCCTGCACGGCGTCCTCGGCCTCGCTCGCGGAGCCGAGGAGGCGGTAGGCGATGGCCTCCAAGCGGGGCCTGGAGGCCTCGAACCGGTCCACGTCGCTCATGGTCAGCGCCATGGCCGGGATCCTAGCTGGCGCGGCGCGCGACGGCCGCCGCATCGAGCCTTCGCCAACTTCCGACGTGCTGCTCGGAGGGGCTGGCGTGACGCTGGATCGGAATACTCGTGCTGGTCGCGGACGGGAGTCCGCGGTCTTGATCGTCTGACGGTGCGGCCGGGGCGGTTTTGCCGGTTCTTCCGTGGCGACGGCCCGTTGCCGCCCACGAGCCGGTTCCATGGCGGAGTCCTGGATCGCCCAACGGATTGCGGCGAGGCGCGCGGAACTGGACGAGCTGGAAGAGCAGTTGGCCGAGCAGCTGGAGGAGGTGCGGGGCGAGCGCCCTTGAACTCGCCGTCGCCGAACGGATCTGGCACCGGATGGCCGAACAACTCGCCGCGGAAACGGCGGGTGTGGTGGTGCGGGACGGGCATCAAGCCCAGCGGGTCAGGTCGTGCACGGCGTCGCAGTAGCGGTCTTCAACGGTGGACGCCGGATGAGCCGCCAACGTGGCATCGTCTCGCAAGATCGCGATGGGGACCGGCAACCATCACCGGGGCGGCGGAACGCTGGAGCGGCGGCAGGAACGCGTGGGCGACGCGCACCACGCCGTGGTTCATGGTGGCCGGGCGCGCGCCACCGCTCTGTGCTCCCCGCCATGCGAAGGCCCCGGCCGCTGGGCGGACTTGCCTTCCAGGGACCGGGGCCTTCGTCCTCACTTCTGCTCCTCGTCGTTCCCCTCGTTCTCGTTCTCGTGCACATGCTTCAGACGCGTCCGTGCGTCCATCCTGTCCTCGGCCGCCACCTCGTCCCAGAAGCGGTGGCACGAGACGAACACCGCGAGTTCCCGCTCGCGTCGGCGGAGCTTTTCCACCTCCGCCTGTTCGTCCTCGGTCCAGCCCGGGGAGGCGGGTCGCTCCACCTTGCGCCAGCCGGTGTCGTCGCTGAATCCGTCCAGCGGTTCCACCGACCACGGCAGCCGCTTCAGCAGGGCCAGGAGCTCTGCCCGGACCTGATGCAACTCCTCCTGGCCGGCCAGGAGGTCACTCGGAAACTCATAGCTCGCAGCCACAGGGCAATGCTACGCCTGTTCGATTTTCAGGGGCGACCCTGTTCCCTCGGTTCACTCGAACGGACGTCCGTCCCGTGGATCAAGGAGCGACCCCGTGCGGCTGCCTCTCCGGCCATCCCGGCGACATCCACGTCACGCTCGCCACCGGCGCCATGGCCGACGCCGACCCCGAGACGCACCGGAACAGCGTCGAACGGATCTTCCCGCGCCTACGAGGCCCTGGAGCCGCCCGCCAGGACCCACGCGGCCTGACGCCGGTGGACGCAGAAACCCTCCTGGAACCCTCCTCGCCCTGCGGGCCGGGAGGCCACACTGGAGTCATGTGCCGCAGCATCAAGACGCTCCGCCCGCCCGCCCTGCCCGAAGAGGCCACGGAGGAGGAGATCCGCGCCGCCGCGCTCCAGTTCGTGCGCAAGGTCTCCGGGTTCCGCGCCCCGGCCGCCCACAACCGCGAGGTGTTCGAACACGCGGTGGACGCGATCGCCGCGGCGACCATGGAGCTGCTCGCCGGCCTCGAGGTGCGCGGCGGGCGGTCCCGGGAGGCTACTTCGACGACGCCGGGCCGCGCATGAGGCGGGCCGCGCCCGCGCCCGCCGCGAACAGGGCCGTGATCGAGACGCCGGTCGCCAGCCAGCTCGCGCCCAGCCACTGGGCGCCCAGGTAGCCGAGGGCCACGCTGTAGACGGCCCAGGCGATGCCCGCCAGCGCCGACCAGGGCAGGAACTCGCGGGCGCGGCGGTGGGCCGCGCCCGCGCCGAGCGAGACGAGTGAGCGGCCCGCGGGCGCGAAGCGGGCGACGATCACCAGCGCACCGCCGCCGCGTGCGAGTGCCGCACCGAGGCGTTCCTGTGCGCGCGTCAGACGGCGGGAGCGGGCGATGGCGCGGTCCAGGCGCTCACCGCCGCGCCAGGCGAGGCGGTACGCCACCAGGTCGCCGAGGACCGAGGCCGTGGCCGCGCACAGCGTGAGCCCGACGATGTCCGGTCTCCGCGCGACGGCGGAACCGGCGGCTGCCGCCGTCGCCGCCGTGATCACGAGTACGCCGCTCGGCAGCAGCGGAAGGAAGACGTCCAGCAGGACCGACACGGCCACCACGAGGTAGATCCAGGGGCCCCCGGCCAGCGACCCCACACTCTCCATCACCGGAACTCCCCGTACGACTCCCCAGAGGCAACCACGTGCCGCGATGTCGCGGGGGAGCGGCAGGAGTGGCCTTCGACAGCCGTACAGAGTACGCGGCCGGTGTGACAAACGGTGCGGCGGGGGCTACTGAGACGGTCGCCGCCACAAGCGGACGGCGCCCGTGAGCGGGCGCCGTCGGCGTGTACGGAACTCGGTCAGGCCGCGACGGGATGCGAGGCCCGTTCCTTCTCACCGGCCGCCGACCGGGAGGCGAACAGGCGGTCCAGGCCGAGCGCCCCGGAGCCGGTGAAGACCAGCAGCAGGAACGCCCAGCAGAACAGCACCGACAGCTCGCCCCCGTTCTGGATCGGCCACAGGGCGTCGGGCTGGTGCACATCGAAGTACGCGTACGCCATCGAGCCGGACGCCATGAACGCGGCGCCGCGGGTGCCGAGACCGACCAGGACCAGGGCGCCGGCGACCAGCTGGATCACCGCGGCGTACCAGAACGGCCAGGCCCCGGTCGGGACGGTGCCGCCCTTGGTGCCCGCCGCGCCGCCGAGGACGCCGAAGAGTGAGGCGGCGCCGTGGCAGGCGAAGAGCAGTCCGGCCACGATGCGGAACAGGCCGATGGCGTAGGGCTGCGCGCTGTTGAGGCGTGCGGTCATGTGGGGGGAGCTCCTTCGGTCTGGTTGCGGTCCGTGAACGGACCGGTCAGGGAGACGGAAACCGAGTGAGGCCCCAGGTTAGGCAGCCCTAATCAATGCTTGCAAGTTCAACATCTGGTCGTTGGCCGATCCGCATCGCATGCTGTCGCGATCCCGTCCCCTCGACATCGAGGTCCCCGTGGAAAGGGGCGATTCCGGCACTGTCGCGAGTCGCCCCTGTCGTTTGTGTCCGGCGCCCGTCAGCGGTTTTGGGGGCGCCGGTGCCCCGCGAGGACTCCGTGCCCGCGAGGTCGTTCAGCAGTTCGCGAGGTAGTTCTGCAGTGTCCTCTCATGAAGCGCGGGGTGTGGTGCTTCGGGGCGACCTTGCCGCCGCGGGTGCGGCAGGTGCTCGGTAAGAGCGGCGAGCGTGCTGACGCGTCGACGCGCGTAGACCTTGACATGCCAACTTCCTTGTCACGTGGAGAGATTGAGGTACGAGCGAGGGAATGCCCGCGGGGGCGTGTTGCCTACAGGTGTGTGTTTGGTAAGAAGTGTGACGCATGCACGACATGACAAGGGGGTGCGGCGGAGCCGGCCGTGTGACCGGCGCCCTTTGGCGCGGGTTGTCCCGTCCCGTACGATGGGCGGCGCAGAAGGGGAGTAGCTCTTCGCCGGACCGTCGACATACTGCTCAGCTCGGCTGAGCCGGCGCCCGGAGGTGGACCCCGACGAGGGGTCGGCCAGCGAGACCTTCGGCAAGCAGTGCATGCCCGTGCCGTGCGGCACGGGCGATCCGTGTGCTGCCGTGCCGAGGTGTCGCAGCGTTCACAGCACTCTCGGCGGGGCGGCCCCGACCGATTGAGGAACCTTGATCAGCATCACCGTCCTGGCGCTCGTCTTCGGCGTCATCTTCCTGGCCGAGCTGCCGGACAAGACGGCCCTCGCCGGACTCGTCCTCGGCACCCGGTACCGCGCCTCGTACGTCTTCGCCGGCGTCGCCGCCGCCTTCCTGCTGCACGTCGTGCTCGCCGTCGCCGCGGGCAGCGCGCTGACCCTGCTGCCGCAGCGGCTCGTGCACGCGGTGACGGGTGTGCTGTTCCTGGGCGGTGCGGCGGTGCTGCTGCTGAAGAAGGGGGACGACGACGAGGAGATCCGCAAGCCGGAGGACCAGTCCTTCTGGAAGGTGGCCGGGACGGGCTTCACGCTCATCCTGGTCGCGGAGTTCGGCGACCTGACCCAGATCATGACGGCGAACCTCGCGGCCCGCTACGACGACCCGCTGTCCGTGGGCCTCGGTGCGGTGCTGGGGCTGTGGGCGGTCGCCGGGCTCGGCATCGTGGGCGGCAAGGCGCTGATGAAGCGGGTGCCGCTGGGTCTGATCACGAAGATCGCTGCGCTGGTCATGCTGGCGCTCGGGGTGTGGACCCTGTACGAGGCCGTGGCCGGGTGACGCGGGGGGCCCGCGGTGCCCGGCGAGGGTGGCCGGGCGGCGAACGGCTCATGACCTCTTGGTGGGACCACTGGCGGGATCCCGGGCGGTTTTGTACCGTGGAGAAACAAAGTGGCTCCCGCCCGCTTTCCCTGACCGGCGGGCGGGGCCGCCTTGTCCCCGCGGGGCCCCTCGTACGGCCCCCTCCGCCGTGTCTTGGAGCTGCCGATGACGGCCACCACCGTGCTCACCGCCCGCGCCCTCCTGCTGGACATGGACGGCACTCTCGTCAACTCCGACGCCGTCGTGGAGCGGATCTGGCGCCGTTGGGCCGACCGGCACGGGCTCGACGGCGACGAGGTGATGAAGGTGGTGCACGGACGGCAGGGTCACGCGTCGATGGCGCTGCTGCTGCCCGACCGGCCCGTGGAGCAGAACCTGGCGGACAACGCGCGCATGCTCGCCGAGGAGACCTCGGACATGGACGGGGTCGTGGCGATTCCCGGGGCGCGGGAGTTCCTCCACTCGCTGCGGGGGCTGCCGCACGCGCTCGTGACCTCGGCAGACGTGGCCCTGTCGACCGCGCGGATGGCGGCGGCGGGCCTGGAGCTGCCCGCGGTGCGGATCACCGCCGAGTCGGTCGGCGCCAGCAAGCCGGACCCCGAGGGCTTCCTGAAGGGGGCCGCGGAACTGGGCGTGGCCCCGCAGGACTGCGTGGTCTTCGAGGACTCGGGCGCGGGTATCGCGGCGGGACGCGCCGCGGGGATGCGGGTGGTGGGGGTCGGCCCCCGCGCGGGGCTGCACGGGCCGGACGCGCTGGTGCGGAACCTGACCGGGGTGCGGGTGGAGGCGGCCGGGGGCGGCACGATACGGCTCCACATCGCCTGACGGTTCTCGTCGCGCGGGCGGGCTGTTTCCGGGTTGGGGGCCGGGGGTTTGAGCTTCGCAGCCCATGCGTTTGCGCAGGGGTCTGGCCCGCCCAGGTCCCGGCGGGAGCGCTGTGCCCGGGTGCCCTGCCCCCTGCCCGCCCTCCGGATCGGCGCACGGCCGTGCAGACACGGCGGGAGTGGGAACCTGGCGGCGGTCCTGGATGGCGCCGCCCCCGGGGTCTGTACCGCTCCACGGAGCAGGCCGACTGTGCGGCAGCCGCAGTTGCCGCACATCGGAGCGGTGGCCGGCGCTGCCGGTCACCTCTTGAGCCATTGTGTCACCGGTGTGCCGGGACGCCCGGCCTGCGCGGGCGCCACATCAAAACTGCGGTGTCCACGCCGCCACGAGGTCGAGCAGGCCCGGGAAACGGGTGTTGAGGTCGTTGACGCGGACGTGGCTGCGGCGTTCCAGGCCGTACTGGCGCTGCCGGGTGATGCCGGCCTCACGCAGGGCCTTGAAGTGGTGTGTGAGGGAGGACTTGGGGCGGTCGAGGCCGAACCAGCCGCAGGGATGGTCGAACTTCTCCGACTCCAGGAGGAGTTTGCGCACGATGAACAGGCGCAGCGGATCGCTCAGCGCACCCAGCACCGTCTCCAGGCGGAGTTCCTCCAGCGCCGGTTCCGGCAGGGGTTCGGGCAGATCGGGCGGCTCCGGCAGCACCCTGATGGCCTGCACCGCACGCACCGTCGAAGGCATAAGCGACTCTCCATAACCCCGTTCCTATGTACGACTCCAATCGTACTGCATGCTAAGTTCGACTCAACTCGTACTGTGCTCGCCGGAAGGAGCGGCCATGTCGGAGAGTGGAACGGTGCCCATGAAGGCGGTGGGGGAACAGCACCGCCCTCAGGTGGGCGAGCGGGCGAAGGCGCGCGGCTCGGCAACCCCCACCTGGTGGGTGTGGCTGGCGGCGTGGCCGGTGACCGCGGTGTTCATCCTGTCCAACGCGGCGACCCCGCTGTACGTCCTGTGGCAGCGCGACATCGGCTTCACCAAAGGCACACTGACCGTGGTTTTCGCCTTCTACATCGTCGGACTGCTCGGATCCCTGCTCGTCTCCGGCGTCGTGTCGGACCGTCTGGGCCGCAAGCCGGTCCTGCTGCCCGCCCTGGGGTTGGCCCTGGCCGCCTGCCTCATCTTCGCCACCGCGGGCAGCGTGATCGCACTGATCGTGGCTCGCCTGTTCACCGGCATCGCCGTCGGGGCCGTGGTGTCCGCCGGCATGGCCGCCGTCACCGACGTGGCAGGTCCCGAGCGCAAGCGGCTCGCGGCCCTGCTCGCCTCCTGCGCCATGGTCTTCGGTGCCGGGCTCGGGCCGCTGCTCGCGGGTGTCCTGTCCGAGACGCTGCCCGCGCCGACCGTCACCGTCTTCATCGTCGAGATGATTCTGCTGGTCACCGCCGTGATCGCGGTGCTGCGCATGCCCGTCCGGCGCCCGACCGCGCCGGCCAAGGGCGCCTGGATCCGCGTTCCCGGAGTCCCGCGCGGCAACGGTATGCAGCTGACCCTGGGGATCGCGGTGTTCGCGCCGGGCATCACGGCCACGTCCTTCGTGCTTTCGCTCGGCCCCTCGCTGCTGGCCGGCCTGCTCGACACCACGAGCAGGATCGTCTCCGGAGCCATGGCCTTCGTCATGTTCCTCGCGGCCACCGGTGTTCAGTTCGCCGTGCAGAAGCTGCGCCGGCGCACCATCCTGGTGGCCGGAGCGGTCAGCACCACCCTCAGCATGACCGCGCTCGTCACCGCCGTGCACACCGCGTCCGTCCCGGTCCTCATCGCGGCTGCGCTGCTGGCCGGCGCAGGCCAGGGCATGGGCCAGCTCGGTGGCCTGTCCCTGCTCAACTCCACCGTGCCGGCGCAGCGACTGGCCGAGGCCAACGCGGCGCTGAACGTGGGCGGTTACATCCCCGCGGGTCTGCTGCCGGTGTCCGCCGGCTACCTCAGCGACGCGGTGGGCCTGACCACCGGGGCGACCGTGTTCGCCACCACCCTGCTCGGTCTGGCCGTCGTCGGCGGACTCGTGGTTCTCGCCAGTCGCCGCCGGGTGCCGGAACCCGTGTGAGTCGATGGGGAGCGGCGGTCCCTTTCTGGCCGGGAGTCATGACGCGCACCACGGCACTCGCCGTGGTGCGCCGTCGCGCGCGGGCGGCGTACGTCGAGCGGGCACGGACACGCTTCGACGGGAGGCGGCGTCAGCGCCCACGGATGGCATGGAAGAGGAGGTCGCTCACCTCGGCCCAGCGCTCCAGGACGTCCGTCCTGCCGTGCAGCACATCCGAGATGTGCTGGCAGCCGAAGAACGCGGAGACCAGCGACCGTGCCGCCGCCTGGGGCGAGACTCCGTGCCGCAGCTCACCCGCCTTCTGGGCCGAGGCGAGCAGGGACGCCAGGAGCTCGGTCCAGTCGACGTACGGCGTGGGGAGCGCGGCGTCTATCTGCGGACGCTCGATCTGCAGGCGGGCGCCCGCCTGGACGATCACGTCGTCACGGAACGCGAGAGCGGCGCGTTCGAGCAGGTGCGCGACTGTGTCCAGTGGTCCGAAGCCCTCCGCCGTGACCTCTTCCAGCAGCCTCGGCCACCGCGCGTAGTGCTCCTCCACCACCGCCACGGCGAGCGCCTCCTTCGTCGGGTAATGGAAGTAGACCGCGCCTTTGGTCATGCGCACGCGTTCGGCCACCGCCTGCATGGAGGTGTGGCGGAATCCGCGCTTGGCGAACAGTTCGGACGCGGCTGTCAGGACCAGCAGCTTGGTGCGGATGGACCGGTCCTGCTTGGGGGCGGGTCCTCTTCTGGTGACGATGTTCTTCGAGGTGAAGGCCGAAACGGCGGGGTGCGGCTCTGGCATGGCTCGGCTCTTTCTGGTTGTGCGCGCCTTGGTGCGTACGCGGTTGTGCGGCCGGAGGCAACGGACCTGCTTCGGCCAGGGTGGCGTAAAAACGCCTCGGCAAAATACCTTCCCGAAGGTATCTTTCTCTCTGTCGCTTTCCGTTGGGGACGGGACGATAGCGGGTCACCCCCGCTACTGCGACTTGGGAGGGTCAGAGCGTGCACGTCATATCACCGTCAACGGCTTCGGTGCACCGCATCGGCCGTCCGCGTGCCTGGGAGGGGTTGTGTTTCGACTGCCGGGTGCCGCGTCGGTCGGTGCACAAGTCGGCCGCCGGGGAGGTGCTTTTGTCGGACGCCGTGCGGCTGGGTGACGAGCGGTTCGCCGTAGCCGCCTCATGGCACAGGGACCACTTCCTCGCGCACCTGGGCGGCCACGCGTCCGATCCCGTGCTGCTGGCCGAGACGGTCCGCCAGGCGGCCATTTACCTGTCGCACCGCTTCCACGGCGTCCCCTACGGTCACCCGTTCGTCCTGGGCGGGCTCGCCGTGGACCTCGACGAGCCGCTGCCCGGCATGGTTTCCGGGCCCCTGGCGCTCCGGCTGGAGGCGTCCTGCCGACGCCGGGAGGAACGCGGTCGGGTCGCTCTGGGACTGGACGTGGTGGTGCACACGGAGGACCGCCCGCTCGGGCGTGCCCGGGTGCACTGGAGCGTGATGGAGGCCCGTCGCTACGCGGTGCTCAGGAAGCGCGGGGCGGTGGACCGGGACTCTGTGCCCGTCCTGGACGACGCCGGGATCGTGGCCCTGCCACCCGCGAGCGTCGGGCAACGGTACGACCGTGACGTCCTCCTGGCCGCCGACGCGGAACGGCTCGAGGGGTGGTGGCTGCGACTGGATCACGGTCATCCCGTCCTGTTCGACCACCCGTCGGACCACATACCGGGGATGGCGCTTGTGGAGGCCTTCCGGCAGGCGGCCCGTGCGGCCGTCGCCGACCACGGACCGGACCCGCTGGGCGCGCAGCGGCGTCTGGAGTCCCTCTCGGTGACGTTCAGTTCGTTCGGTGAGCTGGACCTTCCGGTGTTCCTCACGGCCGAACCCGCCGACGACCAGGGGACCGCCCGCGGGAACGTGCTGCTGCTGCGGGCCGTCCAGGGAAACCGTGAGCTCGCGCACGCACGCATGGGGTACGCCGTGGGCCACGACGCGGGCCTCCGCGGGGATGCCGCGTGCTGACCGCGGAACGACAGGCCCGCCCCTCGGTGCCGTCCACCCGGGAACTGACGGAAGTGGCGCGCCGCGACTGCCTGGCGACGGAACTGCGGCGCAGTCTGACACCCGACGTCGCTGCGGCCGTCACGCACGCCGGCTTCCCGCGTCACTTCGTGCCACTCCGCTGGGGCGGGGCGGCCGGGGAGTTCGCTCCTCTGGTGGCCGGTGCCGCGGCCGTCGCGGAAGCATGCGCGTCCACGGCCTGGTGTGCCGCGCTCTACGCCGCGCATGGTCGGCTTGCCGCCTATCTCCCGATCGCCGGGCAGCGTGAGATCTGGGGCAACGGCCCGGACGTACGGATCGCCGCCGCGGTCGTCCCGCCGCAGGGCAGCGCGGTGGCAGAGGGCGGCGGATGGCGGTTGGACGGCGCATGGCGGCCGGCCAGCGGCGTCGAACACGCGGACTGGGTCCTGCTGGCGTCGTGGACGCACGGCGACGCGGGCCGTGAGCACAGGATCTTCGCGGTTCCCCGCTCGGAGCTGTCCGTGACCGACACCTGGCACACCTCGGGACTGCGCGGTACGGGCAGCAACACGGTGACAGCCCGGGGGGTGCGGGTACCGGAACACCGTTCATTCACACTGGATGCCCTGCTGCGCCCCCTGGCCGATGCCGCCCGCTGCCACACGGTGCCGTTTCCCATGGTCGCCGCGCTCATCTTCGCCGCACCCCTCCTCGGCACCGCTCGCGGTGCCCTGCGCACTTGGACCGAGGAACTGGCCGATGGTCGTCCTCCCCACCCGGCGACGCACAGCGTGCTGGCGCAGGCATCGGGACAGGTCCACGCCGCCGGACTGCTCCTCGACGGCGCGGCCGGACGCGCCGACCACGGGGACATCACTCCGCTTGCGGTGGCCGAGAACCGCAGGGACGCGACGATGGCGGCAGCGTTGTGCCGGGAGGCGGTCGACACCCTCTTCCGCGCTTCCGGCATGAGGGGGCAGGCACAGGACAGCGCGCTCCAGCGGGCCTGGAGGGACGCGACAGCCGCGGCGGCCCACGGCACCCTGGATCCTGATGCGGCGGCCAGGGCGTACGCGGAGGCCGTACTGCCGGGGGCGGCGGGTGATCCGGAGTGACCCGCGGGACCCCGATACTCGGCTCGGAAGCCGCGGCTGCGGACAGCGCACCCCTGCACCGCTCCATCGCCTTCTTCGATGTCGACGAGACCTTGATCGCCACAAAGAGCATGCTCGACTTCTGGTCCTTCTGGAGGGCCTCGGGCACCTGGACCCCCTCCGCCGGCCACGCTCATGCGGTGCCGGGGGCAGGCGTGGACCGCGCCACCCTCAACCGGGATTACTACCGGCGTTTCGCCGGAGTACCGATCCACGCCCTGCGGTCCGCGGCGCGCCGCTGGTACGAGAACTATCGGCAAGGGCCGTACGCGTTCGTGTCGGCCGGTGTCGAAGCCCTACGACGGCACCGTCTCCTCGGGCACGACGTCGTCCTGGTCTCGGGCTCCCTGCGCCCCCTCGTGGAGGCCGTGGCGGAGGATCTCGGCGCCGACGAGGTGTGGTGCACCGAACAGGCCGTGACGGACGAGGGCCTGCTGACGGGGGAAGTGGACCGGCCGATGATCGGGCAGGCCAAGGCCGACGCCGTCACGGCCGTGCTGTCCGCTCGTGGGGTGCCGGGCGCGGCCTGTTTCGCATACGGCGACCACGAAAGCGACCTGGCCATGCTCCGCCGCGTCGGGCACCCGGTGGTGGTGGGCGATTCCCGCGCCCTCGTGGGGGAGGCCGAGCGGTGCGGCTGGACCGTCATCAGCGGACGTCCCGGCCCGGGTGACAACGGCGCCGACCGGCCGTTTCCGCCTGGACGAACCCCCGATGTCCGGCCGGATTCCCTTCCTCGATGAAATCCTTCCCGAGGGTATGTTTATGTCCTCGTCAAGATCGGAGGGCATCGACATGGTCAAGCAGGAAAGGGCGCGGCGCACCCGGGAGAGGGTGCTCGACGCCGCGGCCGAGGAGTTCGCCGTCCAGGGGTACAGCAAGGCCACCCTCAACGCGGTGGCCGAACGGACCGGCATGACGAAGGGTGCCCTCTATGGCCACTTCGCCTCCAAGGAGACCCTGGCCGGCGCTCTGCTGACGCGCTCTCAGGAAGTGTGGGAGGAGATGCTGCTGGCGCGGGACGTGCCGGGGACCGCGGCCCGCACGGCGCTCGAGTCCCTCGTCCTGGATCTCGCCCATCGCCTGCGGGAGGACGTGCGGCTGCGGGCGGCGCTCCGGCTGGCCACCGACTGTCCGAACCTTATGCACACGATGCCGGACGTGTTCCACCGCATCCGGCACAACCTCGTCGACCTCATCGGCCGGGCTCAGCAGGAGGGGGACATGCCGCCTCATCCGCCCGAGCTCGTCGCCCGGCTGCTGCTGGTGGCGATGCACGGTGCCCTGCACGTGTCCTTCGGTCCTGCCGGATGCGCCGACAGGTCCGCCTGGGAGGCGGTGTGGCGGCTCTTGCTGGACGCGCTCTCCGGTGGCCATTCGGGCAACAGTCAGGCGGGCGAAAGTGAGCAGTCCGTTGCGAGGCAGTAAAAAAAACCATCCAGACGGTATCTTCTGTCATGCTGGATCCGTCCCGGCTCCCCGGGCCGGCCTCTCGGCCCGCGGTGAGGTCCGAAAGCTGGCGCTCGTCGACTATTGACGGAGGGAAGTTGATTGAGTGTGCTGGATGAGTCGATCACCCTGGAACGAACGGCGGCCTGTGACCGGGTCCTCGACGGTGCGACCGGCGACGGTGTGCGGCATGCCGTCACCCACGCCGAGCATGTCGACGACTTCGACATGCGGCACCTTCGGTATTTCCTGACCGTGGTTCGGGCCGGGACTGTTTCCGGGGCTGCCCAGGAATTGCGGATCTCGCAGCCCAGCCTGAGCCAGCAGATCAGAAGACTGGAACGGCGCGTGGGTGCACCTCTGTTCATCAGGAGTTCTCGCGGTGTCGAACTGACAACGGGCGGCCGTGCGTTTCTCCGGGAAATCCAGAGCATTCCGGGTCAGTTGCGTTCCGCCATCGCGGCAGCCGCTCCGGCCCCCAGGGTCTGGCCGGTGGGTGTGTGCGGGGGCGTTCCGGCCGACGTCCTCGCGGAGGTGCAGAGCGGTCTGGCCGGGCAGGACGCCGGCGAGACAGGCCCTCGCCTGCGTATGCGTTCGATAGGTGCGGCGGACCAGCTGGAGCTGCTGAACCACGGTGAAATCGCTTTCGGCATCGTGCGACTGCCCATCCCCGCTCCCGGTCTCGTCCGGGCCGTGGTCTGGGACGAGCCGCTCGGCGTTGTCGTGCACGCCGACCACCCACTGGCCGGGCGCACCCCCCTGACGTGGGCGGACCTGGCCACCCAAAGGCTTCTCTGGTACGACGAGGGGTGCGCTCCGGGCTATGCGGACACGGTGCCGGCCCAACTCGCCGCGCAGGGCTGGAAAGCCATCCTCCATCCTTTCGACCAAGACCAGGAGTCCCTGTTCGTCCACGCGTTGCAGACCACCACCGACCTCGTGGCCCTGCGTCCCCGGCGTGCCGTCCAAGGCACCGCACAGCTCGTCTGGCGGCCGTTGCCCACCCGGCTGCCCCCGCGTGAGCGGCTGGCGGTGACTGCTTTGACCGGCAGCCGTGCGGGCGGAGTCCTGAGGCGGGTGGCCGCTGAGCGCGGCTGGCTCTGCCTCACCTGACCTTCTGCGACACCGCGTTCCGTATTCAATCGGCCCGGAGCCCAGGCTCCGGGCCGATCTGTGTTTTCAGAAACGCACTCATTTCCATAGGGCGGGCCCTATGGCTGCCACGCACTTTCCGTCTTGGACGCCGCGCAGATCCGGAAACTAGGCTCGTGAACCGGAAACAAGGCCGGGTGAGTACCCGGTCGACGAAGCGGGCTGAAATCGCATTGACAGCGCGCGCACCCGGAATTGTTTCGACATTGTGTCGCGGGATCTGCCGTGCCGAGAATCAGGGGAGAAGTGTGATCTCGACCAAGCTGACAGAGCTGCTGGGAATCGACCATCCCGTCGTCTGTGCGCCGATGGGCTCCGTGTCCGGAGCGCGGCTCGCCACCGCCGTCACCCGCGCGGGCGGGCTGGGCCTGGTCGGCGTCAGTTACGGCGACGCCGCCTTCATCGACGAGCACGTGGCCCAGGCCGCGCAGGGCGGCGGCGTCTGGGGCGTCGGCTGCGTGATGTTCACCTTCGACGAGCGGCCCGGCCTGTGGGACAAGGTGCTCGGCTACGCACCTCCGGTGATCGCCCTCTCCTTCGGCGACGCCGACCAGGTGCGGCGCTACGTGGCCTCCGCGGCCGAGAGCGGGGCGCACGTGGTGGTGCAGGTGCACGACCCCGAGCAGGCCGCCGTCGCCGTACAGGCCGGTGCCTCGGTGCTCGTGGCTCAGGGCGCCGAGGCCGGTGGCCACCACAAGAACCTGGCGACCCTTCCCCTGGTCCCGGCCGTGCTCGACATCACCCAGGGCACCGTTCCGGTGGTGGCGGCCGGAGGTTTCGCCGACGGCCGGGGCCTGGCGGCTGCCCTGGCGCTGGGGGCGGACGGCGTCATGATGGGCACCCGCTTCGCCGTCACGGAAGAGTCGATGGGCACGGCGGGCTTCAAGGCCTCGCTCGTGTCCGCGTCCACCGCCGACACCGTCAACACCCGGGCCTTCGACGTGGTCCGCGGCATCCCGTGGGACGAGGTGTACCAGGCGCGGTCGGTCGGCAACGCCTTCACCCGCGAGTGGACCGGGCGCGACGAGGAACTGGCGGCGAGGCGGGCGGAGATCGAACCCGAGTGGACGGCCGCGGTCGCCCGTGACGACACCAGCCGGCGCGCCCTGTTCGCCGGTGAGGTCCTCGACTTGGTCAACGACGTCCCGTCGGCGGCGAGCGTCGTACGAGACACCGTGTCCGAGGCCGAGGCGATCCTGCGCCGCCTGCCGGGAAACGTCACGACCTGACCCGGTGGCGCCTCGGCCGTCCCCCGCCATTTCCCGGACAGTCCGCGCCCCGAAGCCCGGATTCGTCCGTCCAGATCCCTCCCTCTCAACCGGAGACCCACGTGATCCACGTTCTGACCCTCACCTACCTCAAGCCCCGTGAGACCGTCACCGCGCACATGGCCGAACACAAGGCCTGGCTGCGCGAACACGCCGACCGGGGGCGCATCCTGCTCAGCGGCCCCCGGCCCGACGGCGGCGCCGTCATCGTCACGGCCGACCTCGACGAGGCCACCGTGCGCGACCTCATCGAGAGCGACCCCTGGCACCGGCTCGGCATCGCGTCGTACGAGCGGATCGGGTTCGAGGCCCGCAATGCCGGCCCCGGCGTCGTGACCGCGGCCGAGCCGGACGACAGCGTGCTGCTCATCAACGTGGCCACCACCGATGACGCGCCCGCCACCGTGGATGCCCTGGCCAAGGCCGTGGAGCACGTCGCCGCCACCGCGGACGGGTTCCACGGCTCCCGCCTGCTGACCAGCGTCGACGGTGACGCCGTGGTCAACATCGCGGCCTGGGCGGACGAGAAGCGCTTCAACGCCATCTTCGACGACCCGGAATTCACCCGCCGCTACGGAAACTTCGCCCGGACGACGAGCGGCGCCAAGTACCGCCTGTACCGCACGAGCCGGGTCATCACACCCAACCGCTGACTCGCTGCCACCCGCGCACACCATGACCACCGAAGGAGAAACCATGTCAGGCTCGTTGGCATCGGCGCAGTACGACCTCGTCGTCATCGGATTCGGCGCTGCCGGTCTCTCGGCCGCCCTGTCCTTCGCAGAAGCCACCGAACGGTGGGAGCAGCCCTCCCGCATAGCGATACTGGAGCGCTCCACCAAGGAGGACCGTGGCGGCGCCACCCGCTGGACGGGGGCCTTCCTCAGGATCGACCAGGACCGGAAGCTGGACACCGACTGGGCGGAACACGTCAGCCGGGTCTCGGGCGGCCTGGCCGACGTGGAGTACTGCCGCACCGTCGAACGGGAGTCCCCGCAGACCCTGGCCTTCGTCGAGCGGCACGGCGTGGAAATCGCCTTCGAGGACTTCCCGCTGCCGCACACCTTCGACGGCGGTACCCCGTCCATGACGCCGCCGGCGAGCCCCCGCGGTGGCGGCGCGTCCATCGTCGAACACCTGGGCGCCGCCCTGGAGAACGACCCTCGGGTCGACATCCGGTACCAGACGGAGGCGCTGCGGCTGACCACCACCGAGGACGGAACCGTGGACGGCGTCGTGGTCCGGGGTCCCGACGGCCGGACCCAGCGGCTCGGCGGCCGTGCGGTCGTACTGGCCTGCGGAGGTTTCGAGGGCAACGCCGAGATGCTCACCCGGTACCTCGGCGACAGCGCCTGCGACCTGCCGCTGATCGCGCCGGGCATCGCCAACAACCGTGGCGACGCACTCCGCATGGCGCTGGAACTCGGCGCGGACACGGCGGGCCAGTTCGACGGCATCCACGCCGAGCCGGTCGACCGCCGCACCCAGAAGGCCGATGCAGTGCTGTACGGCTTCCCCTGCGGCATCTTCGTCAACGGCCGTATGCAGCGCTTCTTCGACGAAGGCCGGGACACCTGGGACAACACCTTCGAGCACATCGGCTACGAGATCTGGAAGAACCAGGGCCAGGAGGCGTACTGGATCGCCGACGGCAAGACCCTCGCCATCCCGGGGATCATGAACGCGCTGCTCAGCGACGTACCGCCGGAGCAGGCCGAAACCCTGGGAGGGCTCGCCGACAAGCTCGGGATCGACGCCGAGGCGCTGGAGAAGACCGTCGCCGAGTTCAACGCGGCGGTGGGCCCCGGTGAGTTCGACCCGACCCGGCTCGACGGCAAGCGCACCGTCGGCCTCACCCCGCCCAAGTCGAACTGGGCGACCCCGCTGGACACCCCGCCGTTCATCGGTGTCCCGGTCACCGCCGCCATCTGCTTCACCTACGGCGGCATCCGCACCGACCTCGACGGCCGCGTCGTCACCCCGTCCGGCACCGCCATCCCCGGTCTGTACGCCGCCGGTGAGGCCACCGGCCTCTTCTACCACGCGTATCCGCCGGCCACGTCCGTGCTGCGCTCGCTGATCTTCGGCCGGCTCGCCGCGCACCACGCGGCCGCTGCCCAGAGCTCCTGACCCGACCACACGTCAGCTTTCTGGAGGACCCATGAGTATCGTCAACATCGATGTCACCCTCCGCGACGGAGGCTACCGCAACGGCTTCAACTTCCCGCTGGAATACGCCCTGAAGCACGCGAAGCTGAGTGTCGAGGCGGGCTTCGACTGGATAGAGATCGCCTACCGCAAGGGTTCGTTCGCACCGATACCCAACCTGGGACCGACCGGCCGCGGAGACGACGACTACATCGCCGCCATGGCCCGGGAGATCGGCCCCAAGCGGGTGGCGATGATCCTGCACCCGAAGAACATCACACGCGAGGACCTGCCCGCCATGTACGCGGCCGGGGCACGGCTCGTCCGCGTCATTCTGCCCGCCAAGGGCTACGAGACCGGCCTGGAGTACATCCGCCAGGCCAAGGACATCGGTTTCACGGTGGGGGTGAACTTCGCCCGGATCAGCCAGTGGCCGGGGCGTGACGTGGTCGAGGTGGCGACCGCCGCCACGGACGCCGGCGCCGAGTTCATCTACCTCGCCGACTCAAACGGCAGTCTCTCCCCCGTGGACACCACCGACCTCACGACCCTGACCAGGTCGGTCACCGGCCGTCCGGTCGGACTGCACGCCCACAACAACCTCGGGCTCGCTCTGGCCAATGCCATCAGCGCTGTCGCTGCCGGGGCCACCTGGATGGACTCGTCGATCCAGGGAATGGGCAAGGGCCCGGGCAACCTCATCGCCGAGCAGTGGCTGGCCCACCTCGACCGGACGGACCCGGAGGCCGCCGCGCGGCTCAGCCTGGCCCCGCTCCTTGAGCTGGCGGACCTGCTGCTCGCCAACATCCCCGAGGGCACCCCCTCGCTGCCGCTGCCCGACCTGGTGCTGGGCCGCTACGACCTGTCCGTGGAACACCGCAAGGACCTGCTCGGCGGACACGGAGAGGCCATCGCCACGGCGCGTGCCCTCGCCGACGTCCGGTGACCCACGCCGGAACTGCCGTGCCGACCGCGGTCTTCGGACCCCGGGCCGCCGTCGGTACGGCGCACGCCGTCGTCTTCGCCCCCGTCACGCCCTCCTGGGACGAGGGAGCGTTCTTCGCCCCGGTCATCCGGGTCCTGACCCGGGCCGGGCTGAGGGTGACCGTGGTCGACACGCTCTCCCTGTGGGACGAGGGGGTGGACTCGATGACGTCCTTCGTCGGGCGCTGGCGCACGCTGCTGCCGGCCTTCGGCCCGGTGGATCTGCTCTGCGGGAACGCGCTGGGCGGTGCGGTGGCCCAGGCCCTGCTCCCGGACGTCCACCCGGCCACGGCCGTGCTGCTGGTCTCCGGCCCTGCCCGCACGGACGCGGTACTGGAGGAACGGCTCGGGCAGATCGCCGACCTCGCCGCTGCGGGCCGCGCCGGTGCCGCACTCGCCCTGCTGCACCGGCGGGTCCTGCCCGACGGCACACCGCCCGCCGACGAAAACTGCCCACCTCACGCCGACCAGGCGGCGGGCCGGAGGCTGGCCGCCGGCATGCGCCTGCTGCGCGGGCTCGACGTCTCCGCGCCCGTACGGGCACACAACGGCCCGCTGCTCCAGGTCGTCGGCAGCCACTCCCAACTGGTCACCCGGCGGCACACCGCTGCCGCCCCCCACCACCAGGTGCATGTCGTCCCGCGTGCCGGCATGCGCCCCCACGCCGAACAGCCCGCAGTGGTCTCCGCCCTGGTGGACGCATTCCTGTGGGAGAAAGGACTGAGATGAAGCCGATTCCGAGGAAGAGCGTCGCCGTACTGCCGGGTGACGGCATCGGATCCGAGGTCGTCACCGCCGCCCTCGAGGCCGTCGAGAAACTCGACCTGCCGCTGGACTTCCGCTTCGGGGAGATCGGCTGGGAGTGCTGGCGGCAGGAGGGCGACCCGGTTCCCCAGCGCACCTGGAAGCTCCTGGAGGAGACCGACACCTGCCTGCTGGGCGCCATCACCAGCAAGCCGCTGCGCGAGACGGAGGCGGAACTCACCCCGTCACTGCGCGGCACCGGGCTGACGTACGTCTCCCCGGTCGTACAACTCCGCCAACGCCTGGGCCTGTACGCCAATATCCGGCCCGTCACCGACCTGGACGCGGGCCGGTTCGACTTCACCGTCATCCGCGAGAACACCGAGGGGTTGTACGCCGGGATCGACGTCCACGGCCTCGACGAGGCGCTGTGGGACGCGGTTCGCCACCACCCGAACGCGCAGGCATCCGGCCCCGAGGCCACGAGCGTCACACTGCGCCTGCAGACCCGGTTCGGCATCGACCGGCTGCTGCGCTTCGGGTTCGCCTACGCCGAGGTCCACGGCCACCGCCGGCTCACCCTTGTGGACAAGCCGATGGTCCTGCGCAACAGCAGCAACCACCTCCGGGAGCGCCTGGAACTCATCGCCCAGGAGTACCCGGACATCGAGACCGAGATCCTCAACGTGGACGCCGTCGCCCTGTGGATGGTCCGCAGGCCGGAACGGTTCGGCACACTCGTCGCCGAAAACATGTTCGGCGACATCCTCTCCGACCTCGGTGCGGGGGTCATGGGCGGACTCGGCCTCGCGCCGAGCGGCAACATCGGCGACCACGGCAGCTACTTCGAGCCGGTGCACGGCAGCGCTCCTGGCATGGCGGGGCAGGACAAGGCCAACCCGATGGCGATGCTCCTCACCATCGCCCAGATGCTGGACCACCTCGGCCTGGCCGTACCGAGTGACGAGCTGCGCCACGCGGTGCGTGAGGTCGCCCGCGCCCGCAGCATCGTCACCTACGACCTGGGCGGCACCGCCGGTACCCGGCAGGTGGCCCGGGCCGTGGCCCAGGAGCTGGCCGGGCGACGGAAGAACACGCCCGAGACGGCCACCACGCCGACGGTGCCCATGGACGTGGTGGATCGCCTGGCCCGGCTGGACACCGCCTCGGTCTCCGACGCGCTGGACAGCCTCGGCATTCCCGGTGTGCTCGCCGGGATCACCGCGCGCGTGCCGGGAGCCCGCACGGCCGGCCTGGCGTTCACGGTGACCTACCGACCGGTGGACCATACCGAACGCCGGTTCCGCAATGCGGCGAACTATCTGGACGACGTTCCCGCCGGATCGTTCGTGGTGGTCGACAACGGGGGCAGCACCACCTGCACCAACTGGGGTTCGCTGCTGACATCCGTCGCGCAGCGGCGCGGCGTGCGAGGCACCGCACTGCATGGATCGGCGCGTGACATAGCCGAGATCCGGGCCGCCGGGTACCCCCTGTTCAGCACCGGGAGCACGATGGTGAGCGGCAAAAACCGCGTGGAGCTGGCGGCGACCGGGCAGGATGTCACCATCGGCGACGTCACCGTACATCCCGGGGACGTCGTCGTCGCCGACGACAACGGCGTCCTCGTCGTGCCCGCGGCGTACGCGGCGGAGGTCGCCGACCGCGCGGAACGCGTCGAGCGGACCGAGGAGGCCATCGCCGAGGCCGCGGCGGGCGGGATGCGGCTGGACGAGGCCCGTAGCACGTTCGGCTACGCCCGGCCCTGGGCGGGACCGGCCCTCCCGTCGGACGATGCCTGACCTCGCCCGGCGCGTGGTGGACGTCCATTACCACGCGGGACCCGACCTGTACCGGCGTCGTCTGACCACCGGCGGCGCCGGGCGCGCTTACGCCGGGATCGACGGCTGGGTGGTCGTCAAGAGCCATCTGGGCTCCACCGCGGCACGCGCCTGGGAGGCCCGCCAGGAGGGCCTGCCCGTCTCCGGCACGGTCGTCCTCAACAACCTGGCGGGAGGCGTGTGCCCCCAGGTGGTGGAGCGGGCGGTCTATGCGCATGGCCCGGACAGCCCGGCCCGGCTGGTGGTCCACCTTCCCACCCTGGTCGGTCCCGCTCACCGGTCCGCGCTGCGCCGGGAGGCGTTCCATCCGCTACTGGACGCCGACCGCTGGCGGGGAGAACGGGTCCTGGACGACGGCGGCAGGCTGCGCCGCCCGGTGCGGGAAGTGCTCAGGGCGGCCAGGGACCTGCCGGTCGTCCTGGCGACCGGGCACTGCGACCGGGAGGAGACGCTGCGGGTGGTCGACGAGGCGACGCGTCTGGGACTGTCCCGACTGCTGCTGACCCACGCCACCCACCCCATGTCCGGCTTGACGACCGATGACGTGGCCCAGTTGGCCGACCTTCCGGACCTGTACGTCGAACTCACCGCACTGATGCTGCTGTTGGGGCATCGCGACCCCGTCCACCTGGGCGAGTTGGTGCGTGCCCACCCGCGGGTGGTGTTCAGCTCCGACCTGGGGCAGCCGGACCAGCCGGACCCGGCGCAGTGGCTTCGCCTCAGCCGGACGTGGTTCGACCAGGCAGACCTGACAGCGTCACAGGTCCGCGCCATCACCTGGCTCAATCCATCGGCACTGCTGTCGCCCTGACCTTCTTCACCAGGGAGGAACCGTGAACGCCCCCGTAGTGAACGACGCCCTGCGCGCCGACATCCGCCGACTGGGCGACCTGCTCGGTGAGACCCTCGTCCGCCAGGAGGGCCCCGAGCTCCTGGAGCTGGTCGAAAGGGTCCGCAGGCTGACCCGCGAGGACGGCGACGCCGCCGCGGAACTGCTGCGCGGAACCGAACTTCAGACCGCCGCCAAGCTGGTGCGCGCCTTCTCCACCTACTTCCACCTCGCGAACATCGCCGAACAGGTGCACCGCGCGCGGGACCTGAGGGACGAGCGGCAGCGGAAGGAGTCGCCACTCGCCCGAGTGGTACGCGAGGTGGCCGCCCACTCTCCGGATGTTCTCGCCCACGCGATGGAGCGTCTGAACGTGCGCCCCGTCTTCACGGCGCACCCCACCGAGGCCGCGCGCCGGTCCGTCCTCAACAAGCTCCGGCGCATCGCCGCACTCCTGGAAACCCC
>NZ_JBIATP010000015.1:0-242150 GCF_042891915.1 Streptomyces sp. NPDC001848 | reverse complement strand
ATCAACGTGCTGTTCGCCATGCTCCGCGACGGAACCTTCTACGAACCCAGAACCCCACGCCTCGCTTGACGAAAGACATAGAGGCACCCCCCCGTCGCGCTCACCGCATCAGTGATATCGCGTACGCCAGGAAGAACCCGGCCACCAGTACCACCAGCGCGATGATGGCGATCAGTGGTCCCTTCGCCCAGCCCCGCGTCCGGTCGTAGTCGTCGCGGTGCGTGGCCTCCGCGGTGCTGCTCTCGCCGGGCGGAGTCTCGCCGGGGGGCACCCCGCCCGGCTCCACTCCGGGCGTCTGCGACGGCTCGGGGCCGGAAGCGCCGTACTGGCGGTTCCGCGTCCCCCCTGTTCCGCTGTCCCGGTTCATCTGGTTCATGGCCGCCGAGTACCCGCGCGCCCGGGCGTCACGCGGACGCCGGGGGACGCGCGTGGGCCGGGAATGACGACGGCAGCGGGCGGGAGGCGCCCATGCGCACGTTTCGGACGCCGTCGGAGAAGTGCACCACCGGCTCGGCGTCGGGTGGGGAAAGCCCCGCGGCCCGGGTCACGGTCTCCTCGAAGCGCTCGACGGCCGCGGTGCGCAGGGGCCAGGGCTCGTGTGCCACGGGCGTCTCCCAGAGCACCCCCAGCCGCCGTGTGTACGCGCGCCACCGTGAGGTCAGCCAGACGTCCCGCTGCGCCGGGGTGAGCGCCCGGCCGGGCCGGACGGTCATCTCGTACGCGGGTGAGCCACCCCATCGCACACCCCAGTAGCGCACCACGTCCCCGTCCCGCGACAGACGCAACCGACCCGGGTGGTACGGTGCGCCCACCATGCGCGCCGCCAGCATGAGGGGGTTGCCCACCTCGATGGACAGGAACCACAGCCCGTCGCGCCCGTCGGGACCCCGGACGTAGGTGCGCAGGTTGGTCTCCGGAAACGTGGGCAGGCCCGGCGTCGCACCGGGCAGGACCGCCGGCCGCACGTCGGCCATCAGGAACGGCGTGAAGCTGACCCAGGCCGCTTCCTCGTACGGGTCGACGGTCAGACCGTCCGGCAGCAGGCGCTGGACTCGGTCGGGGTGGAAGGGCCAGTGCACGAAGGTCTGTGTCAGCCAGCCCGCCTCCAGGGCCGGCAGGCGGACGCGCTGCTCCGGCGCCGAGGACACCATGGCGACCGAGTCCCCGGCGATCACACCGGGAAACGCGCCGGGAACGCTGTGACAGGAAGAGGCCATATGTTCACCAGTCGCCCCACCCTCCAGGGCACCTTCGGCATGGTGTCCTCCACCCACTGGCTGGCCTCCCAGTCGGCGATGGCCGTACTGGAGAGCGGCGGAAACGCGTTCGACGCGGCCGTGGCGGGGGCGTTCGTGCTGCACGTCGTGGAACCACACCTCAACGGTCCTGCCGGCGAGGTCCCGATCCTGCTCGCCCCGGCGGGCGGCGAGGTGCGGGTGCTGTGTGGGCAGGGCGTCGCGCCCGCCGGAGCCGGTATCGCGCACTACAGGGGACTCGGTCTGGACCTCGTCCCGGGCACCGGGCCCCTCGCCGCCGCCGTCCCGGGAGCCTTCGACGCCTGGATGCTCCTGCTGCGCGACCACGGCACCCGCTCGCTCGCCGACGTCCTGAAGTACGCCATCGGCTAC
Organism: Streptomyces sp. NPDC001848; assembly: GCF_042891915.1. Classification (NCBI taxonomy): domain Bacteria; kingdom Bacillati; phylum Actinomycetota; class Actinomycetes; order Kitasatosporales; family Streptomycetaceae; genus Streptomyces; species Streptomyces sp. NPDC001848. The sequence continues at coordinate 240,522 of NZ_JBIATP010000015.1, read as the reverse complement.
GCCGAGCACGGGCACCCGCCGGTGGAGGGCGTCGGCCGGACCGTCGCGACCGTGCGGGAATTGTTCGAGACCGAGTGGACCTCCTCGGCCGAGGTGTACCTCCCCGGCGGGAAGCTGCCACGCCCGGGCGCGCTGCTGCGCAACCCCGCCCTGGCCGCCACCTGGAAGCGGCTGCTCGCCGAGGTCGCCGGGGCCGGGGACCGGGAGGCGCAGATCGAGGCGGCCCGCCGGGTGTGGCGGTCCGGGTTCATCGCCGAGGCCCTGGTACGGCAGGCGGGGCGGCCCACCATGGACACCAGCGGCGAACGCCACAGCGGCACCCTGACGGCCGACGACCTGGCCTCTTGGTCGGCCGCCTACGAGGCCCCGGCGACCTACGACTGGAACGGCTGGACCGTGTGCAAGGCGGGCCCCTGGAGCCAGGGTCCCGTCCTCCTCCAGCAGCTCGCCCTGCTGCCGCCCGAGCTGCCCCGCCACGGTTCCGCGGACTACGTCCACCTGCTGATCGAGGGCTGCAAGCTCGCCATGGCCGACCGGGAGGCCTGGTACGGCGACGCGGCCGAGGTCCCGCTCGACGACCTGCTGTCGGATGCCTACAACGCCGAGCGGCGCGCTCTGATCGGCGACAAGGCGTCGTACGAGCTGCGCCCCGGCGGCCCCGGCGGCCGCGTGCCGCGCCTGAGCGAGTACGCGCGCGTGGTGGCCACCGAGGATCCGGGCTTCAACCCCATGGGCGTCGGCGAACCGACCGTGGCGAAGGGCCCGACGTCGCCTGTGCCCGGTGAACCGGAGGTCACCGCCGACGGCGCCACCCGCGGCGACACCTGCCATCTCGACGTCGTCGACCGCTGGGGCAACATGATCGCGGCCACGCCCAGCGGCGGCTGGCTCCAGTCCAACCCGGTCGTGCCCGAGCTGGGCTTCCCGCTCGGCACCCGGTTGCAGATGACCTGGCTCGACGAGGGCCTGCCGAACTCCCTCACGCCCGGGCGCCGCCCCCGCACCACCCTCACCCCCTCCATCGCGTTGCGCGAGGGGGCGCCCGTGCTGGCGTTCGGCACGCCCGGCGGCGACCAGCAGGACCAGTGGCAGCTCCACTTCTTCCTGGCCGCCGCGCTGCGCCCGCAGGTCCGCGGCGGCCTCGACCTGCAGGGCGCCATCGACGCCCCGAACTGGCACAACGACAGCTTTCCCGGCTCCTTCTATCCGCGCGGCATGCGCCCCGGCAGCGTCACCGTCGAGTCGCGCATGGACCCGGAGGTCGTCGCGGAGCTGCGTCGGCGCGGCCACGACGTCACCGTCGGCGAGGCCTGGTCGGAGGGGCGGCTGTGCGCGGTCGCCCGGGACCCGGGAACGGGCGTGCTGTCGGCCGCGGCCAATCCGCGGGGCATGCAGGGGTACGCGGTGGGCCGCTGAACCGGCGCACCACGGGAAGAAGCACCGAAATTCTGAGGAGTATCGAAATCCTGAGAAGCGCCGAAATCCTGAGAAGCACCGAATTCATACCGATTCCACCCGGAGTACACCGGGCCGGTGAGGATTGTCAGTGCCGCGTGCTCTCATGGAGGGCATGATCGACGACTACGAAACCATCGACGGGTTTCTCGCGCACGGCACGGCAGACGTCGAGGAGGCCGTGCGCAAGGCGGCCGCCACCGAGATCATGCCGCGCTTCCGCCGGCTCGCCGCGCACGAGATCGACGAGAAGGCCGGACCGCACGACCTGGTCACGGACGCCGACCGCAACGCCGAGGCCCTCCTCACCGAGGCGCTCGCGAAGCTGCTGCCCGGCTCGGTCGTGGTGGGCGAGGAGGCGGTGCACGCCGACCCGGTGACGTACGAGGCCATCCGGGGCGAGGCACCCGTCTGGATCGTCGACCCGGTCGACGGCACCCGCCAGTTCGTGCACGGCGAGCCCGGGTTCTGCACGTTGGTCGCGCTCGCCCAGGGCGGCATCGTACGCGCCTCGTGGACCTACGCCCCGGCCCTGGACCGGATGGCCACGGCGATACGGGGCGAGGGCGCGTTCCTCGACGGGGAGCGCCTGCGATCGGGCTCGCCCGCGGCGGGCCGCGACCTGGAGGTGGCCACCTCGCACCCGGACTACACGACGGACGAGCAGAAGCGCGCGCTGCTCGGTCTGTGGACGGACGGCGTCCGCCCGCGCTCGTGCGGCTCGGCGGGCCTGGAGTACCTCCACATCGCCCAGGGCCTGCTCGACGCCACGGCCTTCTCCTGGGAAGCCGCCTGGGACCACGCGGCCGGCCTGCTGCTGGTCGAGGAGGCGGGCGGCGCGCACCTCACCCTGACGGGCGAACCGTTCCGGATCACCGGTGGCAATGCGCTGCCGTTCACCGCGGCCCGGGACGGGGCCACGGCGCGCCGGGTGGTGGAGCTGCTGTCGGACGCCGCCTGATCTTGCCCGCACCCGAGGCGTGTCAGACCCCCGGCATATCCTGATCTCCTGTGGCCGTCGGCTGACGAAGGAGTCCGAAGGTGCCGTCGATGCTCGATGCGGTCGTGGTGGGGGCGGGGCCCAACGGGCTGACGGCTGCCGTGGAGCTGGCCCGCCGCGGTTTCTCCGTGGCCGTCTTCGAGGCGCGCGACACCGTCGGCGGCGGCGCCCGCACCGAGGAGCTGACGCTGCCCGGTTTCCGGCACGACCCGTGCTCGGCGGCTCATCCCCTCGGCATCAACTCACCCGCGTTCCGGGCGATGCCCCTGCAGCGGTACGGCCTTCAGTGGCTGCACGCCGAGCTGCCGATGGCGCACCCGTTCCCCGACGGCACGGCCGCGGTGCTGTCCCGGTCCGTGGCCGAGACGGCCGCCTCGTTCGGTCCGCGTGACGCGGGGACGTACCGCCGGCTGGTCGCACCGTTCCTCAGCCGCTGGGACACCCTGGCCCGGGACTTCATGTCGCTGCCCCTGACGGCGCTGCCCCGCGACCCGGTCACCCTCGCCCGCTTCGGCCTCGTCGGCCTGCCCCCGTCCACCTGGCTGATGCGCCGCTTCCACGACGAGCGCGCCAAGGCCCTGTTCGCCGGGCTCGTCGCCCATGTGATCTCCCCGCTCGGCGGCTTCGCCACCGGCGCGGTCGGCCTGGTCTTCGCGCTCGCGGCACACGCCCGCGGCTGGCCGGTGGCCCGCGGCGGCTCCCAGTCCATCTCGGACGCCCTCGCCGCGTACCTGAAGGATCTCGGCGGCGCCCTCCACACCGACTACGAGGTCAAGCGCCTCGACGACCTGCCCCCGGCACGCGCCTACGTCTTCGACACCTCGCCCACCGCCCTGGCCCGTATCGCCGGCCTCGGACGCTACTACGACGGCTACCGCTACGGCGCCGGCGTCTTCAAGATCGACTACGCGCTGGACGGCCCGGTCCCGTGGACCGCCAAGGAGCCGCGGGTCGCCGGCACCGTGCAGATCGGCGCCGACAGCGCGGAGATCGGCACCGCCCTGCGTGCCGCGTCCCGGGAGGGCCGTGCGCCCGAGCGGCCGTTCCTCATCACCGTGCAGCCCGGCGTCGCCGACCCGACCCGGGCCCCGGCGGGCAAGCAGGTCTTCTGGGTGTACGGCCATGTGCCGAACGGCTGGCGCGGAGACCTCACCGACGCCATGGAACGCCAGCTGGAACGCTACGCCCCGGGGTTCCGCGACCGCGTCCTCGCCCGCGCCACCGCCGGCCCGCCCGAACTGGCCGCCCGCAACGCCAACTACGTCGGCGGCGACATCGCCTCCGGCGCCGCGTCCGGCCTCCAGCTCCTGCTGCGTCCCAAGGTCTCCCTGTTCCCCTACAGCACCCCCCACCCGGCCGTCTTCATCTGCTCCTCGGCCACCCCACCGGGCCCGGGCGTGCACGGGATGTCGGGACACAACGCGGCGAAGGCGGTCTGGCGGAGGCTGAGGCAGCGATGACCACCATCACGCTGGTCCAGGGCGACATCACCCGGCAGAGCGCCGACGCGATCGTCAACGCGGCCAACTCCTCGCTGCTCGGCGGGGGAGGGGTGGACGGCGCGATCCACCGGCGCGGCGGCCCGGCGATCCTCCAGGAGTGCCGCGCGCTGCGCGCCTCCCAGTACGGCAAGGGACTGCGCACCGGCCAGGCGGTCGCCACCACGGCCGGCGCGCTGGACGCCCGCTGGGTGATCCACACGGTCGGTCCCCGCTTCAGCCCCCAGGAGGACCGGTCCGAGCTGCTGGCCTCCTGCTACCGGGAGTCGTTGCGCGTAGCCGACGCACTCGGCGCGCGGACGGTGGCGTTCCCGGCCGTGTCCGCCGGCATCTACGGGTGGCCGATCGACGACGCCGCACGCATCGCGGTGGAGACGGTCAAGGCCACTCGGACCGCCGTCGAGGATGTCAGGTTCGTGCTCTTCGACGAGCGGGCGTACGAGGCGTTCGCCGCCCAGCTCGTCTGAGCGAGCGCTCATCCCTCCGCAGGCCGCTGGTGCCGCGCCGGCCTTTTCGGGGCCGGTGGGGGTGGAGTGACTGTTGAGCGGGCAGACATAAAAATGGCATATCAGGCTTTCCGGATGTACCCGGAGGACCCGCCGTGATCACGCATCCCGCCTACGGGGCCGAGCCCTGGTGCATCCGCGAGACCGAGCTCGACCTGGACGTCCTGGCACAGAGCGAATCGGTCTTCGCCCTGTCCAACGGACACATCGGCTGGCGAGGCAACCTCGAGGAGGGCGAGCCGCACGGACTGCCCGGCTGCTACCTGAACGGCGTCCACGAAGTACACCCACTGCCCTACGCCGAGGCCGGATACGGCTACCCCGAGTCCGGCCAGACGGTCATCAACGTCACCGACGGCAAGCTCATCCGCCTCCTCGTCGACGACGAGCAGGCCGATCTGCGCTACGGACGTCTCCTCTCCCACGAACGGGTCCTCGATCTGCGGGCCGGGGTGCTGCACCGGGTGTGCGAATGGGTCTCGCCGGTGGGCAAGGCCGTCCGCGTGCGCTCCACCCGCCTGGTCTCCTTCACCCACCGGGCCATCGCCGCGATCGCGTACGAGGTGGAGCCGCTGGACGACGAGGTGCGCCTCGTCGTCCAGTCCGAACTCGTCGCCAACGAGCCCATGCCGCAGCCCAGCGACGATCCCCGGGTCGCCGCCGCCCTGGAATCCCCGCTGCAGCCCGAGGAGCACCACGCCGACGGGGCCAGGCTGCGCCTGATCCACCGCACCGCCCGCAGCGGTCTGCGGGTCGCGGCCGCCGCCGACCACGTCGTGCACGGCCCGGCGGCCACCCGGACGGACGGGGAGAGCTCGCCCGACGTCGCCCGGTTCACCGTCATCGCCGACCTCAGGCCCGGGGAGAAGCTCCGGCTGGAGAAGCTGGTCTCCTACGGCTGGTCCTCGCTGCGCTCACTGCCGTCCCTGAGGGACCAGGCGGAGGCCGCGCTGGCCGAGGCGCGCGCCACGGGCTGGCAGGGCCTGGCCGACCAGCAGCGGGCCTTGCTGGACGACTTCTGGGCCCACGCCGACGTGGAGGTGGACGGCGACGCGGAGATCCAGCAGGCCGTCCGCTTCGCGCTCTTCCATGTGCTGCAGGCCGCTGCCCGGGCCGAGCAGCGGGCCATCCCCGCCAAGGGACTGACGGGCTCCGGCTACGACGGGCACGCCTTCTGGGACACCGAGACCTACGTTCTTCCGGTGCTCATCTTCACCCACCCCCGCAGTGTCACCGCGGCACTGCGCTGGCGCCAGGACACCCTGCCGGCGGCCCGGGCCCGCGCCCGGCAACTCGGCCTCGAAGGGGCAGCCTTCCCGTGGCGCACCATCGACGGCGCGGAGTGTTCCGGTTACTGGCCGGCCGGCGCCGCGGCCTTCCACGTCAACGCCGACATCGCCCATGCCGCCCTGCGCTACGTCTCGGTCTGCGGCGACGACGACTTCGAACGCGACACCGGCGTCGAACTCCTGGTGGAGACCGCCCGGTTGTGGCGTTCCCTCGGCCACCACGACTCCCAGGGCCGCTTCCACATCGACGGCGTCACCGGTCCCGACGAGTACAGCGCGCTCGCGGACGACAACACCTTCACCAATCTCATGGCCCAGGAGAACCTGCTGGCCGCCGCCGCTGCCGCCGAACGCCACCCCGAGCAGGCCACCGCGCTCGGCGTGACGGAGGACGAGACGGACGCATGGCGCACGGCCGCCAAGGCGATGACCGTGCCCTACAACAGCGCCCTGGGCATCCACGAACAGGCCGCGGACTTCACCCGCCACCAGGTCTGGGACTTCCCGAGCACCCGGCCCGAGGACTACCCGCTGCTGCTGCACTTCCCGTACCTGCAGATCTACCGCAAGCAGGTGGTCAAGCAAGCAGACCTCGTGCTGGCGATGTACCTGCGCGGCGACGCCTTCGACGAGGGCGAGAAGGCGCGGAACTTCGCCTACTACGAACCGCTCACCGTCCGTGACTCCTCCTTGTCGGCGAGCGTGCAGGCCGTCATCGCCGCCGAGGTCGGCCATCTGCGCCTGGCCTACGACTACCTCGGCGAAGCGGCGCTGATGGACCTGGACGACCTGGAGAACAACACCCGTGACGGCCTGCACATCGCCTCCCTGGCGGGCACCTGGATCGCGCTGGTCGCCGGCTTCGGCGGTATGCGCCACCACGCCGGAACCCTGCACTTCGCGCCCCGGCTCCCCGACACACTCAGCCGGCTGGCCTTCTCGGTCCATGCCCGCCACCAGTGCCTCCGGGTGGAGATCACCGACTCCCGGGCGACGTACACCCTCGTCGAAGGGGAATCGGTCGGTATCAGGCACTACGGGGAGCCGCTGACCGTGTCCCGCGGCACCCCGCAGACCCGCCCCGTCAAACCGTCGCCCCCCTTGCCACAGCCCACCCAGCCGCCCGGACGCCACCCCGAGCGCCCCCACTGAACGCGGACGGACACGAGCCGGTCACCGGTTCACCGGTGCTCAGACGCCGCTCGGGAGCGGCTGGGGAGCCCGCCCCACGGCTGCGGCGGTGGGGTGGGCCACTCGACTGCGTCGCCGATGCCGAGCCGCAGGTGCTCCACGTGGTGGACCGATCACCGGCCTGGTGCCGTGGGGCCTCCTCGGCCGGCTCCCGCTGCCGCTGGACGTCGCCGGGCACGAGGGCTCCACCGTGCTGGTCGGGTTCACCGGGCTGCGGCTGCTGCGCGAGGCGGCCTGGCCGCGATCCTGGTAACGGCAGGTAGCCTCACCTACATGTCGGATTCTCGCCAGCCCCGGCACACTCCCGTGCCCGATGCTTGAGGCATGCGGAACCTGATGCACACCGACCGGGAGCGCTGTGTGCGCGCCGTCCAGTCCAAGGACGCGCGCTTCGACGGATGGTTCTACACAGCGGTCCTGACCACGCGGATCTACTGCCGCCCCAGCTGCCCGGCGGTGCCGCCCAAGCCGCAGAACATGACGTTCTACCCGAGCGCCGCCGCGTGCCAGCAGGCCGGGTTCCGGGCCTGCAAGCGGTGCCGCCCGGACACCAGCCCCGGCTCACCCGAGTGGAACCAGCGGGCCGATCTCGTCGCCCGCGCCATGCGGCTGATCGCGGACGGTGTCGTGGACCGCGAGGGCGTGCCCGGGCTCGCCGCCCGCCTCGGCTACAGCACCCGTCAGATCGAGCGCCAGCTCCTCGCCGAACTCGGCGCCGGGCCGCTCGCGCTCGCCCGCGCCCAGCGCGCCCAGACCGCGCGGCTGCTCATCGAGACGACCGGGCTGCCGATGGCGGAGATCGCGTTCGCGGCCGGGTTCTCCTCGATCCGCACCTTCAACGACACCGTCCGCGAGGTCTTCGCGCTCTCCCCGAGCGAGCTGCGCGCCCGCCTCCCCCGGCAGACGGTGACCGCACCTGGCGTCCTGAGCCTCAGGCTGCCGTTCCGTGCCCCGCTCAACCCCGACAACCTCTTCGGCCACCTCGCCGCCACCGCCGTACCCGGAGTCGAGGAGTGGTGCGACGGAGCCTACCGGCGCACCCTCCAGCTGCCGTACGGCCACGGCATCGTGGCGCTGACCCCGCGGCCCGACCACGTCGCGTGCCGCCTCAGCCTCAGCGACATGCGCGACCTGGCCGTCGCCATCAGCCGCTGCCGCCGCATGCTCGACCTGGACGCCGACCCGGTCGCCGTCGACGACCAGTTGCGCACGGACCCGGTGCTGGCTCCCCTCGTCGACAAGGCCCCCGGCCGCCGGGTGCCGCGCACCGTCGACGAGGCGGAGTTCGCCATACGGGCCGTCCTCGGCCAGCAGGTCTCCACGGCCGCCGCCCGCACCCACGCGGCCCGCCTGGTCACCGCCCACGGTGACACGGTCGAGGACCCCGAAGGCGGCCTCACCCACCTCTTCCCGGCACCGGAGGCCCTCGCCGCACTCGACCCCGAGTCACTGGCGATGCCCCGCGCCCGCCGGACGACCTTCACGACCCTCGTGCGTCAACTCGCCGACAGATCCATCCACCTGGGCGTCGAGAGCGACTGGGAGGAAACCCGCGCCCGGCTGCTCACCCTGCCCGGCTTCGGCCCCTGGACGGTCGACGTGATAGCCATGCGCGCCCTCGGCGACCCCGACGCGTTCCTGCCCACCGACCTCGGCATTCGGCGCGCCGCACAGGAACTGGGACTGCCCTCCACCCCCGCCGCGCTCACCGCGCGGGCGGCGGCCTGGCGGCCGTGGCGGGCGTACGCGGTGCAGTACCTGTGGGCGACCGACAGCCACCCCATCAACTTCCTTCCGGTGTAAGGACACACGGTGAAACAGCACACGATCATCGACAGCCCCTACGGCCCGCTCACCCTGGTCGCCGACGACGGTGTCCTGTGCGGCCTCTACATGACGGACCAGCGCCACCGCCCGTCGGAGGAGACCTTCGGCATGGGGGTCCCCCCGCGCGAGCGAAGCCGAGCGTGGGGGACGGACGACGCGCCGTTCGGCGAGGCCATCGACCAGCTCGAGGCCTACTTCGCCGGTGACTTGAAGGAGTTCACCCTCGAACTGCGCCTGCACGGCACGGCGTTCCAGCGCAGCGTCTGGGACGAGCTGCGCCGCATCCCCTACGGCGAGACGCGCTCGTACGGCCAACTGGCCGACGCCCTCGGCAACCCCGGCGCCTCCCGCGCCGTCGGCCTGGCCAACGGCAGGAACCCCATCGGCATCATCGTCCCCTGCCACCGCGTCATCGGCGCGAGCGGCGGCCTGACCGGCTACGGCGGCGGACTGGACCGCAAGCGCCGGCTGCTGGAGTTCGAACGCGGGTCGGCGTTGTTCTAGTCGCGCCCAGGGGGTGTTCCAGGGGGCTGAGCCTCCCGCAGCTCCTGCAGCAGCTTGGGCAGCGCGGTGCCGATCGGCTCCCGTACGACCTCGTCGGCCCGGTCGTCGTACGGGGTCGGCTCGGCGTTCACGATGATCAGCCGGGCCCCGTGGTCGGCGGCCAGGCCGGCGAGAGCGGCGGCCGGCTGCACCTGGAGGCTGCTGCCGACCGCGATGAACACCTGGCAGGCCTTGGTGATCGCGACGGCCTCACCGAGGACCATCGGGTCGAGCCGCTCGCCGAACATCACCGTCGCCGACTTCAGGATCCCGCCGCACTCCAGGCACGGCGGGTCGTCCTCCCCGGCCGCGACCCGGGCGAGCGCGTCCTCCATGGGCCCGCGCGCATGGCACTTCGTGCACACGACGTTCCGGGCGGTACCGTGCAGTTCGAGCACCTTGCGCGCGGGCATCCCGGCGAGCTGGTGCAGCCCGTCCACGTTCTGCGTGATCACCCGCACGGGCACCCCGGACCGCTCCAGCTCGGCCACGGCCCGGTGTGCGGCGTTCGGCTCGGCCTTCAGCGTCCGGTTCTTCCGCCGCATCTGCCACGAGCGCCGCCGGATCTCCGGGTCGCTCATGTAGTACCCGTACGTCACGAGCTTCTCGGCCTCGGGGTCCCGCCGCCACAGCCCGTTCGGGCCGCGGTAGTCGGGGATTCCGGAATCGGTGGAGATACCGGCGCCGCTGAGGATGGCCACGAGGGGCTTGGTCATGTCACCGAGGGTAGGACGGGCGATCGCGGCGCGGCGAACGGATAACGGAGGGCAGGACGGTGATCGCGGCCCGGTCCGGCGTGGCGTGGCGCGACGAACGGCTGACGCGGCCCGCGTCAGCCGACCCGGTGGCCGTTCTCCAGCTCCGCCGTGCCCGCGCCGTCCGCCAGCACGTCGAGGGCGGCGAGCACGCGGCGGCCGAGGGCGCCCGGCAGGTAGTCGGTGAGTTCCTCACGCGGCACCAGCCGCCAGGACAGCAGCTCCTCCTCCTGCAGCCGGATCGCCTTCAGGTCGTCCTCGCCGAGGACCCCGCCGTCGTACAGGTAGGCGATGAGGGGCGGGCGTCCCGTCCCGTGCACCCAGTCGACCGCGAGCAGCCGGCCCAGCTCGCGGTCGAGTCCGATCTCCTCCAGCGTCTCGCGGCGCGCACCCTGCCGCGGGGTCTCGCCGTCGTCCGACTCGATCGTGCCGCCCGGGAGCGCCCAGCCCTCACGGTAGTTGGGCTCGACGAGCAGCACCCGCCCCCCGGCGTCGCGGAAGAGGGCGGCCGCGCCGGACAGGACGCGGGGGAGGGACGCGATGTACGCGGCGAAGTCTGGAGTGGTCATCCACGAAGGGTAACCACTGCGCGGTCAGGACGCGGCGGACGTCAGGTACGTCAGGTACACACCTCCCGCGCAGTCGGGCATCTTGCGAAGCGTCCAGCGGCCTTCCACGGCCGAGGAGGAGAAGTTCGACTCGGCGTCGTCCTTCTCCACCTCGCCCTGCTTGAGCGCGTATCCGGCCTTGGGCAGCTGTTTCTGCAGGAAGGTCAGGGCGGAGTCGAAGCCGTCGCGTACGACGGTGGCCACGACCAGCCGGTCGCCGGTGCGGTGCTCGACCGAGGTCACGACCGCGCCCTTGGGCACCGGCAGGTCGGCCGGGAAGTCCTTGGGCAGGGGAAGTGAGGCGGCGGTGGGGCAGCCGCCGGGCGCCGGGGCGGCGGCCGCCGCCCCGGCCGGCCGCTCCGATCGCTCTCCGGCAGCCGAGCACCCGGTGACGGCCGCCAGGGCGAGGACGCAGCCGGCCAGTACGGCCGCCGGTGGCAACGGCTTCACTTATCGGCCTCCCTTGGTCTTCTTGTGCTGGCCGGCGACCACGGCGTCGTACGCGCCGTACAGAGTGTTCCCGGAGGACTGCCGGGCGACGGAGGCCAGCGCGTCGTAGTTCTCCGGGCCGCCGGTGGCGCAGGCGCCGGTGCAGCCGTCGGCGTACGCGACGAGCACACGCCCCTGGGCGTCGAGGGTGACGTCGATGAAGTCCAGGAGGTTGCGGTCCTGGCCGCAGGTGGTGCCGCCGGTGCAGATGGAACCCTTCTGGACGGGGTCGGTGGGGGTGGCGTCGACGGTGACCCAGGACTGGCCGCCGTCGTAGGTGGTGGCCACATACAGGTGCCAGACGCCCTTGAAGTTCGCCGCGTCCTGGTAGTTGCCGCCGGTCGTGGTGCCCAGGAAGGCGAAGGCGGCACGGTTGTCGTCGCCCGCGGTCACGGCCGGGAAGACGATGTTCTTGATGCCGAGGGCCGCGCCGACGTTCTGGTCGTACAGCCACGTTTTGCCCTTGTCGTGGCTGACGGCGATCCGCGCGGTGCCGTCGCTGTTCTGGTAGCCCATGTAGACGGTCCCGCCGGCGCCGATGCCCACGCTCGGGTCGGAGTCGCCGGGGGTGCTGGACGGGTTCTTGCGGACGGTCCACGTCAGCCCGTTGTCCTCGGAGACGGCCACGGCCTGGTTGCCGCCGCAGCCCTTGTTGGGCACGTACACCGTGCCGTCCGGGGCGACCTTCACATGCCCGTGCAGACCGCCGCAGTCCAGCAGCGAGTACATCGGGACGGCGGGCCCGTACGTCAGACCGCCGTCCCGACTGACCGCGCAGGAGGCGTCGGCGATGTCCTGGGAGCAGTAGTAGACGGCGTCGGGGTACGAGGTGAGGGCGCCGGGACCGCCGGGCGCGAAGGGGCCGCCGCCGATGGTCTGGTGGTCCACTCCGGAGTTGATGCCCGAGCCGGCCGTCGGCGTCCACGTCTCGCCGTCGTCATCGGTGTAGCAGGTCAGGGCGGTCTTCCCGGCGAGCTGGGACTCGAAGGTGCGGTGTGTGGCCGGGTCGGTGAACAGGATCGGGTCGAGGCTGGTGGTGCTGCCCTGGGGACAGCCGTTCGCCGCGTTCGCGCTCTTGTCCTGCCAGGTGGCGGTCCCGGCGCTGTCGTAGGTGACCTTGAGCGTCGAGGTGTAGGCCTGGAACATCGCCGCACCCGTCGCACGGTCGACACCGATGGAGGGCTCGCCGGCGTTGTGCGCGTCCTTGATGCTGTCGGGTGCGGAGGAGTTCGCGTACGCCGGCGGGGTCGCCGTACTCGGCGGCGGATCGACGGGGTCGGCGACCAGGCTCGCGGTGCCGGTGAAGCTGTCGCCGAGCGGCGCGTACGGCACCACGCGCACGGTGTACGACGCCGTCACCGCCGGAAGCAGCACGGTCTCGGGGTCGCTGCTGGATGCCGAGGCGGCGATCTCGCGACCGCCCGCGTCGAGGACGTACAGGTCGAAGTCGGCTGCGGAGTCGGGCCACTTGATGTCGATGCGCAGACTGTGACCGGCGTCGTAGCCCGTGGGCACCGTCACCTTCAGGGCGTAGTCGTCGCACAGCTGCGGGTCGCCGCAGCTGACGGTGCCCGTGGTGCCGGTGACGTTGGGGACGAGGAAGGGACCGGCGCTCCACGTGGTCGTGGGTGCCGTGTCGCTGACCGATCCGGAGGGCGGAGTGGCGGCGTCGGCCGACACTCCGGGCAGGGCACCGGCGAGGAGCGCCAACAGCCCCACGGCGACGGGACCCCGCGACCGCGGGCGGCGGTGACGACGGAGTACGGAGAAGAGAGCCACAAGTACCTCGTGGGTTCGCGAGTCGGACGGAGGACGGTGGTGCGGGGCGGTACGGGTGGTGCCTTCGTCTGCTCTACGGGGAGGTGGGTGGCGTCCGTCGCGCGGAGTCGGATGTAAATCCTCGTCAGGTTCCACGGCAACGAGATGATCGCCGCCGTGACCCGGGTCGTCCACCTCATCAAGGACGAGCCGATCAGCGAAGGGCTTCAGGAAGATCGCGGAGCGCAGCCGCCCTATGTGGCAGGCTTCGAAGCCGCCGGCGAGATCGTGGGTGTCGGCCCGGACATCGAGTGCCCGCTCCCGCTTGGTACCCACGTCGTCGGCACCGGACCGGGTGCCTTCGCGCAGTACATGACGATGCCGGCCGCGGGTGTGCTTCCCGTGCCTTCGGCTGGAGCGACGCCGAATCTCTAGGCCTGGCGCTCAACTGGGCAACCGCCTTGGCGGCCCTGAAGCCGTTGGGCGAGATCAAGGCAGGGGACGTGGTGCTCGTTCATGCCGCAGCCGGAGGCGTGGGGCAGGCGGCTGTCCGCCTCGCCCGCCACTACGGTGCGCGCGTGATCGCCACGGCGTCACCGGGCAAGCACGACACCGTGCGGGCGCTCGGCGCCGACGAGGTCCTGGACAGCGCACGGACCGATCTGGCCGCGGAGATCACCCGCCTGACCGGCGGTGTCGACCTGGTCCTGGAATCGGTGGGACGCACCACGTTCGAGGTCAGTCTGGCGGTCACCAAGCCCTTCACCGGACGCGTCGTCGTGTTCGGTGCCGCTTCCGGCGACGCCGGCCTCACCACTCACGACCTGGTGTTCACCCACCAGGTCCAAGTCAAGGGCCTGCACATCGGTGCGCTCGCGACAGCGGCCCCGTCCGTCTACCGATCGCTGCTTGCCGAACTCACGGCGCTCATCGAGCAAGGGGTGTACCCGCCGGGCACGCCCCAGGTCCATTCCCTGGCCGAAGGGCCGGCGGTGCTGCAGCAACTCGAAACGGGCCAGACCAGTGGCAAGCACGCCCTTGATCCCTGGCGCTAGGAACCGTCTGTGAATCGCCGTCATGCCCTGGGGTCCCCCGACGGCCGCTCTGCCCGCAGCCGCGCGAGCCCCCAGTCCATGCCGACCCCATCAGCCGTTGGCTGCGCTGCCCCGAGGGCCGTCATGGCCCGGAACACGAACTTTCGCGAGGCGCTGCGCGCACTCTGCACCGGCTACCACGGCCCTGGAGCCGACGCGCTGTCGGGCGGCCTACCGCGTGGCACCCGTCCGCAAAGCGGTGGCCCACCACGCGTCATGGACCGGAGTTGTTCGAACCCGGTACGCCCGTTGCACAGGTCGACAGCGATTCCGCAGCCGGCCGCACGATGTAGCCCTGCGACGACGTCCTCACCGGACCAGCCGCGGCCGATGCCACGGCGGTCACGGTCTTGTAGTGCGTCTGCGTACGATCGACCAGGGTGAGTCCGGCGGAGCCTCCTGGCCGAGGACGGCCTGAGCGCAGGCCGATCCCTGGGTGCGCAGTGATTGCGCAACAGTGGTGAGCCCGAGATCGGCTGCGTTGGGTGCGTCGTCCCATCCGGTGACCGCCAGGTCGCCGGGGACGCTGCGATGGGCCGTGTGGGCTGCCTGCAGGACTCCGGCGGCGAGTTGGTCGCTCATCGCGGCGATCGCGTCGGGTGGTTCGGGGCCGGCCAGCAGCATGGCGGCAGCGCGCTCGCCCTCGGATGGGTCGTTGCGTCGGCACACAGCGACGGTCACGTCTTTCCAGGCGAGGCCGGCGGCTTCGACTGCCTGCCGGTAGCCTTCCAGCCGGTGCCGTGTCACGGGGAACAGGACACGAGTGGTGTCCGGGCCACTGATGAGGCCCCGTTCCCGGTCCCGAGTCAGGGGGAAGCTGACAACGGCCGGGCGTTTTGCGCCTGCGAAGGCGGCATCGCCCACCGCGCGTGCTGCGGCCCTGTTGTCGATGCTGACCAGCCCCAGGCCGGGCACAGCTGGTCCGCCGTGGACCACAGCGGGGAGCTTCATTGCACGCACCGCCGCCACAACGGGGTCGTCATCGGTCGTTGTCCACACGATGAACGCGTCCACGGCTGCGGTGCGGATCCGAGCCGCGTCGTCGACCGCGCCGGTGATCGGCAAGATCGTCATGCCGTACCCGTGCTCTGCGCAGACGTCTGCGATGCCCGCCAAGAAGGAAGCCGCCTGCGGGTCTTCGAACGCGTAGGAGAGGTGCTCGCCGAGTACCACGCCGAGGGCGCGTGATGTCCCGCGCCGCAGGGACCGGGCCCTGGGGTCAGGTCCGGCGTACCCCAACTCGGTGGCGGCGGCGAGCACTTTCGCCCGGGCCTCGTCCGAAACCCGACTGGGCTGGTTGTAGGTGTACGAGGCGGTCATCACCGACACCCCGGCCGCGCGGGCCACCTGAGTCAGGGTCACTCGCTTCGACGAATCGGGGTCTGCCATGCCTCCATCCTAGCTGTGTATCGTTACACGCATGACGGGTCCCGACTCGACCACCGCAGCGCGTACTCTGATCGCCTCGGCAAGCGCTGCTTTCGCCGCCTTTGGCGCGTTCTGGGGCGTCTGGGGAGCATCCATCCCGCGCGTTCAACAACAGGCCGGCATCACCGCCGGCCAGCTCGGCTTGGCGTTGCTCTTCGTGGGTGTCGGCGCCCTCCCGGCCATGCTGCTGACCGGCAGAGCGCTCGACCGGTGGGGACCGAAGGTCGCGGCTGCGGCCATCACCGCCTTGGGAGCCATCGGCGCCGGGGCGGTGTCGGCCGGTCGGGACCTGCCCAGCCTGTGCAGCGGACTTGGCCTGATCGGCGCTGCCAGCGGAGCTGCCGACGTGGCCATGAACGCAATCATCGGACGTGCCGAGAACCTCACCGGCCGACCGGTCATCACCCGCGCGCACGGGGTCTTCTCCGCCGCTGTCGTGCTCTCCAGTCTCACAACCGGGCTGACCTCTGCCACCGCCCTTCCGCCTGTCACCCCATTCCTCGCGGTAGCCGCACTGTGCCTGGCCGCGGGCCTCTACATGCTCAGGACACTGCCTTCCACCCAGCTTGGGGACAGACCCGCCCCCCATCGCACAGCTGGGCGCTCGCCCATCGCTCCACTCATCCTCATGGGAGTCCTGGGCGCACTCGCCTTCGCGAGCGAGAACGCGCACCAAAGCTGGGCCGCGGTCTACGCCCAGGACGAGCTCCATACCAGCCCCGGACTTGCCGCCATCGCACCTGCCGTCTTCGCGGCAACGGTCGCCATCACCCGGCTATCCATCGGGACACTCGCTTCCGCTCCAGCCCGAAGGATCATCCTCGCCGGAGCACTGGCCGATGCGGCGGGCGCGATCCTCATCGCCACCGCACCTTCGCTGTTCATCGCCGCGCTCGGTCTGGTGGTTGTCGGAGCCGGAACCGCCGTCCTGTTCCCCACACTGCTCGCCGTGGTGTCGCGACACGTCGAGGAGTCCCACCGGGGCCGCGCAACATCCATCGTGACGACCGTGTCCTACATCGGATTCCTTCTCGGCCCGGTCTATGTCGGGCAATGGGCCGACGCTGCCGGACTGCGCGCAGCCATGATCGCGGTGGCCGCCCTCGCCGTCATCCTCTTCGCCCTCACACCGGCCCTGCTCCGCCGCAGTGGCTTCGGTCCGCACACCCAACCAGCCATGCGTGCGACCACAAAAACAGGAGCAGTCTCGGCTTATCGCAGGGAGCATCGCAACGGACTTCGCGCCTCCCGAAAACTGTCCGCTCCGCTTGAGCAGCCGTCAGAAGCACGCGGGCTTCGGCGCGACCGGCTCGGAGCCAAAGACCAGGGAGAGGGTGCCCCGCATGACTGACTTCGATCTGTTCGCACTTCGGGAGTGGGCCGAGAGCGTGATCGGACCGCGATCGACGAACTGATCGAACAACCCACAGTGCAAGGCGAATTGAGTGAACTCCGGCGCCTCGCCGATGAGGGCAACGCTCACCGGCGGACTTCCGGTCGTCTTCGGCCGCCTATCGCTGAAGGTCACAGGCACGCGGCCCCATCTGGCAGGGTGGGGGCCCGCGACTCTTCGGACTCAGCCGCGACGCGCGGCGCCGTTCAGCCACACGACGTCCACCGGGAGCCCCGCCGCGCGGGCTTCGAGGACGGTATCCGCGGTTCCGCCCGGGCGATGCACGAGACGCCGGTCAGGTCACCGTCCGCGGCGTTCGGCTTGAGCGTCTCACGCCGTGCGTCGCGTACGAGGGCACGCAGGCGTCGGACAGGGGCCTCGGCGCGACGGGCTGTGCGTCTGCCGGTCGGATCAGGCGCCCTCGGTCTCCACGAGCCGTAGGGTTCGTTCCGCCAGTTCGCTGATGCGGACGCCGTCGAAGCCGAAGACCGCGCTGCGGACCGTGTCCTCCAAGGGGTCCTTCCATTGCGCGGGGATCGCCTCCGCGCCGGTGAGGACGCCCGCGACCGAGCCCGCGGTCGCGCCGTTGGAGTCGGTGTCCAGGCCGCCGCGCACGGTCAGCGTGATCGTGCGGGTGAAGTCGCCGTCGCCGTACAGCAGCCCGGCGGTCAGGACCGCGGCGTTCGGGATCGTGTGGATCCAGCCGAGCCCGGCCGTCTCCTCCGAGACCGCCTCCAGCGTCTCCTCCCAGCTCAGCCCGGTCTCGTGGAGCGACATCACCCGGCGTACGGTGCGGGCCAGACGACTGCTCGCGGGGATCACCGTCAGCGCCGTGTCGAGGGCGTGCCGGACCGTGGGCTCGGTGAACGCCGCCGAGATCAGCGCGGCCGCCCACATCGCCCCGTACACCCCGTTGCCGGTGTGGGACAGGACCGCGTCCCGGCGGGCCAGCGAGGCGGCGCGGCGCGGAACGCCCGGGCAGGTCCAGCCGTAGACGTCGGCGCGGATCAGGGCGCCGATCCACTCCTGGTAGGGGTTGTCGTAGGTGGCGGTCAGCGGGGGTTTGAGACCTTGGGTGAGGTTGCGGTACGCGGCCCGCTCGGCTGTGAACGTCTGCCGATACGGCAGCCTGAGCAGCCACAGGTCGCCGACCTGCTCGGTGCTGAAGCCGAAGCCGTGCGTCTCGAGCAGGTCCAGGCCCAGGACGGCGTAGTCGACGTCGTCGTCACGGCAGCTGCCGTGGATGCGGCCGCGGACGCACTGACGCCACTCGGGGCGCAGGTCGAGGGCGTCGCTGTCGGTGGCGGGCTCGGGCAGGTAGTCCGTGAGCGGCAGGGCCGATGCCTGCCGCAGGTAGCGGTCGATGCGCTCCCGCGTCCACACATCGCCCCGCTCGACCGGCTTGCCGAGCATGTTGCCGGCGATCCGGCCCAGCCAGCCGCCGAAGACGCGGTCCGCGAGATCGGTGCCCACAGGGGTCATGGCTGAAGGTCTACCCAATTCCGCGGGCGGTCGCGCGGTCTCCGGGCCGGACGGGGCATGACGGCGGTGGTGTGCTGCGGTTAAGGTCACAGCGGCGCGACTGCCTTGACGCTTTTGACGTGCGCAGGGCCCGGAGAGCAAGGGGATCGCAGGTGGCGGACGCTGCTGTGAACGGCACCCGACGGGTGCTCATCGCCGCGGACAAGTTCAAGGGGTCGCTGACGGCCGTCCAGGTCGCGGAGCGGGTGACGACGGGCCTGCGCAGAGTCGTGCCGGGCCTCGCGGTTCAGGCGCTGCCCGTGGCCGACGGAGGCGACGGGACGGTGGACGCGGCGGTCGCGGCCGGGTTCGAACGGCGTGAGGTGCGGGTCGCTGGCCCGCTCGGACACGAGGTGACGGCGGCGTTCGCGCTGCGTGGCGACACCGCGGTCGTGGAGATGGCGGAGTCGAGCGGGCTGCAGCGACTGCCGGCCGGGGTCTTCGCGCCGCTGACGGCGTCCACGTACGGGTCCGGCGAGCTGCTGCGCGCCGCGCTGGACGCGGGGGCCCGGACGATCGTGTTCGGGGTCGGCGGGAGCGCGACGACGGACGGGGGCGCCGGGATGCTGACCGCGCTCGGGGCCCGGTTCCTGGACGCGGAGGACGAGCCGGTGACGCCGGGGGGCGGGGGACTGGCGGAGCTGGCCCGCGCGGACCTGTCGGGCCTGGATCCGCGGCTGTCGTCGGTCGAACTCGTGCTCGCGAGTGATGTGGACAACCCGCTGACGGGCCCGAAGGGCGCCCCCGCCGTGTACGGCCCGCAGAAGGGGGCTTCGCCGGACGACGTGGCGGCGCTGGACGCGGCGCTCGCGCACTACGCCAAGGTGCTGGAGGAGGCGATCGGTCCCCGGGCGGCGGAGTACGCGGTCGCGCCGGGGGCCGGGGCCGCGGGCGGTATCGGCTACGGGGTACTGCTCCTAGGCGCGCGGTTCCGCCCCGGCATCGAGGTCATGCTGGACGTGCTGGGCTTCGCGCCGGCGCTGGAGCGGGCCTCGCTGGTGATCACGGGCGAGGGCTCGCTGGACGCGCAGACACTGCACGGGAAGGCCCCGGCGGGGGTCGCGGCGGCGGCTCGGGCGGCGGGCAAGGAAGTCGTGGCGGTCTGCGGCCGCCTGGCCCTGCCGCCGGAGGCGCTGGAGCGGGCGGGCATCGGGCGGGCCTACCCCCTGACGGAGGTGGAGCCGGACGTGGCGCGGTGCATCGCGGACGCGGGGCCCATTCTGGAGCGGGTGGCGGAACGGATCGCGCGGGACCGCCTGGGCTGAGGCAAGGGGTTTCCGCCCCGCCGCCCTTGCCCTTCCCGTCCTCCAGGGGTTGCGGCCCCTCGACCCCACCGGGGGCTCCGCCCCCGGACCCGCGGGGACTGCCTCCCCCGAGTTCTTGCGGGCTGCGCCCCGGAGAGGCTGATTTTCCGGCGGTCGGCATCGAACAGCCCGTCCGGCGTTTGCGGACGAGGCAGTCCAGGTCGAAGCGGAGGTCCGGGGGCGCAGCCCCCAGGGAAGGGTGGGGGCGGCGGGGGCGAGGCAAGCCCCAGGTGCGCCCGGGCACCAAAGCCGAGGGCCCCGAACCCAACCCGGTTCGGGGCCCTCCGCTCATGCGACCGCTACGGCAACTGCGCCGCCCGCGCCTCGCGACGGTTGTCGCGGAAGTTGTTCACCCGGCGTGCCGTGGCGAACAGCGGGATCACCGCGCCCATGACCAGCTGCAGCGCGCAGCCCGTCTGGAGCAGCAGCTGGCCGCTCGGGGCGTCGAAGGCCCACGCCGCGAGGAGGCCCATCGACAGGACGATCCACGACAGCATGGCCACCGCGAGGCGGCCCCGCGGCTTGGGGTACTCCACCCGGCTCACCATCAGCCACGCGGTCCCCAGGATCGCCAGCAGCGTGGCGAAGAACGGCAGCTCGAGCAGCACGATCGAGACCACCGTCAGCGCGCCGAACGGCGACGGCATCCCCTGGAACATGCCGTCCTTCATCGTCACGCACGAGAAGCGGGCGAGTCTCAGCACCACCGCCAGCAGCACCACGATCGCGCCGACCGCCGCCACGCGCTGGTGCGCGTCGTCCGCGACCATGCCGTAGACCAGCACGAAGTACGCCGGTGCCAGACCGAAGCTGATCAGGTCGGACAGGTTGTCCAGCTCGGCGCCCATCGGCGACGACCGCAGCTTCCTCGCCACCAGGCCGTCGAACAGGTCGAAGACCGCGGCGCACAGCATCAGGATGACCGCCGTGGCGGCGCTGTGGCGCGCCATGCCCGCCGACTCGTCGTTGCCCGTCAGGTGCGGGATGAGGATCCCGGTGGTGGTGAAGTACACCGCCATGAACCCGCACGTGGCGTTGCCGAGGGTGAGGGTGTCCGCTATTGAGAGGCGGAGCGAGAGCGGCATCTCCTCCTCGTCGTTCACCTCGTCGGCCTCCGGCACCCACCCGGACTGGGTATCGGGATCAATCACGGTCAAGGCGCGTCACCCCAGCCACGGTCTTCTGGCCGACCTCCACCGCGACCTCCACACCCTCGGGCAGGTAGAGGTCGACGCGCGAGCCGAAGCGGATCAGGCCGATGCGGTCGCCCTGCTCCACCTTCGTGCCCTGCGGGACGTAGGGGACGATGCGCCGGGCCACCGCGCCGGCGATCTGGATCATCTCGATGTCGCCGAGCTCGGTGTCGAAGTGCCAGACGACACGCTCGTTGTTCTCGCTCTCCTTGTTGAAAGCGGGAACGAAACCGCCCGGGATGTGCTCGACCGACGTGACCGTGCCGGCCAGCGGCGCGCGGTTCACGTGGACGTTCAGCGGGCTCATGAAGATCGCGACGCGGGTGCGGCCGTCCTTCCACGGCATGATGCTCTGCACCACACCGTCGGCGGGCGAGATGACCCGGCCCTGGGTGATCTCGCGCTCCGGGTCACGGAAGAACCACAGCATGCCCGCCGCGAGTGCGGTGGCGGGCACGGCCACGGCCTTGGCGGCGCCGGAGCGGCGCGCGCGGGCCAGGCTGAGTGCTGCGGTGGCAACGGTCGGGAGAAGCCACGGCGATGCTCCGCGCGCGAGGCGGACCCGGCCGCGTGGTGCAGAGGTTTGGCTGTGGGGCATGGATGACCTTCGTAGCGGATGATGCCGCGCTTCAAGGGGGACGGCGGCTGTCCGGCCGATCGTACCGGTCGCGGACGGCAACTGGGCAAGCCAGAAGGCCGAGTCGGCGGCCGAAGAATGTTGACGGGGTGTGATCTTCTTCGCGAAGAAAACACCCCGCACCGGGACATTCAGCCCTGGAGTCGATACTCTTCGAGCAATCGGCGACCAATGATCATTTTCTGGATTTCGGCGGTACCTTCACCGATCAGCAGCATCGGGGCCTCACGGTAGAGGCGCTCGATCTCGTACTCCTTGGAGAAGCCGTAGCCGCCGTGGATCCGGAAGGCGTCCTCCACGACCTCCTTGCAGTACTCGGAGGCGAGGTACTTCGCCATTCCGGCCTCTAGGTCGTTTCGTTCCCCGGAGTCCTTTTTGCGTGCCGCGTTCACCATCATGGCATGCGCCGCCTCGACCTTGGTGGCCATTTCCGCCAGTTTGAACTGGATGGCCTGGTGCTGGGCGATCGGCTTGCCGAAGGTGTGCCGCTGCTGCGCGTACGACACGCCGAGCTCGAAGGCACGCTGGGCGACCCCGCAGCCACGGGCGGCGACGTTCACCCGGCCGACCTCGACGCCGTCCATCATCTGGTAGAAGCCCCGGCCGGTGACCCCGCCGAGCACCCGGTTGGCCGGAACCCGCAGGCCGTCCATGATGAGCTCGGTCGTGTCGACCCCCTTGTAGCCCATCTTGTCGATCTTCCCGGGGATGGTGAGACCCGGGCGGACCTCGCCGAAGCCGGGCTCCTTCTCCACCAGGAAGGTCGTCATCGACTTGTGGGGCGCCGTGCCCTCGGGGTGGCCTTCGTCACTCTTGACGAGTACGGCGACGAGCGAGGACGTGCCGCCGTTCGTCAGCCACATCTTCTGACCGGTCAGGACGTACTCGTCGCCGTCCTTGACCGCCTTCGACGTGATCGCCGACACGTCCGAGCCCAGCCCCGGCTCCGACATCGAGAAGGCGCCCCGGATCTCGCCGAGCGCCATCTTCGGCAGGAAGTAGTCCTTCTGCTCCTGCGTGCCGTGCTGCTTGAGCATGTACGCCACGATGAAGTGCGTGTTGATGATGCCGGACACCGACATCCAGCCGCGGGCGATCTCCTCCACGCACAGCGCGTAGGTCAGGAGCGACTCGCCCAGACCCCCGTACTCCTCGGGGATCATCAGACCGAACAGGCCCAGCTCCTTCAGGCCGTCGACGATCTGCTGCGGGTACTCGTCGCGGTGCTCCAGCTCGGTCGCGACCGGGATGATCTCTTTGTCGACAAAGTCCCGGACGGTGGAGATGATCTCCTGCTGGACGTCCGTCAGACCGGCGGTCTGGGCGAGTCGTGCCATGGCTACTTCTCCTGCGACTTCAGCTCCGGGCGGCCGGGCTGCTCGCCGCCGCGCTCCTTGATGTACGTCTCGGTCGGCACCATCACCTTGCGGCGGAACACGCACACCAGGGTGCCGTCCTGCTTGTAGCCCTTGGTCTCGACGTGGACGATGCCGCGGTCGTTCTTCGACTTCGACGGCCACTTGTCGAGCACGGTCGTCTCGCCGTAGATGGTGTCGCCGTGGAAGGTCGGCGCCACGTGCTTGAGCGACTCGATCTCCAGGTTGGCGATCGCCTTGCCGGAGATGTCCGGGACGGACATGCCGAGCAGCAGCGAGTAGATGTAGTTGCCCACGACGACGTTCCTGCCGAAGTCCGTCGTCTTCTCCGCATAGTTCGTGTCCATGTGGAGCGGGTGGTGGTTCATGGTGAGGAGACAGAACAGGTGGTCGTCGTACTCGGTGACCGTCTTGCCCGGCCAGTGCTTGTACGTCGCCCCGACCTCGAACTCCTCGTAGGTCCGTCCGAACTGCATGCCGCTCAGGCCTCCGGGATCTCGAACTTGCTGGTGCGCTGCATGCCGGCGGCGCGTCCCTTGCCCGCGATGACCAGCGCCATCTTGCGGCTGGCCTCGTCGATCATCTCGTCGCCGAGCATCGCGGAGCCCTTCTTGCCGCCGGCCTCCGACGTGTAGTACTCGTACGCGTCCAGGATGAGCTCGGCGTGGTCGTAGTCCTCCTGCGAGGGCGAGAACACCTCGTTGGCGGCGTCGACCTGACCCGGGTGGAGCACCCACTTGCCGTCGAAGCCGAGCGCGGCGGCGCGGCCGGCGACCTCGCGGAAGCCGTCGACGTTGCGGATCTGCAGATAGGGGCCGTCGATCGCCTGGAGGTTGTTGGCGCGGGCGGCCATCAGGATCTTCATCAGGATGTAGTGGTACGCGTCCGCCGGGTAGCCGGGCGGCTGCTCGCCCACGACGAGCGACTTCATGTTGATCGACGCCATGAAGTCGGCCGGACCGAAGATGATCGTCTCGATGCGCGGGGACGCCTGCGCGATCGCGTTGACGTTGTTGAGGCCCTGGGCGTTCTCGATCTGCGCCTCGATACCGATCCGGCCGACCTCGAAGCCCATCGTCTTCTCGATCTGCGTCAGCAGCAGGTCCAGGGCGACGATCTGCTCGGCGCTCTGCACCTTCGGCAGCATGATGCAGTCGAGGTTGGGGCCCGCGCCCTCCACCACCGTCACGACGTCCCGGTACGTCCACTCGGTCGTCCAGTCGTTGACCCGGACCACCCTCGTCTTGCCCGTCCAGTCACCCTCGTTGAGGAACTTGACGATGGTGTGCCGCGCCTCCGGCTTGGCGAGCGGCGCGCACGCGTCCTCCAGGTCCAGGAAGACCTGGTCGGCGGGGAGGCCCTGCGCCTTCTCCAGGAAGCGGGGGTTCGAGCCCGGTACCGCCAGGCACGAGCGCCGCGGGCGAAGGCGGTTGACAGGCGTGGTCATGCGGGGACCTCCAGAGGGTCGAGCTTGTTCGCTTTCCGGATCTCGTCGACGATACGGCCGATGATCCCGGTGATGTCGAAGTCCTTCGGGGTGAAGACGGCGGCCACTCCAGCGGCCCTGAGCTGCTCGGCGTCGCCGTTCGGGATGATCCCGCCCGCGATCACCGGGATGTCGGCCGCGCCGGCCTCGCGCAGCCGCTCCAGCACGTCCGGCACCAACTGGGCGTGCGAGCCGGAGAGGATGGACAGACCGACCGCGTGCACGTCCTCGGCGAGGGCCGCGTCCACGATCTGCTCGGGGGTGAGCCGGATGCCCTGGTAGACCACCTCGAACCCGGCGTCACGGGCCCGCACGGCGATCTGCTCGGCGCCGTTGGAGTGCCCGTCCAGGCCCGGCTTGCCGACCAGGAAGCGCAGCTTGCCGACGCCCAGGTCGCGGGCGGTGGCGTCCACCCTGCGGCGCACCTCGGCCAGCTTGGTGCCCTCCTCGGGGGCCACCGCGACGGGCGCGGACGACACGCCGGTGGGGGCGCGGAACTCGCCGAAGACCTCGCGCAGCGCCCCGGCCCACTCGCCGGTCGTGACCCCGGCGCGGGCGCACTCCAGGGTGGCTTCCATGAGGTTGTCGGTCCCCTTCGCCGCCTCCTTCAGCCGCTCCAGCGCCTTGCAGGGGCGCGGGTGGTTGAAGGGCGGCTGGTAGCGGGTGTCGCGCCAGCGCTGGAGGGACTCGATGACGCGGGCCTCCACCGCCGGGTCGACCGTCTGGATGGCGGTGTCCAGGTCGGCGGTCAGCGGGTTGGGCTCGGTGCCCTCGAAGATGTTGACGCCGACGATCTTCTCCTGACCCGATTCGATACGGGCCCTGCGCGCCGCGTGCGAGGCGACCAGCTGCGACTTGAGGTAGCCGGACTCGACGGCGGCCATCGCGCCGCCCATCTCCTGGATGTGGTCGATCTCGGCGAGAGCCGCCTCGACCAGCTCGTCCACCTTGGCCTCGATCACCTTCGAGCCCTCGAAGATGTCGTCGTACTCCAGCAGGTCGCTCTCGTAGGCGAGCACCTGCTGGATGCGCAGCGACCACTGCTGGTCCCAGGGGCGGGGCAGGCCCAGCGCCTCGTTCCAGGCCGGAAGCTGCACGGCACGCGCGCGTGCGTCCTTGGAGAGGGTGACGGCCAGCATCTCGAGCACGATCCGCTGGACGTTGTTCTCCGGCTGCGCCTCGGTCAGGCCGAGGGAGTTGACCTGGACGCCGTAGCGGAAGCGGCGGTGCTTGGGGTTCTCGATGCCGTACCGCTCACGCGTGATCTTGTCCCAGATGCGGCCGAACGCCCGCATCTTGCACATCTCCTCGATGAAGCGGACGCCCGCGTTCACGAAGAAGGAGATGCGGCCGACGACATCGCCCATGCGCTCCTGCGGCACCTGGCCGGAGTCGCGCACGGCGTCGAGGACGGCGATCGCGGTGGACATCGCGTACGCGATCTCCTGGACCGGCGTGGCGCCCGCCTCCTGCAGGTGGTAGCTGCAGATGTTGATCGGGTTCCACTTCGGGATGTGGGAGACCGTGTACGCGATCATGTCCGTCGTCAGGCGGAGTGACGGTCCCGGCGGGAACACGTGCGTTCCGCGGGACAGGTACTCCTTGACTATGTCGTTCTGGGTCGTGCCCTGGAGCTTGGTGATGTCCGCGCCCTGCTCCTCCGCGACGACCTGGTAGAGCGCCAGCAGCCACATGGCCGTGGCGTTGATGGTCATCGAGGTGTTCATCTGCTCCAGGGGGATGTCCTGGAACAGCCGGCGCATGTCACCGAGGTGCGAGACGGGGACCCCGACCCGGCCGACCTCGCCGCGGGCGAGGACATGGTCGGGGTCGTAGCCGGTCTGCGTCGGCAGGTCGAACGCCACCGACAGACCCGTCTGCCCCTTGGCGAGGTTGCGCCGGTACAGCTCGTTGGACGCCTCGGCCGTGGAGTGACCGGCGTACGTGCGCATGAGCCACGGCCGGTCCTTCTCTCGCCTGCCTTCGGCGGGCTGACGCTCAGTCATCTATGACCTCCGCTCGCCTCAGACGTTCCGGAAGCGGTTGATGGCGTCGATGTGCTTGGCGCGCATCTCGTGGTCGCGCACGCCCAGACCCTCCTCGGGCGCCAGGCACAGCACGCCGACCTTGCCCTGGTGGACGTTGCGGTGGACGTCGTGGGCGGCCTGGCCGGTCTCCTCCAGCGGGTAGACCTTCGACAGCGTCGGGTGGATCTTGCCCTTCGCGATGAGCCGGTTGGCCTCGTACGCCTCGCGGTAGTTCGCGAAGTGCGAGCCGATGATCCGCTTCAGCGACATCCACAGGTAGCGGTTGTCGTACTGGTGCATGTAGCCGGAGGTGGAGGCACAGGTGACGATGGTGCCGCCCTTGCGGGTGACGTACACCGAGGCGCCGAAGGTCTCGCGGCCGGGGTGCTCGAAGACGATGTCGACGTCCTCGCCACCGGTCAGCTCACGGATGCGCTTGCCGAAGCGCTTCCACTCCTTGGGGTCCTGGGTGTTCTCGTCCTTCCAGAACCGGTAGTCCTCGGCGTTGCGGTCGATGATCAGCTCCGCGCCCATCTTGCGGCAGATCTCCGCCTTCTGCGGCGAGGAGACGACACAGATCGGGGTGGCGCCGCCCGCCAGCGCGAACTGGGTGGCGTACGAACCCAGGCCGCCGCTCGCGCCCCAGATCAGGACGTTGTCGCCCTGCTTCATCTGGGCGCCGTTGCGGGAGACGAGCTGCCGGTAGGCGGTGGAGTTGACCAGGCCCGGGGCCGCGGCCTCCTCCCAGCTCAGGTGCGCCGGCTTCGGCATCAGCTGGTTGGACTTGACCAGGGCGATCTCCGCCAGGCCGCCGAAGTTCGTCTCGAAGCCCCAGATGCGCTGCTCGGGGTCGAGCATGGTGTCGTCGTGGCCGTCGGGCGACTCCAGCTCCACGCTCAGGCAGTGCGCGACGACCTCGTCGCCGGGCTTCCAGGCGTTGACGCCGGGGCCGGTGCGCAGCACGACGCCGGCGAGGTCGGAGCCGATGATGTGGTACGGCAGGTCGTGCCGCTTGGTGAGGGGCGAGAGCTTGCCGTAGCGCTCCAGGAACCCGAACGTCGACAGCGGCTCGAAGATCGAGGTCCACACCGAGTTGTAGTTGACCGACGAGGCCATGACGGCCACCAGGGCCTCGCCCGGGCCGAGCTCGGGCAGCGGGACCTCGTCGACGTGCAGGGACTTGCGGGGGTCCTTGTCGCGGGTGGGCATGCCCGCGAACATCTCCGTCTCGTCCTTGTGCACGGTGACCGCGCGGTAGGACTCGGGGAGGGGAAGGGCGGCGAAGTCGGCGGACGTGGCGGTCCCCGACTGAATGGCGTCCAGGATGTCCTTCACGGTGGTGCCTCCGGCGAATGGCGTCTTGAGGGGAGACGCTGAGGGTTACGTCGGTGCTGCTGCTGGTGAGAGGGTGTGCCGTCGGTTCGGCGAAGGTGGTGCTGGCAGCGCTTTGTGGCGCGGAAGTTGCCTGTGACGCAGGCGTCCGGGCGCGCTCGCCGAAAGGCTTGCGGGGACAGCCGGCGTACGAAAGGTCTCTGCACGCCGGCCGCCCGGACACCATCACCGTATGGCACCCTGTGTCACCCCGCAAGGCACTGGGTGCCAGAAATCGACCTCAGATGAAATCTTTACGTAACAAATGAGCGATGATCGATCAAAGCTACTGCCGACTACGTGCACGCGAACGGGCCGGTGGCGGCACCCAGTGCCGCCACCGGCCCGTCGTGGCTACCGAAGGTTACGAGCGCTCCTTGAGCGCCTGCTCGATGGTGCGCATGACTTCCTCCAGGGGCGCGTCCGTCCTGGCCACCGTCACCAGCACCTCGCCCTGCGTGGTCGCCGAGGCCGTCGCCGTACGCGGGGCGGCCTCCCGTCCCGCCCCGATCCCCGTCCCGAACGTCTTGCGGACGATCGCGAAGGCGTGGTCCAGCTGCGCCTCGACGTCTCCCTGGCCGCCCGCCCGCAGCCAGCGCCGCAGCACGTGGTTGTGCGCGGTGACCACCGCCGAGGCGGCGACCTCGGCGAGCAGCGGGTCGTCGTTGGCGTCGTCGTCGTGGGCGTGCTCGTCGAAGTGGCCGAGGAGATAGCGGGTGAAGAGGCGCTCATAGCGGGCGACCGAGGCGATCTCCGCCTCGCGCAGCGTCGGCACCTCACGCGTCAGCTTGTAGCGCTGCACGGAGATCTCCGGCCGGGCCGCGTACATCTTCATGACTTCCTTGATGCCGCGGCACACGGTGTCGAGCGGATGCTCGTGCGCGGGCGCGGCGTTGAGCACCGCCTCCGCCCGGATCAGGGTGTCGTCGTGGTCCGGGAAGATCGCCTCCTCCTTGGAGCGGAAGTGGCGGAAGAAGGTGCGGCGAGCGACCCCCGCGGCTGCCGCGATCTCGTCGACGGTGGTCGCTTCGTACCCTTTGGTGGCGAACAGCTCCATCGCCGCGGCCGCCAGTTCCCGGCGCATCTTGAGCCGCTGGGCGGCGGCGCGAGAGCCTGCGGCACTCTCCGGTGCGTCGGGCGTAGCTGGTGTACGTGAGGACTTGGCGGGCTGGGACATGACCCGAACGTACTGCATCTGCGCACGTTGGTGCGCATGCCCCGGGTTCCCCCCGCCCCGCGCTGGCGGGGGGTGACCGTTCGGGTCGAGCAGTCCGCCCCAGTCGGCGCCGCCGTGGAGCCGGTCGCCGCGCCGGTCAGCGCTTGGCATATTCGCGGAAGCCGCGGCCGGTCTTGCGGCCGAGGCAGCCCGCGGCCACCAGGTGTTCCAGGAGCGGTGCCGGGGCCAGACCGGGGTCGCGGAACTCCCGGTGCAGCACCTTCTCGATGGCGAGCGAGACGTCCAGTCCGACCACGTCGAGCAGTTCGAACGGGCCCATCGGGTAGCCGCCGCCCAGCTTCATCGCCGCGTCGATGTCGTCGAGGGACGCGTAGTGCTCCTGCACCATCTTCACGGCGTTGTTCAGGTACGGGAACAGCAGTGCGTTGACGATGAACCCGGCGCGGTCGCCGCAGTCGACCGGGTGCTTCCTGATCGATCCGCACAGCTCGCGGACCGTCGCGTGCACGTCCTCCGCCGTCAGCACCGTACGGACCACCTCGACCAGCTTCATGGCCGGCGCCGGGTTGAAGAAGTGCATGCCGATCACGTCCTGCGGGCGCGAGGTGGCGCGGGCGCAGGCCACGACGGGCAGCGAGGAGGTGGTGGTGGCGAGGATGGCGCCGGGCTTGCAGACCTTGTCGAACGTGGCGAACAGCTGCCGCTTGACCTCCAGGTCCTCGGCGACGGCCTCCAGGGCCAGGTCGACGTCCGCGAAGTCGTCGTAGGAGCCCGCCGGCCGGATCCGGTCCAGCGTCTGCGCGGCCGCCTCCGTGGTCATCCGGCCCTTGTCGACCGAGCGCGCCAGCGACTTGCCGATGCGAGCCTTCGCGGCCCGGGCCTTCTCCTCGGAGCGGGCGGCGAGGACGACCTCGTACCCGGCCTTGGCGAAGACCTCCGCGATCCCGGACGCCATGGTGCCGGAGCCCGCGACACCGACCGAGCGGACCTCCCGGCCCTGGACCAGTGACCCGCCCTCCAGCGGGGTCAGCGCGTCACGCACCACGACCGGGCTGCCGGGTGCCTCGTACGTGTAGAAGCCGCGGCCCGCCTTGCGGCCGGTCAGGCCCGCCTCGCTGAGCTGCCTCAGGATCGGCGCGGGAGCGTGCAGACGGTCACGGGAGGCGGCGTACATGGCCTCCAGCACCGTGCGCGCCGTGTCGATGCCGATCAGGTCGAGCAGGGCGAGCGGGCCCATGGGCAGCCCGCAGCCCAGCTTCATCGCCGCGTCGATGTCCTCCCGGGAGGCGTACTTGGACTCGTACATCGCGGCCGCCTGGTTCAGGTAGCCGAACAGCAGTCCGTCGGCGACGAAGCCGGGCCGGTCGCCCACCGCGACGGGCTCCTTGCCGAGGTCGAGGGCGAGGTTGGTGACGGCGGTGACGGCCGCCGGCGCGGTCAGCACGGAGGAGACGATCTCCACCAGGCGCATCGCCGGGGCCGGGTTGAAGAAGTGCAGCCCGAGGACGCGCTCGGGGCGGGCCGAGTCGGCGGCGAGCCGGGTCACGGAGAGGGCGTTGGTGCCGGTGGCGAGGATGGTGTCCGGGCGCACGATGCCGTCGAGGGCGCGGAAGACCTGCTGCTTGATCTCGTACGACTCCGGGACCACCTCGATCACCAGGTCGGCGTCGGCGGCCGCCCGCAGGTCGGTGAAGGTGCGGAAGCGGGCGAGGGCGTCGTCCCGTTCCCGCTCGGTCAGGCGCCCGCGGCTGACGGCGCGGGCGGTGGCGGTCTCCAGGGTGGCGACGGCCTTCGAGGCTGCGGCCTCGTCGATGTCGATGCCGACGA
The DNA here is from genome assembly GCF_042891915.1 of Streptomyces sp. NPDC001848. Lineage (NCBI taxonomy): Bacteria > Bacillati > Actinomycetota > Actinomycetes > Kitasatosporales > Streptomycetaceae > Streptomyces > Streptomyces sp. NPDC001848. Next base: position 209,768 of record NZ_JBIATP010000015.1, on the reverse strand, counting down.
CCTCGCGGCCGGCCCGGGTGAGCACCTCGGCGATGCCGGTGCCCATGGTGCCGAGGCCGACGACGGCAACGGTCTTGAGCGGGGACAGTGGGGTGTCGGAGAGGGGAGTGGCCATCGCGGGACTCCAGAAATGAGGGTGACGACTGAAGGAGCGCCTGGGTGCGCCGAGGGCGCACCGCAGGGCGGAGGGAGTGCGGGTGCTTGCCGGGCTGACGAGCGCACACGCCCGGCGCCGCGTCACGGACGTGCACACGCCCGGACCGGCGATACCGACCGGCCCTGTCCCGGAGCCGAGTCGTACTGAGGTACGCGATGTACCGAACCGACCAGCACTCACGACGGCTGCGTCACCAGGCCGCCGCGAGTCTCGCGAGTGGGTAACTCGCTCGTCTGAGCTTAACCGGTGGGTAACGAGCGCGCCAGCCCTCGGGTTTGTGATCTGGGTCCCGCCGCGGGGGCCGCACACCTACGCTCGGGAGCATGGACGAAGCGTTGCGATCACTCACGGAGCGTGTGCGGGCCGAGAGCGGCGGGTCCCCGGCCTGCGAGCGGCTGGTGGCGACCGGCGACCTCGACGAACTGGCCGCCGTGCTGACCGAGCCGGGACAACCGCTGTGGGCCCGGGAACTGGCCGCGTTCCGGCTCGGCGCGGCGGGCGACCGGCGCAGCTTCGAGACCCTTGTCCTGCTGCTCAACCACCGCGATCCGCAGCGTTGCGCGTCGGCCGCCCACGCCCTGGCCCGGCTCGGCGATCCGCGCACCGCACGAGCGGCGGCCGCCCTGGCCACCAACGAGCTCCGCGTCGCCTACGCCCTGCACCCCGTACGCCTGCTCGTCGAACTGCGCGCCCCCGAGGCCGTGCCCGCGCTGATCACCACGTTGCAACGCCGGCTCCGCCCGCACGATCCGTACCGCAAGGTGGCGCTCGCCTGCGTGGAGGGGCTGGGTGCACTCGGCGACCCCCGCGCCCGCCCCGTCCTGAACGAGGCACTCGCCCACCCGGCCCTGGCTGAGGCGGCGGTCCACGCACTGGCCCGCATCGCGGACGGGCGGTGACCTCCGCCCCGGGCGGCGACGACCACCGACCCCGGGCGCGCGATGACCACCGCGCGGGATCACCGAGCCAGGGATCAACCCGGCAGGATCGCGTACGCCTCGATCTCCATCAGGAACTCCGGGCGTACCAGGGCCGCCACCTGTACCGCCGACGACGCGGGCAGGCGGTCGTCGGGTATGTGCGCGGCGCGGGCCTCGCGGATCGCCGGCATGTACGCCATGTCCGTCACGAAACAGGTGAGTTTGACGACGTCGTCGAAGGTGGCTCCGGCGGCGGCCAGGCAACGGCGCAGGTTCTCGAAGACCTGCCGGGCCTGCGCCGCCGGGTCGCCCTCTCCGACCGGCTTGCCGTCCTCGTCGAGGGCGAGTTGGCCGGAGATCGCGACGAAGCGGCCGGTGCCCATGACGACGTGCGAGTAAGGGGCGGCGGGGGCGACACCGTCGGGGGCGGGAATCCTGGTCAGATCACTCATGGGCCCATGGTGGACCACGGGTGTGACAATGACCCGTTCCAAGGTCAACGCCCCCGACGGGTGACGTCCGCCCCGCCGCTCAGCGGCGGAAGCCCAGCAGGGCGTGCAGCGTCGAACCGCGCCCCGCACCGGACGCCTCCGGGGACGCGGCCTTGCCCGTGAGCGGCTTGGGCTCGGGGAGCCTCCGGCACACCGCGTCGACGTCGCCGGCGCCGCGCGGCACCGTACCGTCGGCGAGGTACGCCGCCAGATACCTGTCCATGCAGGTGTTCCCGCTCAGGGTGACGCCGTGGTTCCCGCCACCCTGCTCCACCACCAGGCTGGAGCCGCGCAGCAGCTGATGTACCGTCAGTCCGCCGTGGTAGGGCGTGGCGGCGTCGTCGGTCGCCTGGAACAGCAGCGTCGGCGGCAGCGCGTCGTTGGCCACGTCCACCGGCTGCAGCGAGTCCGTCGGCCAGAACGCGCACGGCGCGTTGTACCAGGTGTTGCTCCAGGTCATGAACGGCGCCTTGGCGTACACCGCCCATGCGTCCGAGCGCCACCGCGCCCAGTCGCGCGGCCAGGTGACGTCACGGCACTGCACCGCGGCGTAGACGGCGTAGTTGTTGTCCCCAGAGGCGCCGACCGCGCCGAAGCGTTTGTACGCCTCGACCAGCGGGCGCGGGTCGCCGTGCGCATAGGCCGCGAACGCCTCGGCGAGGTGCGGCCAGTAGCCGTCGTAGTAGCCGCCCGGCATGAAGGTGTCCTCCAACTCGGAGGCACCCACCTTCTGCTCGGCCGGATGCCGGGCCAGTGCCGCCCGCATCGCGTACCACTTGGCCTCGACAGCCGCCGGGTCGGTGCCGAGCCGGTACACCGCGTCGTGACGCGCCACCCACGCCAGGAACGCCCGGTGACGGTCGTTGAAGGCGTAGTCCTGCCGGATGTTGTTCTCGTACCACACCCCCTGTGGGTCGACAATGGAGTCGAGCACCAGACGGCGCACCCGCTGGGGGAAGAGCTTCGCGTAGACGGCGCCCAGGTAGGTCCCGTACGAGTAGCCGAAGTAGCTGACCTTCTCAGCTCCCAGCGCCTGCCGGATCGCGTCCAGGTCACGCGCGGTGCTCACCGTGTCGATGTACGGCAGCACGCCCGCGTACTTGGTGGCACACGCCCGGGCGAAGGAGGCGGCGCGCGCCAGGCTCGCCTTCTCCCGGGACGGGGTGCGGGGAACCGAGTCCGGGCGCAGCCGGGTGAAGTAACCCGGCACGCAGTTCAGGGCGGGACTGCTCTTTCCGACGCCCCGTGGGTCGAAGCCGATGACGTCGTACTGCGCCGCCACCGCCTTGGGCAGCGAGGAGGCGACATAACCGGCGAGGGTCAGACCGCTGCCGCCGGGCCCGCCGGGGTTGACCAGCAGCGGTCCCTGATATGTCGGCGCGGTGTGCGGTACGCGGGACAGGGCCAGCGTGATCTGCTGTCCGCGCGGGTTGGCGTGGTCCAGCGGCATCGTGACGCTCGCGCACTGGAGCGTCGGATACTTGGTGGTGCCGCACTTCTTCCAGGTGAGCTGCGCCGCCGGTGCGGTGTCCTTGGTGCGCGGTGTGCTCGCGCCGGCCGGGACGGTCGTGAACATCCCGGCCACCACCAGGGCGGCGCCGCACAGCACGGCTGCGCGGTGTGTCATAGAGGACCTCCCAGGACGGAGGGGTTCGGACCGCGAGTGCCGGGTCCTCGCCGATCGTCCCGGAAAGGTCGTCCGGAAGAGCGCTCTTCAGACAGCGGTTGACCCGATTGGGCCGTGCAAGGCGCTCGTATGCGCGTCGATCAGAGGAGCGAGAGCTGCGTCGGCCCGCTCACCGTGGGCTCCGCCGCCACGGGTTCGGGCTCGGGCGGCCGGATCCTGCGGGGCATCCCGGGGCGCGTCGGGCCGATGCCGTACTCCTGGGCCAGTTCGTGCACCTGGCCGGTGATCCGGCGTTGGTACCACTTCGGGGCGTAGGCGCCGTCCGCGTACAGCCGTTCGTAGCGCCGTACGAGGTGCGGATGCCGGCTCTCCAGCCAGGCCATGAACCATTCGCGCGCGCCCGGGCGCAGATGCAGCACCAGCGGGGTCACCGAGGTCGCCCCCGAGGCGGCGATCGCCTGTACGGTGGCGCGGAGTTGGGCCGGGTGGTCGCTCAGAAAGGGGATCACGGGGGCCATCAGGACACCGCAGCCGATGCCGTGCTCGCCCAGCGTGCGCACGACGTCCAGCCGGCGCTCCGGGGCGGGGGTGCCCGGTTCGACGGTGCGCCACAGTTCCTGGTCGGTGAAGCCCACGGAGACGGAGATGCCGACGTCGGTGACCTCGGCGGCCTGCTTCAGCAGATCCAGGTCGCGCAGGATCAGGGTGCCCTTGGTGAGGATCGAGAAGGGGTTCGCGTGGTCGCGCAGCGCCGCGATGATCCCCGGCATCAGCCGGTAGCGGCCCTCCGCGCGCTGGTAGCAGTCGACGTTGGTGCCCATCGCGATGTGTTCGCCGTGCCACCGTGGGGAGGACAGGTGGGCGCGCAGCAGTTCGGGGGCGTTGACCTTCACCACGATCTGGGTGTCGAAGCCCAGCCCCGTGTCGAGGTCCAGGTAGCTGTGCGTCTTCCGCGCGAAGCAGTACACGCACGCGTGCGTGCAGCCCCGATAGGGATTGACCGTCCACTCGAAGGGCATGCGCGAGGCACCCGGCACCCGGTTCACGATCGAACGGGCCCGCACCTCGTGGAAGGTGACGCCGCGGAACTCGGGGGTGTCGAAGGTACGGGTGGTCACCGCCTCGGCGTCGAACAGCGCGGCGCCCCGGGCCGCGGCGGCGTTCTCGGCCAGATGATCCCAGCGCATGGGCGCCTCCTCGGTAGCACTGCGCCACAGAATAGAACATGCGTTCCCTTGATCGCGACGTGGAATCGCTCCTTAGTTCGAATCGAGGTTGTGTCCAACTTGGCATCGGTCGTACGGAGTGCCGGACCGGATCGGGCCAGTAGCGGCGGGCGTCCTCCATCGCTCGCAGCCCGTCGGTCACCGCCGTGGCCGACGCCTTCATTCCGTCAGCCAACTCGTACAGCGGCGTGATGTCCTTGCGGTCCGCCCGGCCCTTCTGGGGCTTGTCCAAGCAGGCGAGGCAGTCGCGGCTGCCTCGCCTGGTCTGCCGCAGAGCCCTCGACCAGCCGGGCTGGAGCGTGCTGTCCGGTATGGGTAGATACCCCTGACCGGCTGCGGCGTCCCTGGCCAGTGCCGCGCACAATGCCCGGCGCGTGGCGCGGGGTTCTCGGTCCGGCTGCGGTCGTCCCGGCGTCAGGAGCCGCCGGGTTCCGTCCCGTCGAGGGTGATCGCCCCGGAGGGGCAGACGCCGGCGGCCATCCGTGCGGCCGCGCGGTGGGCGGTGGGCGGCACGGCGTGCAGCAGGAGCACGCGGCCGTCGTCGGGATCCTGGTCGAAGACCTCCGGAGCGGTCAGGGCGCACATCCCGGCGCCGATGCAACGCTCGCGGTCGACGCGCAGGCGCGTCGTGCTCATGACTCCTCCTTGTCCCAGGTGACCGGGAGGCTCTTCACGCCGTAGATGTCCGCGGTCTCCGGGCGCAGGCCGACTTCTGCGGCCGGTACGGCCAGGCGCAGCGTGGGGAACCGGTCGACCAGCGCGCGGAACGCGACCCGCATCTCGACGCGGGCCAGCTGCTGACCCAGGCACTGGTGGATGCCGTGGCTGAAGGCCAGGTGCCCGGTCGCGTCCTTCCTCCGGAGGTCGAGCACGTGGGGGTCGGTGAAGCGCTCGGGGTCGCGGTTGGCGGTGTGGTACGACAGGACGACCGTCGTGCCGGCCTCGATGGTCTGGCCGCCCAGTTCGACATCCTCAAGGGCCGTCCTCATGAACGTCTTGGCGACGCTCAGATACCGCAGCAGCTCCTCCACGGCCCCGTCGGTGAGGGCGGGGTCGGCGCGCAGCGCGGCCAGTTGTGCCGGGTTCTGCAGCAGCGCGAAGGTGCCGAGGGACAACATGTTCGCGGTGGTGTCGAATCCGGCGGCCAGCAGGATCAGGCTGATCCCTTTCAGCTCCTCATCGGTCAGATCGCTGTCGGTGAGTTCGCTGAGCACGTCGTCGGTGGGGTTCGCGCGCTTGGCGGCCACCAGCTGTGCGAGGTACTCCTGGGTCGCCGTGTAGGCCGCTATCAGCTCCTCTTCGCTTGTCTCCCCTCCCATGAACGTGTCGATCTGCTCCTGGAAGGAGCCCCGATCCTCGTACGGCACCCCCAGCAGCTCACAGATGACGATGGTGGGGATGGGCTTGGCGAACGCCGTCACCAGGTCCGTCGGCGGCCCGGCCTTCTCCATGGCGTCCAGGCAGTCGGCGGTGATCTGCTCGATGCGCTCGGTGAGAAGCCGCATCCGCCGTACCGTGAACTTGCCCACCAGCGGCTTGCGGTAGCGCCCGTGCTGCGGCTCGTCCATCAGGAGGAACTCGCCGGGCGGCGCCGGAGGTACCTCGAAGTCGCCCACGTTCAGGAGCTCTTTGCGCGAGCTGAACCGCGAGTCGGCCAGGACCGACCTGACCAGGTCGTATCCGGTGATCAGCCAGCCGGGTTTTCCGCCGGGGTGGGTGTAGCGGCTGATGGGGCCGTGCCGGCGGGCGTCGAGCAGCTCTGCCGGCGGGTCGAAGGGGCAGCCGGACCGGCGCGCCGTCGGCAGCGTCGTGACGGTGTGGACGGGCTCACTCATGGCCATTCCTCATCTCGCGATATTACGTGTTTGACGGATGCTGAAAAGCTACGTTGCATTCATAATCTCGTCAATCCATCTTGAGGTGTTTCCCCAGCTGAATAGTGCCAAATTGATGCAATGACGCTGTCGTTGAACGCAACGTCTCGTTGCAATGAATCACGGCGGAGAAGCAGCACGGGTGGCACTGCCGGAGGGCGGTCGGGCCAGGAGTGCCAATTCAGAGCCTCGACGCTGACCTGCCGCTTTCTGGGGGACGCCGTCGCGCGCGGGCGAACCGGAAGTCGGCGCGCCCCTCACCCCCTTGGCTCCGCCTGGGCCATAACAGAGAGATGCAGCACTCGAGACCGCCGGGGTCCCTCTCCACGGGCGTACGCCGGCTCACCCTGGAAGCCGCGGGCGTCACCCTGTCCTGCCTGCTCGCCGAGGTCCCGGACGGTGAGCCGCGTGCCACCGTGGTCGCCCTGCACGGCGGCGGCATGACGGCGGGCTACTTCGACGGGCAGGCCCATCCCGACCTGTCCCTCCTCACGCTCGGCGCGCGCCTCGGCTTCACGGTGCTCGCGGTGGACCGGCCCGGCTACGGCCTGTCCGCCGCCCGGCTGCCCGAGGGGCAGACCCTCGCCGAGCAGGCCGAGGTGCTTCAGGCGGCGCTGGAGGCGTTCGCGGCGCGGTACGCCACCGGAGCGGGCTTCTTCCTGCTCGCGCACTCCTACGGCGGCAAACTCGCCCTCGTGACGGCCGCGCGCGCCGACGGGCTGCTCGCACTGGACGTCTCCGGCTGCGGGCACCGCTACGGGGTCGAGCCCGCCGACCTGCTCGAGATCGGGCGCGGCGCGCACCGGGGGCGCAACTGGGGTCCGCTGTGGCTCTATCCGCCGGGGACGTTCCGTTCGATCGGCTCGGTCATCGCTCCCATGCCGGCCCGCGAGGCCGCCGAAGTCGCCCACTGGCCCGCGTTGTTCGAGGACCTGGCGCCGCGCGTGAGGATCCCCGTACGGCTGACCTTCGCCGAGCACGAGGCATGGTGGCTGCACGAGGAGCGGGACCTCGCCGACCTCACCGCCCACCTCGCCGCGGCACCGGTCGTCCGTGTCGAACGCCAGCCCGCCGCCGGCCACAACATCAGCCTGGGCCGGGCGGCCCGCGCGTACCACCTGCGCGCGCTCGCGTTCTTCGAGGAGCGCCTGCTGGTGTCCGCCGAGGACCAGCGGCAGATGACGGCACGGGTGCGGTCCGAGGCCCTGCCCCGGGTGTGATGGGATGGCGCACACTCCCATCTCACGTACAGGAAGAGGAAGGTCATGGCGCAGGTCGAGGCGACCACGGAGCGGACCATCGCGGCGGACGCGGAGACGGTGTTCGACGCGCTCGCCGACTACAGCGGCACCCGCGCGCGGCTGCTGCCCGAGCAGTTCAGCGAGTACGAGGTGCGCGAGGGCGGCGACGGCGAGGGCACTCTCGTGCACTGGAAGCTCCAGGCCACCAGCAAGCGCGTCCGTGACTGCCTGCTGGAGGTCAGCGAGCCGACCGACGGCGAACTCGTCGAGAAGGACCGCAACTCCTCCATGGTCACCACCTGGCGGGTCACCCCGGCCGGCGAGGGCAGGTCCCGGGTCGTCGTGACCACCACCTGGAAGGGCGCCGGCGGCATCGGCGGCTTCTTCGAGAAGACCTTCGCTCCCAAGGGCCTCGCCCGGATCTACGACGCGATCCTCGGGAAGCTCGCCGCCGACGTGGAGAAGTGACGCGGCGTACGGTGTCGGGCGCGAGCGGTGGGAAGCCCGCTCGCGCCGCCATGACTCCCTGCGCGCTCCGGGGGCTCGGGTCTGGTGTTCCGCTCCCCGGAGCGCGCGCCGTCAGTTGACGGGGCGATTCTCGCGCTCACCGATTCGGGTGGTTTTCCGCGGTGCGCGGTGGTGCGCCGTAGCGCTTCGACCGGCGCATACCTCCCTCGGCCCGCCTCGCGGGCGACTCGTCGCGCTTGCTCACTGTTGTCGCGCAATGCGAGAAATGGGCGGCGCAGACGCGAAGAGGGGAGCGGTACGTGGGCGGGACGACTGCGGTGGACGTGGACGACGAGCGGACCGTGTTGTCCGCGGTCCCGGACGCGCACCGGAAGCCGGCCGGCACGCAACCACCCGAACCGCCGGAACCGCCCGTGGCGCTCGGCCCCCGCCGGATCCGCCTGGTGTTCGTCGGGCTCATGCTGGCGCTGCTGCTCGCCGCCCTCGACCAGATGATCGTGGCCACCGCGCTCCCGAAGGTCGTCGGCGAACTGCACGGCCTGGACCGGATGTCCTGGGCGATCACCGCCTACCTGCTGACCTCCACCGTCGGCCTCCCGGTCTACGGCAAGTGCGGTGACCTCTTCGGCCGCAAGGGCGTCTTCCAGTTCGCGATCGGCGTCTTCGTCGTCGGGTCCGCGCTCGCCGGCCGGGCCTCGACCATGGACCAGCTGATCGCCTTCCGCGCGATCCAGGGCATCGGCGCCGGCGGCCTCATGATCGGCGTGCAGGCGATCATCGCGGACATCGTCCCGCCCCGTGAACGCGGCCGCTACATGGGCGTCATCGGAGCCGCCTTCGGTCTCGCCTCCGTCGCCGGACCCCTGCTGGGCGGCTACTTCACGGACCACCTCTCCTGGCGCTGGTGCTTCTACGTCAACGTCCCCTTCGGCCTGGTCACCTTCGCCGTCATCACAGCCGTGCTGAAACTGCCCAAGCCCGCCGCCAAGGCCCGCCTCGACGTCCTCGGCACCCTGCTGCTGGCCGCGACGTCGACCTGCCTGGTACTGCTGACCAGTTGGGGCGGCACCGAGTACGCCTGGGACTCCCGGGTCATCCTCGGCCTCGGCGCGGGGGCGGCCCTCGGATGCGTCCTCTTCCTGGTCGTCGAGCGGTTCGCCGTCGAACCGCTCATGCCGCTGCGGCTGCTGAGGGACCCCGTCTTCAACGTCACCGCACTGGTGGGACTCGTCATCGGCGTCGCCCTGTTCGGCGCCGCCAGCTATCTGCCCACCTTCCTGCAGATGGTCGACGGGGCGAGCGCCACCGAGTCCGGGCTGCTGATGCTGCCGATGATGGCCGGGATCGTCGGCGCCTCCATCATCAGCGGACAGCTCATCAGCCACACCGGCCGCTACAAGGCCTTCCCGCTCCTCGGCAGCGGCCTCGCCGCGATCGGCATGTGGCTGCTGTCCCGGCTCGATGTGGACACACCCCGACTGCAGTACAGCGTCTGGATGGCCGTCCTCGGCGCCGGCATCGGCATGGTGATGCCGGTGCTGATCCTCGCCGTGCAGAACTCCGTCCGCCCCGCCGACCTCGGCACCGCGACCAGCGCCAACAACTACTTCCGGCAGATCGGCGGCAGCGTCGGCGCCGCCGTCTTCGGCACCCTGTTCGCCCACCGGCTCGCGGACGCGCTGCGCGAACGCCTCCCCGCGAGCGGGGGCGCGCACCTGCCCGACCCCGAGTCCATCACCCCGCAACTCGTCCACGCACTGCCGCCGACGGTGCGGAACGCGTACATCGAGGCGTACGCCGAGGCCATGCCGCGGATCTTCCTCTACCTCGTCCCGGTGATCGTCCTCGGCCTGCTCATCGCCTTCTTCCTCAAGGAGAAACCACTGGTGTCCCACAACGCCCCAGCCGACTGCCCGCCCGCCGCCCAGGTCCCGCAGGCGCGCGCGCCGTACGCCGCAGGCGTGCCCGTCTGCGGCACGGTCCAGCACCCCGACGGCACCGTCGTGCCCCGCGCGGCGCTCACCCTCATCGACGTCGCGGGCGTGCAGATCGGGCGGGGCGCGAGCGGTGAGGACGGGCGGTACGCGCTGTCCACGCCCGGATCCGGCTCCTACGTCCTCATCGCCGCGGCCGGCGGCCACCAGCCGCAGGCGGTCTCGGTGACCGTCGGGGAACGCCCGGTCGAACTGGACGTCGTGCTCGGCGGCGCTGGCCGGCTGGCGGGCAGCGTGGTCACGGCCGACGGCACCCCGGTGCGGGACGCCGCCGTCACGCTCACCAACGTGCACGGAGAGGTGGTCGCGACCACCCGCAGCGGGCGCGAGGGAAGCTACGTCATCACCGAGTTGGTGGCCGGTGAGTACACCCTCGCCGCCAGCGCGCCCGCGTTCCGCCCGGCCGCCCTCCCCGTCACCGTGCAGGCCTCGCGCGAGACCCGGCAGGACGTCGAACTCGCGGGCGGCGCGGTGCTGCGCGGCACGGTCCGCGCCGGGGACGGGCGGCCGGTCGAGGACGCCCGGGTGACGCTGCTGGATGCCGCGGGCAACGTCGTCGACACCCTGACCACCGGGGCCGACGGCACGTATCGGTTCGTCGATCTGTCGTCGGGGGAGTACACGGTGATCGCGGCGGGGTACCCGCCGGTGGCTACGGTGTTGCAGGTCGCCGGGGGCGGCAGGACTGAGCGTGACCTGCAGTTGGGACACGAGGACTGAGGCGGTGGGGTTCGGCACGCCACCGCTTGGCGCCCCTTCGGGCGCGCCTGTGCGCCCCCGGTGACCAATTCGCTCAATGCCACACATCGCGACCGGGCGGGGCCGTACCGTGTTCGTGAGGCACAGATCTTGCACGCGGGGAGAAAGGGCCTGGGCCATGGACCATGGCACCGAGACGGGCGTCTCGGCCGGGCACGGCCCGGCGGAGCACGCCACGGCCGGCCGTATCCCGTTGGCCGTGGTCGTGGTGGACCGCGAAGGGCTGGTCTCGCACTGGAGCCGGGGCGCACGAAGGTTGTTCGGCATCCCCAGGGAGGGCGCGCTCGGCCGGCCCGCCGTCGATCTGATGCCCGTCTCCGGTGCTCTGCCCGAGGAGCACGACACCGGCCCGTACGGTGCGTACACCGCGTACGACGGACTCGGCCCCGACCTGGAGTCCTCGCTCGACGGACGGCTGTCGTACCCGGCCGCGGGGCGCGCCCGCCTCTCCGTCCCCGACAGGGATCGCGCCGACGTGCTGTGGTGGGCGTACCCCCTCGTCGGCCCCGGCCCGGAACGGCTGCTGGTGCTGGCGGCCGACGCGGGCGCGCTGCATCGTCAGGACGAGGGTGTGGCCGTCGAACGCATCGCGCCGGGCTTCGCACTGCACACCGACTTCCCCGGCGCGGAGGAACTCGCCCGCAGGCTGCCGGAGATCCTGCCCAGCATGAGCGTGGGCGAGAGCGCCCGTATCGTCTCGCAGGTCCTCGAACTCGGCTACCCGATCCTGGAGTTCAGTCAGAACGACCGGGTGCCCGTCACGCCCGACTGGGGCGTGCCCCGGCGCGCGGAGCGCAAGGCGCGCCGGGAGCGGGTGGCGCGCGCGGTGGCGGCCGGGCAGCCGGTGCCGCAGGACGTTCAGGACGAGGCCGAGGACCTCGAGTACGCCGCGGTGCGCGAGCGGCTGGAGTTCCTCAACGAGGTCAGCGGCAAGATCGGCACCTCCCTGGACCTGGCGCGGACCATCATCGAGGTCAGCAAGGCAGTGGTGCCCCGCTTCACGGACGTGGCCTGTACGTACCTGCGTGAACAGGTCGTCGCCGGCGAGGGGTTCCCCGACGGCGTGCCCGACACCACCACCATGTGGCACCGGGTCGCCCTGGAGCACACCGACGAGCCGGGCCGCTGGGAAGACGTCGTGCCGGTCGGCGAGGCCATGCCGTTCCCGGCCGAGACGCCGTTCTTCCAGTGCATGACCACCGGGGAGCCCGTCGTCATCCCGCGCATCAGCGAGGAGATGGGACACGCCATCGCCTCCCAGTTCGACAAGCGCGACATCCGGCCCCTCATCACCCACCGGTCCATGTTGATCGTGCCCCTGAAGGCGCGCCAGGTGGTCCTCGGCTTCATGGCGCTGATGCGCCACCCGGAGCGTCCCGAGTTCAACGACATGGACCGGGTCACCGGCGCCGAACTCGCCGCCCGCGCGGCCCTCGTGCTGGACAACGCGCGCATGTACACGTACCAGGAGAACGTCGCGGAGACCCTCCAGGACAGCATGCTGCCGCACATCGCACCGCGCATGGCCGGCTGCGACATCGCCACCCGCTATCTGCCGGGCACCCTGCTGGGCCGTGTCGGCGGCGACTGGTTCGACTCGGTGAAACTGCCCGGCGCCCGCACCGCCCTCGTCGTCGGAGACGTCATGGGGCACGGGCTCAACTCCGCCGCCATGATGGGCCAGTTGCGTACGGCCGTACAGACCATGGCCGCCCTCGACCTGCCGCCCGCCCAGCTGCTGCGCAACCTCGACGACCTCGCCCAGCGGCTCGGCGACACCTACCTGGCGACCTGCCTGTACGCCGTCTACGACCCGATCGCGAGCGAACTGCACCTCGCCAACGCCGGCCACATCCCACCGGTGATCGTCCGCGCGGAGGACGGGCGCAGCGAACTGCTCGATCTGCCCACGGGTGCGCCGATCGGCGTCGGCGGGGTGCCGTTCGAGTCGGTACGCGTGCCGGTCGCGCCCGGTGACCGGCTGGTGATGTGCACCGACGGTCTGGTCGAGGTGCGTGGCGAGGACATCGGTGTCGGGCTCGCCACCCTCTGCGAGTCCGCCGCGCATCCGGCGGCCTCCATGGACGCCGCCTGCGACACGATCATCCGCGCCCTCAACACGCACGGCGGCCGCAAGGACGACGTGGCACTGCTCATGGCCCGGCTCAACGGCATCGAACCCGAGGATGTCGCCGTCCGGCGGCTCGCCCTCGACCCCGTCGAGGTGGGCCGGGCCCGCGCCGCGGTCCGCGAGCAGCTTCACGAGTGGGGCCTCGGCACGCTCGCCTGCAACGCCGAGCTGATGGTCAGCGAACTGGTCACCAACGCCGTACGGCACTCCCACAGCCGCCCGGTCGAACTGCGGCTGGTACGCGGGGACACCCTGCTGTGCGAGGTGGACGACGACGACCACACCCTGCCCACACTGCTCAGCGCGGGCGCCGATGAGGAGTCGGGGCGCGGACTGCGCGTGGTGAGCACGCTGGCCCGCGAGTGGGGGACCAGCCGGACGGGCGCCGGCAAGACGGTCTGGTTCGAACTGACGCTGCCACGTGCCGCACGACGCTGACCGGCCCGCCGTGGTGCCGATGGTCCCCTGTCAGAGTGACGGCACGCCCGTCGTCCCCCGCACCTCCAACGCCGGTGTCGTCAGGACCAGTTCCGCCGGGCGGGCCGGGTCGGCGATGCGGTCCACGAGGTGCCCGGCGGCGCGGCGGCCCACGTCGTGGCTGCCGTTGTCCACCGTGGTGAGCCACAGGTGCCGCAGGCGCGAGAGGTACGTGTTGTCGTAGCCGACGAGCGACAGGTCGCCCGGCACCTGGAGTCCCAGCTCCTCCGCCGCCGACAGGGCGCCGACGCACGCGATGTCGTTGAACGCGAAGAGGGCGGTGGGGCGTTCGGGTGTACTGAGGAGGCGGACCGTGGCGCGGTAGCCGCCCTCTTCCGTCAGGTCGCCCTGTTCCACGAGCGCCCGGTCCGCGAGGCCGTGTTCGCGCATCACGGTCTCGAAGCCGCGCCGGCGCAGCGAGCCGACCACTCCCTGGCCCGCGATGTGCGCGATACGGCGGTGCCCGAGGCCGATGAGGTGCTCGGTGGCGAGACGTGCGCCGTGCTCGTCGTCGCCGGCGACGATGTCGACGGCCGGCAGGTGGGGCTCCCGGGCGCCCGCGACGACGGTCGGGATCTGTGCGGCGGCCTGGCGCAGCGCCTCGGACGGCGGCAGGGTGCCCACCGCGATCAGCCCGTCGACGCGGAGGTCCGTGAAGGTGCGGGTCAGGTCCTCGCCGAGGCGCCGGTTGAGGTGCCCGTCGGCCAGCAGCATGCGTAGGCCGGCGTCATGCAGGCGGGAGTTGAGGCCGTCGAGAAGCTCCACGAACCAGGGGTTGCGCAGGTCGTTCAGCAGGACGCCGACCGTGCGGGTGCGGCGCTCGCTCAGGCTGCGCGCGGCGGCGTTGGGCCGGTACCCCAGCTCCTCGACGGCGGCCAGCACCGCGCGCCGCTTCTCCGGGCGCACCTGGTCGGAGCCGCGCAGGACCAGGGAGACCAGCGACTTCGACACCCCGGCCCGTTCGGCGACATCGCGGATCGTCGGAGGTCTCATGTCTGGACCGTTCCATACGGTGGGCTTCGCTGTCAAAGAGCGAGCACACCGAGGTCCACCATTGACAACGGGTGTCTATGCCCTTCAGTGTGGGTCGCGCACGTTGTGGACCGGTCCAAAAAGGGGCAGTCATGGTGAGTACGCTGGGCGTCGCCGTCGTGGGATTCGGCTGGATGGGACGGGTGCACACCCAGGCCTACGTCCGCCTGCCGCACCACTTCCCGCAGCTGTCCCTGCGCCCCGAACTGGTCGCCGTCGCCGACGAGGTGCCCGGACGCGCCGAGGAGGCCGCCGCGCGCTACGGCTTCGCCACCGCGGTACGGGACTGGCGCGAGGTCGCCGCCGACCCGCGGGTCCAGGCGGTGAGCATCGCCGCCCCCAACTTCCTGCACCGGGAGATCGGCGTCGCCATGGCCGAGGCGGGCAAGCACATCTGGATCGAGAAGCCGGTCGGCCTGACCGCCGAGGACGCCCACGCGGTCGCCGACGCGGTCGGCAAGGCCGGTGTCCAGGGCACGGTCGGCTTCAACTACCGCAACGCGCCCGCCGTCGCCGCCGCCCGCGAGCTGATCGCCTCCGGTGAGATCGGCACCGTCACCCATGTCCGCATCCGCCTCTTCAGCGACTACGCCGCCCACCCCGAGGGTGCCCTGACCTGGCGGTACGAGCGGGAGCGCGGCGGCAGCGGGGTCCTCGGCGACCTGGCCTCGCACGGCGTGGACCTGGCGCGGTTCCTGCTCGGCGAGATCGAGTCGCTGGCCGCCGACAGTGCCGTCTTCATCCCCGAACGCGCCCGCCCCACCGGCGCCACCGCCGGCCACACCCGGGCTTCCGGCGGGGAGCCGGGGCCCGTCGAGAACGAGGACTACGTGAGCTGCCTGTTGCGCTTCGCCTCGGGCGCCCGCGGTGTCCTGGAGGCCAGCCGGGTCTCGGTCGGCGAACAGAACAACTACGGCTTCGAGCTCCACGGCACCAAGGGCGCCCTGTTCTGGGACTTCCGGCGCATGGGCGAGCTCGGCGTCAGCCGCGGCACGGCCTACCAGGACCAGCCCGTCAGCACCCTCTACGTCGGCCCCGGGCACGGCGAGTACGCCGCCTTCCAGCCCGGCGCGGCCAACGCCATGGGCTACGACGACCTGAAGGTCATCGAGGCGTACCAGTTCCTGCGCTCGATCGCGGAGGGCACCGCGTACGGCCCCACCCTTCAGGACGCCGTGCGCAGCGCCACCGCACTGGACGCCATGAGCCGCTCGGCGGAGCGGCGCACCTGGGTGGACCTGGCGTGAAGCCGCCAGGTCAGGGCCGTACCAGCAGTTGGAAGTCGAAGGAGTACCGCGAGGCGCGGTAGATGTGCGTGCCGTACTCGACGGCACGGCCGGTGTCGTCGTACGCCGTGCGCTGCATGGTCAGCAGGGCCGCGCCCGCCGGCTCGCCCAGCCGCTCGGCCTCCTCGGCGGTGGCACAGCGCGCGCCCACCGTCTGCCGGGCGCTGTGCAGGGTGATGCCGACGCTCCGCATCATCCGGTACAGGCCCGTGGCCTGGAGCCGCTCGGTGTCGAGGTCCAGCAGGCCCGCCGGCACGTAGTTGGACAGGAACGCCATCGGCTCTCCGTGTGCGAGGCGCAGGCGCTCCAGGTGGTGCACCTCCCCGCCCTCGGCGATCCCCAGCGCGGCCGCGACCTCGGCGGAGGCCCGCACCACCTCGTTGCGCAGCACCTGGGTCGCGGGCTTCTGTCCCGCGGCCTCCAGGTCGTCGTAGAGACTGCTCAGCTCCAGCGGGCGCTTGACCTGGCTGTGCACCACCTGTGTGCCCACTCCCCGGCGGCGGACCAGCAGGCCCTTGTCGACCAGCGACTGGATGGCCTGGCGCACCGTGGGCCGGGACAGGCCGAGCCGCCCGGCGAGCTCGATCTCGTTGCCCAGCAGGCTCCCCGGGCCCAGCACCCCGTGCTCGATCGCCGCCTCCAGCTGTTGCGCCAGCTGGTAGTAGAGGGGGACCGGGCTGCTGCGGTCGAGGGCGAAGTCGAGGGCATCGGGTGCGGAAGTGGTCACGGGGGGAGAATATGCCGCCGACTGGTTGACCGGAACACTTGTCATCATCTTGTCCTGACAATAGGGGAAAGTGTGGCCGGTGCGGGAGGCCATACGCCCGCTCCCGCACCCGCCGCCGCTCTCATCAGGAGTTGCTGGGGAACCCGAGGTTGATACCGCCGTCGGCCGGATCGGGCCAGCGCGTGGTGATCACCTTGCCCTGGGTGTAGAAGGCGACGCCGTCGTTGCCGTAGATGTGCAGGTCACCGAAGAGCGAGTCCTTCCAGCCACCGAAGGAGTGGTAGCCGACGGGCACCGGGATCGGCACGTTGACGCCGACCATGCCCGCCTGGACCTCCAGCTGGAAGCGGCGGGCCGCGCCGCCGTCCCGCGTGAAGATCGCGGTGCCGTTGCCCCAGCGCGAGCTGTTGATCAGCTTGATCGCGTCGTCGTAGGTGTCGGCACGCACCACGCACAGAACGGGGCCGAAGATCTCGTCCTGGTACGCGTCCGCCGTCACGGGCACCTTGTCCAGCAGCGACACGCCGATGAAGAAGCCGTCCTCGTGGCCCTCCACGGAGTATCCGGTGCCGTCGACCACGACCTCGGCGCCCTGCTCGGCCGCGCTCGTCACGTACGACGCCACCTTGTCGCGGTGCTCGCGCGTGATCAGCGGGCCCATCTCCGAAGCCGGGTCGTCTCCTGGGCCGATGCGCAGGTTCTTCGCGCGCTCGGCGATCTTCGCCACCAGCTCGTCACCGGTGTCGCCCACCGCCACGACCACGGACACGGCCATGCAGCGCTCGCCCGCCGAGCCGTACGCCGCGTTGATCGCCTGGTCGGCGGCGAAGTCCAGGTCCGCGTCCGGCAGCACCAGCATGTGGTTCTTGGCGCCGCCGAGGGCCTGCACGCGCTTGTCGTGCTCGACCGCCTTGAGCTGGATGTACTTGGCGATCGGCGTGGAGCCGACGAACGAGACCGCGGCGACGTCCGGGTGCTCCAGGAGCCGGTCCACGGCCACCTTGTCGCCCTGCACGATGTTGAACACGCCGTCCGGCAGGCCCGCCTCGGCGAGCAGCTCGGCGAGGCGGAAGGAGGCCGAGGGATCCTTCTCGCTGGGCTTGAGCACGAAGGTGTTGCCGGTCGCGATGGCGATCGGGAACATCCACATCGGCACCATGGCCGGGAAGTTGAACGGCGTGATGCCGGCGACGACGCCGAGCGGCTGGCGGATCGAGGCGACGTCGACCCGGGTGGAGACCTGGGTGGACAGCTCGCCCTTCAGCTTCTCGGAGATGCCGCAGGCCAGCTCCACGATCTCCATACCGCGCGCGACCTCGCCGAGCGCGTCGGAGTGGACCTTGCCGTGCTCCGCGGTGATCAGCTCGGCGATCTCGTCGCGGTGCGCGTCCAGCAGCTCGCGGAACTTGAACAGGATCGCCGTGCGCTTGGCGAGCGAGCTCTGTCCCCAGCTCTCGAACGCGGCCTTGGCGGTGGCGACCGCGGCGTCGACCTCGTCGACCGTGGCGAAGGCGATCTGCTTCTCCTGGGCGCCGGTGGCCGGGTTGTAGACGGGGCCGAAGCGGCCCGAGGTGCCCTCGACGGGCTTGCCGCCGATCCAGTGGGTGATGGTCTTCATGGTGCGGAGTGGGACCTTTCGTTCAGCGGAGGAGTCAGAGGTGGCGTCGGCGGCCGGCGACGTGCCGGTCGTAGCGCTCGCGGGCGGACACGGCGGCCTCGCGGGTGGCGACCTCGGCGACGGGCACGTCCCACCAGGCCTCGGCGGGTGGGGCGGTGGGCGTCGGGTCGGTCTCGACGTACACGCAGGTCGGCCGATCGGAGGCGCGCGCCGCGGCGAGCGCGTCGCGCAGTTCCCGTACGGTCTTGGCGCGCAGCACGTCCATGCCGAGGCTGGCGGCGTTGGCGGCCAGGTCCACCGGGAGCGGGGCCCCGGTGAAGGTGCCGTCGGCGGCCCGGTAGCGGTAGGCGGTGCCGAACCGTTCGCCGCCGGTCTCCTCCGACAGGCCGCCGATGGAGGCGTAGCCGTGGTTCTGGATCAGGACCAGGTTGACCGGCAGGCCCTCCTGGACCGCGGTCACGATCTCCGTCGGCATCATCAGGTACGTGCCGTCGCCGACCAGCGACCACACCGGCGTGCCGGGCGCGGCCTGCTGGACGCCGATGCCGGCCGGGATCTCGTAGCCCATGCAGGAGTAGCCGTACTCCAGGTGGTACTGGCGCGGAGAGCGGGCCCGCCACAGCTTGTGCAGGTCGCCGGGGAGCGAGCCGGCCGCGTTGATCACCACGTCGTCGTCGCCCACGACCGCGTCCAGGGCGCCGAGGACCTGGGTCTGGGTCGGCACGGAGTTCTCGTCGTCCGCCCGGTAGGCCGCCTGGACGACCTGCTCCCAGCGCTCCTTGCCCTCCCGGTACTCGGCCTCGTACGCCTCGCCCACCCGGTGGCCGGCCAGGCCCTCGGCGAGTGCCGTGAGGCCCGCGCGGGCGTCCCCGACCAGCGTGAGCGCCGCGAGCTTGTGGGCGTCGAAGGCCGTGATGTTGAGGTTGACGAACCGCACGCCGGGGTTCTGGAACAGCGTGTTCGACGCGGTGGTGAAGTCGCTGTAGCGGGTGCCGACGCCGATGACGAGATCGGCGGTGCGGGCGATGTCGTCGCAGACCGCCGTGCCGGTGTGTCCGATTCCGCCCAGGTCGGCCGGGTGGTCGTGGCGCAGTGATCCCTTGCCGGCCTGGGTGGAGGCCACCGGGATGCCGGTCGCGTCCACCAGCGCCTTGAGGGCCTCCTCCGCCTCACTGTGGTGGACGCCGCCGCCCGCCACGATCAGCGGTCGCTCGGCTGTGCGGATCGCCCGCACCGCCTCCGCCAGTTCCAGCGGGTCGGGGGCCGGGCGGCGTACGTGCCAGACGCGCTCGGCGAAGAACTCCTCCGGCCAGTCGAAGCCTTCCACCTGCACGTCCTGCGGCATCGCGAGGGTGACCGCGCCGGTCTCCGCCGGGTCGGTGAGGACCCGCATGGCGTTGAGCGCGGACGGGATCAGCATCTCCGGGCGGGTGATCCGGTCGAAGTAGCGGGAGACCGGGCGCAGCGTGTCGTTGACCGACACATCCGCCTCCACCGGGTGCTCCAGCTGCTGGAGCAGCGGGTCGGCGGCGCGCGTGGCGAAGTAGTCGCCGGGGAGCAGCAGGACCGGCAGGCGGTTGATGGTGGCCAGGGCCGCGCCGGTGACCAGGTTGGTGGCGCCCGGGCCGATGGAGGTGGTGACCGCCTGCGCGGAGAGCCGGCCCCGCTGGCGGGCGTAGCCGACGGCGGCGTGCACCATGGCCTGTTCGTTGCGGCCCTGGTGGAAGGGCATGGTGTCCTCGCCGGCCTCGAGCAGCGCCTGGCCGATGCCGGCGACGTTGCCGTGGCCGAAGATGCCCCAGGTGCCGGCGATCAGCCGGTGGCGTACGCCGTCGCGCTCGGTGTACTGGGCGGACAGGAACCGCACCAGCGCCTGGGCGACGGTCAGACGGCGGGTAGTGCTGCTCATCAGGGCTTCTCCGGTGCCGTGTAGAGGGGGAGACGGGGGTCGACGGGCTGCGCGGGCCAGGTGTCGCGGATCCACGCGTGGTCGGGGTGGTCGCAGATCAGCCAGGCGCGGTCGGGGTCGGGGCCCGCCATGACGTTCAGGTAGTACATGTCGTGGCCGGGAACCGCGATGGACGGTCCGTGCCAGCCGTCCGGGATGAGCACGACGTCACCGTCGCGCACCTCGGCCAGCACGTCCGTGTTGCTGCCCTGGCCGGAGGGGGAGACCCGCTGGTAGCCGAGTCCGGGCGCGCCGTCGTGGGCGGCGAACTCGAAGTAGTAGATCTCCTCCAGCTGCGACTCCTCGCCGGGCCGGTGCTCGTCGTGCTTGTGCGGCGGGAAGGAGGACCAGTTGCCGCCCGGCGTGATCACCTCGACGGCGATGAGCTTGTCGCACTCGAACACGCCGGCGGCACCGAAGTTGTTGACCTGGCGGGAGCAGTTGCCGGTGCCGCGCAGCTCGACCGGCACGGACGAGGCGGGCCCGTAACGGGCGGGCAGCCGGCGCTCGCAGCGGGCGCCGGTGAGCGCGAACCGGCCGCCGTCGCGGGACGCGATCGAGACCTGGGCGTCGCGCGGCACGTACGCGAAGTCACTGACCCCGCTGAAGACGCTCTCGCGGCCGTGCAGGCGAAACGTGTCACCGCCGACGGCGACGGTGCAGGAGCCGGACAGCGGGAGCACGATCCACTCGCTGTCGCCGGTGTCGAAGGAGTGCCAGCCGCCGGACGGCAGTTCGAGCACCTTCAGGCTGGAGTAGCCCCAGTCGGCCGACTCGGGGGTGACGTCGACCGCGTAGGCGCCGGTTGCGGCCTTGCCCGCGGGGAGGTGGTGCGCGGTGGTCATGATGCCCTTCTTCGTGGCCATGTGGCGTTCGTGGCGTTCGTGCGTTCCTGGCGTTCGTGCGGTCGTGGCGGGGATGCGGGCCGCGGTGTCACAGCAGCCCGACCGCGGTGTCCACCGCGGTCTCCACGCTGCCCTCGGCGGGGTACAGCAGGGACCGGCCGACGACCATCCCCTGGACGGTGGGCAGGCGCAGCGCCTTGCGCCACTTCTCGTAGGCGCCCTCCTGGTCCTTGCCGACCTCCCCGCCGAGGAGCACCGCCGGCAGTGTGGAGGCCTCCAGCGCCTCGGCCATGTCGTCGATGTCGTCGGTGACGGGCAGTTTCAGCCAGGTGTAGGCGGAGGTGCCGCCGAGACCCGAGGCTATGGCGATGGACCGGGTGACGGCCTCGCCGCTGAGGTCGTTGCGCACCCGGCCGTCGACCCGGCGGGATATGAACGGTTCGATGAACAGCGGCAGCCGGCGTGCGGCCATGTCGTCCACCGCCCTGGCCGTGGACTCCAGGGTCGTCAGGGAGCCCGGGTCGTCGTAGTCGATGCGCAGCAGCAGCTTGCCCGCGTCGAAGCGGAGCCGTTCGATGTCCTCGGCGCGGTGCCCGGTGAAGCGGTCGTCCATCTCGAAGGACGCGCCCGCGAGTCCGCCGCGGTTCATGGAGCCCATGACGACCTTGTCGTCCAGGACGCCGAGGAGCAGCAGGTCCT
This sequence comes from Streptomyces sp. NPDC001848, assembly GCF_042891915.1. Taxonomy (NCBI): domain Bacteria; kingdom Bacillati; phylum Actinomycetota; class Actinomycetes; order Kitasatosporales; family Streptomycetaceae; genus Streptomyces; species Streptomyces sp. NPDC001848. The sequence goes on along the minus strand of NZ_JBIATP010000015.1, from coordinate 188,248 downwards.
CCAGGATGTCCGCGGTGGCCAGCACCCCGTCCACACCGGGCCGGGACAGCGCGATGCACAGGCGCTCCAGCAGGTCGGCGCGGTTGGCCATGGCGAGGTGGTGGTCGCCGACACCGAGGGCGCCACGGGCCGGATGGTCCGCGGCGACGATCATGAGGCGGCCGTTGTCGCCGATCAGCGGGCGGCGGACCCGGCGGGCCGCGGCCTCGGCGATGGCCTCCGGGTGCCGGGCGCGCACCGTGGCGAGGTCGGGGATGCTGATGCTCAAGACAGGCTCCGTTCAGGGGTGGCGGCCGTGGGGCCGCGTGCGAGAGGCCGCGAGGCGACGGTCAGCCGCGGGCGACGAGGTCGGCGACCTCCGACTCGGTCGGCATCGCGGAGGAGCAGGCGAGGCGGGAGGCGACGAGCGCGCCGGCCGCGTTGGCGTGCCGCATGGTCTTCTCCAGCGGCCAGCCGGCGAGCAGCCCGTGGCACAGGGAGCCGCCGAAGGCGTCCCCGGCGCCGAGTCCGTTGACGACCTCCACCGGCACGGGCGGCACCTCGGCCGTCGTGCCGTCGCGGTGCACCGCGAGCACGCCCTTGGGGCCCTGCTTGACGACCGCGAGCTCCACACCGGCCTCCAGCAACGCCTCGGCGCAGGCCCGCGGTTCGCGTACGCCGGTGGCGATCTCGCACTCGTCGAGGTTGCCGACGGCCACCGTGGCGTGGCCCAGCGCCTCGCGGTAGTACGGGCGTGCGGTCTCGGGGTCGTTCCAGAACATGGGGCGCCAGTCGAGGTCGAACACCGTGATGCCGGCCTTGGCGCGGGCCTTGAGGGCGGCGAGCGTGGCCGAGCGGCTGGGCTCCTCGCTCAGGCCGGTACCGGTGATCCAGAAGATCCGGGCCGAGCGGATGGCGAAGAAGTCCAGCTCGTCGGTGTGGATCTCCAGGTCGGGGGCCTTGGGCCGGCGGTAGAAGTACAGGGGGAAGTCGTCCGGCGGGAAGATCTCGCAGAACGTGATGGGGGTCGGATACTCGTCGACGGGCGTGACGAACCGGTCGTCGACGCCGAACTCCTTCAGCTGCTGGTGCAGATAGGTGCCGAAGGGGTCGTTCCCGGTCCGGGTGATCACCGCCGTGTGGCGGCCGAGACGCGCCGCGGCCACCGCCACGTTCGCCGCCGAGCCGCCGAGGAACTTTCCGAAGGTCTCGACCTGGGGGAGCGGTACACCGGTCTGCAGCGGGTAGAGATCGACCCCGATGCGGCCCATGGTGATGAGATCGAAATGTTCGGCGGGCTCAGGCATGTGCGACGCTCCTCATGCGGGGGATGCGGGCGACCGGACGCCGGGTGGGCGGGCATCCGGCCCCGGATGCCTCACAGGTGTAGGCCGCGCGACGAGCCCCTGTCAAGGCTTTGTACTTACATTCGGACCTGCTTCTGAAATGATGTCTTAACAAAGTATTGACAGGTGGGTGCGACAGGGGTTTGTATCCCGTGCCAACGCAACCGCCGGTTCTCCGGCACATGACCCGGATGTCCGTCCGGGCCCTGACGGGGTCCGTTCGGCGCCGACCCTCCCCTTCCTCCCGGTCGCACAGTGAGGTGCAGGTTAAAGATGGACCGCACGTTTCACCCCCGCTCCCACAAAGTCGCCCCACTCGTCGCGCTGGCCGCCGCCTCCGCGCTCCTCGTCGCAGGCTGCTCCAGCAGCTCCGGCGGGAAGAAGGCGGAGGACGCGAGCAACAACGTCTCCGCAGGCAAGGCCAACACTCCTCAGATGACGGTGGCGCTGGTGACCCACCAGGCGCCCGGCGACACCTTCTGGGACATCGTCCGCAAGGGAGCCGAGGCGGCGGCGGCCAAGGACAACATCAAGCTCGTCTACTCCAGCGACCCCAACGCGGGCAACCAGGCCAACCTGGTGCAGAACGCGATCGACCAGAAGGTCGACGGCATCGCGGTCACCCTCGCCAAGCCGGACGCGATGAAGGACGTCATCAGCAAGGCCACCCAGGCGAAGATACCCGTGGTCGGCCTGAACTCCGGTCTGAGCGACTGGAAGAAGCTGGGCCTGATGGAGTTCTTCGGGCAGGACGAGACGGTGGCCGGTGAGGCGTTCGGCAAGCGGCTGAACGAGCTGGGCGCCAAGAACACCGTGTGTGTGATCCAGGAGCAGGGCAACGTCGGCCTCACCCAACGCTGCGACGGGCTGAAGAAGACGTTCACCGGCAAGACGCAGATCCTGTACGTCAACGGCACCGACATGCCGTCCGTGAAGTCGACGATCAGCGCGAAGCTCAAGCAGGACGGCTCCATCGACTACGTGGCCACGCTGGGCGCCCCGTACGCCCTGACCGCGGTGCAGTCGGTCTCCGACGCCGGCAGCAAGGCGAAGGTCGCCACCTTCGACCTGAACAAGGACCTGACCAACGCCATCAAGAAGGGCGACATCCAGTTCGCCGTCGACCAGCAGCCCTACCTGCAGGGCTACCTGGCGATCGACTCCCTGTGGCTCTACAAGAACAACGGCAACTACAGCGGCGGCGGCGAGCAGCCGGTGCTGACCGGCCCGGCCTTCGTCGACAAGTCCAACGTCGACACCATCGCGACGTTCGCCGCCAAGGGCACGAGGTGATCCCATGACTCAGCAGGCTGTGCCGGCGGTGACCTCACCGCCGGCCTCCGGCCCCAAGGAACGCGACGGCCGGACCGTGGAGCGCTCCCTCGTGGTGCGGCTGCTCGGTCGGCCGGAGGTCGGCGTCTTCCTCGGCGCCGTCGCCGTGTTCGTCTTCTTCTTCGCCATGGCTCCCACGTTCCGCTCGGGCAGCGCCATGGCCACCGTCCTCTACCAGTCGTCCACCATTGGGATCATGGCCCTGCCCGTGGCCCTGCTGATGATCGGCGGCGAGTTCGACCTGTCGGCCGGTGTCGCGGTGATCACCTCCGCGCTGACCGCGAGCATGATCAGCTTCCAGCTGACGATGAACGTCTGGGTCGGCGTGGTCGTCGCCCTCGTCGTCTCGCTCGCGATCGGCGCCTTCAACGGCTGGATGATGGTGCGCACCGGGCTGCCCAGCTTCCTGGTCACCCTCGGCACCTTCCTCGGCCTGCAGGGCATCAACCTCGCGGTCACCAAGCTGGTCACCGGCAACGTGGCGACCGACGACATCAGCGACATGGACGGCTTCGACCAGGCCAAGGCGGTCTTCTCGTCGAGCTTCACCGTCGGCGGCGTCCAGTTCAAGATCACCGTGCTGTGGTGGCTGTTCTTCGCGGCACTGGCGACCTGGGTGCTGCTGCGCACCAAGTACGGCAACTGGATCTTCGCGGTCGGCGGCAACAAGGACAGCGCCCGTGCCGTCGGTGTCCCGGTGAAGTTCACCAAGATCTCGCTGTTCATGCTGGTCGGCTTCGGCGCCTGGTTCGTCGGCATGCACCAGCTGTTCGCCTTCAACACCGTGCAGTCCGGTGAGGGCGTCGGCCAGGAGCTGATCTACATCGCCGCGGCGGTCATCGGCGGCTGCCTGCTCACCGGCGGCTACGGTTCCGCGATCGGTCCCGTCTTCGGTGCTTTCATGTTCGGCATGGTCAGCCAGGGCATCGTCTACGCCGGCTGGAACCCCGACTGGTTCAAGGCCTTCCTCGGCGTGATGCTTCTCGGCGCCACGCTCATCAATCTGTGGGTCCAGAAGTCCGCGACCCGGAGGTGACCACCCATGACCACCGCTGACCTCGACCAGAAAAACGGCACGGCCACCCCGGCGGACCAGGCCCCCATCGTGGAACTGCGCGGCGCCGGCAAGTCCTACGGCAACATCCGGGCCCTGCACGGCGTCGACCTCGCCGTCCACCCGGGCAGGGTCACCTGCGTGCTCGGCGACAACGGCGCCGGCAAGTCCACCCTCATCAAGATCGTCTCCGGGCTGCACCAGCACACCGAGGGCGAGTTTCTCGTCGATGGCGAGCCGGTGAAGTTCACCACCCCGCGCGACGCCCTCGACAAGGGCATCGCCACCGTCTACCAGGACCTCGCGACCGTGCCGCTGATGCCGGTGTGGCGGAACTTCTTCCTCGGCTCCGAGATGACCAAGGGACCCTGGCCCATCCGTCGCCTCGACATCGCCCGGATGAAGAAGACCGCGGACGAAGAGCTGCGGAACATGGGCATCGTCCTGGACGACCTCGAGCAGCCCATCGGCACCCTCTCCGGCGGCCAGCGCCAGTGCGTCGCCATCGCCCGCGCCGTCTACTTCGGCGCCCGCGTCCTCATCCTGGACGAGCCCACCGCCGCCCTCGGCGTCAAGCAGTCCGGAGTGGTCCTGAAGTACGTCGCCGCCGCCCGCGAGCGCGGCCTCGGCGTCATCTTCATCACCCACAACCCGCACCACGCCTACATGGTCGGCGACCACTTCAGCGTGCTGCGGCTGGGCACCCTCGAACTCAGTGCCTCCCGCAGTGAGGTCAGCCTCGAGGAGCTGACCAACCACATGGCAGGCGGCGCCGAACTCGCCGCGCTCAAGCACGAACTGGCGCAGGTCAGCGGCGTCGACGTCGAGGAGCTCCCGGAAGCGAAGGACCTCCGGGCGTCCGCGGCGGTATCACCCGAAGGGAACTCCTGACATGACCACTGTCCCCTCCCTGGACCGCATCCGGGTGGGCTCCGCCCCGGACTCCTGGGGCGTCTGGTTCCCCGACGACCCGCAGCAGGTGCCCTGGGAACGCTTCCTGGACGAGGTCGCCGAGGCCGGCTACTCCTGGATCGAGCTCGGCCCCTACGGCTACCTGCCGACCGACCCGGCGCGGCTCACCGACGAGGTGAACAAGCGGAACCTGAAGGTGTCGGCCGGCACGGTCTTCACCTCCCTGCACCGCGGACCGTCCGTGTGGGAGTCGACCTGGGAGCACGTCAGCCAGGTCGCCGCGCTCGCCCAGGCCATGGACGCGAAGCACCTGGTGGTCATCCCCTCCTTCTGGCGGGACGACAAGACCGCCGAGATCCTGGAGCCCTCGGAGCTGACCTCGGAGCAGTGGGCGCACCTGACCAAGGGCATGGAGCGGCTCGGTCACGAGGTCAAGGAGACCTACGGCCTCGACATCGTGGTCCACCCGCACGCCGACACCCACATCGACACCGAGGAGCACGTCGAGCGCTTCCTCGACTCCACCGACTCCGACCTCGTCAACCTCTGCCTGGACACCGGGCACTACGCCTACTGCGGTGGCGACAGCGTCAAGCTGATCGAGACCTACGGCGAGCGCATCGGCTACCTGCACCTCAAGCAGGTCGACCCGGAGATCCTCGCGGACGTCGTCAGCAACGGGGTGCCGTTCGGGCCCGCCGTGCAGCGCGGCGTGATGTGCGAACCCCCGGCCGGCGTGCCCGCGCTGGAGCCGGTGCTGGCCGCCGCTCAGGGCCTGGGCGTCGACCTGTTCGCCATCGTCGAGCAGGACATGTACCCCTGCGAGCCGGACAAGCCGCTGCCCATCGCCGTCCGCACCCGCAAGTTCCTCCGCTCCTGCGGCGCCTGACCCCCGAAGGGACCAGCAACACCATGACTCAGCGTGGAACGCTCGGAGTCGCCGTCATCGGTACGGGCAGGATGGGTGCCGACCATGTGCGCCGCATCGACGAGGTGATCAGCGGGGCACGGGTGGCCGCCGTCGTGGACGTCGACGCGGAGCGGGCCAAGTCCGTCGCCGCGGGCGTCGAGGGCTGCACCGCCTACACCGAACCGGCCGCCGCGATGGCCGCCGAGGACGTCGACGCCGTACTGATCGCCTCGCCCGGACCCGCGCACGAGGCCGCCCTGCTCACCGCCTTCGAGCACGACCTGCCCGTGCTGTGCGAGAAGCCCCTCACCCCCGACGCGGCCTCGGCCCTGCGCATCCTCGAGGCCGAGCAGAAGCTGGGTCACCGGCGCGTCCAGGTCGGCTTCATGCGGCGCTACGACGCCGAGTACGTCAAGCTCAAGGCGCTGCTGGACAGCGGCCAGCTGGGCCGGCCGCTGATGCTGCACAACCGGCACCGCAACGCGGGCAGCCCGCCCGGCTTCACCGAGGCGATGCTCATCAACGACTCCGTCGTGCATGAGATGGACATCACCCGCTGGCTGCTCGGCCAGGAGATCACCGCGGTGACGGTGCTGCGCCCGACACCGTCGGGCAACGCCCCCGAGGGCCTCTCCGACCCGCAGTTCGTCGTCTTCGAGACCGACGGCGGCGCGCTCGTCGACGTCGAGATCTTCGTCAACTGCGGCTTCGGCTACCAGGTGCAGGCCGAGGTGGTCTGCGAGTCGGGCACCGCCCGGATCGGCGACGGACACGCCATGGTCACCAACATGGCGGGCCGCTGGGGCGGCACCATCGCCCCGGACTTCGTGGAGCGCTTCGCCGAGGCCTACGACCGCGAGGTGCAGGCCTGGGTCGACGCCACCCGGCGCGGCGAGGTCACCGGTCCGAGCGTCTGGGACGGTTACGCGGCGGCGGCGGTCTGCGAGGCGGGCGTCCGCGCGCAGGCGGAGGGGCGGCGCGTCGAAGTCGAACTGATCGAACGTCCCGCGCTCTACCGCTGATCCGCCGGGCGTTCCGGCACATGACGTCGGCGGGGGGCCGGTCGAAGGACCGGCCCCCCGCCCACGTCTTTGACAGGGCACCCGCAGGCGGACGGAACACTTTTCCACAGGACTGGTCACGCAACGTCACGGACGCGTACCGTTCGTGGCATGAAGATCCTCATCAGCGCCGACATGGAGGGCGCCACCGGTGTGACCTGGCCGGCCGACGTGTTGCCCGGGACACCGCAGTGGGAGCGGTGCCGGTCGATGTTCACCTCCGACGTGAACGCCGCCGTGCTCGGCTTCCTCGACGGCGGTGCGGACGAGGTGCTGATCAACGAGGCCCACTGGACCATGCGCAATCTGCTCCTCGAGCGGTTGGACGAGCGGGCGCAGATGCTCACCGGGCGGCACAAGTCGCTGTCCATGGTCGAGGGCGTGCAGCACGGCGACGTGGACGGCATCGCCTTCATCGGCTACCACGCGGGGGCCGGTATGGAGGGGGTGCTGGCGCACACCTACCTCGCCAACTCCATCACCGGGGTCTGGCTCAATGACGCCCGCGCCAGCGAGGGCCTGCTGAACGCGCACGTCGTCGCCGAGTACGGCGTGCCCGTCGTGCTCGTCACCGGCGACGACGTGGCCTGCGAGGACGCGCTCGGCTACGCGCCGGAGGCGCTCAAGGTGGCCGTCAAGGACCATGTGTCGCGGTACGCGGCCGTGTGCCGCACCCCGGCCCGGACCGCCGCCGACATCCGCGCCGCGGCCAAGGAAGCCGCGTCCCTGGCGGTGCGTCACCAGCCGGTGGAGCGGGGGCCGTTCACCATCGCGCTGGAGTTCGACGCCGAGCACCTCGCGATGTCCGCCACGGTCGTCCCGGGCGTGGACCGCATCGGTGAGCGCAAGGTGGCGTACACGAGCGCCACCATGTACGAGGGGATCCGGACGTTCAAGGCGGTCACCACGATCGTCTCGGCCGCGGTGGAGGAACAGTATGGCTGACCGGCAGGCACTCGACGAGGTCGTGCGGTTCACGTCCGACCTCATCCGCATCGACACCACCAACCGCGGCGGCGGCGACTGCCGGGAGCGGCCCGCCGCCGAGTACGCGGCCGAGCGGCTGGCCGAGGCCGGCCTGGAGCCCGCGCTCCTGGAGCGCACCCCGGGCCGGACGAACGTCGTCGCGCGCATCGAGGGCACCGACCCCTGCGCCGACGCGCTGCTCCTTCACGGCCATCTCGACGTGGTGCCCGCCGAGGCCGCGGACTGGAGCGTGCACCCGTTCTCCGGCGAGGTGCGCGACGGGGTGGTGTGGGGCCGGGGCGCGGTCGACATGAAGAACATGGACGCGATGATCCTCGCCGTCGTACGGCACTGGGCGCGCTCGGGCACCAGGCCCCGGCGTGATCTCGTCATCGCCTTCACCGCCGACGAGGAGGCCAGCGCCGAGGACGGCTCCGGATACCTCGCGGACCGGCACGCGGACCTCTTCGAGGGATGCACGGAAGGCGTCAGCGAGTCGGGGGCGTTCACCTTCCACGCCGGCGACGGACGGCAGATCTACCCGATCGCGGCCGGTGAGCGCGGCACCGGATGGCTGAAGCTGACCGCGCGCGGCCGGGCGGGCCACGGCTCCAAGGTCAACCGCGACAACGCGGTCACCCGGCTCGCCGCCGCAGTCACCCGCATCGGCGCTCACGAATGGCCGCTCCGGCTCACCCCCACCGTGCGCTCCGCGCTCACCGAACTCGCCGCGCTGTACGGGATCGAGGCCGATCTCGACGACGTGGACGGCCTGATGAAGAAGCTCGGCCCGGCCGCCGCGCTCGTCGAGGCCACCGTCCGCAACAGCACCAACCCGACCATGCTGAGCGCCGGTTACAAGGTGAACGTGATCCCGGGCGAGGCCGTCGCCTATGTCGACGGACGATATCTGCCCGGTACGGAGGACGAGTTCCTCACGACGCTGGACGAACTCACCGGAGCGGACGTGGACTGGGAGTTCCACCACCGGGAGGTCGCCCTCCAGGCGCCGGTGGACTCGCCGACGTTCGGGCGGATGCGGGCCGCCGTCCAGGAGTTCGCGCCCGAGGGGCACGTGGTGCCTTACTGCATGTCGGGCGGCACGGACGCCAAGCAGTTCTCCCGCCTCGGCATCACCGGTTACGGGTTCACACCGCTCAAGCTCCCCGAGGGCTTCGACTACCAGGCCATGTTTCACGGCGTCGACGAACGCGTGCCCGTGGAGGCGCTGCACTTCGGCGTCCACGTCCTCGACCGCTTTCTGCGCACGGCCTAGGAGGGAGTGGGGGAGATGGCACGGACCCTGCCGTACGGGGCGTGGCCCTCGCCCGTCGACGCGGCCCTGGCCGCCGCGCACGGCGGCCAGCCGGAGGCCGTGGGCTTCGTGGGCGAGGAGGCGTGGTGGACCGAACCCCGCCCCGCCGAGAGAGGCCGGCGCACCCTGGTCAGGCGCACGGCGGACGGCCGGGAGGTCTCGGTCCTGCCCCCGCCGTGGAACGTGCGCAGCCGCGTCATGGAGTACGGCGGCCGGCCCTGGACGGGAGCGATGCTCCCGGAGGGACCGCTGGTGATGTTCGTGCACTTCGCGGACCAGCGGTTGTACGCCTACGAGCCGGAGGCGCCGGGCAGTCGGCCGCGCCCGCTCACCCCGCGGTCGTCGGTGGGCGGCGGACTGCGCTGGGTCGACCCCCGACCGCACGTCGAGCGCGGTGAAGTGTGGTGCGTGCTGGAGGAGTTCACCGGCGACGGGTCCGCGGACGTGCGGCGGGTGCCGGCCGCCGTACCGCTGGACGGCTCGGCGGCCGAGGACCGGGACGCCGTTCGCGAACTCACGGACGCGCGCCACCGGTTCGTCACCGGCCCCCGTCTCTCACCGGACGGGCGCCGCGCGGCCTGGCTCGCCTGGGACCATCCGCGCATGCCGTGGGACGGCACCGAGTTGCTCGTCGCCGAGGTCACCGGCGAGGGGACGCTCGGGGAGCCGCGTGCCGTGGCCGGTGGCCCCGAGGAGTCGATCGCGCAGGCCGAGTGGGCGCCCGACGGCTCCCTGCTGTACGTGAGCGACCGCACCGGCTGGTGGAACCTCTACCGGGACGGTGTGCCCCTGTGCCCGCGCGAGGAGGAGTTCGGCGGCCCGCTGTGGAAGGTCGGACTGCAGTGGTTCGCGCCCCTGGACGACGGCACCGTCGCCGTCGTGCACGGCAGGGGAGCGGGCCGGCTCGGGATCCTCGACCCGGTCGGCGGCGAGGTCGTCGACGTGCCCGGACCCTGGACCGAGTTCGCCGCCACGCTCGCCGCGCACGGCAGCCGCGTCGTCGCCGTCGGCGCCGGCCCGCGCACCGCGTACGAGGTCGTCGAACTGGACGTCGCCACCGGCCACGCCCGCGTGATCGGTGCGGCGCACGAGGACCCCGTCGACCCCGCCTACTACCCCGAGCCGCAGGTCCGCACCTTCACCGGGCCCGGAGGCCGCGAGATCCACGCGCACGTCCACCCGCCGCGCCATCCCGAGTGCGTCGCGCCCGACGGCCCACCGCCGCCGTACGTCGTCTGGGCGCACGGCGGCCCGACCAGCCGCGCCCCCCTCGTCCTCGATCTGGAGATCGCCTACTTCACCTCGCGCGGCATCGGCGTCGCCGAGGTGAACTACGGCGGCTCCACCGGCTACGGACGCGCGTACCGCGACCGGCTGCGCGGACAGTGGGGCGTCGTCGACGTCGAGGACTGCGCGGCCGTGGCGCTCGCCCTCGCCGAGGAGGGCACCGCCGACCGGGACCGGCTCGCCGTGCGCGGCGGCAGCGCCGGCGGTTGGACGACGGCCGTGTCCCTGACGTCGACCGACGTGTACGCCTGCGGAACGATCAGCTACCCGGTCCTCGACCTGGCGAGCTGGGGTACGGGGGAGACCCACGACTTCGAGTCGCGGTACCTGGAGACGTTGGTCGGACCGTATGCCGAGGTGCCCGGCCGGTACGCCGAGCGGTCGCCCGTGGAGCACGCCGACCGGATCGCCGTCCCCTTCCTGCTGCTGCAGGGGCTCGAGGACCCGATCTGCCCGCCCGCGCAGTGCGAGCGGTTCCTGGCCCGGCTCCGGGGGCGGCGGATCCCGCACGCCTACCTCGCCTTCGAGGGCGAGGGGCACGGCTTCCGGCGGGCTGAGACCATGGTGCGTGCCCTGGAGGCCGAGCTGTCCCTGTACGCGCAGGTCTTCGGGCTGAACCCGCCCGGCATCCCGACCCTGGAGCTCACCGAGTGACCCACCTCATCAGGCCGCCCAGACTCGCCCCCGGCGCCCGTGTGGCCGTCGTCGCGCCCAGCGGTCCCGTGATCGAGGAGCGGCTCGCCGCCGGTCTCGACATCCTGCGCGGCTGGGACCTGGACCCGGTCGTGGCCCCCCACGTGCTCGACCGGCACCCCGAGTTCCCCTACCTCGCGGGCACGGACGCCGACCGCGCCGCCGACTTCCAGAGCGCCTGGTGCGACCCGGAGGTGTCGGCGGTCCTGTGCGCCCGCGGCGGGTACGGGGTGCAACGCATGCTGGACCTGCTCGACTGGGACGCGCTGCGCGCCGCCGGGCCCAAGGTGCTGGTCGGCTACAGCGACATCACCGCGCTGCACGAGGCGTTCGCGGCCCGCCTCGGCCTGGTCACGCTGCACGGGCCGATGGTGGCGGCCGCCGACTTCCTCAAGAACACGCGCACGCAGGACCACTTGCGGGCGACCCTCTTCGCGCCGGAGTCCGTACGGACCATCGCCTCCTCCGGCACCGCGCTCGTGCCCGGCCGCGCCCGGGGCGTCACCTCCGGCGGATGTCTGGCCCTGATCGCTGCCGAGGTCGGCACCCCGCACGCCCGGCCCGGCGCGCCGGGCGGGCTGCTGCTGCTCGAGGACATCGGCGAGAAGGCGTATCGCGTCGACCGGCTCCTCACCCAGCTCCTGCGCTCGGGCCGACTCGACGGCGTCACCGGGATCGCGCTCGGCTCCTGGGAGGAGTGCGGCCCGTACGAGCTGCTGCGCGCCGTCTTCGCCGACCGGCTCGGCGGGCTCGGCGTACCGGTTGTGGAGCGGTTCGGTTTCGGCCACGGCGAAGGAGCCCTGACGATGCCGCTCGGCGTCGCCGCGCAACTGGACGCGGACACGGGGACGCTCACGTTGGAGGTCCCGGCGCTGGCGTGACGCCGATCCACCGTCCACCGTCCGCCGATCCACCGTCCACCGTCCGCCGATCCGTCGGTCACCTGTCCAGCTCGTCCGTCGGTCGCCTGTCCGGCCCATCCGCCGGTCACCCGTCCGGCTCCTCCGTCGGTCACCTGCGCGTCCCGCCCCGTCGGTGGCCTGACCGTCCCACCTGCTCGGTCACCCGCCCCTCCCGCCCGTTGGTCACCCGTCCGGAGCGCCCGCCGGGCGGCGCCGGGCCGCTCCGTCCATTCTGGGCCCATGAGCCCGAAGACCTCCCGAAGAACCGCGACGAGCGGTGGGACAGACCAGGAGCGGCAGGGTGTCACGCCGCGCAGGGTGGCCGTCCTGGTGCTGGCCGTGCTCCTGCTGGTCTTCGTCTTCGAGAACACACAGCACACCCGGATCCGGCTGCTCGTGCCCCTGGTGACCATGCCGCTGTGGCTGGCGCTGCTCGGCACGGGGGTGATCGGGGCACTGTGCGGGGCCCTTCTCGTCAGCAGACGCCGGTGACCGTGGATCACGTACTGTGTCGCCGTGTCCGATACCCGTGAATATCTCGCCCGAGGCTCCCGCGTGGGCATACGCCACTTCACCCTCGACGACGCGGCCGAGTTCACCGCGCGGGCCCGGGAGAGCAGGGAGCTGCACCATCCGTGGCTGTTCCCGCCGACCACCCCCGGGGAGTACGCCGCCTATGCGGGGCGGCTCATCGACGACCCGACGCGGGCGGGGTTCCTGGTGTGCGAGAGGGAGACCGGGGCCATCGCCGGGTACATCAACATCAACAACATTGTCAGGGGCGGCTTCCAGAGCGGGGCGCTCGGCTACGGCGCCTTCGCGCACGCCGCCGGGCGCGGGCTGATGACGGAGGCGCTGAACCTCGTGGTGCGGTACGCGTTCGGGCCGCTGCGGCTGCACCGGCTGGAGATCAACGCGCAGCCCCGCAACACCGCCTCGATCGCCCTCGCCCGGCGCTGTGGCTTCCGCCTGGAGGGCTTCTCACCTGACATGATCTTCGTCGACGGGGCCTGGCGGGACCACGAACGCTGGGCCATCACCACGGAGATGGTCCGCACCTGAGCGGTATCCCGAGCGGTGACGGCCCCGGTACGACCGTCAGTCCACCGACCGCACGGTGGGCGCCGCGAGGCTCACCGGTCCGCTGCCCGTGCCGCTCTTGCAGGCGTCGTGGCAGTCCTTCTCCAGGCTGCAGCACAGCGAGCAGACCGCGCCGGAGTGGAACGGGCAGCCCGCCATGTCGGGGCGCTCGAAGGTGTCCGCGCACACCGAGCAGGTCAGCGTCGCCGCCGAGGGCACCCCCTGCGCGTCGAGCAGCGGCGCGTCGAGGGCGTCGACGCGGGCGATGTAGTACCTGCCCTTGGTCACCACCGCGAACAGCGGCGAGAGCACCATGGCCAGGAACAGGGCGATGAAGGGGGAGTACGCCTTGCCGTAGGCGCCGAACGCCTCGAAATACGCGGCGATGGACACCGCCGAGGCGATCAGCATCGAGCCGAAGCCGACCGGGTTGAAGTTGTACAGGTGCGCCCGCTTGAACTCGATGTACGACGGGCTGAGCCCCAGCGGCTTGTTGATCACCAGGTCGGCCACGACCGCGCCGATCCACGCGATGGCGACGTTCGAGTAGAAGCCCAGCACCGTGTTGAGGAACCCGAACACGCCGCCTTCCATCAAGGCCAGTGCGATGCCGACATTGAGGAAGATGTAGACGACGCGCCCGGGGTGACGGTGGGTGAGCCGGGAGAAGAAGTTCGACCAGGACAGCGAACCGGAGTACGCGTTCGTGGAGTTGATCTTGATCTGGGACAGGATCACGAAGAACGTCGCGAGCCCGAGTGCGACCGGCGCGGCGAAGGTCCGGAAGCCGTGCACGTACTGCTGGATGGGCTCGTTCGCCTTGGCGAGCCCCACGCTGCCGGCGATGTAGAAGGCCAGGAACGCCCCGCCGATCTGCTTCGCCGCGCCCAGCACCACCCAGCCCGGACCGGCGGACAACACCGCGCCCCACCACTGCCTCGCGTTCTCGGGCGTCTTGTCCGGCATGAAGCGCAGATAGTCGACCTGCTCACCGATCTGGGCGATCAACGACAGGGCCACACCGGCGCCCGCGCCGATCCCCAGCATGCTGATGCTCGACCCGGTGGGCGAGTTGCCCGCGAAGTGGGTGAACTCCGAGAACTTCCCCGGCTCCTGGATCGCGATGGACACGAACGGCGCGACCATCAGCACCAGCCAGATCGGCTGGGTCCACACCTGCATCTTCGACAGCGCCGTCATGCCGTAGACCACCAGTGGCAGGATGATCAGGGAGCAGATGACGTAGCCGATCGCGAGCGGTATGTGCAGCCCGAGTTCCAGGGCCTGCGCCATGATCGAGCCCTCGAGGGCGAAGAAGATGAAGGTGAAGCTGGCGTAGATGACCGAGGTCAGGGTCGAACCCAGATAGCCGAAGCCGGCGCCCCGGGTCAGCAGGTCCATGTCGATGGAGTACTTCGCCGAGTAGTACGAGACCGGGATGCCGGTGAGGAAGATGACGACCGCCGCGGCCAGGATCGCCACCATGGCGCTGGAGAAGCCGTTGGAGATCGCGATGGACCCGCCGATGGCGAAGTCCGCGAGATAGGCGATGCCGCCCAGGGCCGTGGTGGCGACCACGTACGGCGTCCAGCGGCGGAAGGACTTCGGCGCGTAGCGCAGCGAGTAGTCCTCGAGCGTGTCGTTCCGCGTCCAGCCGTTGTACGTCCGGCTCGTGGTGTCCGGCGGCGCCTGCTTGTCGACGATGTCCGTCATGAACCTTCCCTCTTCCGCGAGCTCGCGTCACCTCCCCGACGACCGGGGCAGTGCGGTTGCACGGAAGGGTCCCGCCACCGTGTTTCCCTGCGATTTCGATGCCTTTACGGGGCTGGAGTGCGTCATTCCGTCCGGCGGCGGTCCACGTACTCGTACACCGAACCGTCCGGATGCACGGCGATGAGGTTGCGGCCGACCGGGGTCGGGACGGGGCCGGCGATGATCCGCGCACCGAGGTCGGTCAGCACCCGATGGGCCTCCTCGACGTCCTGCACCGCGATCGTCGCCGCCACCTTGCGCAGGATCTCCAGCTCGGACTCCGGCCCGCTCATCAGCAGGAAACAGCCGACCGCGGCGACCGAGACACCGCCGCGCCCGAAGCGCAGCGCGCGGGCGCCCGTCAGTCTCTCGTAGAACGTGACCGAAGCCTCCAGGTCGTCGACGCAGACACGCAGCGTGGCTCCCAGAATGTCCATGCGCACGAGCCTAGTTGCGGCCGGCCGGGAGGGAGATCGTTTCGCACCGATCCGGGCGCGCACCTGCCGTTACGCGTGCCCGGGCACGGGTACCCGGCGAACATGAACCGCTTGGATCACCTGGAACATCTGGACAAGCATCTGATCGACGAGCTGGCGCAGGTGGCCCGGGAGGCCGTGCGCGACGAGTTGCGCGAGCAGACCCGCAAGCAGCGCCGCACGGCCGCGCTCTACGCGGCCTCGGGCGCCACCGGACTGTACGCGGGCGCCGCGGTGGCGCTCGCCCTCGGCCTGGCGCTGACGCTTGCCCTGCCCGGCTGGGCCGCCGCGCTGATCACGGCGGCGGTGCTCGGCGTGGCCGCCTACCTGCTGCGTGGCGCCGCTCGCACGGGCGGGCACGGTGCCGCGTCGCACCACGCCGCCCACGGCCTCCGCGGTACGCCGCCCGCCGCCCCGCAGAGCGGGCTCGGGACGCCGTACCCGCCGATGCCGCACACCCCGCCCACGCCGGGCGTCACCGACCCGGCCGCGCCGGGTACCGCGGGTCCCGGAGCGGACCCCCGGGCGCCGCACCACCGGGCCCGGTGAGCCGCCGTGGCCAGGGCATGGTCGGGAGCCCTGCCGAAGCACCGCAGGGCAGTCGTGGTGACGGGGGCCAGCGGCGGCGTGGGCCGGGCCACGGCCGTGGCCTTCGCCGCCCGGGGCGACCGGGTCGCTCTGCTCGCCCGAGGGCGCGAGGGCCTCGCGGCGGCCGCGGAGGAGGTGCGCCGCGCCGGGGGTGAGGCGCTCGTCGTCCCCGTCGACGTGTCGGACGCGCGGGCGGTCGAGGACGCGGCGGAGCAGGTCGTCGAGGAGTTCGGACGCATCGACGTCTGGGTCAACAACGCGTTCGCCGGTGTCTTCGCGCGGTTCACGGACATCGCGCCGGACGAGTTCCGCCGGGTCACCGAAGTGACGTACCTGGGCTATGTGTTCGGCACCCGGGCCGCGCTGCGGCACATGCTGCCCGCGGACCACGGGACGATCGTCCAGGTCGGCTCCGCGCTGGCCTACCGGGGCATCCCGCTGCAGTCGGCGTACTGCGGGGCCAAGCACGCGATCCAGGGCTTCAACGAGTCGCTGCGCTGCGAGCTGCTGCACGAGGGTTCGAAAGTACGTACGACGATGGTGCAGATGCCGGCGCTCAACACCCCGCAGTTCGACTGGGTGCTCAGCCGGATGCCGGGGCGGGCGCGGCCGGTGGCGCCGGTCTACCAGCCGGAGGTCGCCGCCCGTGCGATCGTGCACGCGGCCGGGCATCCGCGGCGCCGGGAGTACTGGGTGGGCGGGTCCACGGCGGCCACCCTCATCGCCAACGCCGTGGTCCCGGGGCTGCTGGACCGCTACCTCGCGCGTACGGGGTTCGACTCGCAGCGCGACGAGGGGCAGCACGGCACCGCGGGCAACCTGTGGTCCCCGGCGGACGGACCGCACGGCCACGACTACGGAGCCCACGGCCGCTTCGACGCGGAGTCCCGTCCGGACAGCGTGGAGGAATGGCTGTCCCGCAACCGGACGCGCATCGGAGCGGGAATCCTCGCCGGAGGCCTGGGTGCCGCGGTCACGGCGGCCGGCCTGCGGCGCCGCGGCTGAGCGCATGGCCGAGCGCACGAACACGGCAGGAGCACATGATTGAGCGAATCCCGGGGTGCGGCCCCGGGGTTCGCTCATGTGTTCGTCCGTGTGTGTTCGTCCGTGTTCGGAGTTCGTCCCTGTTCAGTGCGGCAGCTGCGGCAGCACCTTCGCGCGGTAGAAGTCGAAGAAGCCGCGCTGGTCCGGGCCGATCTGATTGACGTGGACCACGTCGAAACCCGCGTCCGCATACGCGGTGAGGGCGGACACGTGTTCGTCCACATTGTCACCGCACACCCTGTTCTCCCGCACCATGTCCTCAGAGACCAGTGGCATCAGCTGCTCGAAGTGCCTCGGCGTCGGCAGCACCTGCCCCATCTCCCCCGGCAGCAACTCGTTGGACCACAGCTCGCGGACCGTGCGCACGCACTCCTCGCGGTCCGTGCCGTAGCAGACCTTCGCGCCGCCGCTCACCGGCTTGCTGCCGCCCCCGCCCTTGCGGAACTGCGTCACCATCGACTCCTCGGGCATCATCGTGATGTAGCCGTCGCCGACGCGCGCCGCCAGTGCCGTCGCCGCGGGCCCGAAACCCGAGATGTCGATCGGGACCGGCTCGTCCGGGATCGTGTACAGCCTGGCGTTCTCCACCTTGTAGTGGCTGCCGTAGTGGGTCACCTGCTCCCCGGTGAACAGCCGCCGCATGATCTGGATCGCCTCTTCCAGCATCTCCAGGCGTACGGTCGTCGGCGGCCACGCGTCACCGAGGATGTGCTCGTTCAGCGCCTCGCCCGTGCCCACGCCCAGCCGGAACCGCCCGCCGGTCATCACCGCGCTGGTGGCGGCGGCCTGCGCCACCACCGCCGGGTGCATCCGCACGGTCGGGCAGGTCACCGCGGTCTCGATCGGCAGCGACACCGCCTCCGAGAGCGCACCGATCACCGACCACACGAACGGGCTCTGACCCTGTGCGTCGTTCCACGGGTGGTAGTGGTCCGAGATCCACAGCCGCTGGAATCCGGCCTGCTCGGCCATCCTCGCCTGCTCGATCAGATCCGCCGGGCCGAACTCCTCGCACGAGAGGAAGTAGCCGTACTCGGTCATGTGGTGAACCTCCGGGGAGGGGTACCGCGTCGGTCACCGGCCGGGTAACCGTGCGGAACATGGACGAAACGCCCGCCCGGCGGCGTTTGGGCGCCCTGACCCGGGGGACGCGGAAGGTCTCGCACGGGTGGCTCATCCGTGCGCCCACCAGGCAGACGACGTACGCGCGAGCACGCCGGAGGCGAATCGTGAGTCGACCCCGCATCCTGATCGTCGGTGCCGGATTCGCCGGGTACCAGACGGCCCGCACCCTGTCCCGGCTGACCCGGCACCGGGCCGACATCACTCTGCTCAACCCGACGGACTACTTTCTGTACCTGCCCCTGCTGCCACAGGTGGCCACGGGCATCCTGGAACCTCGACGGGTCGCCGTCTCGCTCTCCGGCACCCTGCGCCACGTCCGCCTGGTGCTCGGCGAGGCCGACGGAATCGACCTCGACGCGCGCACCGTGCACTACACCGACCCGGAGGGCAACGGCGGCACCCTCGGCTACGACCGGCTCGTCCTCGCCGTCGGCAGCGTCAACAAGCTGCTGCCGATCCCCGGCGTCTCCGAGCACGCCCACGGCTTCCGGGGCATGCCCGAGGCGCTGTACCTGCGCGACCACGTGACCCGCCAGGTCGAGCTGGCGGCCACGTCCGACGACCCCAAGACCTGCGCCGCGCGCTGCACCTTCGTCGTGGTCGGCGCCGGCTACACCGGGACCGAAGTCGCCGCGCAGGGCAAGCGGTTCACCGACGCCCTGGTGCGCAAGCAGCCGCTGCGCCAGGGCATCAAGCCGCGCTGGATGCTGCTCGACATCGCCCCGCGCGTGCTGCCCGATATGGACGAGCGGCTCTCCCGCACCGCCGACCGCGTCCTGCGCAAGCGCGGCGTCGACGTGCGGATGGGCACCTCCGTGAAGGAGGCGACGCACGACGGAGTGCTGCTGACCGACGGGCAGTTCGTCGACACCCGCACCCTGGTGTGGTGCGTCGGCGTACGACCCGACCCGCTCGTGGAGGGCCTCGGCAAGCCCCTGGAGCGCGGCCGGCTGCTCGTCGACCCCTACCTCCAGGTGCCGGGGCACCCCGAGGTGTTCGCCTGCGGTGACGCGGCCGCCGTACCCGACCTGGAGAAACCCGGCCAGTACACGCCGATGACGGCGCAGCACGCCTGGCGGCACGGCAAGGTCTGCGCGCGCAACGTCGCCGCCTCCCTCGGCATCGGCTCCCGGCGCGCCTACCGCCACCGCGACCTGGGCTTCGTCGTGGACCTCGGCGGCCCGCAGGCCGCCGCGGACCCGCTCGGCATCCCCCTGTCGGGGCCGCTCGCCTCGGCCGTCACGCACGGCTACCACCTCGCCGCGATGCCCGGCAACCGCATCCGGGTCGCCGCCGACTGGCTCCTGGACGCCGTACTGCCGCGCCAGGCCGTCCAGCTCGGACTGGTCCGTTCCTGGTCCGTGCCGTTGGAGTCGTCCTCGCCCGAACTGGCCCGCGTACCGGGCGGCAACAACCAGCCCGGAAGGGAGGAAGACACATGAACCCCCGTCATCTCCACGAGCTCGCCCAGCAACTGCGCGTCGACAGCGTCCGCGCCTCCGCCGCGGCCGGCTCCGGGCACCCCACCTCCTCGATGTCCGCCGCGGACCTGATGGCCGTCCTGCTGGCCCACCACCTCCGCTACGACTTCGAACGGCCCGCCCACCCCGGCAACGACCGGTTCATCCTCTCCAAGGGGCACGCCTCACCCCTCCTCTACGCCGCCTACAAGGCCGCAGGTGCGATCAACGAGACCGAGCTGCTCACCTTCCGCAAGCTCGGCAGCCGCCTGGAGGGGCACCCCACGCCCCGCCGACTGCCCTGGGTGGAGACGGCCACCGGCTCGCTCGGCCAGGGGCTGCCCGTCGGGGTCGGCATCGCACTCGCCGGGCAGCGGCTGGACCGCACCGGCTACCGGGTCTGGGTGCTGTGCGGTGACAGCGAACTCGCCGAGGGCTCCGTGTGGGAGGCCGCCGAGCACGCCGGGTACGAGCACCTGGACAACCTGATCGCGATCGTCGACGTCAACCGGCTCGGCCAGCGCGGACCCACCCGCCACGGCCACGACCTGGACGCCTACGCACGCCGCTTCAAGGCATTCGACTGGCACACGGTGGAGGTCGACGGCCACGACGTGGAGGCCATCGACCGCGCCTTCGCCGAGGCCGAGTCCACCGCCGGACAGCCCACCGTCATACTCGCCCGCACCCTCAAGGGCAAGGGCGTCACCGCCGTCCAGGACCGCGAGGGCCAGCACGGCAAGCCGCTGCCGGACGCCGACGAGGCGATCGCGGAACTCGGCGGCGTACGCGACCTCCACGTCGAGGTGCAGGCGCCGCCCGCCGCCCGCGTGCTGCACGCCGTGCAGAGCGGCCACCTGGAGCTGCCGCGCTACGACATCGGCGACGAGGTCGCCACCCGCGACGCCTACGGCCAGGCGCTCGCCGCGCTCGGCAACGCGCGCGGCGACGTGGTCGCCCTCGACGGCGAGGTCGGCGACTCCACCCGGTCGGAGTACTTCGGCAAGGAGCATCCCGAGCGCTACTTCGAGTGCTACATCGCCGAACAGCAGATGGTCGCCGCCGCCGTCGGCATGGCCGCGCGCGGCTGGGTGCCGTACGCCTCCACGTTCGCCGCGTTCCTCACCCGTGCCCACGACTTCGTGCGCATGGCCTCGATCAGCGGCTCGGGCCTCAACCTCGTCGGCTCGCACGCCGGCTGCGCCATCGGCCAGGACGGCCCCTCGCAGATGGGCCTCGAGGACCTCGCCATGTTCCGATCGGTGTACGACTCGACCGTCCTGTACCCGTGCGACGCCAACCAGACCGCCAAGCTCGTCGCCGCGATGGCGGGCCGCGAGGGCATCCACTACCTGCGCACCTCGCGCGGGAAGACCCCGGTCATCTACGGGCCCACCGAGGAGTTCCCCGTCGGCGGCAGCAAGGTGCTGCGTGCCTCCTTCGAGGACCGGCTCACGATCGTGGCCGCCGGGGTCACCGTCCACGAGGCGCTGAAGGCCGCCGACGCCCTGGCCGAACAGGGCATCCCGGTGCGGGTCATCGACCTGTACTCGGTCAAGCCGGTCGACCGCGAGACCCTGCGCGAGGCCGCCAACCGCACCGGCTGCCTGCTGACCGTGGAGGACCACCGCGAGGAGGGCGGCCTCGGCGACGCGGTCCTCGACGCCTTCCTCGACGGGCGGCCCGTACCGCGTCTGGTGCGGCTCGCCGTCCGTACGATGCCCGGCTCGGCGACCCCCGAGGAGCAGCTGCACGCCGCGGGCATCGACGCCGAGTCGATCGCCGCCTCGGCGCGGCTGCTGGTGGAGCACGCCGTGGTGCCGTGACCGGGGGAAGCGACATGAACAGCACGCGGACCGTGCGGGCCGGCCATCGCACGGTCGAGGTGCACCGGCCGGACAAGGTGCTCTTCCCCGGCGACGGGGGCAGGGACGGCAAGGAGTACACCAAGGCCGACCTCGTGGCCTACTACCGCTCCGCCGCCCCCTTCATGCTGCCGCACCTGCGCGGCCGGCCTCTGATGCTGGAGCGGCATCCGGACGGCGTGGACGGGCCCCGCTTCATGCAGAAGAACACCCCGGAGCACTACCCGGAGTGGATCCACCGCGCCGAACTGCCCAAGGAGGGCGGCACCGTCTGCCACACCGTCTGCGACGACACCGCCACCCTCCTCTACCTCGCCGACCAGGCCTGCCTCACGCTGCACCGCTGGCTCTCCCGCGCCGACCGGCCCGAGCGTCCCGACCGGATCGTGTTCGACCTCGACCCGGCGGACGACGACTTCGGCCGGGTACGCGAGGCCGCACGGCTCGTGGGGGAGCTGCTGGACGAACTGCGGCTGCCGTCCGGTCTGATGACGACCGGTTCGCGGGGCCTGCACGTGGTCGTTCCGGTCAGCGGCGACCACGACTTCGACGAGGCACGCCAGTTCGCGAGGGACGTCGCCGACGTCCTCGCCGCCGCCCACCCCGACCTGCTCACCACCGCCGCCCGCAAGAAGGACCGCGGTGCGCGCCTCTACCTCGATGTGCAGCGCAACGCGTACGCGCAGACCGCCGTCGCCCCCTTCACCGTACGGGCGCTGCCGGGCGCCCCGGTCGCCACGCCGCTGTCCTGGGGCCAGTTGGACGACCCGGATCTGAACGCCCGCCGCTGGACCATCGCCGACGCGGTGGACCAGGCCCGCACCGACCCCTGGGCGGACGTGCCCTCCCGGGGACGCTCCCTCGGGCCCGCCCGGCGGCGGCTCGACGGCCTGCGCGGTTGAAGTCCCGGACATCGAAGGTTTGGCCAACGCCTTTGCGGCCACCCGGTGGTCGAGGTGGCCATGTCGAACACATCACGCACACATGCACGAAACTCTCCCGAGAACAGCGACCGGGCGGACGGCCGGCCGAGCCCCATGGAGGTGCTGCGCAACGCGCGCGCACAGTTCACGGAGCTCACCGGCCTGGCCGCCGAGTCCGTGTCGTCCTTCGAACAGACCGAGGACGGCTGGACGCTCGAGATGGAGGTCCTGGAACTCGCCAGGGTCCCCGACACCATGAGTCTGCTCGCGAGCTACCAGGTGGAGGTCTCCGCCGACGGTGAGCTCACCGGATACCGGCGCGTTCGCCGTTACGAACGCGGGAGGGCCGATCCGCGCAGGGGCGGCGGCAGTTAGCCCGCCGCACGCACCGACACACAGACAAGGAGGACCGGTCGGCATGACCGTTGTCCCGGCACAACAGACTTCCGGAGGCGGCTCCAGCGGCCTGTACGACGTCCTGGAACTGGTCCTCGACCGAGGACTCGTCATCGACGCGTTCGTCCGCGTGTCCCTCGTCGGAATCGAAATCCTGAAGATCGACGTCCGGGTCGTCGTCGCCAGCGTCGACACCTATCTGCGCTTCGCCGAGGCGTGCAACCGGCTCGACCTGGAGGCCGGTCCGCGCAAGAACCCCGGACTGCCCGACCTGGTCGGGGAGATGACCGAGTCCGGCGCGCGCGGCAAGTCCAAGGGTGCCCTGTCCGGAGCCGCCGAGACCATCTCGGACGCCTTCCGGCAGGCCCGCGAGGAGGCGCAGGCCGAACCGAGCCGGCGCACCCGTAAGTCGACGGCCTCGCGGGAGAAGGAGGAGCAGGAGTGAGCACGTACGTCTACGGCATCGCCGCGGCCGACCACCCCTCGCTCCCCGACGGGATGGGCGGGGTCGGCGACCCCGCCCGGACGGTACGCATCCTGAAGCGGGACGAACTGGCGGCGATCGTCAGTGACGCGCCCGAGGGGCTGCGCCCCAAGCGCCGTGACCTGCTCGCCCACCAGAACGTACTGAGCGAGGCGGCCGCGGGCGGCCCGATCCTGCCCATGCGGTTCGGCAGCCTGGCACCGGACGACGACGCCGTCACCGGCGTTCTCGAAGAGCGCGCCGGCCACTACCGGGAGCGGCTCGGCACCCTGGACGGCAAGGTCGAGTACAACATCAAGGCCAGCCACGACCAGGAGGCCGTCCTGCACCGCGTGATGGCCGAGAACCCCGAGGTCCGGTCCCTGGCGGAAGCCAACCGCAAGGCGGGCGGCGGGAGTTACGAGGAGAAGCTCAGGCTCGGCGAGATGGTGGCGGCCGCGGTGCAGAGCCGCGAGGCCGAGGACGCCAGGGAGCTCCAGCGTGCCCTGGAGCCGGCCGCCGAGGCCGTCAGCGTGGGTCCCGAGTCCACCGGCTGGCTCGCCAACGTCTCGTTCCTGGTGGCGCGGGACGCGGCCGACGTGTTCCTGACCGCCGTGGAACAGCTCCGCAAGGCGCATCCGCACCTCGAAGTGCGGGTCAACGGGCCGCTGCCGCCGTACAGCTTCGTCGAGCCGGGACCGTCCGAGCCCGCGGGCAGCCGGACGGCCGCCGCCCAGGGGTGAGCGCATGGGCCTGATCGGTGAGGTGCTGCTGCTGCCGTTCGCCCCGGTGCGCGGCAGCCTCTGGGCGGTGAGACAGGTGCTCGCCGAGGCCGAGCGACAGTACTACGACCCCGCGGCCGTCCGCGCCGAACTCGCACGGCTGGAGGAGAGGCTGGACGCCGGGGAGATCGACGAGGAGGAGTTCGACCGGCTGGAGGACGCGCTCCTGGACCGGCTGGAGACCGGCCTGGGGCGCGGCCGGGGAACAGCCGACGGGACGACGACACGATGAACCGACTGGAACTCGGCCTCGCCCTGGGCATCGCCTACGCCCTGGGGCGCAGGAGCAGGACGAAGACGCTGGATACGACCCGTACGACGACGGCCGGTCGCGACCCGGCCGTCGAGCGCCTGGAGCGGGAGGTGCGGGCCTATCTGCTGACGCGGGCCCAGCCCCTGCTGGCCGCTGCCGGGCGCAGCCTCGGCGCGCTCAGCGTCAGGCTCAGCGACGTCGCCGAGGGCAACAGCCCAGCGCTCAGGCGGGTCGCACTCGCCGTGGGCCGCCATGTCACCCGGAGCCGGGCCCGGTCGCTCCCCGCGGCCGGGCCCGAGCCCGCGCCCCGGGAACTCGAGGAGGGGAGCGGCCCGTGACCACCCCAGGACGACTGCCCGAGCCCTACGGGCAGGGCGGCGGCGCCAACCTCGCCGACATTCTCGAACGCGTCCTCGACAAGGGCGTGGTGATCGCCGGCGACATCCGGATCAACCTGCTCGACATCGAACTGCTCACCATCAAGCTCCGCCTCGTCGTCGCGTCCGTCGACCGGGCGAAGGAGATGGGCATCGACTGGTGGGAGACCGACCCGGCGCTGTCGTCCCGCGCCCGCAACAACGAACTCGCCCGGGAGAACGCCGAGCTGCGCGACCGGCTAACCGAACTGGAGGGCGCGCGCGGCGAGAAGGAGGCTCCGTGAACGGACTGCGGTACGTGTACGCCGTCTGCCGCCCCTTTCACGCGGCGCTCGAGGACGGCCCGGCGGGCGTCGCGGGCGTGCCGCCCCGGCAGTTGGCGCACGACGGCCTGGTCGCCGTCGTCAGCACGGTCCCCGAGCGGGACTTCGCCGAGGAGCCGCTCCGCGCCCATCTGGAGGACCTGGACTGGCTGGCCGCCACCGCGCGCGCCCACCAGGGCGTCGTGGACGCGCTCACCGCCGTCACCACGCCCCTGCCGCTGCGGCTCGCCACGGTGTTCCGGGACGACAGCGGCGTACGCGCCATGCTCCAGGAGCGCGCGGACGACTTCCACCGCGCCCTCGACCGCCTCGACGGCCGGGTCGAATGGGGCGTCAAGGTGTACGCACAGCCTGACCGGACGGAAGAGAACGAAAGGGCTCCCGAGCCCCGGAAACCGGTCTCCGGCCGGGACTATCTGCGGCAGCGCCGGGTGCGCCAACACGCCCACGAGGAAATGCGGGAGAACACGGAACGGTTCGCACACCGACTGCATGAGACTCTCGCCGGCCGTGCCGAGGATTTCCGTCTGCACGCCCCGCAGAATCCCGCACTCTCCGGTACTTCCGGTCGCAATGTGCTCAACGCGGCCTATCTTGTGCCGCGTTCCGAGTCCGAGGCGTTCGTGGCAAAAGTGGGGCAGGAGAAAAGCGGAATTCCCGGGGTCCGGGTCGAACTCACCGGCCCCTGGGCGGCGTACTCGTTCAGCGGCGTCGAGGGGCGGGAGGAGCCGTGACCGCCGGCGGACTTCAGCACCGCCAGGTCGCGCTGGTGGACCTGCTCGACCGGCTGCTGGCCGGCGGCGTCGTCATCACGGGCGACCTCACCCTGCGCATCGCGGACGTGGACCTCGTCCGTATCGACCTCAACGCGCTGATCAGCTCGGTCGGCGGCCAGGTGCCGGCCCCCTGGCCGGAGGAACGGTGACATGAGCAGCGGACGCAACCGACTCGACCTGGAACCCGACACGGTGGAGCGCGACCTGGTCAAGCTCGTGCTGACCGTGGTCGAGCTGCTGCGGCAGCTCATGGAGCGGCAGGCGTTGCGCAGGTTCGACACCGGTGAGCTGACGGAGGACCAGGAGGAGCGCATCGGGCTCACCCTGATGCTGCTCGAGGACCGCATGGCGGAACTCCGCGAGCGCTACGGACTGCGGCCCGAGGACCTGAATCTGGACCTCGGGCCGCTGGGAACATTGTTGCCGCGGGAGTGATCGCCGACGGATCACGGGAATCACCGGGATCAACGGATCACGGGAACGAGGTGCCCGGGCGGATCGCCGCCCGGGCACCGCCGATTCACCAGCGATACCATCGGCCCCGGCCGCCGGCCGCTGTGGTGCCGCGCACCAGGAAGCCCAGCAGCCAGACCACCAGCACCGCCAGGGCGATCCACCACAGTGCCTTCACCGCGAATCCGACGCCGAAGAGAATCACGGCCAGCAGCAGAACGAGCAGGATCGGAACCATAATCACACCTCCTGTCGTTCAAGTTTCCCGAACTGCGAGAATCAGACTTCTTTCCGGCAGAGAATTTCTCCGTGCAGCACCGAGAACCATCCGTCCTCGTGCCGGCCCCATTCCCGCCAGGCCGCAGAAACGGCCCGCAGTTCTTCCGCGGTCGCATGGCCACCACCTATCGCCCGGTCGGCGTACGCCGAGGCGAGCGTGCGGTCCGCCCACAGCCCGCTCCACCAGGCCCGCTCTTCGGCGGTGGCGAAGGTCCAGGTGCCGGAGGTGGTGGTGACGTCCCTGATACCGGCCCGCAGTGCCCAGGACTTCAGGCGCCGCCCCGCGTCGGGCTCCCCTCCGTTGGCGCGGGCGACACGCTCGTACAGCTCCAGCCAGTCGTCCAGGCCCTGCGACGCCGGATACCAGGTCATGGCGCCGTAGTCGGCGTCACGCGCGGCGATGAAACCACCCGGCCGGGTGACCCGGTGCATCTCGCGCAGCGCCTGCACCGGGTCGCCCACGTGCTGGAGCACCTGGTGGGCGTGGACCACGCAGAACGTGTCGTCCGGGTACTGCAGCGCGTGCACGTCCGCGACCGCGAAGTCCACGTTGGTGACCCCGCGGGCCTCGGCCGCCGCCCGGGCCTGGTCCAGAATCTCCGGCGCGCGGTCGACACCGGTGACATGACCGTCGGGAACCAGGGCGGCCAGGTCCGCGGTGATGGTGCCCGGCCCGCAGCCGATGTCCAGGATCCTCATGTGCGGCTTCAGCGAGCCGAGGAGGTACGCCGCGGAGTTGGCGGCGGTCCGCCAGGTGTGCGAGCGCAGCACGGACTCGTGGTGGCCGTGCGTGTAGACGGCCGTCTCCTTCGGCATGGCGATCCTCTTCCCCTCGTACGGGCCCCGGGCGTTGCCGCGGGGCGGTACGCGTCACGGTAGGCGATCGAACCGAATAATGAGACTTCTATCTTGCAATGTGGACAGCAGTGTTGGTGCGCGTGCTCTGAAGCCGGGTGGCGCGGGGATCAGCCGGCGGCGGGCAACGGCCGGTAGACGGTCAGCGCCTCGGGCAGGGCCTCGAGGGTCACCTCGCCCTGGACGGCCGTGACCTCTCCGTCGTAGGCGAGCAGGGTGCCGGGGGCGACCCCGTCCAGGTGCAGCCGCCGCACCCGTACGGCCGCGTGGAACGGTGAGCGCGACAGCGGGCCCGCGAACGCGGCCGCCAGCAGACGGGCGGCGGGCCGACGCCCGCCGTGCACGACCCGCACGTCGAGCAGCCCGTCGGCCAGGTCGTGGCGGCGGCCGGGCACCAGGCCCATGCGGTGGTAGGTGCCGTTGCCCGCGAACAGCAGCCACAGCGGGTGGGTACGGTCACCGACGCGTACGGCCAGGGGATGGCGGTCGGCGCGCAGGACGCGCAGGGCGGCGAGAACTCCGGCCGGCCAGCCGCCGATCCGGGGCGACCAGCGCTCCCGTTCGCGCACCAGCTCCGGGTACACGCCGAGGCTGCAGGTGTTGAGGAAGCAGCCCTGTGTCTCACCCGAGGTGAACCGGCCCACGTCGACCCGGACGGCGTCGCCCCGCGTGAGGGCGCCCACCAGGTCACCGGGGTCCTCCACGCCGAGGTCGAGCGCGAAGTGGTTCAGGGTGCCGCCCGGGAACACGGCGAGCGGGAGGCCGTGGCGCAGGGCGACGGCCGCCGCCGTGTTCACGGTGCCGTCGCCGCCGCACACGCCGAGCACCCGGGCGCGAGCCGCCGCCTTCTCCAATTCGGTGCGCACATCGGGTGGTTCGCACTCCACGATCTCGGTGCCGGGGAGCGCGTCCGTGAGGGCGCGTACCCGGTCCCAGGTCGCCGCGCCCTTGTTCACGACGACCACGAGCCCCGTGCCGTCGTCGAGCGCGGGCGCGAGGGGTTCCGGCGCGGCGGCGGCCTCCGGGGAGCGCCGGCGGCCGGGCGGCGGGAGGAGATCACGGGTCGGGACGAGGCCCCGTACGGCGTAGGCGGCGCCCACGCCGAGGGCCGCGCCCGCGAGGACATCGCTCGGGAAGTGGACGCCGGTGTAGACGCGGGAGACGGCGACGGCGGTGGCGAGCGGCGCGACGGCGGCACCCCAGCCGCGCGACTCCAGGGCGACACCGGTGGCGAACGCGGCGGCCGAGGCGGAGTGACCGGACGGGAAGGAAGTGGTGATCGGCTGCCGCTTGAGCCGGCGCACGGCCGGGACCGGATCGAGGACGGGACGGGGGCGACGGACCGACCGCTTGCCGAGGGTGTTGATGGTGGCGGAGGCGAGCGCGAGGGAGGCGACACCACGGGCGGCCGCGCGGCGGGCCCGGGGGCTGCGGGTGGCGGCGAGGGCGGCGGCGGTGGCGAACCACAGCACGCCGTGGTTGGCGGCCCGGCTGAGGCGGGGGAGCAGGGGGTCGGCACCGGGCCAGTGGCGGGCGGCGACGGCCTCGAACAGGCGGCAGTCGAGGCCGAGGAGGCGGTTGCGGAGGGGGTGGGGGCCGGGGGGCTGGGTGGTGAGGTCGACGTCAGGGCTCATGGCCCTGCGGGTACCCCGACGGAACGATTTCGCCCCCGCCGCGCCACCGTACCCGTCCCTGGGAGCTGCCGCCCCCAGCCCCCGCTTCGGCCTGGACGGCTCCGTCCTCAAGCGCCGGACGGGCCGAGAAGTGCCCGCCAGGCGCACCGCCCGCGCAGCCTGGCGGGCGGTGCGCCTGGCCCACGCCGGGCGTGCGCCAGGCGCCGCCTACGCCCAGCGCAGCAACGCGCCCACTCCGCCGACCGGGCCTTCCTGGCCCCTGGCGGCCGTCACCGAGACGGCCACCGCGCCCGTCTCCACCGCCGACCGCAGCAGCGCGTCGTCCGCGCGGGCCGACCAGGCGTGCCGCTCGCCCACCGCCTTGAGATCCGTGCGGCGCACGGCGACCTGGTCCGGGTCCTCGCCGATCCACACCTCACGGCGGGTGTCCGGGCCCTCCGGATTGATCAGAAGTTCGTCGATACGGTGTTCGCGTGCCGCCTCGACCACCGCCGGCACGCCCTCGACCGCGCCCGCACGCCCCTCCTCGTCCGGGGCTCGGGCGGCCAGGAATCGTTCCAGCTCCTGTTCGGCGCGGCGCTGCACATGCTCCGTGCGGATCCGCTCCACCTCCTCGTCCAGCAGCCGGCTGCCCGCACCGTGCGTCGTCTCGACCACCTGGTCCTGGAGCCGCCGCGGCAGCCGCTCGTGCACGGAGCGCCTCTCGCGCTCCTCGCCGACGAGGACCACCAGGTCGGCGCCGGTCTCCTCCTGGCAGACGGCGAGCGCGTCCGCGATCTCCGCCGCGTTGTGCTCCCAGGTGTTCTCCACGCGCAGCTGGAAGTGGCGTACCGACCAGTCGGCGCTGCTCGTACGGTGCAGCGGATGCTGCTTGCCGGTCACCGACCCGGCCTGATGGCTGCCCAGGGCCCCGCGCAGCTCGAACTCGGCGCCCTTGCGGTCGATGTACGCCACCACGCACACCGGTTCCTCGTTCGCGAGCTCCAGCAACGGCGCCGTGTGCGGCAGCGTGGCCCACAGCGCGGAGGAGCCCTGCGGCGGCGCGGCCAGCGGCGGATCGAGGACCACCTCGCCCGCACGGGCGAACAGGGCCCTGCCGTGTGGCTCGGGGGAGTGGGCCAGGTCCTCGACGGCGGACCGCACGGCCCGGCACGTCGGCTCGTCCGCGCCCTGCTCGGCGAGTTCCCGGTACAGGGACTGAGCGGTGAGGGAGCGTTCGTGAGGTGTGGACTCCGTATGCCGGGAGGTGTCGACGTACACGGAGGCCCAGGGGCCGGCATGTTCGTACAGTGGATGAAGAAAGGCGAGATCCATGGCTCCCTCCCGGATGCCGCTCGGGTATTGCTCTTGCCGGGCGGGTACCCGGACCGCACCGACGAACACGACGAGCGGGGTACCACGATGACCGGAGTCGACCCGGGCCGGCTGACCGACCAGCAGCTCATGAAAGAGCTGGAGACGATCCACCGCACGCGCCACGACACACTGCTCCACGGCTCGAACGACGCGCTGCGCGCGCACAACGACCGGATGGCGCAACTGGAGGGCGAATACCTCCGCCGCCATCCGCGCCGCCTGACCACGGCCGGCCGCACCCGTGACGGCGCCCGGGAGCGCGGCACCTGCGAAGAGGCCCAGGAAGCCGAACCGACCCGCTGACCACCTGCGCGAAAACCCGCCCTGCGGGCGCCCGAGGGGGCCACTGGGCGGGTCCTGTCCGGTTGTACCGCCCGGTCGGGCGATGGTCAGGGGGTGTGCCTGCGACGGTTCACGCCGCGAACTCCCTCACGATCGCCTCGTCGAAGGCCTTCAGATCGTCCGGCTTCCGGCTGGTGATCAGCAGGTTGCCGTCGCGGTCGATGTGCACCTGCTCGTCGACCCAGGTGCCGCCCGCGTTGCGGACGTCCGTCTTGAGGCTCGGCCACGAGGTCAGGGTGCGGCCCCGTACGACGTCGGCCTCGATCAGGGTCCACGGGCCGTGGCAGATCGCCGCGACCGGCCGCCCCTGGTCGAAGAACGCCCGGACGAAAGACACCGCCTGCTCGTCCGTCCGCAGGAAGTCGGGGTTCGCCACCCCGCCCGGCAGCACCAGCCCGTCGAAGGACTCGGCCGGCACCTCACCGACCACCGCCTCCACCGGGAAGGTGTCCGCCTTGTCCAGGTGGTTGAACGCCTGTACCTGTCCCGGTTTCGTCGACACCAGGACGGGCTGGTGGCCGGCGTCCTTCACCGCCTGCCACGGCTCGGTCAGTTCCACCTGCTCCACGCCCTCGGGCGCGGTCAGGAACGCGATACGCATGATGTTCACCGTCCTTCCTCATGCCCGTGCCTGTCACACGGCCTGGTCCTCCGCCTGCCACACGGCCTCGTCGCCCGTCGCCTCCAGCACCTTCTCGCCCCGCGCCCGGCGCCGCCCGGCCCGCAGACAGCGCAGCAACTCCTCGCCGTAGGGCAGCGCGACACACGCGCCGATCGCCGCCGTGACGCCCAGCAGGTAGCCCCGCGGCAGCGGCCGGCGCCGCCGCACCAGCCGCCAGGCGCGCGCGTCGCCCCGGCCGCCGCGCAGCAGCGACCGCACCTGGTCGGAGTGCAGACACCCGAGCGCCGTGAGCGCCGCGAACGGCAGCGACTCCAGGAAGCTGTGGATGTGCTGCTCCACCGGCTTGACCTCCCGGTCGCTGTCCTCGGCGGTCCGTACGTCCCACAGCGCGGTCGCCTCGTGCACCGCGGTCCCGGCCAACTGCACGCACAGCAGCAGCGGGTTGACCTCGTAGCGCAGGGTGAGCGCGATGGGCACGCCCACTTCGGTCATCATCAGCGCGTGGATCAACGACTCCTTCGTACCGGACGTCTCCTCGATCCTGGTGCGCCGGTGCATCACCCAGTCGGCGAGGCCCGGCGCGAACCAGAACGGCAGCAGCCCGTACAGCAGGTAGCGGGTCGTCGCGTCGCCGACGTCCACGGTGGCGCCGTAGTCGCTGACCCGGTCGGCCCGGCCCCGGCGGATCATGCCGGTCACCCGCTCGGCCGCGCTCACACCGGCACCCCGCCGCGCCCGCCTCCGGGCTCGGCCTGGCTGATGTCCGCGAGCACCGACGCCGGGTCCTGCGCGACCGCAAGGTCGCCCAGGCTCACCATGCCCACCGGCCGACCGCCCTGGACGACCGGCAGCCGACGCACGGCATGCCCGCGCATCAGGTCCACGGCCGTGGACACGGGATCGTCGGGGCCGACCACCACCGGGTCCGGGGTGCACACCGCCCGGGCGCTCACGGTCAGCGGGTCGGCGCCGTCCGCGACGGCCCGCAGCGCGATGTCACGGTCCGTGAGCACGCCGACGACGTGCCCGTCCTCGGCGACCAGGACGTCCCCGATGTCCTCGGCGCGCATCAGTTGCGCCGCCTCCACCAGGGAGGCGTCCGGGAGGACCGCCACGACGCCCGGCGTCATGACCTCCCTGACGAAATCAGCCATTGGCCTGCTGTCCTTTCCTGCTTCCCCGCGCCCGGCAGGGGGTGGGTGCGTCAGCGGGACGACGCCCGCAGTACCCGCGCGTCGGACGCCTATGCGCCGCGCCCCGCCCCTTCGCCGCCGACGATCGCCTCGGCGAGCTCCTGGGCGTTGGCGTAGCGCGACGAGCGCGGCAGCCGCTCCAGGGGCGCGACGAGCGCGTCCGGGGCGTGGTGGCGGCGCAGGGCGTCGATCAGTTCGGGCGGGCGGCCCGGGAACGCCGTACGCCCCAGGATCCGTGCCAGCTCGAAACGCACATCGGCCACCGACCGCGCGCCGCCCGGAATCACCGGACCGGCCCACACCGCGGGGTCGTCGTCGGCGGCAGGCTCGGGATCGTGCCACTCCTCGGTCCGCGTCGGGTGGCCGGAGCGCAGCAGCCCCTGGAGTTCGTGCTTCATCTCGTCGTCGCGGTGGACGTTCAGCCGGTCGCTGCCTCGCTGCATGAGTCCCTCCAAATGTCGCGTGGCCCCCGCGTGTACCCGAGGGGCGGCCATCGACACGGCCGTGCGGCGGGTGATGGTCCGCTTCCGGCCGTGTCCGGTCCCGATACGGCTCCTCACGACTCCTTGTCTCCGCGTCCGGGCAGGAACTCCTGCACCTTCGCCTTGAAGCCCTGGCGGATCATTCCGGCGCGGTCCGCGTCACCCTTGAGGATCGAGGCCGCCGTGGCCTGCATCTGCTCCCAGCTGGCGTGCGGCGGGATCGGCGGCACCGCCGGGTCGGTCAGGAACTCGACGACCGCCGGGCCGTCGGCCTCCAGACCCGCGCGCCAGCCCGCCTCGACGTCCTCCGGCTTCTCCACCCGGACGCCGGTCAGGCCCAGGGAGCGGGCGAACGCGGCGTACTGCACGTCGGGGATCTCCTGCGACGGCAGGAAGGACGGGGCGCCCTCCATCGCGCGCATCTCCCACGTCACCTGGTTCAGGTCGTGGTTGTTCCACACACCCACCACCAGCCGCGGGTCCTCCCAGCGGTCCCGGTACTTCGCCGCCGTGATCATCTCCGCGAGGCCGTTCATCTGCATCGCCCCATCACCGACCAGCGCGATCACCGGCCGGTCGGGGTGGGCGAACTTCGCGCCGATCGCATACGGCACCCCGCTGCCCATCGTCGCCAGCGTCCCGGACAGCGATCCACGCATACCGGGCCGCATCGTCAGGTGCCGTGCGTACCAGTTCGCCACCGAACCCGAGTCGGAGGTGATGATCGCGTTGTGCGGCAGCATCGGGTCCAGGGCGCGGGCCACGTACTCCGGGTTGATCGGGTCCGCGGACAGCTCCGCCCGCTTCTGCATGACCTCGTGCCAGCGGGACACGTTCGCGCACACCGTGTCGAACCACTCGCGGCCGCGGTCCTTGTCCAGCAGCGGGACGAGGCGCTGCAGGGTCGCCCTGGCGTCGCCGACGAGGTTCACCTCGTACGGGTAGCGCATGCCGATCATGTGCGGGTCGATGTCGATCTGCACGGCCCGCGCCTTGCCGAAGTCCGGCATGAACTGCGTGTACGGGAACGACGAGCCGATGGTGAGCAGGGTGTCGCAGTCGCGCATCAGCTCGTACGAGGGGCGGGTGCCCAGCAGCCCGATCGAGCCCGTGACGTACGGCAGCTCGTCGCTGAGCACGTCCTTGCCGAGCAGCGCCTTCGCCACGCCCGCGCCCAGCAGCTCGGCGATCTGCTGCACCTCGGTCACCGCGCCGGCCGCGCCCTGGCCGATCAGGATGGCCACCTTGTCGCCGGCGTTGAGGACCTCCGCGGCCTTCTCCAGGGACTCCTGCGAGGGGACCGCCGTCCACGCGCTGCGGCCGAGGCTGGAGGGGACCATCTTGAACTCGTGCGTCGGCGGCGAGTAGTCCAGCTCCTGCACGTCACCGGGGATGATCAGGGCCGTGGGGGCGCGGCGCGCGTACGCGGTGCGGATCGCGCGGTCCAGCACGTTCGGCAGCTGCTCGGGGACCATCACGGTCTCCACGAAGTCCGAGGCCACGTCCTTGAACAGGGTGTGCAGGTCGACTTCCTGCTGGTAGGAGCCGCCCATCGCGGTGCGGTGCGTCTGACCGACCAGCGCGAGCACGGGCACATGGTCGAGCTTGGCGTCGTACAGGCCGTTGAGCAGGTGGATCGCGCCGGGTCCCGAGGTGGCCGCGCACACACCGAGACGGCCGCTGAACTTGGCGTAGCCGACCGCCTCGAACGCGGCCATCTCCTCGTGCCGCGCCTGCAGGAACCGCGGCCGGTCCTCGGCGCGGCCCCAGGCGGCGAGCAGCCCGTTGATGCCGTCGCCGGGGTAGCCGAAGACTTGCTCCACGCCCCACTCGCGCAAACGCGCCAGGACGTGGTCGGCGACCTTGGTGGCCATCGGGAACCTCCGGTGGGAAGAGGGGGCGTAGGGATCGCACCTGTCGAGTCACCCGGCCGGTGCGGGGAAAACCTGCCGCGGGAACCGGTGGGCGCGGGCGCCGGGGACGGCGGGGCAGGCCTTCCGGTGCGGCGCCGCCGGTGGCCGGGTGTCCGCGAGGTGTCCGTGCGCCGGGGGCCGGTGGCACGCCCCCGCAGCCGTCGAAGGCGCCGGGGCGGCACGGCTCCCGCGTGATGCATCGCGCGGCACGCCCAGGCGGGGCCGAGGACTTTCGGAAGACCGGTGTTTGCGTCGAATGCGCCCGGGCAGGCGCGACTCAGTGCTTCGGACAGGAGGCACGTCCGTGGGAGCGGTGAACAACGCCACGGTGTGCCCTGTCGCACCCGCCACGCCCCTCCCACGGTGACCGTCCACCCAAGGCACCAAGCAAGGCACCAGCAAGGGAGTTGCGACGCACCATGCAGAACCGAGCTAGCGTGAAGCACCACCCCCACGACGACGCCCCCGACACCACGGAGGCCTTCCGCAGGCTCGCCTCGCTCCCCCCGGGCCCCGAACGCGACGCGCTCCGCGACGAGATCGTCGAGGCCTGGCTGCCCATGGCCGAACGGCTCGCGGGACGGTTCCGCAGCCGCGGTGAGAGCTTCGAGGACCTGCGCCAGGTCGCCTTCCTCGGCCTGGTCAAGGCCGTGGACCGCTACGACCCCGAGCGCGGGCACGCCTTCGAGAGCTATGCCGTCCCCACCGTCACCGGCGAGATCAAGCGGCACTTCCGCGACCACATGTGGACCCTGCACGTGCCGCGCCGCGTCCAGGACCTGCGCAACCGCGTCCGCTTCGCCGTCCAGGACCTCTCCCAGACGGTCTCGGGCCGCAGGCCCACCGTCGCCGAGATCGCCGAGCACGCCGCCATGAGCGAGGAGGACGTCCTGGTCGGCCTCGAGGCCCTGGAGAGCTTCACGGCGCTGTCCCTGGACGCCGAACTGCCCGGCAGCGAGGACGGCTACTCGCTCGGCGACTCGCTCGGCTCGCCCGACCCCGCGCTCGACACCGTCGTGGACCGCGAGGCGGTCAAGCCCCGCATCCAGGCCCTCCCGGAGCGTGAACGCGCCATCCTGTACATGCGTTTCTTCGACGACATGACCCAGAGCAGCATCGCCGAGCGCCTCGGCATCTCCCAGATGCACGTCTCCCGCCTGATCAGCCGCTGCTGCTCCCGGCTGCGCGAGCAGGTGATGCGGGACGCCGTCTGAGAAGTCCCCTCGGAACGAGTTCAGGCCTCGCCAGCCGATGAGTGCGCAGCCGGCCCAGCGTGACGAAGACTTCGTCGATGTCGTCGCGTATCTGACAGCGGATGCGCAGGCGGCGGAACCAGCACCGCTGGGCGAACGCACGCTCCACGTCCCAGCGTCAGGTCCGGGTCCGGGTCCGGGTCCGGGTCCGGACCCGGACCCGGTGCCCCGGCGGGCGATCGGTGGCTTCACACCGAAGTCCCGGCGTTATGTGTCGTGGTCGTAGCCGCGGTCGCCCAGCACCAAGTCCGGGGCGGCCCTGCCGGACGAGCAGCGGGAGAGCGTGGACGCGGCCGGGCACCGGCGCCTCCTCACCGCCTTCGTCTCAGCGGCCCGGACGGGGGACGTGGCGGCGCTGGAGGCCCTCCTCGCCCCCGATGCCGTGAGCCTGACCGACGGCAACGGCATGCGGGGCTGCGCCCGGGTACCTGTGGTGGGGCGCGAACGTGTGGCCAGGCTGTCGGCTCATCGGCCGTTCTGGCGGGGAGCGGAGTTCCTGCTGGTCAACGTCAACGCAGGTGCGGGTGTGCTGGTCAGCCAGAGGGAGCTCTAACCCACGGCGCGCAGCGCCAGCGCGATATGACGGGACATCAGGTCCATCGCCTGCGCCTCCGCCATCGAGAACGCCGGCCGGGCCCCGCTGCGGAACAGCGTGAGCACTCCCCGCACGGTGCCCCCGTCGGTGAGCGGCACGCACAGCAGGGACGTCACGTTCGCCCGGATCAGGACAGGGGCACCCGAGGCGTCATGTCCGAACGCCTCCGGGTCCTCCGGCCGCACCCGAAGGACCGTGGACCCGCCGCGCGCCACTTCGACGAGCAGGGGGCACCCCGCGGGCTCCTGCGCGACCAGCGCGTCCACGTCCTCACCGGGCGGCCCCAGCACCGCCGTACGGGTCAGGTGCCCGCCTCCCGCGTCCGCCACCACCCAGTCCGCGAACCGGCCGTGCAGCACCCGGGCCGCCCGCTCCAGGGCGGCCCCGGCCGGCGCGGTGAGCAGCGCACTTGTCATCGCGTCCAGCAGGTCCATCAGCGCCGCGTGCCGGGTGGTCTCGGCCAGGTCCGGCAGGCCGCCGGGCGGCGTGTGCTCACCGGCCGGCACCCGGGTGTCCGCGGGCTGCAGCACCACCATGACCGCCGTGCGCGGCTCCCCGCTCGGCCGCACCGCGACCAGCGTCGCCCGTACCGGCACCGACGGATGCTGCGGCAGCCGTACCGTCAAGCTGCGGTCGCCCTCGCCGCGCGCCACCGCGGCCGTCTGTGAGCGGAACGCGGCCCGGTCGGCGTGCGCCAGCAGTCCCGTCAGCGGGCGGCCCGTCGCGTAGCCCGCGCGGACCCCGGTGAAGGAGATGGCCGCGAAGTTCAGCCGCCGCACCACCGTCTCGCGGTCCACCAGCGCCACCGGCACCGGGAGCCGCTGGAAGAGCGTCTTCAGCAACTGCTGCTCCTGGCGCTCACCGGAGCCGGCCGCGGCGGCCCCGGCGTCCGTGGACAACCGCTGGTACCACGGCCACAACTGCCCGGCGACATGGTCGAGTTCGAAGATCGCCGCGTCGAGCACCGAGGGAAGATCGTCCGTCGGTATGGCGCGGGCAGCCTTGAGTTCCGCCACCCGGCGGACGAAATCCGCCAGCTCTTCACCGAATTCGTCCGTCTGCGCCATACGACGAACCTAACCCGGACAGGTGACTTCCCGGGGGCTCGCGTACACGGAACCGGCCACGCGTCACGGACGCCGTTTTCCACCGGGGTGAGCGGGCAGCCGCCCGAACAGGAGGTGAAGAATGCCGCAGACCGCACAACTCGTCTACCACCCGGGGCATGACCGCCTGGCGGCCGAGTCCCCCGAGTCCGCCCTCCCGGGGCGTCGGCTGTCGGAACTCGTCGAACAGGCCGCGCGGTGCACCCCCGACTGCTGCGGCGCCAGCACCACGGTCGTCGAAGGCGGTGTCGAGAGCGGCACGGACCGGCCCGCCGCCGTCACCCACCCCGATCTCGCCCCGCTCGTCACGGCCCAGCTCCGCAGCGGCGACGGGCCGATCCCCACGGCCCTGGAGTCGGAGGAGCCCGTCGACGCCTCGGACCTGCTGGTCGAGGAGCGCTGGCCGGAGTACCGGGCCTTCGCCCTGGACGCCGGCGTACGGTCCAGCGTCACGATCCCCTTCCGGCGGCCCGGACTGGCCGTCACGCTCAGCCTCTACAGCTTCCGGCCCGGGACTCTGAAGGACGCCCCGCACGGCCCCGCCCGGGTGCTCGGCGACCTCGCCGTGGGCTGCCTGGTGCGCGACCGCTCCTACCGTGCCGTCCTCACGGAACTCGACCAGCTCGGCGCCGCCCTGCGCTCCCGGCCCGTCGTCGACCAGGCGTGCGGGATCGTGATGCACGTCCTCGGCTGCGACGCCGATACCGCCTTCCACGTGCTGCGCCGCATCTCCCAGGGCGCCAACCGCAAACTCGCCGACGTCGCCGCCGGCGTCGTGGACAAGCGGGGCCGCGGCCTGGAGCGGGAGCTGGTCTCGCTGGCCGGCTGACCCCTTCGCCGCGCGGCCGACCCGTCACCCGCACGGTGGTGCCGGTCGCGCGAATGGGGCACGGCCGCGCGCGGCCCAGGGCCGGGCGGGCTGTCATGGGAGGAACCCGGCCGAAGGAGCCTGCCCATGCGCTGCACCGCCCGAGTCCTGTCCGCCACCGCTCTGGCCGGCGCCGCCCTGGGTGCCGTCGCCCCGTCCGCGTCCGCCGACTCCTCCGCCGACGTCAGCCCGCGCTCGGTCGCGCCCGGCGGCACGGTCACCGTCTCGGTGTCCTGCGAAGCGGAGGGCGCCGGCCTGCCCGACGCCATCGAGGGTGCTTCCCAGGCATTCGAGGGGGGCAGGGTCAGGCTGCACCGGGTCGACCGCGACGAGCGTGACGAGCGTGACGACCGTGACTGGACCGAGCGCCGGGGCGCCGTCCGCTACAGCGGCACCGCCCGCGTCCCGGCCGGCGGAAGCGTGGACGCCGTCGCCGGCATGGCCGGCCGCGAGGCCGAGTGGGGCGTCTTCGGACGGTGCCCCGGTGGCCCGGGCGGCCGTGCAAGAGCGTGGACCGTCTCCTTCACCGTGTGCCGTGAGGGCCGTGACCACCATGGCGACGGCGACGCCCCGCCGGGCGGGAGGCAGCAGCAGGAGGAGGGGCAGGCGCAGCAGTCCGGGAAGCAGCAGGGGGATGGTCAGGGCAGGCAGCAGGGGGACGGGCAGGGCAAGCAGGGTGACGGTCAGTCCCAGGGGTCGGGGAAGCAGCAGGGGGACGGGCAGTCCCAGGTGTCCGGGAAGCAGCAGGGGGATGGTCAGGGCAGGCAGCAGGGGGATGGGCAGGGCAAGCAGGGCGATGGTCAGTCCCAGGGGTTGGGGAAGCAGCAGGGGGACGGTCAGGGCAAGCAGGGTGACGGTCAGTCCCAGGGGATGGGGAAGCAGCAGGGGGACGGTCAGGGCAAGCAGGGTGACGGTCAGTCCCAGGGGTCGGGGAAGCAGCAGGGGGATGGGCAGGGCAAGCAGGGTGACGGTCAGTCCCAGGGGTCGGGCAAGCAGCAGGGGGACGGGCAGGGCAAGCAGGGTGACGGTCAGTCCCAGGGGTCGGGCAAGCAGCAGGGGGACGGGCAGGGCAAGCAGGGCGACGGTCAGTCACAGGCGTCGGGCAAGCAGCAGGGCGACAGTCAGGGCAAGCAGGCCACCGGCAAGCAGCACGACGACCAGGAGAAGCAGAACGCGGCACAGCCTCCCGTCGGCGCCCAGCACGGTGTGCACGCCGGTGCAGGCGGCGCCTTCACCGATTCCGTGCCCGCCCTGGTCGCCGGCGGCCTCCTGATCGTCGCCGCCCTCGGGGCCACGGTCCACCGTGTCTGGGGGCGCGCGCGGTCCGGCCACGCCTGACGCCGCGCCCGTGGTCCGAACACCTGAGCCTGTGATCCGGGCGACCCGGCCGGACGCCCATGACCGGCCCGAACCCGGGGTACTCAGAGCCCGAGGGCACCTTCGACCCCGTAGCGGAAAGGGAGTACGACAGCGGGCGGCTGCCACGGGTCGAAGGCGTGGAGCGAACCGGAAACACGGGGGACCGGCGACGGCACCAGGGACTGCGCGGAGGCACGCATGCGGCGGACGGATCCGGAGGGGCACGGTCCCGTCCGTTTCGGGCCGCCCTTTCCCGAGCAGGGACTGCCCCTGCTGCCGGGGCTGTCCGCGGCGCTCGCCGAGGCCGCCGACCACGACGGCTCGGGCCCCTCCCGGCTGCCCGCCTTCCTCGACGCCGCCTGCGGCTACTTCGCCCGGCGCGGGCTGCCCGCCGAGCCCGATGACATCGCCGCCGCCCCCGGCGCCCCCGCGCTCTTCGTCGCCGTCACCGCCGCGCTCGGCGGCGACGTCCTCGTCCCGCGGCCCTGTCCGGCCTGGTGGGCGCCCCAGGCCCGGGCGCTGGGACGGTCGGTGTTCCATGTGCCGACCCCCATGGAGTGCGGCGGCGTCCCCGACCCGTACGCCCTCCTGGAGACCATCCGCAGAATCCGCGCCGAGGGCGGCGATCCCCGCCTCCTCGTGCTCGCCGTCGCCGACGACCCCACCGCCACCGTCGCCCCGCCCGAACTCGTGCACGAGACCGTCGAAGCCGCCGCCGGCGAGGGGCTGCACCTGGTCAGCGACGAGACCTGGCGCGACACCGTGCACCGGCCGCACGACACCGTGCTGCTCAGTCCCGCCGAGATGCTGCCCGACCGGGTCACCGTCGTCACCGACCTCGCCGGGCCCTTCCTGCCGCCCGGCTGGCCCGCGGCCGTCGCCCGCTTCCCGGCCACCGCCGACGGCGCCGGACTGCGCGCCCGCGCCCTGGACGTGCTCACCGCGCTCGGCGCCCGGATCGCCGACCCGGTCGCCGCGGCGGCCGCGTACGCCCTCGACGAGCCCCCCGACGTCACCCAGCGCCTCACCGCCGCCACCGCGCTGCACGCCCGCGTGGCCGATGCCGCGCGCCGAGCCGTCGTCGCGGCGGGCGCCCTGGCCCTGCCCCCGCAGGCCGGCCGCCACCTCTACGCCGACCTGGAGCCGCTGCGCTCCGCGCTCGACGCGCGCGGCGTCGACGACGCACAGGAACTCGAGGACCTCCTCACCGCCCGGCTCGGCATGCCCGCGCCCGGCGGCCACCGCTTCGGGGACGACCTCGCGGCGCTCCGCGTCCGTCTGTCCTCCGGCCCCCTCCTCGGCGCGACCGCCGAGGAACGGGCGCAGTGCCTCACCTCACCGGAGCCGCTGGAACTGCCACACGTACAACGCGCGTTGACCCATGTGGGATCGGTCCTCGCCGATCTACGCGACGACGCTCAGCGATGGGAGCCTCCTCGATGACGCAGCAGTCCGAGTCGACCACGAGCACCGTTGCGGCACACCGGGACATCGGTGAGCCCGCGTCCACGCCCCTGCTGAGCCGGGACCCCGCGCCGCTGGTCGCGCCGCCGCTCGCCGCACCGCGTCCGCTCGGTGAGCGCCGCATCTGGCCGCGCTCCTTCCTGGACCGGTTGACCACACCGCTGCCCGGCCTGAGGGCCATGGCCCGCTTCGCCCGCGAGGGCGCGCTGCGGCCCGGTCCCGAGGGCCTGAAGGACATTCCCCTGCTGCCGTACGCGCCGGGCCCGCTGCCGCGGGTCGACGCGCGCACGGTCGCCGTCTCCTGGGCGGGCCACGCCAGTTGGGTGGTGCGGATCGGCGGGCTGACGGTCCTCACCGACCCCGTCTGGTCCCGGCGCATCCTCGGCACACCCACCCGGATCACGCCCGTGGGGATCGACTGGGACGCCCTGCCGCGCGTCGACGCGGTCGTCATCAGCCACAACCACTACGACCACCTCGACGCCCCGACCCTGTGCCGCCTCCCGCGCGACACCCCGGTGCTCGTACCGGCCGGACTCGCCGCGTGGTTCCGCCGCCGACGGTTCGCCTGTGTCACCGAGCTGGACTGGTGGGAGGCCACCGAGGTCAACGGCGTCCGGTTCGACTTCGTGCCCGCCCACCACTGGTCCAAGCGCACCCTGACCGACACGTGTCGTTCGCTGTGGGGCGGCTGGGTGCTGACCGCGCCCGACGGCCAACGGATCTACTTCGCGGGCGACACCGGGTACGGGCACTGGTTCGAGCGGATCGGGCAGCGCTATCCGGGGATCGACCTGGCCCTGATGCCGATCGGTGCCTACGACCCGCGGTGGTGGCTCAGCGACGTCCACTGCGACCCGGAGGAGGCGGTCCGGGCGACGCTCGACCTCGGCGCACGGCGGATGGCACCCATGCACTGGGCCACGTTCGTGCTGTCGGCGGAACCGGTCCTGGAACCGCTGACCCGGGTACGGGCGGCATGGGAGCAGGCCGGACTGGCCCGCGAGGACCTGTGGGACCTGCCGGTGGGGGCGTCACGGGTCATGGAGTGAGACAGCCGCCGGGCCTCACGAGGTGGCGGCCCTGCGCATCCGGCGCCACAGGCCGGGTGCCGCGCTGATCACGACCGTCAGCACGACCGCCGCCACCACACCCTCCCACGGCTTCGGGAACAGCGAGCCGCCGAGGATGCCGATCAGTTGGTACGTCGCGGTCCAGGCGAGGCAGGCCGGGGCGTCGCCACGGGCGAACTCCCGCAGCGGCATACGGGCCAGCAGGCAGGCGAGCATCACCGGAATGCGGCCCGCCGGGACCAGCCGGGAGAGGGTGAGCACTGCGATGCCGTGCTCGTTCAGCTTCTCCTGCGCCTGGGCGAGCCGGTCCTCGGGGGCGCGGCCGCGAAGGTCCTCCAGCCAGCGGGAGCCGTTCTTCGACCGCATGCCGCGCCGCCCGAGCCAGTACAGTGCGATGTCCCCGAGGAAGGCCGCGAGCGCGGCGACGACGAACACCATCGCGAGCCCGAAGGGCGCGGTCCGGTGGAAGGCCA
Source organism: Streptomyces sp. NPDC001848 (assembly GCF_042891915.1). Classification (NCBI taxonomy): domain Bacteria; kingdom Bacillati; phylum Actinomycetota; class Actinomycetes; order Kitasatosporales; family Streptomycetaceae; genus Streptomyces; species Streptomyces sp. NPDC001848. The sequence continues at coordinate 145,488 of NZ_JBIATP010000015.1, read as the reverse complement.
CGACCGCCGCGGAACTGACCAGCGCCCCGGTCGGCACCACCGGTACCAGCGCCCCGATCAGCACCAGCAGGAACAACGACGGGTAGCCGACGGCCTGTTGGGTGGACTCCGTGGGCACCAGGGTGGTCGTGGCGGCGAGGTGCATCACCGGGCGACCTCCGGACGGGCGCTCTCACCGTGCGACAGCAGGTGCACCCTGACGTCCGGGGCGTACCGCGCGGCGAGGCGGGCGAACTCGGCGCCCGGCGCGTGGAACTCGTGGGGGCGCACGGCGTCCATCCCGATCGGCCAGTACGTGCCGTAGTGCACCGGTATCGCGCTGCGTGGCATCAACTCTGCGAGCGCCTGCGCGGCGCGCCCCGCGTCCAGGTGCCCCTCGCCGAGGTACGGCCCCCAGCCGCCGACCGGCAGCAGCGCCACGTCCACCGGCCCGACCTCCTCGGCCATCGACGGGAACAGACCGGTGTCGCCGGCGAAGTACGTCCGCGCCTCCCCCTCGACGACGAACCCGAGCGCGGGGGAGCGGTGCGGCCCCAGCGGCAGCCGGCGTCCGTCGTGCCGTGCCGGTACCACCCGTACGACCAGGTCACCGACCCGCACCCGGTCCCCGGGCACCACCTCCGTGAGCCGCAGGCCCAGCCGGCGCAGCCCCGGCACCTGGGCCGCGGCACCGCGCGGCACCAGCACCCGGGTACCGGGGGCGAGCCGGGCCAGCGACAGGACGTGCAGATGGTCGGCGTGCAGATGCGACACCAGCGTCACGTCCGCGACCGTGGCCTCGGGCGGCGGCGGGGCACCGCGGCGGCGCCGCAGATGCGCGAGGCGGCGCGCGAACAGGGGATCGGTGAGCACCCGTACACCGGAGTCCGCGACCGTGCAGGTGGCGTGACCCCACCACGTGACCTCCACCGGCACTCCATTGCCTCCTTCGCGCGACTCCCCCCGAGCCTACGGGCAGGGGTAGGGTCGGCGGGGAAACCCTGAGGTGAGGGGGGACCCCATGGGAGAGGCGCACGGCACCGCCGGCGCACGCGACACCCGCGGCCGGGCGGGCACGGTCCGGGTCACGGCGATCGCCAGCCTGACACCGCTCGAGGAACTGGACGCGGACCCCTTCCTCGTGGACTCCCGCAGCCAGCACGCGATGTGCGCGCGCTGGGCGGCGGAGCGCGGATACGTGGTGACGAGGGAACTGCTCGTGCGCGGTCTGCGTCCCGACCACTGCGCGCTGTGGACGGACGTGGAGGCGGGTCTGGTCGACCTGTTCGTGGCCCCCAGCCGCCGCGTCCTGGAGCGGGCCCTGACCTCGGTGGACGAGTTCACCGCGGAGTGCGCCCGGCGAGGGGTCCGCGTCGAGACCGTGGGCTGTGCGGAACCGTCGTACGACGCCGGGATGAAGGCCCGGGTCCACCGCCGCCTGTCGCTGCCGACGGCGGGGTACGACGGCCGCTGACCGGGCGCCCCGGGTGTTGTGACAGGGTGGGGGCCGATCCGAGAGGGCGGCAGGGCCGTGACGTGAGGTGAGCTGGGCGTGGGGCACGGGCGTGGGCGGAAGCTGCTCAGCGGGGTGGGCCGCAGTGTCGCCGTGTGGGCCGCCTCCACCGCAACCATGCTCGTCCTCGCCGCCGTCCTGCCCGACTTCCGGCTGGAGTCCCCCGGCGGCGACAGCGCGACCCGCATAGCCGTCACCGCAGCCGCCGGTGCCGGTGTCTTCGGTCTGCTGTCGTCCCTCGTGTGGCCCCTGCTGGTACGGCTCCTGCTGCTCGTGCCCGCCCTCGTCCTCGGCCTGCTGGTCTTCTTCCTCAACGGCTCCCTCCTGCTCGTCGCCCTCCGCCTCAGCCCCTCCGGGGACGCCGAGGCCGCCCCCGAGACCGCCGTGGTGGTCGCCGCCGCGATGTCGGCCGTCGCCTCGGCCACCGGCGCCGCCCTCGCCGTACGGGACGACGACGCGTACCGCAGAAGGCTCTACCGGCTCGCCGACCGCCGCCGCAGACGCGGTGACGGACACTGCGGCCACATCACCCCGGGCGCGGTCTTCGTCCAGTTGGACGGCGTCGGACACGACGTGCTGCGGGCGGCCGTCGACAAGGGCCTCATGCCGACCGTCGCCTCCTGGCTCGCCCCACGCGACGGCGGTGCACCCACCCACCGCGTCACCGCCTGGCGCACCGACTGGTCCAGCCAGACCGGCGCCAGCCAGCTGGGCATCCTGCACGGCTCCAACCATGACGTCCCCGCGTTCCGCTGGTACGAGAAGGAGACCCGTGAGGTCGTCGTGTGCAACCGCCCGACGAGCGCCGCGGAACTCCAGCGCCGCGCCATCGAGCGGACCGGCGACGGCGGCCTGCTCACCGTCGACGGCGCGAGCCGCGGCAACCTGTTCAGCGGCGGCGCCGACCAGCTCGCCCTGGTGCTGTCGGTCTCCGCCCGGCGGGGCCGGGAGAACCGCTCCCGCGCCGGCTACTTCGCGTACTTCAGCGACCCCGCCAATGCCGTCCGCACCGCCATGTCGTTCGCCGCCGAGGTCGCCCGCGAGATCGGCCAGTCGACCCGGGCCCGGCTGAAGCGACAGCGGCCGCGTGTGGGCCGCGGCGGCCTGTACCCCTTCGTGCGCGCCTTCGCCACCGTCGTCGAACGGGACGTGGTCGTCGCCGCGGTGATCGGCGACATGCTTGCCGGGCGCGGCGCCGTCTACGCGGACCTGGTGGCCTACGACGAGGTGGCCCACCACTCCGGACCGCACAGCCGCGACGCCGAGAAGGTGCTGCGCCGGCTCGACCGCTCGCTCGCGCTGCTCGCGCAGGTCGCCGAGCACGCCCCGCGCCCGTACCGGATCGTGGTCCTGTCCGACCACGGGCAGAGCCCCGGCGAGACCTTCCGCACGCGGTACGGGCTCAGCCTCGGCAACCTGGTGCGGGCCGGGTGCGGGCTGCATGTGCCGCGCAAGGTGGACCGCACGCACAGCGGGGCGGAGGCGCGCGCCGCCGTACGGGCCGCGCTGCGCCGGCCCGTCGAGGAGAAGGCCGAGCACCACAGGGCGGCGCGCCGCCGCTCGGAGCCCATCGTGCTGGCTTCCGGGAACCTCGGGCTCGTCTCCTTCCCCGATGTGCCGCACCGGATGAGCAAGGAGGAGATCGACCGCCGGTACCCCGCGCTGCTCTCCACGCTCGCCAACCATCCCGGCATCGGTTTCGTCCTCGTCCGCAGCGAGGAGCACGGCGGGGTGGTGCTGGGCGCGTTCGGCGCCGAGATCCCGGTGGACCGGCTCACCGACGAGACCGGTCCGCTCACGGGCTTCGGACCGGGTGCCGCCGACGCCGTACGCCGCACGCACTCCTTCCCGCACGCCGCCGACATCATGGTCAACTCCTGGTACGACCCGGCCGAGGGCGAAGTCCTCGCCTTCGAGGAGCAGATCGGTTCGCACGGCGGGCTCGGCGGCGCCCAGGGCCGGCCCTTCCTGCTGTGGCCGGTGGAGCTGTCCGCCCCTGCCGAGGCGGGCACCGAAGTCGTCGGCGCCGAACAGGTCCACCAGGTGTTCCGCCGCTGGCTGCGCGAGTGCGAGGGCCCCCAAGTGCCGCTGCCCGCCGCCGCGGAGGAGGACGAACGCGCCGCCTGACGACGGGCCGGATGCAACGCGGTGGGAAACTGGGTCCGCGGGGGCCGGGTGTGATCGGATGGGAGCGACGGAACCCCGGAAACGGGGACCCCATCGAAAGGAAGAACCGTGGCAACCACGCGCACCGCTCACACCGTCTGGGAAGGCAACCTGCTCGAGGGCAACGGCGTCGTCACCTTCGACTCCTCCGGCATCGCCCAGCAGCCGGTCACGTGGGCCTCGCGCTCCCAGGACGCGAACGGCAGGACCAGCCCCGAGGAGCTGATCGCCGCCGCCCACTCCAGCTGCTTCTCCATGGCGCTGTCGCACGGCCTGGCCGGCGCCGGCACCCCGCCCACCAAGCTTGAGACGAAGGCCGACGTCACCTTCCAGCCGGGTGAGGGGATCACGGGCATCCACCTCACCGTCGAGGGCACCGTCCCCGGCATCGACAACGACGCGTTCGCCGCCGCCGCCGAGGACGCCAAGAAGAACTGCCCGGTCAGCCAGGCCCTGGCCGGTACGACGATCACGCTGGACGCCAAGCTCGCCTGAGCCCCACGTTCCCGACGGTGCCGCGCTTCCCGCCGAGGGGGCGCGGCACCGTCGTTTCCGGGTACCCGGCATCGCATCGGGAGGCCCGTCGCGTGCATTGACGCGGGGCCACTCAAGATTTGTGATGGAGTGCGGGACACGCGCTGTGCGGAAGGGGACGGCGATGACACGCGCGGTCGGGATCGATCTGGGGACGACGAACTCGGTGGTGGCCGTCCTGGAGGGCGGTGAGCCCACCGTGATCAGCAACGCCGAGGGCGCGCGGACCACGCCGTCGGTCGTGGCCTTCGCCAAGAACGGCGAGGTGCTGGTCGGCGAGGTCGCCAAGCGGCAGGCCGTGACGAACGTCGAGCGCACCGCGCGCTCGGTGAAGCGGCACATGGGCGACGCGCACTGGCGTTTCCCGGAGCACGGGTCCGTGGACGGCACCCGCTTTCGGGCGCAGGAGCTGTCCGCGCGCGTCCTGCAGAAGCTGAAGCGGGACGCCGAGGCGTATCTGGGCGAGGACGTCACGGACGCCGTGATCACCGTGCCCGCGTACTTCGACGACGCCCAGCGGCAGGCCACCAAGGAGGCCGGGGAGATCGCGGGGCTGAAGGTCCTGCGGATCATCAACGAGCCGACGGCGGCGGCCCTCGCGTACGGGCTCGACCGCGGTGAGGAGCAGACCGTCCTCGTCTTCGACCTCGGTGGCGGCACCTTCGACGTGTCCCTGCTGGAGATCGGCGACGGAGTGATCGAGGTCAAGGCGACCAACGGTGACACGCACCTCGGCGGCGACGACTGGGACCAGCGGGTCGTGGACCATCTGGTGAAGCGGTTCAAGGGCCAGTACGGCATCGATCTCGGCGCCGACAAGATGGCGCTGCAGCGGCTGCGGGAGGCCGCGGAGAAGGCCAAGATCGAGCTGTCCAGCTCCACCGAGACGACCGTCAACCTGCCCTACATCACCGCCTCCGCCGAGGGCCCGCTGCACCTGGAGGAGAGGCTGACCCGCGCCCAGTTCCAGGAGCTGACGGCCGACCTCCTCGACCGCTGCCGGACGCCCTTCCACCAGGCGGTCCGGGACGCGGGCGTGGAGCTCTCCGCGATCGACCACGTGATCCTCGTCGGCGGCTCCACCCGCATGCCCGCGGTCACCGACCTGGTGCGGGAACTCACCGGCAAGGACCCGCACAAGGGCGTCAACCCGGACGAGGTCGTGGCGGTCGGCGCGGCCCTCCAGGCCGGTGTCCTGCGCGGCGACGTCAAGGACGTGCTGCTGCTCGACGTGACCCCGCTGTCCCTCGGCATCGAGACCAAGGGCGGCATCATGACCAAGCTGATCGAACGCAACACGACCATTCCCACGCGGCGTTCGGAGATCTTCTCCACCGCCGAGGACAACCAGCCGTCGGTCGGCATCCAGGTCTACCAGGGCGAGCGGGAGATCGCCGCGTACAACAAGAAGCTCGGCGTCTTCGACCTGACCGGGCTGCCGCCCGCGCCGCGCGGGGTCCCGCAGATCGAGGTGACCTTCGACATCGACGCCAACGGGATCATGCACGTCTCGGCGAAGGACATGGCGACGGGCCGGGAACAGAGGATGACGGTGACCGGGGGCTCCGCGCTCCCCAAGGACGAGATCGACCGGATGATGCGGGACGCGGAGCAGTACGCCGAGGAGGACCGCAGGCGCCGGGAGGCGGCGGAGACGCGCAACCAGGCCGAGCAGCTCGTCTACCAGACCGAGAAGTTCCTGCGGGAGAACGAGGAGCGGGTCCCGGCCGACACGAAGGGCGAGGTGACGGCGGCGGTCACCGAACTGAAGGACCTGCTCAAGGAGGGCGCCGACACGGCGGCCCTGCGGGGCGGCGTGGACAGGCTCGCCACGGTCAGCCAGAAGATGGGCCAGGCCATGTACGCCCAGTCCCGGCAGACGTCCGCGGACGGCAGCCGGCAGCAGACGGCACCGCAGGACGAGGAGGGCGTGGTGGACGCGGAGATCGTCGACGAGGACAGGGACACGAAGGGCGGTGCGGCCTGAGCCCACGCCCGGCGCCGGGCGACCTGCCGCCGGGCTGCGCCGCCGCTGGGCTTCGGTGCGGCAACCGGCTGGTGTCGGTGCGGGCGGGTGCCGCCTTCGATCCGGTCGTCATGCGGTGTTCGCGGCGGCCCGGGCCCCGGCTGGTCGGAGCATGACGGACCGGTGTGTGGATTTCGCGTGTTCTCCACGCGGAGCGAGGGTTGATCCCGAGCGGACGGACAGCCCTGGAGATTGCCCGGCATACCGCCATTTCCGCAGGTGGGCGCGGTCATGCAGGCCCGCACCGGCGCCATGCGACCGGGCCGCAGGGCCCCCGCGGGGCCGGCGTAGGACCTGGCGTGAACCTGCCTCTCCGGCGGGCCACGCGGACTGCTGTGCTAGAAATGTCGCATGGCGAGCGGAAACGCTCGATTCCGGCGCATATCAATGCGGTCCTTGATCGGCAGAAGCCCACGAAGCGTCGCCGGGCAGGTGTTCGTCCTGCAGGTGGCGCTGGTCGTGCTGCTCGTGGTCTGCGCCGTGGTCGCCCTCGTCCTGCAGTCGCAGCGGGACACCGGCTCCGAGGCCAAGCGCCGTTCCATAGCCGTCGCACAGACCTTCGCGCACTCTCCGGGCATCCTGCAGGCACTGAGGACCCCCAACCCCACGAAAGTGCTCCAGCCGCTCACCGAGGCGGGGCGCAAGTCCGCCGGTGTCGACTTCATCGTGGTCATGAACACCAAGGGCATCCGCTACACCCACCCCCTGCCGAGCCGGATCGGCCACAGGTTCGTCGGCACGATCGGCCCGTCGCTCGCCGGGAAGGTCTACACCGAGAGCGTCCACGGTCCGCTCGGCGAGGAGGTCCAGGCCACCGTTCCCATCGACAACCCCGACGGCAAGGTGGTGGCGCTCGTCTCCGCCGGTCTGAAGGTCACGAACGTGACCAACGAGGTGGACCGGCAACTCCCGATCATCTTCGGCGCCGGGGCCGGCGCGCTCGTGGTGTCCACCGGCGGCACGGCGCTGGTCGGCAGGCGGCTGCGACGGCAGACCCACAGCCTGGCCCCCGACGAGATGACCCGCATGTACGAGCACCACGACGCGGTGCTGCACTCGGTGCGCGAAGGAGTCCTCATCATCGGCGGCGACGGACGGCTGCTGCTCGCCAACGACGAGGCCAGACGGCTGCTGGAGCTCCCCCTGGACGCCGAGGGACAGCACGTGTCGCACCTGGCGGCCCTCGACCCCGCGACGGTGGCGCTGCTCGTCTCCGGGCGCGAGGCGACCGACGAGGTGCTCTTCGCCGGGGAACGCCTGCTGGCGGTCAACCAGCGGCCCACGGACCGCGACGGAGGCCCCAAGGGCACGGTGGTGACCCTGCGCGACTCCACCGAGCTGCAGGCCGTGTCCGGCAGGGCCGAGGTAGCGCGGGAGCGGCTGAAGCTGCTGTACGACGCAGGACTCGGCGTCGGCACCACGCTCGATGTGGTCCGCACCGCCGACGAGCTGGCCCAGGTCGCCGTTCCCCGCTTCGCCGACTTCGTCACCGTGGACCTGGCCGACGCCGTGTTGCACGGCGAGGAGCCCGGCCCCACGGCCACCGACATGCGGCGCACCGCCGTGCGCGGCGTCCGCGACGACCACCCCCTCTACGAGCGGGGCCGGCTGTTCGACTTCGTGCCTTCCACGCCCCAGGCCCGCGGCTACGGCACCGGCCGCGCCGAGCTGGTGACCGATCTGGCGACCGCCACGGACTGGCACGCGCAGGATCCGGAGCGCACCAAGGAGGTCGTGGACTACGGCATCCACTCCCTCATCGCCGCCCCGATCCAGGCCCGCGGTGTGGTGCTCGGCATGGCCAACTTCTGGCGCTCCACCCAGCAGAAGCCCTTCGACGAGGAGGACCTGTCGCTGGCGGAGGAGCTGGTGGCCCGGGCCGCGGTCAGCATCGACAACGCCCGCCGGTACACCCGCGAGCACACCCTTGCGGTCACCCTGCAGCGCAGCCTGCTGCCCAGGGCCCTGCCCGAGCAGAGCGCCCTCGAGGTCGGCTACCGCTACGTGCCCGCCCAGTCGGGCGTGAGCGGAGACTGGTTCGACGTGATCCCGCTGCCGGGCAGCCGGGTGGCGCTGGCCGTCGGCGACGTGGTCGGCCACGGACTGCACGCCGCCGCCACGATGGGACGGCTGCGGACCGCGGTGCACAACTTCTCCGCCCTCGACCTGCCGCCCGACGAGCTGCTCAGCCATCTCGACGACCTGGTCGGCCGCATCGACCAGGACGAGTCGGGCACCGACACGGCCGCGGGCGTCGTGGGCGCCACCTGCCTCTACGCCATCTACGACCCGGTCACGCGCCGCGTGGCCATGGCACGCGCCGGACACCTGGCGCCCGCGCTGGTCCACCCCGACGGCCGCGTCACCTTCCCCGACCTGCCGGCCGGACCACCACTCGGCCTCGGCAGCATGCCCTTCCAGACGGCCGAGTTGGACCTCCCCGAGGGCGCCCAGATCGTCCTCTACACCGACGGCCTCCTCGCGGACCGCGCCCGCGACCTGGACGTGGGCATGGAACTGCTGGGCGACGTACTCGCCGGCCACCCCGGCCGCTCGCCCGAGGAGAGCTGCCAGGCCGTGCTGGACGAGCTGGTGCCCGGACGGCCCAAGGACGACGTCGCCCTGCTCATCGCCCGCACCCGGGCGCTGCCGGCCGACCGGATCGCCGACTGGGACGTGCCGCCCGACCCGTCCGCCGTCGCCGGGATGCGCGTCGCCCTGTCCCGCAAGCTCGACGAGTGGGGCCTGGCCGAACTCGACTTCGGCATGGAACTCGTCCTGAGCGAACTCGTCACCAACGCCATCCGCTACGGCTCGCCGCCGATCCACGTGCGGCTGATCCACGACGACAGGGCGCTGATCTGCGAGGTGGCCGACGGCAGCAGCACCTCGCCGCACCTGCGGTACGCGGCGACGACCGACGAGGGAGGCCGGGGCCTGTTCCTGGTGTCGCGCATGACCGAGCGCTGGGGCACCCGGTACACGCCGCAGGGCAAGGTGATCTGGGCCGAACAGGCGCTCCCCGGAGCAACCGGGACGCCCGCGCGGACATCGCCCGACTCGGACGCGGACCTGCTGGACATGTGGACGGACGAACGGCCCTGACGAACGGCCCTGACGAACGGCCCTGACCGGGCTGCCGGCCGGGGCGGCGCCGGGTCAGAACCTGTCGCGGTACTCCCGCAGGATCTCCCGCGTGCGCGGCACGGAGGCCGCCTTCGCCGACATGTGGTCCAGGACCTCCAGGTGCAGGGCCACCTCGGCGCGCGAGTCGAGGTAGAGGGCGCCGGTCAGGTACTCGCTGTAGACCATGTCGGGCAGCTCCGGCTCCGCGAAGCGGAACAGCACGAACGGCGTGTACGTCCCCGGGTGCGGGCCGGAGGCGTACTCCGCCACCTGCAGGGTGATCGCCGGGTTCTCCGAGGCCTCCAGGAGACGGTCGAGCTGCTCGCGCATCACCTTCGAGCGGATGCTGACCGGGCGCCGCAGCACCGTCTCGTCCATGATCACCCAAAGGTGCGGCGGGTTCTCCCGGGTGAGCAGCCTCTGCCGGGCCCGCCGCAACGCCACGTGCCGTTCGATGTCCTGCGGCCGGACCTGACCGACCGTCCCGGCCTCCAGCACGGCCCGCGCGTAGTCCTCGGTCTGCAGCAGCCCGGGCACGAAGTGCGGCTCGTAGGACCGGATGACCCGGGCGGCGCCCTCCAGGCTGACGTGCAGGCTGAACCAGTCCGGCAGCACGTCGTGGTACCGCTGCCACCAGCCGGGCTCGTTGGCCTCCTCGGCGAGCCGCACGAAGGAGGCGATCTCCTGCTCGGGCACACCGTACGTCGTCAGCAGCACCTGCACGTACGGGATCTTCAGCGCGACCTCGGCGGTCTCCATACGCCGCACGGTCGCCGGCGCGACGCGCAGCACCTTCGCCGCCTCCTCGCGCTTCAGCCCGGCGGCTTCCCGCAACTCCTGCAGCCGCCGCCCGAGCACCACCTGCCCGACGGTCGGCGCAGCCCGCCGCTCACTCACGCCACGCCTCCCCTACGCGTCGAAGTACGCGAGCAGTGTGGCATGTTCCCGGGCGAGTCTCACGGGGTCGGTGACACCCGGGTTGCGGCGACGGCGGCATGCACCGGAAGTCGGGGAACGCACATCAGGTGCCTTGGGACTGGAGGTACTTCACCGTCGCGGGATCCGCCGGCAGGAACGTCTCGATGGCCAGTTCCGCGACCGTCACGTCCATCGGCGTGTTGAAGGTGGAGATGGACGACACGAAGGACAGCACCCGGCCGTCGTGTTCGATCCGCATCGGCAGCGCGAAGTACGGGACCTCCTCGGGCTCCTCCTCCGGTCCCGGTGCGGAGCCGGCCCGGCCCGGGACCGGGTACGCCGCCACCTCCTCGTACAGCGCGCGCAGTGCCGGCGAGCGCTGCAACGCGATCTGGCGCTCCATCTGCGCGAGCAGATGGCCGCGCCACTCCACCAGGTTGCGGATACGCGGCGCCAGGCCCTCCGGGTGCAGCGTCAGGCGCATCGCGTTCAAGGGCGGGGCGAGCAGGTGGTCCGGCACGCCCTCCAGGAACATCGCGATGCCCCGGTTCGCCGCCACCACCCCGTACGTGGCGTCCACCACCAGCGCCGGATACGGCTCGTAGCCCTGCAACAGCCGCTCCACACCCGCCCGCAGCGCGTCCATCGACGGGTCGTCCAGCGGCGTCTCCGGGTAACGCGGGGCGTAACCCGCCGCCAGCAGCAGGGCGTTGCGTTCCCGCACCGGCACGTCCAGATGCTGGGCCAGCCGCAGCACCATCTCCTCGCTGGGCCGCGACCGGCCCGTCTCCACGAAGCTGATGTGGCGCGCCGAGGAGCCCGCCCGCAGCGCCAACTCCAGCTGGCTGACCCGCCGTCGCTCGCGCCAGCCGCGCAGCAGCGGACCGATCCCCTGCTCGGAGGGGGCGGGTGTGGAGGCGGCGGGTGAGGACGCGACAATGCTCATACGGAGGACCGTAGTCGAGGAGTGGTGCATGTACGACCGGCTGAACCCGTCCTGGGAGGCGACCGCGATCTACCGGTCCCGAGTGCGCGGATGCCTCCTCGGGGGTGCCGTGGGCGACGCCCTGGGCTATCCGATCGAGTTCTCCTCCCTGGACCGCATCCGCGCCACGCACGGCGCGAGGGGCGTCACCGGTCTCGTACCCGGCGACCAGGGCACCGTGGGCCGCGTCACCGACGACACACAGATGACCCTGTTCACCGTGGAGGGCCTGCACCAGGCGCACGAGCGCGAACGCCACAAGGGCACCGGCGGCGGCTGGCCCCGGCTGGTGCGGGACGCGTACGGCCGCTGGTTCGACACCCAGCGCCTGCCCGGCCCGCCCCCCGGCGCCGTCGGCCTCGCCGCGCAGCAGTGGCTGTACGCGCGCCGGGCCCCCGGCAACGCCTGCCTCGCCGGCCTCGCCCAGGACTTCGTGCCCGATCCCGACGCCGAGCTGGGCCGCCCCGGCCCGGTCAACTCCGACTCCAAGGGCTGCGGCGCGGTCATGCGCTCGGCGCCCTTCGGCCTCGCCCGGGTGCCGGCCGACACCGCGTTCCTGATGGCCGCGCTGTGCGCCCAGACCACCCACGGCCACCCCACCGGGTACTACTCCGCGGGCGCCTTCGCCGCGATCGTCGCGCACCTGGTGGAGGGCGACTCCCTGGAGGGCGCCGTGCTGCGCGCCCTGCGCCTGCTGGCCCGTCACCCCGGCCACGAGGAGACCACGGCCGCGCTGCGGGGCGCCCTGGACCTGGCTGCCGAGGGCGCGCCGACCGCGCAGAAGGTGGAGACGCTCGGCGGGGGCTGGATCGGCGAGGAGGCCCTGGCCATCGCCGTGTACTGCGCCCTGGCCGAGCCGGACGTCCGGGCCGCGCTGCTGCTGTCCGTCAACCACTCCGGCGACAGCGACTCCACCGGCGCGATCTGCGGCAACCTCCTCGGCGCCCTGCACGGCGACCACGGGCTGCCGCACGAGTGGCTGGAGCGTGTCGAGGGCCGCGCCGAGATCACCGTCCTGGCGGACGACTTCGCCGCGGAGTGCGTACGGCGCTGAGAGCCTGTCCCAGGCGGGCCCTGAGGGCACGGCCGCGCGTACGGGGCCGCACGGAGGGGATGTGACAGGGTGGGGCCACCCCGCGTCGCGTCGTACGGAAGGAGCCAGGTCATGCCCGTCGAACCACTGTCGCAGAAGGAGATCGAGGACCGGCTGGCGGAGCTGCCGGGCTGGTCCCTCGAGGGCGACCGGATCGCCCGCTCCTACCGGCTCGGCTCGCACTTCGCGGCGACCGCGATGGTCGTGCACATCTCCCAGGTGCAGGAGGAGCTGAACCACCACTCCGACCTCACCCTCGGCTACAACACCGTCTCCCTGACGGTCAACACGCACAGCGCCGGCGGCACGGTCACCGACCTCGACTTCGAACTCGCCCGCAGGGTCGAGGAGCTGGCACCCGGCCACGGCGCGCACTGAGCGGACGGCGTGGGTGCTGGACTACGAGGAGGAGGCCGCGCAGTACGACGCCCTGCGCGGCGGCGAACCCCGGGCCGCGGCGGCGGCCGACGCCGTGCTCGGACTGATACCCGAGGGCGCCGGCCGACTGCTCGACGTGGCCTGCGGCACGGGCATCGTCACCCGGCGGCTCGCGGCCGCGCGGCCCGGGCTGCGGGTCGTGGGCGTGGACCTGGCGTACGGGATGGCGTGCCGGGCCGCCGCCCGGCTGCCCGGTACCGTCGTCCTCGCCGACAGCCGCCGACTGCCGTTCGCGGACGGGGCGTTCGACGCGGTCACCAGCGTGTGGCTGCTGCATCTCCTGGACGGCCCCGAGGCCGTAGGGGCCGTGCTGGCCGAGTGCGCCCGCGTACTGCGGCCGGGCGGTGTCTGCGTCACCACCGTCGACAAGGCCGCCTCCCACAACGTGGGCAGTGACATCGACGCCGTCCTCGCGCCACGCCCGCGCCGCCCCGCGCACGACGCCGCCGACGCGGTCGCGGCGCACGCCGCCGCCTGCGGCCTGGTCCCGGCCGGAGGCGCTCGCTTCACCGGGGTCGGCCAGGGCCGCAGCCCCCGCCGCACCCTGGCGGACCTGCGCCGCGGCTGGTTCGTCACCCTGGGCCCCGGCGACCCGCTCACCGAACGGATCGCCGGCGAACTCGCGGCGCTGCCGGACCAGGACCGGCCGCGCCCCGACCCGGTGTTCACCCTGCGGGCGTTCCGCAAACCCGAAGCTTGACGACAAACCCGAAGCTTGACGACGGGACCCGGTGGCCTCAGGCAATCCGTCGGTCTGCTCGGGTCAGTCCGCAACGCATGAGGTGCCACCGGCCGGCAACGGCCCCCTGGGCCGACCGCCGGCGCGGGCAGGCGGATTGACCGGCGAGCAGGCGTGGAACGCCCACCTGAGGGAGCTGGCGTGGTCGATCTGCACCACCTTGGTGATGTCGAACTCGACCACGCGCAGGGCTCCTGGGTACTTGAGACGCCGTCGCGGGGGCCGCTGCGGTTGGCGGCATGAGGTGGAGCCATGATCATCAGCTCTCACTTGCCTCAGGGCTCGGTACGCCCCTCAGTGTCCTCCAGGACCGGCGTTCGCGACATCGGAGCCGGACGCCGGTCGTGGACGGTGGCGATGCCGGAGCCTGCGGTCCCCGTGCTACCTGCCACCTGCGCATGCCGCCTGCCATGGGCTCCCGTAGCGACTGTCACGCGATCTGTTCCCCGTCGGGGTAGTCGGTGGACTTCGACACCTCGCTCCAGGCGGCCGTCTCCGCGTCGAAGGCGGAGCGGGCGTCGGCGACCAGCCGGAGCGCGTCGCTGCCGAGGATCAGGTGGGTCGGCGGGTTCTCGGCCTCGACGACCGTGAGCAGGGCACGGCCGGCCATGGCGGGATCGCCGAGCTCCTGACCGCTCATGTCCATGCGGCGTTCGCGGATCGGCGCGAAGATCGGTTCGTAGTCGGCGATGGTGCTCTCGACCCGGTCCATGGAGCGCCCTGCCCAGTCGGTGCGGACGGGGCCGGGTTCGATCGCCGTGACGTGGATGCCGAGCGGCGCGACCTCCTGGCCGAGCGTGGCGGCTATGCCCTCCATGGCGAACTTGGAACCGTGGTAGGCGGCCAGGCCCGGGAAGGCGCGGAGACCGCCCATGGAGGTGACGAACAGGATGTGACCGGCACGGCGCTCGCGCATGCCCGGCAGGACGGCTTGGGTGACCGCGATGGCGCCGAAGACGTTGACGTCGAACTGGTGGCGGAAGGTGCTGAGCGGGGTCTCCTCGAAGGTGCCCTCGACACCGTAACCGGCGTTGTTGACGAGCACATCGATGGGGCCGAACTCGTTCTCGACGGCCGCGACGGTCGGCGCGATGGCATCGGTGTCGGTGACGTCGAGCATGCGGGCGTGGGCGCGGTCCGGGGCGAGTTGCTCGAAGGCGGTCACCTGGTCCGGTTTGCGGACGGTGCCGACGACGGTGTGGCCGGCATCGAGGGCGGCGGTGGCGAAGGCGCGGCCGAGGCCGCTGCTCACACCGGTGATGAGGAACGTGCGGGGCATGTCGTCTCCTATGCCGGTGCGCCCCTGCGTGCCCTCGTGGAGCAGGTCACGCGAGATGACCCAGGTCACGGCAGGGCCCTCGGGAGAGCGCAGGCAGACGTCCACCGTCAGCGGATCACCCGGGTCTGGTGGAACGCAGCCCGCATCGGGACACGGATCGACGACCACAGACCCGACCGGGTGCGGTCGGCGTAGGTGTCGGCGGCGGGCGTCACCTGCGAGGTGGGGGCGGCGAGTGCGGGACCGGTGCCCGCGAACAGGCCGGCCGCAGGCGTGACCACGGCCGTGAGGATGCGGCCTCCGCGAGGACTTCTTCGCACGGTTGGGGGACCTTCCTGCCGTGAGGAGGACGCGTGGGGGAGGACGCGACAACCGGACGGACCCCAGTACCGGTGGGGTCCGCCCGGCGCGGTACGCGAAGCGTCAGCGGCGACCTATTCGAGGAGCTCCGCGTACGAACCCATGGCCAGGGCGATGTCCGCCTGGGCCCAGAACCGGTGGTACGTGAACGAGGGCGCCGCCCCGCCCTTCAGATAGGCCTCGATCTTCGACCAGGCCGGGTCGTTCTTGTAGAAGGACCTCAGCGAGGTGAAGGTGGCCGAGGAGTTGATCGCGTCGCCGTTCGGCATGGTGCCGTTCCAGCCGCTCGGCACGTACACGCTGTCGCCGAACCGGCTGTAGTCCGTACGGGTCTCCGGGACGGCGATGCCCAGGCTGTCCTGATAGTTGTTCCACATGCCGTCCAGCAGCGCCTTGGCCGTGGACTTCGCCGTCGCGTCACCGGACTTGGCGGCGTAGTACGTCAGCGTCTTGGCGTACGCGGCGGCCACACCGACGTCGTTGGTGTAGTCGGCGACGGTGACGTGCAGCCCGCTGTTGTTGCCGGGCGATGACGGGTTCCACGTGTCGGGCTGCCCGGACCACTGCAGCGTGGAGGGGATCCGGTAGGTGCCGTCCGGGTTGACCGTGGTCTTGGACAGCGCCCACTTCACCCACTTGTCCAGGATCGCCTTCGCCGTGGTGTTCCCCGTCTGCTGGTAGTACTCCGCGACCCGCTCCATCGACCAGGCCTGGAAGCCGAACCACTGGTTGGACGGCGGGTCGTGGTAGACCGGCTCCCAGTCGTAGTACATGCCGTAGAAGGTGGAGGTGCCGCTGGGCGGAGTCGCGTACCGGCCCTGCCAGCTGTTGGTCGCGCCGCCCGCGATCGCGCCCTCGGAGGACTGCAGCCACTGGTAGAACTCCAACTGCCGCTGCAGCGACTTGGACCAGTCCGAGGCACCCGTCGCCGACTTGGGCTTCAGGTCGGCGTAACTGCTGAGCGCGTACGCGGCGAGCGGGTTCTGGTAGCCGCCGTGGACGTGGCTGGAGCCGATGCGCCAGGCCCAGCCCGCGGAGGTGTCCAGGGCGCCGCCCCAGGCGTAGTACCAGGACAGCAGGTAGTGCGAGGCGTCCTTGCCGGTGCCGGCCGGGCAGGAGGAGGCGCCCACGCAGTTGCCGATCTTCTTGAAGTACTTGTCGTACATCGCGTAGCGCAGGTAGTCGCCCATCTTCGCGGCCTTGCCCACGGTCGCGGAGACGTCGCTGCCCTTGCCCTGGGCCTTGGCCCACACGTCGGCCCAGTACGCGGCCTGCACGGCGCGCGCGTCCGCGTCCGGGGCGTCGGTGAACTTCCACTGCTTGGCGTACGACGAGTCGCCGGTGAACAGGTCCAGGTAGCCGTTCCTGCCGCCGTACTTGAAGGCGTCGCAGGTCGGCTGCGGCACCGTCTCCCACACCGACTCCTGCGGTCCGCGCTGGAAGGTGTTGATGTACGACGGTCCGGTGGCCGTCGGGCCCGCCTCGCACGTGCCGGGCTCGTTGCCGTACCCGTAGGCGTTGTCGACGTCCTGCAGCCAGTGCATGCCGTAGACGTCGTCCGTGCCGTAGGCGCTCTTCAGCTCGCCCGCGATCGGGTCCGAGCCGACGGAGACCGACGTGTCGAGCTTGGCCGGGTACTCGTTCGGGGTGTCCAGCTCGGGTGCGTACGTCGCCGGCTTGGAGGCGTTGTAGAAGGAGTTCGTCGGCTGGTCGGCGTGGGTCGGGATCATGTACTTCTCCATCAGATCCCAGGCGCCGTTGAACTTCGCCCAGTCGCCCGTCACCTTGCCGTACATCGCCTGCAGCCACAGCAGGTAGCTGTACGCCTCCGACGTCGTCTCATGGCCCTGGTCCGGCGCCTCGACGATCAGCGTCTCCACCGAGTGGTACGGGATGCCCTCGGGGGAGAAGTAACCGTTCGCCGGGTTGGTGATCTTGCCGTAGAGGTCCAGGAAACGGGCGTCGTACGCCTTCGTGGCCGCCAGCTCCGTGACGGTCACCGTGGCCTTGCCGTAGCCGGTCGCGGAGGCCGTGAAAGTGGCCGAGCCGGTACCGGAGGCGTCGGCGGTGACGGTCACCGTCTGGGCCGTGTTCCAGTTGGACGGCGTGAAGGTGAGGGAGGAGCCGCCGGTGACGGTCAGGCCCGAGTTGCCGTCCGTGCGGGCGACCGACACCGTCACGTCGGCGCTCGGCTGCTTCGACAGCGTGACGCCGAACGTGCCCGTCTTGCCCTGCTGGACGCCGAGCTGGGTCGGCGAGGCCACCACGGCGGGACCCGAGGCGACCGTGATACCGACCGGCGTGGACTCCGCGGACGCGCCGAGACTGTCGTATGCCTTCGCCACCAGTGAATGACTGCCCACGGTCAAACTTGAAACCGGGAGCGAGTAGGGCGCGCTCGTGTCCGTGCCCAGCAGTGTCGTGTCGTCGTAGAACTCCACCTTGCTGATCGTCGCGTTGTCGGCGGCGGCCGCGGTGGCCGCCAGCGGGACCGCGTCGCCCTGCGTGTAGACGGCGCCGGCGGCCGGGCTGGTCAGCACGGTGACCGGCGGCTGGTGCGCGCCCGCGCAGGTCGTGCCGTTGATCGCGAAGTTCGCAGGCGCGGCGTTCGTGCCGCTGTAGGTGAACTGAGCGCCCGTGTTCACGGCGGCGCCTGCAACGATCGTGCCGTTCCAGGAGGCGTTCTTCACCGTGACCGACTTGCCGGACTGGGACCAGGTGCCGCTCCAGCCGTTGCTCAGCGTCTGGTTGCCCGCGTAGTCGTACGTCAGCGTCCAGCCGTTGATGGCGTCGGTGCCCCGGTTGGTGATCGTGAGGTCGGCGGTGAAGCCGGATCCCCAGTCGTTGGTCTTGTAGTCGACGCTGCACTGAAGGGCCGCCGCGTGGGCGGGGGTCGTGCCGTTGGCCGGCATCGTCAGGGGGAGCGCGAGGGCCGCCACGGCGGCGGTCCAGAGCCGCCGCGCCACGCGGCGTCTCCGTCTGGGTGCCATGTGCTGGTTCCTCCTTGCGGCTCGGAGCAGAGGTGGGGGGAGGAGCAACAAGCCTTGAACCAGTGGGAGCGCTCCCATATTGGGGAGGGGGTCGGGAGGGGTCAAGGTGCTTGAAGAGTCGAAAAGATTCGACGCGTTGCGCTGAAGGAAAGTCAGCGACTCCTCTGTTCTTTGCCGTCACTTGGCGCTACCTTCACCGGCACCAGTGGGAGCGACTCCATCAGTCGACGCGTCCGTCACGGGCGCGCCCGAGCTGCAAGGAATCGCTCATGCGACACCCCCCTCGTTCAGCACTTTTAGCCATGGCCGGCGCGGTCGCCGTCGTCGGCAGCGTGGTCGCACCGGTCGTCACGGCCTCCGGCGCCGCCCCCGCGTGCACGGTGGAGTACTCCGTCACCAGCCAGTGGGGCAACGGCTTCCAGAGCGCCGTGAAGATCACCAACAACAGCGCCGCCGTGAGCGGTTGGACCCTCACCTTCGACTTCGCGAGCGGTCAGAAGGTCACCCAGGGCTGGAACGCCAAGTGGTCCCAGTCCGGCACGACGGTGACCGCGGCCAACGAGAGCTGGAACGGCTCGCTGGCCACCGGCGCGAGCGTCAGCGCCGGGTTCCTGGCCTCCTGGTCGGGCAGCAACGCCGTACCGCCGGCGTTCAAGCTCAACGGGACCACGTGCGACGTGGACTCCGAACCGACACCGACGCCGCCCCCGACCGAGCCCCCGGCGAGCGGCTCGCCCCCGGCCCTGCACGTATCCGGGAACAAGCTCGTGGACGCCGCCGGCAAGGCCCGCCGGCTGCTCGGCGTGAACCGGTCCGGCGGCGAGTTCATGTGCGTCCAGGGCTACGGCATCTTCGACGGCCCGGTGGACGACGCGGCGATCAAGGCGATCGCCGACTGGAAGGCGAACGCGATCCGCATCCCGCTCAACGAGGAGTGCTGGCTGGGCCTTTCCAACATCAAGCCGGAGTACGCGGGCGCCAACTACATCAAGGCCGTCGAGGACCTGGTGGCCCGCGTCGAGGCGCACGGCATGACGCCGGTCCTCGATCTGCACTGGACCTACGGCCAGTACACCGGCAACTCGGCGGGCTGCTCCGACGTGCACGCCACCTGCCAGAAGCCGATGCCGGACGCGCAGTACACACCGTCGTTCTGGTCGTCGGTCGCCGGCACCTTCAAGGACGACCAGGCGGTCGCGTTCGACCTGTTCAACGAGCCGTATCCGGATCGGGCCACGTCCTCCGTCACGGACGCGTGGAAGTGCTGGAAGGACGGCGGCACCTGCCCCGGCATCGGGTACGAGGTCGCCGGTATGCAGGACCTCGTCGACGCCGTGCGCTCCACCGGCGCCAAGAACGTGATCCTGGCGGGCGGGCTCGCGTACTCCAACGACCTGAGCCAGTGGCTGACGTACCGGCCGAGCGACCCGGCGGGCAATCTCGTCGCCGCCTACCACGTCTACAACTTCAACACCTGCGCGGGCGAGACCTGCTGGAACTCCACGCTCGCCCCGGTCGCGGCCCAAGTGCCGTTGGTGGCCGGGGAGACCGGCGAGAACACCTGCTCGCACGGGTTCGTCGACCAGGTCATGAAGTGGTTCGACGACCGCAGTCTGTCCTACCTCGGCTGGACCTGGAACACCTGGGACTGCTCCTCCGGGCCGTCCCTGATCTCGAACTACGACGGCACACCCACGTCGTACGGCATCGGGCTGCGCGACCACCTGCGCGCCCTCAACGGATAGTCCACACAGTTCGCAGACACAGTTCGCAGTCCACACAGGTCACGACCAGACAGGTCACGACCAGACAGGTCACAACCAGACAGGAACCCGCACTCATGAGTCGTACCAGAACATCGCTACTGGCCGCCCTGGCGCTCGTCGCAGGCGGGATGGGAACCGCGGTCGTCTCCACGCCCGCGCACGCCGCCGTCCCCTGCACCGTCGACTACAAGGTGCAGAACCAGTGGGACACCGGCTTCACGGCCGCCGTCACCGTCACCAACAACTCGGCCGCGAAGTCGAGTTGGTCGGTGAAGTGGTCCTACGCCGGTAACCAGGAGGTCACCAGCGGCTGGAACGCGAAGATCAGCCAGAGTGGCGCCGACGTCACCGCGGCCAACGAGAGCTACAACGGCTCCCTGGCGACGGGCGGTTCGGTCAGCTTCGGCTTCAACGGCACCTACAGCGGTACCAACGCGGTCCCGGCCACCTTCACGCTCGACGGCGTCGCCTGCAATGTCGACGACGGCAGTGGTTCGGGCGGCGGAGGCGGCACCGGGGGCGGCACCGGGGGCGGAGGTGGCACCGGCGGCGGCAACACCGGCAGCCGGGTCGACAACCCCTATGTCGGGGCCAAGGTGTACGTGGACCCCGAGTGGTCGGCCAACGCCGCCGCCGAGCCGGGCGGCAGCCGCATCGCCAACCAGCCCACCGCCGTCTGGCTGGACCGGATCGCCACCATCGACGGTGCGGGCGGCGGCATGGGCCTGCGCGCCCACCTCGACGAGGCGCTGAAACAGAAGGGCTCCGGCGACCTGGTCGTCCAGTTGGTCATCTACGACCTGCCCGGCCGTGACTGTGCCGCCCTCGCCTCCAACGGCGAACTCGGGCCGAACGACATCGACAAGTACAAGAGCCAGTACATCGACCCGATCGCCTCGATCCTGTCCGACCCGAAGTACGCGGGCCTGCGGATCGCCACCGTCATCGAGCCCGACTCGCTGCCCAACCTGGTCACCAACGCCGGCGGCACCAACACCACCACCGACGCCTGCGTGACCATGAAGAGCAACGGCAACTACGAGAAGGGCGTCTCGTACGCCCTGGACAAGCTCGGCGCCATCCCCAACGTCTACAACTACATCGACGCCGGCCACCACGGCTGGCTCGGCTGGGACAGCAACCTGGGCCCGGCCGTGCAGGAGTTCGCCAAGGTCGCCACGACCAACGGCGCCGGCGTGAACGACGTGGCCGGGTTCATCGTCAACACCGCCAACTACGGCCCCACCGTGGAGCCCAACTTCAAGGTCACCGACACGGTGAACGGTCAGACCGTGCGCCAGTCGAAGTGGGTCGACTGGAACCAGTACGTGGACGAGCAGTCCTTCGCGCTCGCACTGCGGGACAAGCTGGTCGCGGCCGGGTTCAACTCCGGTATCGGCATGCTGATCGACACCTCCCGCAACGGCTGGGGCGGCTCCGCCCGGCCCACCGGCCCCGGCCCGATGACCTCCGTCGACGACTACGTCAACGGCAGCCGCATCGACCGGCGCATCCACGTCGGCAACTGGTGCAACCAGAGCGGCGCCGGACTCGGTCAGCGGCCCACCGCGGCCCCGGCCGCCGGAATCGACGCCTACGTCTGGGTCAAGCCGCCGGGCGAGTCCGACGGCTCCAGCTCCGCCATCCCGAACAACGAGGGCAAGGGCTTCGACCGGATGTGCGACCCGACGTACACGGGCAACCCGCGGAACAACAACAACATGTCCGGCGCCCTGCCGAACGCGCCGCTGTCCGGGCACTGGTTCTCCGCCCAGTTCCAGCAACTCATGCAGAACGCCTACCCGCCGCTGCCGTGACGCGGTGACGCCCGGGTGATCCGCCGGGGTCAGCCCTCCAGGGCCAGGCCCCGGCGGATCGCCGACTCGACCGGCGAGTAGTCGCCGTCCGGTCGCCGAAGCTCACAGGGGACGGCCGGCATCAGCGGCGGCTGGGCCATGAAGCGGGGACGGGTACCGTGGTGCGGTTGGGCCGCGTGCACCAGGAACGGGTGGCAGAGGTAGACGTCGCCGGGGCTGCCGGTGGCGTACGCGAGCGGGCGGTGCGCGGACGCCTCGACGACCTGCGGAGCGATCTCCAGCATGGACACGCCCTCCTCGCCGTACGGCTCAAGAACGGGCGGGATGTCGAGGTGCGAGCCGACCCGGATGCGGGTGGGCGCGTCCTGCTCGGTCACCTCCGAGAAGAGGAACAGCATCAGCAGGGCGCGATCGCGCGAGCGCAGGTTGGCGTGGTACCAGCGCGACTCGACCCCCTCGGGCAGGTAGCTGCCCTCGATGTGCCAGCCCGCGTCGTCCGGTTCCTCCTCGTGCGGGAACCGCAACGGAAAACTGCCGAGGGAATAGCGGGGCACCCAGCGTCCCTCACCCACCAGCAGGTCGAACGCATCATGCAGCGCAGGGGAGTTGGCGGCTGCGGCGAACGGACCCTGGGCCATGCCACCCACCCATACCACCGGATCCTTCCAGGTGCGCGGGTCCTCCGGCGCGTATCCCGTCTCCTGCCACAGCAGCCGCGCGCAGTCCTCCGCGACCCGCGGCGGAAAGGCGCCCTCGACCTTCACGAACCCGTCCTCGAGGAAACGCTCCACCATGCGGTCGTCCATGGGGCTCATCGTGGGCGACCGGCCGACCGGGACGCACCTCATTTTTGCCGTACCGGCAACGAAGGTGGCCCCTCGCGGCACGTCGGCGCAGGCTGGCGACACCGAGAAGAGAGGGTGACCACCATGGCGCACGAGCACCACCATCACCACACCGACGTCGACTGGGGCGCGTTGGCTCCGCTGCTGGAGTCGCAGGCCGAACTGCTGGCCCCCATGTACCGGCAAATCGCGGGCCGGCTGGGGGAGCGCGGTGCACGGCCTGGGCTGATCGTCGACGCGGGCAGCGGACCCGGAGCCGTCAGCTGCGTCCTCGCCCAGGCCTTCCCGGATGCCCGGGTCGTGGCGGTCGACGGGTCCGAGCCACTGCTGGAACGCGCCCGCGTGCGGGCCGCCCGGCTGGGACTGGCCGACCGTTTCAGCACACTGACAGGTGAACTTCCGGGCGTTCTCGACAAGTTGGAGTACCCGGCGGACCTGATCTGGGCGAGCCGCAGCCTGCACCACCTCGGTGACCAGCGGGCGGCCCTCGCCGCCTTCGCGGACCGCCTCGCTCCCGGCGGGGTCCTGGCCCTGCTGGAGGGCGGCCTGCCCTCCCGCTCGCTGCCTCGCGACATCGGCATCGGACGCCCGGGTCTGGAGGCCCGGCTGGACGCGGTGGAGACCGAGCGGTTCACCGCCATGCGCGCGGAGCTGCCCGGCGTGGTCGCGGAGACCGAGGACTGGGCCGCGCTCATGACCTCTGTCGGCCTGCGCGCACCGATGACCCGCACCTTCCTGTTCGACCTGCCCGCCCCCCTCTCCGACGAGGCCCGCGCCTGCGTTGTCGCCGAGTTCCAGCGCCGTCGCGACAAGCTCGCGGACGCCTTGGACGCGACGGACCGCGCGACCCTGGACCGCCTCCTGGACCCGGACGACAAGGCGAGCCTGCACCACCGCCCCGATGTCTTCGTCCTGGAGGCGCACACGATGCACACGGCCGTGAGGGCTTGACTTGGAGAGCGCTCCAAGTGATGGACTGCCCGGTGTCCATCACGACAAGGGGGGAACCATGACCGACTCTCCGGTTGCGCTCATCACCGGTGGCGGCAGCGGCATCGGTGCCGCCGTGGCCCGGCGGCTGCTCGACGCCGGGCACCGGGTGGCCGTCACAGGACGTGGGGAGGAGCGGCTGCGCGGCTTCGCCGACGAACTCGGCAACCCCGACGGCCTGTTGACGCTTCCCGGGAGCGCTGCCGAGTACGACCAGGTGAAGGCCGCCGTCGAGACCACGCTGAAGGAGTTCGGCCGACTCGACACGGTCGTCGCCAACGCCGGGTTCGGCACCCACGACACGGTCGCCGAGGGTGATCCGGCGGGCTGGACGGAGATGGTGCTGACGAACGTGCTCGGTCCGGCGCTGTTGATCCGTGCCTCCATCGACGCCCTCAAGGAGACCCGGGGCCGGATCGTGCTGGTCGGCAGCGTCGCCGGGTTCGTGAACACGCCCGGCAACATCTACGGCGCGACCAAGTGGGCGGTCACCGGGCTCGCCGAGAACACTCGCCGTCAGGTCACCGAGTGGGGGGTGGGCGTGACCCTGGTGGCGCCCGGCCGCGTCGAGACGCCCTTCTGGGACAGCTACGGCGGTCTCCCGCCCGGTCATCTCCTCACCGCCGACCAGCTCGCGGACTCGATCGTCTGGGCGATCCGGCAGCCCGCGGGCGTCGATGTCAACACCGTGGTCGTACGACCGATCGGGCAGCCCAACTGACGAGGGCTGGGCGTCCCATGGCGGGCGGGCAGCAGATGCCCGGACGCGGCGACGGCCCGGACGCGCGCAACGCGGCCGGGCCGTCGGACGGCGTGGGGGCCTCGGGGCGGCTCAGCCCATGTCGAACGTCGCCGGGTCCGGGCCGAGGCGACGGTCCTCGTTCAGCGCGCTGATCGCCGCCATGTCCTCGGTGTCCAGCGAGAAGTCGAAGACCTCGATGTTCTCCCTGATCCGGGCCGGGGTCACGGACTTCGGAATCACGATGTTGCCGAGCTGGACGTGCCAGCGCAGCACCACCTGGGCCGGGGTGCGGCCGTGCTTCTGCGCGATGGCGACGATCGCCGGAACCTCGAGGAGACCCTTGCCCTGGCCGAGCGGCGACCAGGCCTCGGTCGCGATGCCCTGCTCCGCGTGGTACTCACGGGCGGCGTGCTGCTGCAGGTGCGGGTGCAGCTCGATCTGGTTGACCGCAGGGATGACGGAGGTGGCGTCAATCAGCGTCCGAAGGTGCTCCGGAAGGAAGTTGGAGACGCCGATCGCCCGGGCGCGGCCGTCCGCGTGGATCTTCTCGAAGGCCTTGTACGTCTCGACGAACGTGCCCCGCGACGGCAGCGGCCAGTGGATCAGGTACAGGTCCACGTACTCCAGGCCGAGCTTCTCCAGCGACGTGTCGAAGGCGCGCAGCGTGGCGTCGTACCCCTGGTCGCTGTTCCAGAGCTTGGTGGTGATGAAGAGGTCCTCGCGCGGGATGGCGGACGCGGCGACGGCCTTGCCGACGCCCTCCTCGTTGCCGTAGATCGCCGCTGTGTCGATGCTGCGGTAGCCGGCCTCCAGTGCGGTGGTGACCGCGCTCTCCGCCTCGTCGTCCGGCACCTGCCAGACGCCGAAGCCCAGCTGGGGCATCTCGACGCCGTTGTTCAGGATGATCGGGGGGACCTTGCTGCTCACGAGCTCTCGATCCTTCAGTCGTCGGGTGGTGCTCCTATCGTCAACGATCACCACCTTACGTGCATTCCCGACCGGCGGGTTTCCCACGATGTCCTGACGACAACCACAGAATGGCCAAGGTCACGTCGGCTCGGCCCGGCCCGGCCGCGGGCGACGCGACCACCGGCGGTGCCGGGCTCAGGTCCGGTACAGCGCCTCCACCTCGGCGGCGTAGGCGTTCTCGATGGCCTTGCGTTTCAGCTTCAGCGACGGTGTGAGCAGTCCGTGCTCCTCGGTGAACTGGTGGGCGAGGATACGGAACGTACGGATCGACTCGGCCTGCGAGACGAGCGTGTTCGCGGCGACCACCGCCCGCCGTACCTCCGTCTCCAGATCCGGGTCGCGCACCAGCTGGGCCGGGGACAGCTTCGGCTTCCCCTGCATCTGCAGCCAGTGCTCGACGGCCTCGGAGTCCAGGGTGACGAGTGCGGCGACGTAGGGGCGGTCGTTGCCGACGACGATGCACTGCGCGACCAGCGGGTGGTCCCGTACGCGCTCCTCCAGCAGCCCGGGCGAGACGCTCTTGCCGCCGGAGGTGACCAGGATCTCCTTCTTGCGCCCTGTGATGGTGAGGTAGCCGTCCTCGTCGAGGGAGCCCAGGTCGCCGGTGGCGAGCCAGCCGTCGTGCAGGGTCTCGTCGGTGGCCTTGGGGTTGTTGAGGTAGCCCTGGAAGACATGGGGGCCGCGCAGCCAGATCTCGCCGTCGTCCGCGATGTGCACGGTGGTGCCGGGGATGGCCTGTCCGACCGTGCCGTAGCGGGTGCGCTCGGGCGGGTTCGCGGTCGCCGCCGCCGTCGACTCCGTCAGCCCGTAGCCCTCGTAGATGTGCACGCCGGCGCCCGCGAAGAACAGTCCCAGCCGGCGGTCCATCGCCGAGCCGCCGGACATGGCGTGCCGTACCCGGCTGCCCATCGCGGCGCGGATCTTGGCGTACACGACCTTGTCGAAGAACTGGTGCTGCATGCGCAGGCTCGCCGACGGGCCGGGGCCGGTGCCCCACGCCTTCGCCTCCACCGCGTCCGCGTACCTGACGGCGACCTCGACCGCCTTCTCGAACGGCCCGGAGCGGCCCTCCTTCTCGGCCCTGCGGCGGGCCGCGTTGAAGACCTTCTCGAAGATGTACGGCACGGCGAGGAAGAACGTCGGTCTGAACGCGGCCAGGTCGGGCAGCAGTGCCGCCGCGTTCAGCTGCGGCTGGTGGCCGAACTTGACCCGGCCGCGGATGGCCGCGACCTGGACCATCCGCCCGAAGACGTGCGCCAGCGGCAGGAACAGCAAGGTGGCCGCCTCGTCGCCCCGCTTGGAGTGGAACACCGGCTCCCACCGCCGGATGACCGTGTCGGCCTCGAACATGAAGTTGCCGTGCGAGAGGACACAGCCCTTGGGGCGGCCGGTGGTGCCGGAGGTGTAGATGACGGTCGCCACCGTCTCCGGGGTGACCGCCTGCCGGTGCCGGTGCACCACCTCGTCCTCGATGTGCGCGCCCGCGTCGTACAGCTCCTGCACGGCGCCCGCGTCGAGCTGCCACAGCCGGCGCAGCTGCGGCAGCCGGTCGATGACCGTGGCGACCGTCATGGCGTGGTCCTCGTGCTCCACCATCGCGGCCACCACCTCCGCGTCGTGCAGCATCCAGAAGACCTGCTCGGCCGACGACGTGGGGTAGACGGGGACGACCTGCGCGCCGATCGTCCACAGCGCGAAGTCGAAGAGTGTCCACTCGTAACGCGTACGGCACATGATCGCGACCCGGTCCCCGAAGCGGACCCCC
This sequence comes from Streptomyces sp. NPDC001848, assembly GCF_042891915.1. Lineage (NCBI taxonomy): Bacteria > Bacillati > Actinomycetota > Actinomycetes > Kitasatosporales > Streptomycetaceae > Streptomyces > Streptomyces sp. NPDC001848. Next base: position 118,448 of record NZ_JBIATP010000015.1, on the reverse strand, counting down.
TGGGCCAGCAGCCCCTTGGCGAGCGCCAGTACCTCGTCGCGGAACTCGGCGGCGGTCACATCGCGCCACCGGCCCTGCTCGTCCTTGCGGCCGAGGGCGACACGGAGCGGATCTTCCTGGGCATACTCGAAGACGACATCGGCCAGGCCGCCCACCGGCGGCGCCGACGCCAACGGAGGGTTGGTGAACTCGCGCAATCCCCGCTCCCGGCTCCTCGGTTCGCCTGCGGGACCCTCCAGCCGGTCAGCTCACTGGTGGCACCCCGCACAGCGCCGTGAAAGCTACCCCACCACGGCAGCGGGCGGGAGGGGGCTGAAAACCCGGGAACTCCTCACAAACCCACAGGTCAGCCATGGAAAATGCGAGCACAAGGGGAAGGGGAGGACAGAATCCCTTACGGCGGCGTAAGTTCCGGTCCCGTAATCTCCACCGAATCTGTACGGCGCGATTACCGCACCCCACGCCCTACCGGCGAGTAGGGGCGGGCGGTGGCCAGTTCCTTCCGCCGACCACGACCCCCGGCGGTCACCGCTGCCGTACCACTTCTTCAGCGTCCGCGGCGCCGATCCCGTCACTCGCTCCCGCGGCTGCCGACCACGGGACCACCGCCCCAACGGTGTCCCACCGGGCCCTGGACCGCGGCCGAGTGTCAACGCTGGGCAGGGTGATGATCGGCCGTTGGTGTGGACTCTTGCGGTAGGTTGTCGCGTGCCCCGGAGACGGGTGCGTTGGAGAAGGTCGAGACGCAGCGGCCGGATAACGGCACGGTGAATGAGCGGGTGGGGGCGACGCTGGGTGAACGGCTTCAGGCGGGTTGTCGGCGTGGAAGGTGGACGTGCGCCGTCCGGGCTGGGAGCGACGCCTTGAACGGGTGGAATCCGGCGAGTCGGAGAAGTCGATCCGGCTCGCTGATCGTGGAGTTAGGGAGATCACAAGCTCTGAGCGCGTTATCCCGCCCAGGTTCATTCCCGGACATGGGGGAGTGAATCCGTGCGGACCGAGTTGGAGCCTGCGGTCGAAACCACCGACAAGCGATCCATGCGGCACGCGCTGTTGATCTCGCTGGCGAGTGGGATCGGCTACATGCCGTTCGCTTTGACCATCCCGATCCTGCCCGGCTACGTCACAGGCCGGCTGCACGGCGGCCCGGCGGAGGTCGGCGCGGTCGTCGGCGGTTACGCGCTGACCGCGCTGCTGTCCCGCCCGGTGTCGGGCGCGCTGATGAACCGCCTCGGCGCCCGGGCCCTGACCATCGGCGGAGCGGTGCTGACCACCCTCGCCACCGCCTGCTATCCGCTCGCTGGATCGATCGCCGCGCTCATCGGCCTGCGCATGCTGGTGGGCGTCGGCATGGGCGTGATGCTGGCCGCGACCGGGGTCTGGCCGGTGCAGCTGGTCGCCAAGGATCGGCAGAGCTGGGCGCTGGGACTGGGCGGCACCGTCAACTATGTGGCCATCGGCTTGGGCGCTCCGCTGGGTACATTGACCGATCACCTGGTGGGCACGGCGAACACGTTCGTGATCGCCGGGCTGATCGCCCTGCTCGTCATCCCCATCGCCCTGTGCGTACCCGAGGTGCGCTTCTCCCCGAAGACGGAGCGGACCGGCATCGCGCAGGGCCGGGCACTGCTCGGCACCGTGCTGCCCAGCGTCGCGCTGGTCTTCACCGCGTTCGGCTTCGCGGCTGTCTCCAGTTTCGCGGTCGCGAAGTTCGACGCCCTCGGTATCGCCGGAGGAGCAGTCGTGGTCACCGCGTATTCCCTGACCGTGGTGCTGTTGCGCATAGCGGGCACCTGGATCCGTTGGGAGGCCACGCGACCAGTGGCGCTCGCCGGCCTCTTCCTCGTCGAGGCTCTGGGGGTAGCGCTCATCGGGGTGTCGGACGGTCTCGGGGTGGGTGTGATCGGCGGCGTACTCATCGGTGTGGGCATGTGGCAGATCTACCCGGTGCTGGGACTGTTCGTGGTGCGCTCGGTCAGCGAACGCCGGCGCGCCACGGCGCTGTCGACCTTCGGGGCCTGCTTCACCGTGGGCCTCGCCGCCGGCAGTAGCTCCCTCGGGCTGGTTGCCCAGGCCACCGGATATCAGGCGATGTTCCTCGTCTGCGCAGCCTGTATCGGTCTGGGACTGCTGGTGGCCGTGGCCGCGGCCCGCGTGGCCCGGGTCGGCTGACAACCCCCGATGACGGGCTGTACTCGGCGCGTCGTGAAGCCACGCCCGGCACCGGAACCGATTCGACCGACCAGAGGTGATCGGGCCCGGCGCCCGACGTCACCGGTCGGCCTCGCTGAGCCGCCGGACGAGCTCGACGAACTGCGCCGCGGTCGAATGACCGTAGAACTGCTTCGGTGACACCTTCGGCAGGTTGCGTTCCCGCATCTCGGCGAGGACCCGGACGACCAGCAACGAGTTTCCGCCCAGGGTGAAGAAATTGTCCTGCAGGCTCACCCGGGTGTTCAGCAGCTTGCTCCAGATGCTCAGGATGTCATCGGCGATTCCGCTGGATGCGGGCTCCTGGGCGTCGGGTGCGTCGGCCGACCCGGTACGTGGATCCGGCAGCCTGGAGGTGTCCGGCTTCCCATTGATCGTCAGCGGAATCTCGGCGACCTCGGTGATCGTCGCGGGCATCATGTAGTCGGGAAGCATCGCCTTGGCATGCGCGAGCACCTGTGCGGAGTCCGCGGCCGCCTCGAGGACGACGTAGGCGTCGATCCGGCTGCTCGCCGGATCATCCGGCTGCTCCCGGTTGACCACGACCACCGCGGCGGTCACCTGGGGTGCACCCAGCAGCACCGTGCGGATCTCATCCAATTCGATGCGGTGCCCGCGCACCTTGACCTGGTTGTCCAGCCGGCCAAGGTGATCAAGACGCCCGTCGGGGTGCAGCCGCCCCTTGTCGCCGCTGCGATAGATCCGTTCACCGGTGAGCTCATCGAGGAGGAACCGCTGCTCGGTCAGCTCCGGCCGGCCGAGGTAATGGCCGGCCACCCCCGCGCCGCCCACGTAGATCTCACCTGAGGGGCCGGGCGGAAGGACTCGCCCCCGTTCGTCCCGGATGGACACCGACCACCCCGGCAGCGGACGGCCGACCGACCGCGAGCCCGCCACGACCTCCTGCGGGGTCACCGCCTGGGCGGTCACGTGCACGGTGGTCTCGGTGATGCCGAACATGTTGACCACCCGGCAATCGGTGGCCGGGTGCCGGGCGAACCAGGGAGCCAGCATCCGCACGTCGAGTGGTTCGCCGCCAAAGATGATCAATCGAAGGGCCAGGTCCCCGCGGACGCGCTGATCGTGGTGGACGAGTTGCGCGAACGCCGACGGCGTCTGGTTCAGCACCGTGACGCGTCGCTCGGCCAGCAGGGTGTAGAACTCCTCGGTATCGCGGGTGGTCCAATAGGGGACCACGACGAGGCGACCGCCGGTGAGCAGGCAACCCCAGATCTCCCATACGGAGAAATCGAAGGCGCTGGAATGGAACAGCGTCCAGGTGTCGTCCCGGCCAAGGGCGAAATCCTCGGCGGTGGCCTGCAACAATGCCAGCACGTTGCGATGTGGCACGACCACGCCCTTGGGCGTGCCGGTGGAACCGGATGTGTAGATCACGTAGGCGGGGTCGTCGCCCCCGTCGGAAGGACGTGCACCGGCCATCGCCTGACCTGCCCCCAGCTCCGTCAGTGCGGAGGGGGTCAGCAGCCGAACCCCGGGAACCGGGGGAAACTCCGGTGCGGTCGTGATGATGGCGGGCATCCCCGCGTTCTCCGCGGTGAAGCGCAGGCGCTGCGCCGGATAGCGCGGATCCATCGGCACGTACGCACAGCCCGCCTTGAGCACGCCCAGCAGGGTGACCACCAGATCGGCGTCCCGTTCCAGGCAGACACCGATCCGGCTGCCCGGCGCGATGTCCAGCGCACACAGGCCTGCCGCCACCGCGTCCGCTCGATCGTCCAGTTGCCGGTAGGTCAACCGCTCATCGCCGGCCAGCAACGCCACGGCTTCCGGCTGCTTGGCGGCCACCTCCTCGAAGGCGCGATCGATCCGCCCCCGCACGGGCGGAGCGGTACCCGCTCCGCCCGCCCGGAGGAGCGCCGCCCGTTCGGCGCGCGGCAACAGTTCCAGCTCGGACAGTGGCCGATCCGCTGCGCCGTCCGCCAACTGCCCGGCCAGGTGCGCCACGTGCGCGCAGAACCGCTGCGCGATGGAAGCGTCCACGATGCCCCGGTCGAACCGGCAGATCGCGTGTGACGAGCCCCGATCCAGCTGGATGGTGAGCGGGAAGATCGGCGTCAGACAAGCCGTGTAGCTGCCCTCCTCGAAGGCCGGGCTCAGGATGACCCCGACCGACGGCGGCTCCTGCGGCGTGACGGGCGCCTGGTCGAACCGGCGGAGGAAGTCCGCGGTCGAGCACTCCGGGTGTTCGTCCACCGAGTGAACGCGGATCTGTTCGCCCGTGTCGTCGTCCAGGTCCAGGACACCCAGCTCCGCTCGATTCCCGCCTCCGTATCGGCTCACGGCCAGTGCGATCGCGGGAAGGAAGAGCCGTTCGGCTTGCCCGCCGAGGGCCGTGAGATCGATCCGCGCACTGCCGACGACCCCGCGCAGCTCCGGATCGCCCAGGCCCCACTCGAGGCCGCCGCGATGCACGAAGCCCGGCCGGGCGGCGGCGGCCCGGCGCGGCACGCCCTCGCCGCGTCCGTCCAGCAGCAGCCGGGCGATTGGCCGCAGTGCGGCCGGTGGGATCACCGCGCGGACGGCCACCAGTACCAGGTCCACGGTCCCGTCGGCGTACCGCAGGGCCACGACTCGTAAGGGAGGACCATCCCGATGAATCGGCCGCAGGGACTCGGCGCGCCTCCGGTCCTCGGCCATCGGCTCGTCCGCGCCGACCGGCACCGCGGTCTGCCAGACCTGGAGCGGATCGGGCATCGCCCCGGACAGCAGGCGCTCCGCATCCGCCGTGCCGGGGAGCCGCAGCACGAGGCTGTGGCATCCGGCGGCGGGATCATCGATCGTCGAAGTCGTCACGGGTGTGTCTCCTGGTCATCGGGAGGTGAAGCCGCCGTCCACGGTCAGCACGCTGCCGGTGACCTGGCGGGACTCGTCCGCCGCGAGCCACAGCGCCGCGCTCGCGATGTCGGACGGCTCGATCAACGCGTTCATCGGCTGGTCCCGGACGAAGATCCGCTCGTGCTCGGCGACCGGGACCTCCAGCGATCGGGCGATCTCGGCGAGCATCCGGCCCTCCAGCACCGGATCGTCCCGGACCGACCCGGGGCACAACGCGTTCACCCGCACCTGCATCGGGGCGTAGTCCAAGGCCGCGGCCTTGGTCAGTCCGATCAACCCGTGCTTGGCCGCGACGTAGCTCGCGAAATGCCGGTATCCGACCGTGCCCGCGGTCGAGGACACGTTGATGATGCTGCCGGATCTGCGTTGGACCATCACCGGCGCGACCGCCTTCATCATCCGCCAGGCACCGGAGAGGTCGATGTCCAGCATGAGCGACCACTCCCGCTCGGTGATGTCATGGGCGATCTTCCCGGAGGGCGAGGCGATCCCGGCGTTGTTGACCAGCGCGTCCACCGTGCCGAACCGGTCCAGCGCCTGGTCGACCGCCAGCGCGCACTGCCGGGCGTCTCGCACGTCGACGGCGGCGATCACGGTCGCGGCGCCCGCGCGTTCACACAGGGTCGCGGTGTGTTCCAGCTGACCGGATGATCCGAGCGGATAAGGTACGTCGGCGAGATCGCGCGTGATGTCCAGCAGGAGCAGGTCGGCTCCCTCGTCGGCGAACCTGAGCGCGCAGGCACGGCCAAGGCCGCGGGCCGCGCCGGTGATGATCACGGTCTTGCCGGCCAGCCTCATGCCGAACTCTCGGCCATCAGGCGCAGCACCCGTTCCGGCTCATCGACCAGATACATATGGCCGCCGGGAAGCTCTCGGTAGGCGAACGGACCCCGCGTCACCTCGGCCCACTGTTCGGCCTGCTCACGGGAGACGAGTTCGTCCCGATCGCCGCGCAGGGCGGTGACCGGCACCGAGAGCGGCTCGGTGCCGGTCGCCCGGTAGTTCTCGTGCATCTCCACGTCGGCGCGGAGCACCGGGAGCAGGACCTCGACCAGTTCGGGGTCGTCGAAGGCCGCATGCCGGTAACCGGCGAACCGCTGTACCCCGGCCAGGAACTCCTCGTCGGCCAGGCCGGTGGCTCGTTCGGCCCGTCCGTGGTGCGGCCCCGGTGATCCACTGACGAACAGGTGACACAGTCCAGGGTGACCGATCCGCTCGAGTTCCCTGGCGATCTCGTAGGCGAGCACCGCGCCGAGGCTGTGCCCGAACAACGCGATGGCCGCTCGTTCGCCGGCGTCGGCCAGGATCTTCGGCGTCAGTTCGGCGACGGCGTCGGCGACGTCGGTGAACGGGTCATCCGTGAATCGCTCCTCGCGCCCCGGCAGCTGGACCGGAAGCACGGTGACTTCCGATATGCCTAACTTTTCCCATTCTCGGAAGAAACCGGCACCGCTGCCCGCAAAAGGCAGACAGGCGAGAAAGGGCTGCTGTGCACCCATGGGCCCCCATCTTTCCTCGTCATTCGCGACGTGTCCCGACAATCCCAGTTCCCAGTGCCACTTCGGAGCGTAACTCGGTGAATGATCAGCTGTAAAGGTCGTGAATAACGGGTGGCCGTACTGGCGTGAATGTGAGCCAAGATTGGCGTGATATGGAATGTGAGGTTTAAGGTTCCACCGACGAGGGTACGGTGGCTCGCGTTGATGTTCGGGAAAGCCGCTGGGGTTTATCGGACGGGGTGATGTGATGGTTTCTTTATATTGGGCGATATCCGCTGATCAGGGAAGCGGGCGACGTCGGGATGTGATGCGGTGAGCACCCGCCGGCCCCCGGTCACCCAGACGGAGCGGATACTCGCCGAAATCTGGTGTGACGTGCTCGAACTCGACGAGGTCGACGTGCTCGACAACTTCTTCGAAGTTGGCGGGTACTCAATGCTCATGCAGCTGGTGCGCGAGCAGATCGCACAGCGTATCGGTATCCGGCCGACCTTGCCCGAACTGTTCATCCACTCCACGATCCGGTCATGCGCCGCTTTTATTGACGGATCGACACAGGAGCAGGAACCGGCTACACTTCCGCGGGAAACGGTGGGAAGTTCGGATTCCGTGGATTCAGCAGCCGGTCAGCGTGATACGGATATCGCCGTCATCGGACTGGCTTGCCGTTTCCCGGACGCGGTGGACGTCGACCAGTTCTGGGACAATCTCGTGTCCGGCGTGGACAGTGTCAGCCGTCTCCCCCCGAAAAGCATCGCCGGTCCCGGCGGCAGCACGCGGGAACAAGTGCCCGCGTATGGATTGCTTCAGGCACCGGAATGGTTCGACGCGGGTTATTTCGGCTACACCCCGCGTGAGGCCCTGCTCATCGATCCCCAGCATCGGATCCTGCTGGAGTGCGCGGTCGAGGCGATCGAGGGCGCCGGCTACGACCCGGACCGATTCCCCGGCCTGATCGGCATCTACGCCGGGTGCAGCCTGTCCACCTACACGGAGACCCTGCGGGCCAGGCAACAGGAAGATGGCTCGATCACCAGCTGGGACATCCTGACCGGCACCACCAGCGACTATCTGGCCAGTCGCGTCGCCTACAAGCTGGGTCTGCGGGGACCGACCGCCAATGTGCAGGCGGCGTGCGCGACCTCGCTGTACGCCGTGCATTTCGCCGCGCGGGCACTGCTCGCCGGTGAATGCGATATCGCACTGGCCGGCGGCACTTCGGTACGGCTGCCCGCCAAGCTGGACAATTACCGGGTCGGCGGAATCACCTCGCCCAGCGGCACGTGCCGCCCGTTCGACGCGGCCGCGGATGGGGTGATCGGTGGTCAGGGATGCGGGATCACCGTGCTGAAGCGGCTGTCCGAGGCCATCGCCGATGGCGACCACATCCATGCCGTGCTGCGTGGTTCCGCAGTGAACAATGACGGCAGGGACCGTGCGGGGTTCACCGCGCCGGGAGTGAGAGGGCAGGTCGAGGTGGTCAGGGCCGCCCAGAGCGCCGCCGGCGTCACGCCCTCGTCCATCACCTACGTCGAGGCACACGGCACCGGCACCCGGGTGGGAGATCCGATCGAGGTCGCCGGGCTGAACCAGGCGTTCGCCGACGGGAAGCCACGCGAGCAGCCGTGCTTGCTCGGCTCGGTGAAGGGCAACATCGGGCACACCGATGCCGCCGCCGGTATCGCCGGGTTCATCAAGACGGTGCTCGCCGTGGAACGCGGGATCATCCCACCGAGCCTGCACTACTCCGAGCCGAACCCGGACATCGACTTCGCGGCGGGCCCGTTCGCCGTGGTGACCGAGCCCACGCCGTGGGCGCCCACCGGGATACCGCGCCGGGCCGGTGTCACCGCGCGCGGGCTCGGCGGTGGCAACGCGCACGTGGTGCTGGAGCAGCCGCCGTCACCGCTGCCGAGGGCGGAGACCGCGGATGACCAGGTGCTGGTGTTGTCCGCGCACACCCCGGCCGCCCTTGACGAGCTGACGTCGCGGCTCGCCGGCCGGCTGGCCGAACATCCCGAGCTCGAACTGCGGGACGTGGCGTGGACCCTGCAGGTCGGCAGGCGGCTGCACGGGTACCGCCGGTACGCGGTCGTCCGTGATCGGCAGGACGCACTGCGGGTGCTCAGCGGGGATGCGCCGGAGCGGCTGGTCACCGGTGACCACGCCAGGGACGGGCGAGCCGTGGCCTTGCTGGTGCCGGAGACGGTCGACGTGGAGGTGGTGCGGCGTTGGAAGGCCCTCGGTCTGAATCCGGACCTCACCCTGCAGCCGGACTGTGACGACGCCGAGATCCGGTCCGCTCTGGAGACTCCGGGCAGGCTGTTCCTGGAGATCGGCGACTCCCAGTTGTCCGCGCGGCTGCGGGAGCATCCACAGTGGACGCCGGAGCACATCGCGATCACGGTCACCGACCCACTGGCAGCACTCGGTGAGCTATGGCTCGCCGGCCTGCCGATCAACTGGGCGGCAGCCCACACGGGACAGGCGAGAAGGGTGCCCTTGCCCGGCTATCCCTTCCAGCGGCAGCGCTATCTGCTGGAGGCGGGGCCCACCGCACAGCCGCCATCGTCCGCACAGCCGCCATCGTCCACTCCGGAGGCCGGGCTGGACACGGAACAGACGGTGTCCATGCTGTTCACCGAAATGCTCGGCCTGCCAGACGTCGACCCGGAGGAGAGCTTCTTCGATCTCGGCGGGGACTCGCTGGTCGCGACCGAGCTGGTGGGCAGGCTCGAGCAGTTGCTGCCGGTGGAACTGGAGGTGCGGTCGATGTATCTCGCGCCATCGGTACGGGAGTTCACCGCGCTGATCGAAGAGCGGATGCGCGACTCGGCGGTACGTCATGACTGAATTACGGGTGATCGAGCCCCCGGTACCGGAAACCGCGGTGGCCACCCTGTACTGCTTTCCGCACGCGGGTGGTTCGGCGGGGGAGTACGCGCGGTGGGCGGCGCACACGCCTGGCTTGCGACTGGTGGCCGTCCAACCACCGGGCAGGGCACACAATCTCGGGGCGAAGGCGTTCACCGCGATGCCGGAGTTGGTACGCGAGATCCTCACGCGGGTGCGGTTCACCCCACCGTTCGCCCTTTTCGGCCATAGCCTTGGCGCGCTCGTTGCGTTCGAGGTGGCCAGGGCCCTGAGGCAAAGGCCGTTACGGCTTTTCGTCTCATCGTGCGAGCCTCCGCCACTGCCCGGGCGGGCCCAGCCGCTGCACCTGCTGGACGATTCCGCGCTGCATGCCGAGATCGAACGACGGTGGGGCCCGCTGCCCGCAACGGCCAGATCCGACAAGGACCTGCTCTCCGCCGCACTGGCCTGCTATCGCGCGGATCTCCAGGTACTGGAGACCTATGAGCACGTGCCCGGCCCCCGGCTGGGTTGCCCCATTACCGCCATCGCCGGTGCCGAGGAGTCGAGGGGCGGGGCGTTGATGACGGGATGGCGGGAACACACCGACGGAGCTTTCGAGTCGTGCGAGCGGCCGGGAGGTCACTTTCACACCCGGGAGGACCTCGATGGCCTGGGCAGGCTGCTCGGCGACACGGTACGCGCCGATCTGATCCGAGCCGAACGAGATATGAGCAGATGAAAGGCGTAGGGGTCGTCGGGGCGGCTGTGTGCCGCTTGGAGTCGACCCTGAGTGGCCATCGTTCCCCTTGAGCGGCCATCGTTCCCGCAGTGATCACGTCAGTGAGGGATATCCACCGCGATCCAGCGAGGGCTGGCCGTCAGGCCTGCCCTCGCTGGATCGCTCCCGGTAGGGACGTTGGCCGCCCACCCACGCGGGTGGATGACCCGACGTGGGAAGAACACACAGTGGAGATCAGCCGTGCATCGGAGTATCACCGGGACCTATCTCAAGCATTACTCGAACGTCCACAACGGAGCCGACGAGCTGATGCCACTGACCGGCGCGCAGCGGAGGTTCCACCACACCAGGTCCGCCGATCCACACGACCGGGTCAGGATCCTGCCGGTCTTTCTGGAATTCCCGCCCGGCCTGTTGTCGACTCACCGGCTGGAACAGGCAACGCGGTCGGTCCTGCTGCGCCATCCGGCGCTGCGCGGGGCGGCGGACACGGTCGGCGGGGTGCCGGTACTGCGGATAGGTCCAGTTCCTTCGGGGCCGATCGTGCGGGAAATCGTGGCCTCGGACGACGCCGCCGTATGGGCCGCCTTGGATGACTGGCCCGCCGGGCGTGGTTCGCTCCGGGTGCTTCTGGCCAGGGACGATCGCCGGGATCTGCTGGCCATCGGGTTCGACCACCTGGTCTGTGACGGCGAGTCCACCGGCCTGGTGCTGGACGACCTGATGTCCGGCTATCAGAGCGGGGTGCGGGAGCCGGACTCCCTGGCCGCCGCCGAACTGCGCCGCTACCGGGAAGTGGTGGAGCGGCAGCTGGAAAAGGAACACGCGGCGAGCGGGCCGGAGGCGTTGGCGCACTGGACGTCCCGGGTGCGTGACGCGGGGCCCGGTCTGTGGGGCAGGGACGCGGGCGAACCGGGCGGGCGGGTCTCCTCGGCCTGGCAACGCGTCGCGCTGCCGGGATCGGCCACGGATCGGCCGTTCCCGGTGCTGCTGGCCGCCTGCCATACGGCGTTGGCCCGGACACCGGGAACCGCGCCGGTCGCCTATACCTGGGGAGGCCACGATGAGGCGGGTGTGGTCGGCTGCTTCATCAACACGGTGCTGGCCAACCCGCAGGGCGACGGCGTTCGCGAGAGCTGGTGGGACGATCTGGAATTCGTGGACACCCCGTTCGACGAAGTCGTCCGGGCCGCCAGGGCGTGTCATGCGTCCTGGACCGGCCACCTCGATCTCGTGTTGACCCTCATCGATCGCACGCGCCGCCCGGCGCCGGTGCTGGACGGCGTGCCCGCCCGGTTCAGGTATCCGCCGGGCAACAGGATGGAGGAACCGGTGATCGTCACGGCCGTCCATGACCGGGGGGAGTTGTCGCTGCGCATCGATCACGATCCCACGATCGTGCCTGGTGCCGCCGCGACCGGAATCGCCGACGTACTCCGTGCATCCTTTGTGGACGCCGGCCATGTCGAGGGCTGAACCCACCGCCCGGTCACTGTTGATCTGCCTTGACGGGCGGTCACCGGTGGAGTTACCCAACGGCGAGAGCGTGTTGTTCGGCTGGCGGGGCGGGGAGATCACCGTCGGTACCGACCAGGCGCTGACCGCGGGCCGGATCCACGCGTTCGGCGACTACTGGCTGATGTCGAACTGCGGCACGGCGGGCACCTACTGCGTGGACAACCTGGAGGGGGCGGGGGAGTACGTGAAGGTGCGGGCGGGCAGGGCCGGGGTGCCGATTCCCTTCGAGCTGAGCCGGGTGACACTGACCGTGGGTGCCGGGGACAACAGCTTCACCGTCTACGCCCCGGAACGCCGGCCCACCGCCGGGCCGGGTGACGCCGGGATTCCGTTGCTGGACGAGGAAAGCCGGTATTTCCAGGTGCTGGTCTGCCTGTGCGAGCCGAGATTGCGGGACTGTGGTGTGGCGGCGATACCGACCCCGGCGCAGGTCTCGGCCCGGTTGTCCGCCTCCGACCGGCCGCTCGGCCGCTCGGCGGTCAACTATCACATCGACTACCTGGCCACGAAACTCGGGATTGTGGCCCCGCGCGGGATGACCCGGGCGTGGAAGCGAGCCACGCTGGTGACGCTGGCGTTGAAGTTCGACCTGGTGCGCCCCGAGCATCTCGGTCTCCTTCCCGGGCCTGTTCCGGGAGAAGGCGTTCCGGCTGCCCATCCCGGTGGAAATGAGTGATCTCGGGAAACCGCCCCGGGTCGCACCGTCTTCACGGCGTGTGAACCCGGGGTTCATACGCCGTGAAGACGTATCCCGGCGGGCTCACTCTCCTACAGGGACACCACCGCCGTCAGCGCCACAGGCCACAGATGCCGGCGACACCGCCTCGGCGGAGCCGACGATCTCCGTGACCGCCTTGGCGAACTCATCCAGGGTCGTCTTCTCGAATATGATCCGCACCGGTATACGGTGGCCCAGCTCCGCGCGGATCCGGCCGACCGCGTTCACCGCGAGCAACGAGTGTCCGCCGCGCTTGAAGAAGTCATCGTGGTCCCCCAGTTCGATGCCGCCGAGAACTTGGGACCACACCCGTCGAACCACCTCCCGCACCGGGTTCCCGGAGGGTGCCGGGCTGTTCGTGGTGCGCACCGTGCTTGTGGCGTGCGTGGCGCGCAAGGCCGCGAGATCTACTTTGCCCCGGTCGGTCATCGGCAACCGGTCCACGAACGTGATCACGTTGGGCACCATGTGGCCCGGCAGCCTGTCCCGCAGGTAGTCGAGGATCTCATCGGTCGACCGCCGGTTCAGCGTGGCCACCACGTACCCGGCGAGTGTCTGGTCCTGGGGCAGGATCACACAGTCCTCGACGTCCGGATGCGTGCGCAGAGCGGACTGGACCTCCCCGATCTCCACCCGGTGTCCGTTGATCTGAACCTGGTCGTCATCCCTGCCGAGGAACTCCAACACGCCCGAAGCGGTCATCCGGACACGGTCTCCGGACCGGAATACTCGGCCCTGGTTCGGCAACCGGACGAAACGCTCCGCCGTGAGCGTGGCATCGCCGAGGTAGCCACGCGCTACGCAGGCGCCGCCGATCAGCAACTCCTCGTCCGGCGAGATATGCAGCTCGGCCCCGGTGACGCCGAGGCCGATCGGCACATCCGGCCCGGTGTCCGTGCCGGCATCGAACTCGTGGTAGGTGACCGCCACGGCCGTTTCGGTCGGTCCGTACCGGTTGAACAGCCGTACCCCGGGCAGTAGTTCGGTGATTCGGCGTGCCACCGAGGTTGGCAGCCGGTCCCCACCGCTGATCAGGTACCGCAGGCCAGTGGCCTTCCGGAATTCCGGCTCATCGAGCAGCAACGGCAGTATCGCCGGGGGGAGCCGGACCGCGGTGATCTCGTGCTCGACGAGTGCGGTGGCGATGGCGAGCGGGTCCAGATGATCGCCCTCGGCGAGTGAGACCACCGTGGCGCCCGCACCGAGTGGCCAGAAGAAGTCGGTCAGCGAGGCGTCGAACGTGTAAGGCGCCACCTGCAACAGCCGGTCGCCCGGCCCGAGCGGTAGTCGTTCGGCGAGCCAGTCCAGGTGGGGCGTGAGGTTACGGTGCTCGACGACCACGCCCTTGGGCGTGCCGGACGATCCGGAGGTGTAGATGACGTACGCGGGATCGTCCGGGGTGCCGACGGTGGGCGCCTCACTTTCGCCTTCCCCGTTCCCGTCCACACCGAGTGTGCGGACACGGTCGTGCCGGAACTGGGCCGCCGTCGCGTCGTGCACCAGCGCTACGGCCGGTGCGCAGTCCGCGAGGATCCGTGCCAGCCGAGGGGCGGGTTCCTGCAGACCGAGCGGCACGAACGCCGCACCCGCCCGCAGCACACCGAGCATGGCGATCGCCATGTCGGCCCCGCGCTCCAGGAAGAGCGCGACCCGCTCGCCAGGGCCGGCTCCCGCCTCGACCAGACGCCTCGCAAGCCGTCCCGACCGCTCGATCAACTCCTGGTAGCTCAGCGGCCGTCCGGCACTGTCAAGCCAGGCCGTGGCCGCCTGCGCCGCATCGAAAACCCTGGTGTGCAACAAGCCGTCGTCCGACATCCTCATCCCCCCGCGGGTGGAGCACTCACCGAGGTTCGATCCGACCACAGTCCGGGGACCGAGTCATCCTGTCGAACGTCAGGGGCGGTCGACAAGCAGCCGCGTATCGCACAGAACGATGTCCCGCCCGAGCCCGGGCTGTAGCATAAAAAGGATGGGGAAATGCCTCAGATGACCGCATGGACGCACCGCGGCCGGGATCTCCGTGCGGGGCCGCGTGCGCTTGCAGACCGGCCTGTGAACAGAGCATCTGCGCAGGTCTCTCACGCCGCGAGATGAGGAGACACCACGCTCATGGACTCCGTGTCGAGTATTCCGCTGTCCGTTGGTCAGGAGGCGATGTGGATCGCCTGGAAAAACGAGCCCGAAGCGCCTGTCCACATTATGCCCACCCCGTTAGAGGTACACGGAACGCTGGATATGCCCCGATTGCGCGCGGCGGTTCACGCGCTGGGCGTGGCTTATCCCCACCTGCGGGGCCGGATTCAGCACACCGCGGACGGGCCGATACTCACCTGGGCCGACGCGCCGCGAATTCCGGTGGCCGAGCGGAACATCTCGCTGGGGCGGGATGAGGCGGTGCGGCAGGCCTGGCAGCGACCCTTCGACCTAACGGCCGGGCCTCTGGCGCGGGTGCACGTTCTGCACGGGCCGGGCTACACCGTTCTGCTGCTGACCGCGCATCACATTGTGTTCGATGAGGCGAGCGTGCCGGTGTTGGCCGACGCGCTGCGCAAGGCTTATGCGGGAGAGCGCCTCCAGACCGCCGACCACAATGGCCCTTTGACCGAGTTCGCCCGCCGGCCGAGGGAATTGGCGGATACGCCGGCAGGCGATGCGCATCGAGCGCGCTGGAGGCGGTTGGACGCGGTGAGCGCGCCGGCCGAGCCCGGGCGGGCCGAGGCTCGGCGAGCGAGCGCCGTGGAGACAAAGCAGCTGCGCCGGATGGCCGCCGTGTGGGAACAGGTGTTGAAGAAGGATGGGATCAAGCCGGATGACTCGTTCTTCACCCTGGGTGGGCATTCCGTCATGGCCGGTGCCCTGGTGAGTGCGGCAGGGGAGCGGTTCGGGGTGCGGATCCCGATCCGGACGCTGTTCGAGCACTCCCGGTTGGGTGAATTCACCGAGCATGTGCTGGGGCTGACGGCGCCTACGGCACCGCTCCCGGATGCCGTATCCCCGGATATTCCCTTGGCGATGACCGCTTTCCAGCGGCGCATCTGGCTGGCCGAGCTGATCGATCCGAGCGTACGCAATCATGTGCCGCTCGCCTGGCGGGTGGAGGGCCGGTTGGACCCCGGCCGGCTGCGCGTGGCGCTGGGTCGACTGGTGGCCGAGCACGAGATACTGCGTACCCGGTTCGTCGATGACGAAGACGGGTTGTCCGTGCGGCTGCGGGAACCGTGGGTGCCGCCGTTGGAACTGCTCGACCTGCGGAACGCCCCCAACGGCATGATGGACTGGCTGGAGGCCGCCCTGCGCGTGCCGTTCGACCTCGAGTCCGGACAGCTGCTACGGGTCGCCCTCGGTGATCTTGGTGATGGCCGGCAGGTGCTGCTGTTCTGCCTGCACCACCTGGTGATCGACGGGGAGTCGATCCCCGTCCTGCTCGCGGAGCTGGACCGTCATTACACAGCTTCGGGCAGGTCGCAACCGGTCGTGCAGTACCGGGAATTCGCCGATTACCAACGGCGGCAGCGGGAGAGCGATTCCTGGAGCACCGATCTGGAGTACTGGGCGTCCACATTGGAGGGAGCGTGCGCGGATACGCCGCTGCCCGCGCCGCGGCAGCCGGAGCCGAACGGGGCGTTCCAGATCCCGTTGCCCGTGGGACTACTGGATTCACTGCGCGCGGTGCAGTCCGAGCACGGCGTCAGTTGGTTCATGGTGGCGGCCACCGCGCTGGCGGTGACCCTGCACCGGTGGACCGGCCTCGACGATGTCACTTTCGGATCTCCGACGGCGAACCGGAATCAGCCCCGATTCGCCGAACTGCTCGGCCCGTGTCTGAACACCGCGGTGCTGCGCTCTCGGGTGACCGCGGACAGCACACTGCTGGACGCACTGCTGCGGATGCGCGGCGAGGCGCTGGGTGCGCTGGAACACCAGGCCGTCCAGTTCGACGACGTGATCACCCGGCTGAATCCGGTCCGGCGGTTCGGGCACACCCCCTATGTGAACGTCACGCTGAACATGAACCTGCTGGACAGCCACGCCGCTGTGCTGGGTGGGACGCGGCTGACGCCGGTGGTGGACGACTCGCTGCGCAGCAACAACGCCAAGTTCGGCCTGACGGTGACCATGGTGCAGCAGGACGGCCAGTTGATCGGTCTGATGGCCTATCGCGGAGATCAGCTCGGCGCCGAACATGCCCGGGAACTGGCCGACGAGCTTGCCGCCTTGCTGGCCCGGTTCCCGAAGGCCCTGAACGAGCCGGTCATGCGTCGTGGCTGAGCCGACGCCGTGAGGGGAGCGCCTCAGTGCTGGCCAGGCAACTCGGTGATGGGGTGTCCGACGACGTTGTGTGGCTGGTACGGCTCTTCGAGGTAGTTGATCTCTTCGTCGTCGAGTTCCACGTCCAGCGCGGCGATGGCGTCTTCGAGATGGCGCATCTTGGTGAAGCCGACGATGGGGGAGGCGATCGTCGGCTTGGAGAGCAGCCACGCCAGCGCGAGCTGTGCCATCGGCAGCTCACGTTTGGCGGCTAGTTGTCCGAGCCGGTCGACGATCTCGCGATCGGTGTCGCAGTACAGCATTTTGCCGAACTCGTCGGTTTCGCTGCGGGCACTGACGCTGTCCCATTTCCTGGTGAGTCGTCCCCTGGCCAGGGGGCTCCAAGGGATGACGGCGACGCCTTGGTCGTCGCACAGGGGCAGCATTTCCCGCTCTTCTTCGCGGTAGATGAGGTTGTAGTGGTTTTGCATGGTGCTGAAACGGGTCCAGCCGTTTCGCTCGGCGACGTACTGGGCTTTGGCGAACTGCCAGGCCCACATCGAAGACGCGCCGATGTGCAGCGCCTTGCCCGCCTTCACCACGTCGTGCAGCGCCTCCATGGTGACCTCGATCGGCGTTGCCGGGTCCCATCGGTGGATCTGGTAAAGGTCGACGTAGTCGGTGCCCAGCCTGCGCAGGCTGTTGTCGATCTCGGCCATGATCGCCTTGCGGGACAGTCCCACGCCGTTGGGTCCGGGGCGCGTTCGCCCGTTGACCTTGGTCGCCAGCACGATCTCGTCGCGGTGGCCGTATTCGCGCAGTATTTGCCCGACGATCTGCTCGCTGCTCCCGGCCGAGTAGACGTTGGCGGTGTCCAGGAAGTTCACGCCGGACTCCAGGGCGTGCAGCACTAACGGCCGTGCTTGGTCGAGGTCCAGGGTCCAGCGGTGGACGCCCTGGCCGGGTGCGCCGAAACTCAGGGCACCCAGGCAAATCCGCGACACGTCCATACCGGTCGAGCCCAGCTTGACGTACTTCAAGTGGTTCCTCCTTGATTGGATCAGTGCCGGAACGACAAACACTTGATGTTGACAAGGGCGCAGACTTCCTCGCAAGTGTTCAGCCGACGCTGGCCGAGAACGCTCACCCAGCTCAAGTGCACACGTGCGGGAAGCCACGAAGTGGAGTCGTGTGGACGCCGCGCCGCAAGTCCGCCGGGAGGACTGCCGGTCGGCGCAACCCGGAGTCGGCCCGGCGGATTCTCGCCGGCTATGCGCCCCGCCGGTGCAGCCGGTCGCCGCCCGCCAGGATCGTGGACGCCAGGGCCTGGGCCGCCGTGTGGGCGGGGCCTCTGCGCTCCCCGTGGACCAGGACGAAGTCGACCTCGCCCAGGTCCGGCAGGCCCGCACGCTCGGGGATCCGGGCGAGGCCCGGAGGGATGAGGCCCCGGGAGTGGGCCATCACGCCGAGGCCGGCGCGGGCCGCCGCGATCAGGCCGTTGAGGCTGCCGCTCGTACAGGTGATGCGCCAGGGCCGACCCTGTCTCTCCAGCGCCTCGAGGGCGCGGGCGCGGGTGATGCCCGGCGGCGGGTAGACGATCAGCGGAACGGGGCGGTCGGGGTCCAGGCGCAGCCGTTCCGTGCCGATCCACACCAGCTTGTCGTGCCGGACCAGCTCGCCGCGCGGATCCTCGGGGCGCCGCTTGGCCAGCACCAGGTCGAGCCGGCCCGCCGCCAGCCGTTCGTGCAGCGTGCCCGACAGCTCGACCGTCAGCTCCAGATCCACCTCCGGATGCTCGTACCGGAAGCCCTCGAGGATCTCCGGCAGCCGGGTGAGCACGAAGTCCTCGGAGGCACCGAACCGCAGCCGGCCGCGTGGCCGGGTCCCGGTGAAGAATGCCGTCGCCTGCCCGTGCACCTCCAGGATGCGCCGTGCGAAGCCGAGCATCGCCTCGCCGTCCTCGGTCAGCTCCACGGAGTGCGTGTCCCGCAGGAAGAGCGGTCGCCCGGTCGCGTCCTCCAGCCGCCGCACGTGCTGGCTCACCGTGGACTGGCGCAGCCCGAGCCGCCGGGCCGCCTGAGTGAAGCTCAGCGTCTGGGCCACGGCGAGGAACGTGCGCAGGTGGGAGGGGTCGTACATGGCTAACCCAGCTTATCGCGGAACGCGATCACAGTAAGAGCGGTATGTGGGATTCCCGATCACCGAGCGATGGAGGAGCATGGAGAGGGCACGACCGTGCCCCGCACCGGACACGATCGTGTACCTGCACCGGACGTACAGCGAAGTAGTGGAGCACTGTGAAACGCCTGCGATGGCCGCGTCGGATGCCCGTCGATCCGTACATCCTCCTGTTGCTGGGGACCGTGGGGCTCGCCGCCCTCGTCCCGGCGCGGGGCACGGCCGCGAGCGTCACCTCCGGTGCCGCCACGGCCGCGATCGCCTTCCTCTTCTTCCTGTACGGGGCCCGGCTCTCGACCCGTGAGGCGGTGGAAGGGCTCCGGCACTGGCGGCTCCATGTCACCGTGCTGGCCTGCACCTTCGTGGTCTTTCCACTGCTGGGTCTGGCGGCGCGCGGCCTGGTGCCGGTCTTCCTGACGCACAACCTCTACACCGGCCTGCTCTTCCTCACCCTCGTCCCCTCCACCATCCAGTCGTCGATCGCGTTCACCTCGATCGCCCGCGGCAACGTGGCCGCCGCGATCTGCGCGGGCTCCTTCTCCTCGCTCGTCGGCGTCGTCGTCACCCCAGTGCTCGCGGCGGCCCTGCTGGGCAACAGCGGCGGCGGGTTCTCCGCGGACTCGCTCGTCAAGATCGTGCTGCAGTTGCTGGTGCCGTTCCTCGCGGGACAAGTGCTGCGACGCTGGATCGGGGGGTTCGTCACCCGGCACAAGAAGGCGCTCGGGCTCGTCGACCGCGGCTCCATCCTGCTCGTCGTCTACACCGCGTTCAGCGAGGGCATGGTGCGCGGCATCTGGCACCAGGTGAGTCCGCTCCGGCTCGGCGGGCTCCTCGTCGTCGAGGCCGCGCTGCTCGCCGTGATGCTGGTGCTGACCTGGTACGGCGGCCGTGCCCTCGGCTTCGGCCGGGAGGACCGGATCGCGATCCAGTTCGCCGGGTCGAAGAAGTCGCTCGCCTCCGGGCTGCCCATGGCGAGCGTCCTGTTCGGCGCACAGGCCTCCCTCGCCGTGCTCCCGCTGATGCTCTTCCACCAGATGCAGCTCATGGTGTGCGCGGTGATCGCCAAGCGCCGCTCCCACGACGTGGACGGCCCGGCGGTCAGCCCGGAGCCGGCCGCGGCGTCACGAACCGCGGTCGGTACGGCGACGCGTTCCGGCTGAGGTTCGCCCACGGCCGGACACCACCGGTCGGCGCCACTCCGGCGGTTCAGGGGCGCAGCACCACCTTGCCGAGGTTGCTCCGCGACGCGATGACCGCATGGGCCTTCGCCGCCTCCTCCAGCGGGAGCTCGGCGTGCACGACGGGCTTCAGCGCGCCCTCGGTGAACAGCCGCCACAGCTCCTGTCGCCACCGCTCGTACAGCTCCGGCTTGCCGCGGGCGATCCGCGCCATCTGGAAGCCGATCACGGACTTGGCGCCCACGAGCAGGTCGTACGCCTGAATGGTCCCGCCGCCCGAGCTGTACGCGACGAGCCTGCCGCCCGGGGCGAGCGCGGCGACGGCCGGGCCGAGCAGGTCGCCGCCCACCGCGTCGAGGGCGTAGTCGACGGGCTCGCCCCATCCCGGGGCGTCGTAGGCGACCACCTCGTCGGCGCCGAGCGCGCGCACGAACTCCGCCTTGCCGGCGCCGGACACGGCCCCGACGACGCGTGACGCCCCGTGCACCCGGGCCAGCTGCACCGCGAGGTGGCCGACCCCGCTCGCCGCCGCCGTGACCAGCGCCGACTCGCCCGGCTCGGGGCGTGCCGCCTGAAGCGCGCCGAGCGCGACCAGCCCACTGCGGACCAGCGCGACGGCGTCGACGGCGCTCGCCTTGCGGGGGACCGGAGAGGCCATGGCCTCGTGCAGGACGGCGAAGTCGGCGTAACCGTGCCCGAAGCACAGTCCCGTCACCCGGTCGCCCGTCCTGAAGCGGGTGACGCCGGCGCCGGTCGCGACCACCTCACCGGCTGTCTCGCCGCCGAGCGGGACCGGCTCGGCGGCCTCGGTGACCTTGCGCACGACGGGGAGGGTCACCCCGACGGCCTCGCAGCGCACGAGGAGTTCACCGGGGCCCGCCTCGGGGACGGGTACCTCCTCCAGGAACAGGGGGCCGCCGGTGGACTCGTACCGGACGCGACGCATCGCACCTCCAGAGGTCATTGGGAACACCAACGGTATCGCAAACTCGTAGGGACTCCCAACGACTTTTCCGCTAGGCTTCGGCCATGGCCGAAGCCCCCCTCCCCGCGATCCGCTCCCTGCCGAGCTGGCTCCTCGGCCGTGCCGCCGCCCGCGGTCGCGCCCTGGTGGCCGAAGCCCTCGCCACCGAGGGCATGAGGATGTGGCACCACGTGGTGCTCTCCGCCGTCCGCGATCTCGCCCCCGTCGCCCAGGCCGACCTCGGCCGCGGCGTCGCACTCGATCCGAAGGACCTGGTCGGCGTCCTCAACGACCTGCAGGCGGCCGGTCTCGTCGTCCGCGAGCCCGATCCCAAGGACCGCCGCAAGAACGCGGTGTCGCTCACCGAGGAGGGTGGCCGGCTGCTGAAGCGCTGTGAGAAGGCGGCCCGCGAGGCGAACGACACGCTGCTCGCCCCGCTCTCCGCGGCCGAACGCGACCAGTTCATGGATCTGTTGATCCGTATTTCCGGTACGGACGGCTGACGGCGGCTAACGTTCCGTCATGACCGCAGCTGACGCACTCGATCCCGCGCGCACCGCCCTCGTACTCGTCGACCTGATGGACCGCATCGTCGCCCTGCCCCTGGAGCCACGCAAGGGCACGGACGTCCTCGCCGCGGCCGAGGGCCTGGCGCACGCCTTCCGCTCGGCCGGCGCTCCCGTCGTCCTCATCCGTGTCGAGCGTCCCGGTGTCGCCGAACAGCCGCCCGGCAGCGGCCTGGTGGGCGGGCTGCTCCGGGACGGTGACCTGGAAGTGGTGAAGCGGACGATCGGCGGCTTCCACGGCACGGGCCTGGACGAGCGGCTGCGCGAACGCGGCATCACCACCCTGGTGTTCGGCGGCATCGCCACCAACCTCGGCGTGGAGTCCACCGCCCGTGCGGCCGCCGACCTCGGCTACGACCTCGTCTTCGTCGAGGACGCCATGGCCGCCTTCACCGCCGCCGAGCACGAGGCGTCGGTCGGGCTGGACTTCCCGCGCCTCGGATCGGTCGTGGCCGCCTCCGAGGTGCGCCTCACCGCCGGCTGACTCCTCAGACCAGCACCCCGCCGCCGTCCACGACCACCACCGAGCCCGTGCTGGAGCCGCCGCGCATCAGATACAAGTACGCCTCCGCCACGTCCTCCGGCGTACCCACCCGCCCGACGGGCAGCGAGGCGGCACCGGACTCGAACAGACCTCGCCGGCCCTCCTCGGGCATGTCCCGCCACAACTCGGTGTGCACCAGGCCCGGGGAGACCACGTTGACCAGGATCGGGGCGAGCTCCAGGGCCAGGGCCCGGGTGAGCGACTCCACCGCCCCGCACGGGCTCGCCGCGACGGTCGTGCCCGGCAGCGGCCGGCGCCCCGCGCTCCCCGTGGTCAGCACCACGGAACCGCCCTTCCGGATCGCGGGCGCACCATGCTTGACCGCCGTGTACGCGCCCCACAGCCGGGTGTCCAGGAACCGCCTGGCCCTCGCCACGTCCGACCCCAGGAAGCCCTCCATCAGCAGCGACTCACCGGCCGTGTGGACCAGGTGGTCGAATAGCTACGGCGACCCCCGCCCCGACGACCTGCCGATCCGCACCATGGAGGAGAAGTTCGAGTGCGTGGCGGGCGGGGCCGGCATCACCCTCGTCCCGGAGTCCGTCGCCCGGCACTACTCGCGCCCGCACATCACCCACGTGCCCGTCCCCGACGCGGCGCGCGACGAGGTGCTGCCGGCCTGGGAGGCCGGCCGCCGCTCCCCGCTGATCCCGGCGATCGCGCAGGTGGCGCGGGAGGTCGGCGGCCGGTGAGCCGCACCGGCCGAAAGCGCCCGTAGGCGAGCGAGCCGAGGAGCACGGCGGGGCCCCGGCGGCGCAGGGGGCGCTCCCCGCCGGCCGGTGCCCCCGCCGCCGTGTCGCGGGGAGGCGGTCAGCCCTGGGTGGCCGCGGCCCGCAGGGCGATGCGGTCCTCGCCCGCGTACACGTTCATGGAACTGCCCCGCAGAAAGCCCACCAGGGTCAGCCCGGCCTCCGCGGCCAGGTCCACGGCCAGCGAGGAGGGCGCCGAGACCGCCGCGAGGACCGGGATGCCCGCCATCACGGCCTTCTGCGCCAGCTCGAAGGAGGCCCGGCCCGACACCAGCAGGATCGCGCGGGACAGCGGCAGGTCCCCGTTCTGCAGGGCGCGGCCGACCAGTTTGTCCACCGCGTTGTGCCGGCCCACGTCCTCCCGGACGTCGAGCAGCTCGCCGTCCTCGGCGAACAGGGCCGCCGCGTGCAGGCCCCCGGTCCGGTCGAAGACCCGCTGGGCCGCGCGCAGCCGGTCCGGGAGGCTCGCCAGCAGTTCCGGCTCCACCCGCACCGGGGGCTTGTCCGCGATCGGCCAGCGCGCCGTCGTACGGACCGCGTCCAGGCTGGCCTTGCCGCACAGGCCGCAGGAGGAGGTGGTGTAGACGTTGCGCTCCAGCGTGATGTCCGGGATCACGACACCGGGCGCGGTCTTCACGTCGACCACGTTGTACGTGTTCGAACCGTCCACCGTCGCGCCCGCGCAGTACACGATGTTCTGCAGGTCGTCGGCGGCGCCCAGCACACCCTCACTCACCAGGAAGCCCGCCGCCAGCGCGAAGTCGTCACCAGGCGTACGCATGGTGATCGCCAGCGGCTTGCCGTTGAGCCGGATCTCCAGCGGCTCCTCGGCCACCAGCGTGTCCGGGCGGGTGGAGACCGCCCCGTCCCGGATGCGGATCACCTTGCGTCGTTCCGTGACTCGTCCCATGTCCTGATCAGCCCCGGTTCTGTACGTGCTGGTAGCCGAAACGGCCCTTGATGCAGAGGTTGCCGTGGGTCACCGGGTTGTCGTGCGGTGAGGTGACCTTCACGATCTCATTGTCCTGCACGTGCAGGGTGAGGTTGCAGCCCACACCGCAGTACGCGCACACGGTCGTCGTCCGCGTCTGCGCCGACTCGTCCCACGTACCCGCCGCGCGCATGTCGAACTCCGACCTGAACGACAGCGCCCCCGTCGGGCACACCTCGATGCAGTTGCCGCAGTACACGCACGCCGAGTCGGTCAGTGGTGCGTCGTGCTCCACGGCGATCCGGGCGTCGAAGCCGCGCCCGGAGACGGAGATCGCGAAGGTGTTCTGCCACTGCTCGCCGCAGGCGTCGACGCACTTGTAGCAGAGGATGCATTTGCCGTAGTCGCGTACATACAGGTCGTTGTCGATCCTCGGCTGCTCCTCGACGCGGGCCGCGTCCGGGCCGAAGCGATCCGGCTTCGCGTCGTACTCCTTGATCCACTCGGCGGCCTTCGGCGTCGTCGACAGGTCCACCGAGGACGCGAGCAGTTCGAGCACGACCCTCCGGCTGTGCCGGATGCGCTCGGTGTCGGTGCGCACCTCCATGCCCGGCTCGGCCTTCCGCGAGCAGGCCGGGACGAGGGTCCGGGCGCCCTCCACCTCGACCACGCAGACACGGCAGGCGTTCTTCGGGGTGAGCGTGTCGCCCTGGCAGAGGGTCGGGACGTCCTTCCCGGCGGCCCGGCACGCATCCAGGATCGTCGACCCCTCGGACACCCTGGCCTCCTGCCCGTCGAGAGTGAACTCGACGAGCCTGCGCGGCACCCCCAGCGGTATCGCGGTCATGCGTACGCCCCCAGACGGTCGATGGCGGATTCCACGGCGTTCCACGCGGTCTGCCCCAGACCGCAGATCGAGGCGTCCCGCATCGCGCGGCCGATCTCCCGGAGCAGGGCGATGTCGTCGGCGGCGTCGACGCCCGTGCGCTCCACGATCCGCTGCAACGCCTCCTGCTGGCGCACGGTCCCGACCCGGCACGGCACGCACTGCCCGCACGACTCCTCGCGGAAGAACTGCGCGATGCGCAGCAGCAGCCGGGGGAGCGGCACGGTGTCGTCGAAGACCATGACGACGCCCGAACCGAGCGTCGTGCCCGCCTGCCGTGTGCCTTCGAAGGTGAGCGGGATGTCCAGCTCGTCGGGGCGCACGAAACCGCCCGCAGCGCCGCCGAGCAGCACCGCGCGCAACCGCTCCCGGGCCCCCGCGAGCGCCAGCAGTTCGCCGAGCGTCGCGCCGAACGGAAGCTCGTAGACGCCCGGCCGTTCCACGCTGCCCGACACACAGAACAGTTTCGGCCCGGTGGACTGCTCCGTGCCGATCGCCGCGTAGGCGGACGCGCCCATCGTGAGGATCGGCAGCACGTTCACCAGGGTCTCGACGTTGTTCTCCACGGTCGGTCCGCCGAACAGGCCCTTCTCCACGGGGAACGGCGGCTTCGAGCGCGGCTCGCCCCGGTACCCCTCGATCGAGTTGAACAGGGCCGTCTCCTCCCCGCAGATGTAGGCGCCCGCGCCCCGCCTGATCTCGATGTCGAAGGCGTATCCCTGTCCGAGGACGTCGTCGCCGAGCAGGCCCCGCGCGCGTGCCTGCGCGAGCGCGTGCTCCAGGCGGCGCAGCGCCCGCGGGTACTCGCCGCGCAGATACAGATGGCCCCGGTGGGCCCCGATCGCGTACCCCGCGATCGTCATCGCCTCGACGAGCGCGTACGGGTCGCCCTCCATGAGCACCCGGTCCTTGAAGGTGCCCGGCTCGGATTCGTCGGCGTTGCAGACCAGGTGGTGCGGGTGGTCGGGCTGGGACGCGGTGGCCTGCCACTTGCGGCCGGTGGGGAAGGCGGCGCCACCACGCCCGAGCAGACCCGAGTCGGTGACCTCGCGGATCACCCCGGCGGGACCGAGCTCGAACGCCCGGCGCAGGGCCTGGAATCCGCCGTGGGCGCGGTAGTCGTCCAGGGAGGACGGATCGACGACGCCGACCCGGCGCAGCAGCAGCAACGACGGGTCTCCGACCTGGGGCACCGCCGTCGCCGCCGCCGGCTCCTGCGGTGCCGAGTCGGGCGCGCCGGCGGCCAGGACGGCCCCCTCCACCGTCGTCGGCGCCGACACCGCCGTACGCACCGGGTCGCCGGCCCTGATCGCGAGCGCCGCAGGGGCGCGTTCGCACAGGCCCAGGCACGGGCTGCGCTCGACCGAGACACCGCTGCCGGGTCCGAGCCGGGACTCGATGCCATCGCACAGACCGGGCGCCCCGGCGGCCGTGCACGCGAGGTCCGTGCAGACGTGCACAACGGTCGCCGGGCGCGGCCTGACCGAGAACATCGAATAGAAGGTGACCACCCCGTACGCCTCGGCCGGCGGCACGGTCAGCCGCCGGCACAGGTAGTCCAGGCCGCCCTCGCTGATCCAGCCGACCCGGTCGTTGAGCGCGTGCAGCCCCGGCAACAGCAGGTCGCGGCGGTCCCGGGCCGCGCGCCCGCCGCGGGCCCACCTCAGGTCGGCACCCGTACGGTCGGCCCCCTCCCACGAGGACTCCGGCGGGCCCAACAGGGCGTCGACGGCCGCCCGTTCCTCGTCCGTCGGCTTGCTGTCACCGAAGTGCAGGTCCACTTGCGTCACCTCACGATGGTCGCGACGGGCAGCTTCTCGATCCGGATCGCCGACGCCTTGAACTCCGCCGTGCCCGCGATCGGGCAGTTCGCCTCGATCGTCAGCCGGTTGGTGTCCACCTCGTCGGGGAAGTGCATCGTCATGAAGGCGAGCCCGGGCCTGAGACCGGTGTCGATCCACACCGGTGCCACCACGGACCCGCGCCGCGAGGTCACCCGCACCTCCTCGCCGACGACGACCCCATAGCGCTCGGCGTCCTCCGGGCACAGCTCGACGTACTCGCCGCGCCGCAGCGGGGAGGCGTAAGCGCCGCTCTGCACACCGGTGTTGTACGAGTCGAGCCGCCGCCCGGTGGTCAGCCGGATCGGGTACTCCTCGTCGGTGAGGTCGACCGGCGGGTCGTGCCGGACGATCCCGAACGGCGCGGGCCTGCCTCGTCTTTTCGGGTCGGTCCGCCACAACCGGCCGTGCAGGTAGGTCGGTTCCAGCCGGTCCGTGCTCGGGCACGGCCACTGGATGCCCTGGTGCTCCTCCAGGCGGGTGTACGTCATCCCGTAGTGGTCCGGCGACACCGAGCGCAGCTCGTTCCACACGGCCTCCGCGTCGGCGTACTTCCACTCGTGGCCGAGGCGTGCCGCCAGGTCGCAGAGGATGTCGATGTCCTCGCGCGCCTCACCGGGCGGGGTGACCGCACGCCGTACCCGCTGCACCCGCCGCTCGCTGTTGGTCGTCGTGCCCTCGGTCTCCGCCCAGCCGGCCGTCGCGGGCAGCACCACGTCCGCCAGCTCTGCCGTCCTCGTCAGGAAGATGTCCTGCACGACGAGGAAGTCCAGTTGCTTCAGCCGCCGTACGGCCTGCTCGCTGTCGGCCTCCGACTGCGCCGGGTTCTCCCCGATGCAGTACACCGCCCGTAGCGTGCCCTCCTCCATCGCCTCGAACATCTCCGTCAGATTGAGCCCGTGGTGCGGCTGGATGACGGTGTGCCAGGCGGACTCGAACCGGTGGCGTGCCTCGGGGTCGAGGATGTCCTGGAAGCCGGGCAGACGGTTCGGGATCGCCCCCATGTCGCCGCCGCCCTGCACGTTGTTCTGGCCGCGCAGGGGTTGCAGCCCGGAGCCGTAGCGGCCCACGTGGCCGGTGAGCAGGGCCAGGTTGATCAGGGCGCGGACGTTGTCGGTGCCGTTGTGGTGCTCGGTGATGCCGAGGGTCCAGCACAGCTGGGCGCGCTCGGCACGGGCGTAGGCGTGGGCCAGCTCGCGGATGGCGCGGGCCGGTACGCCCGTCACCTTCTCGGCGAGCGACGGCGTCCACGGCTCGACCAGCGCCCTGTACTCCTCGAAGCCGGTGGTGGCCCGCTCGACGAACGCCTCGTTGACCAGGCCCGCGTGGATGATCTCGCGCCCGATCGCGTGCGCCATCGGGATGTCCGTGCCGACGTCGATGCCGAGCCAGCTCTCCGCCCACTCGGCGGTGGACGTGCGGCGCGGGTCGACGGCATACATCCGGGCGCCGTTCCTGATGCCCTTCAGGACGTGCTGGAAGAAGATCGGGTGCGCGAAGCGGGCGTTGGACCCCCACATCACGATGACGTCGGTGTGCTCGACCTCCTCGTACGACGACGTCCCGCCGCCCGAGCCGAACGCCGCCGACAGGCCCGCGACGCTCGGGGCGTGGCAGGTGCGGTTGCAGGAGTCGACGTTGTTGGTGCCCATCACCACCCGGGCGAACTTCTGCGCCACGTAGTTCATCTCGTTGGTCGCGCGGGCGCAGGAGAACATGCCGAACGCGCCGCGGTTGCGCCCGAGGCCCCGCGCGGTGCGCTCCAGTGCCTCCTCCCACGTCGCCCGGCGGAAGGGCTCGTCGCGGGAGTCGCGGACGAGCGGGTGGGTGAGCCGGGTGTACGTCTTCGGTTCGCGTTTCCTCATGCGGCGCTCCTCAGCGCGAGCAGGTCCGAGATGGCGTGCACGGTCCGCAGGGTGGGCACCTCGACCCCGGTGATCTCCGCCAGCTCCACGACGGCGGCGAGGAGTACGTCGAGTTCGAGCGGTCTGCCGCGCTCCAGGTCCTGGAGCGTGGAGGTGCGGTGGTCGCCGACCCGCTCGGCGCCCGCGAGGCGCCGTTCGATGGACACGCCGACCGTGCAGCCGAGGGCCTCGGCGACCGCCAGCGTCTCGCGCATCATGGTCTCGATGACCCTGCGGGTGCCACCGTGCAGGCACATCTGCCGCATGGTGGCGCGGGCCAGCGCGCTGATCGGGTTGAAGGAGATGTTGCCGAGCAACTTGACCCAGATGTCGCCGCGCAGGTCCGGTTCGACGGGGCACTTCAGGCCGCCGGCCTTCATGGCCTCGCTGAACGCCGTGCAGCGCGTGGAGATGCTGCGGTCGGGCTCGCCGACAGAGAACCGGGTGCCCTCCAAGTGCCGTACGACGCCCGGCCCTTCGAGCTCGGTCGCCGCGTAGACCACACAACCGAGGGCCCGCTCCGGCGCGAGCACCGCACTGACCGCGCCGTCGGGGTCCACGCTCTCGAGGCGGCGGGCGTCGTAGGGGCCGCCGTGGCGGTGGAAGTACCACCAGGGGATTCCGTTCTGGGCCGCGACGACGGCCGTGGTGTCGTGCAGAAGCGGCTCGATCAGCGGCCCGCACGCCGCGTACGAGTGGGCCTTCAGGCCCAGGAACACATAGTCGACCGGGCCGACCTCGGCCGGGTCGTCGGTGGCGTGGGCGTGCGCGGTGAAGTCGCCGCGCGGACTGCGCACCCGCACTCCGTGCCGCCTCATGGCCGCCAGATGCGGTCCACGGGCGATGAGGTGCACATCGGCGCCCGCACGGTGCAGCGCGGCGCCGACGTAGGCGCCGATCGCACCGGCGCCGAGGACTGCGACTTTCACAGGAACACTCCGTTCGGTCGAGGGAGTACCGCGGAGGTGGCAGGAACTGCGGAGGTGGCAGGAACTGCCGAAGAGAGACGATGACACCAGGTGTCGACGAAATATTGTCTACAGTATGGAAGTTGGGGTGGCAAGGGTTCGTGCAGCACCGAAAACCGGTCGGCACGACCGTTCGGCGCACACCGGATACCGCTCACCGCATACGGTCGACGTGCGGGGTTCTCAACTCCCGTTCCCCTTCGTACTGTTCGGGATCATGAGCCCTCCCGTCGCACCCCCGGGGTGGAGTCGCTGGCTGGTGCCGCCGGCCGCTCTCTCCGTCCACCTGTCCATCGGCCAGGCCTACGCCTGGAGCGTGTTCAAGCCGCCGCTCGAATCCGCGCTCCACCTGAGCGGCACCCAGAGCGCGCTGCCCTTCCAGCTCGCCATCGTGATGCTCGGGCTGTCGGCCGCATTCGGCGGCACGCTCGTCGAGCGCAACGGCCCGCGCTGGGCCATGACCGTCGCCCTGGTGTGCTTCTCGACCGGCTTCCTGATCTCCGCGCTGGGCGCGCAGACCCGGCAGTACTGGCTGATCGTCCTCGGCTACGGGTTCGTCGGCGGCATCGGCCTCGGCATCGGCTACATCTCACCCGTCTCCACCCTGATCAAGTGGTTCCCGGACCGGCCCGGCACGGCCACCGGCATCGCCATCATGGGCTTCGGCGGCGGCGCGCTCATCGCCTCGCCGTGGTCGGCCCAGATGCTCCAATCCTTCGGCTCCGACCATTCCGGGATCGCGCTCGCCTTCCTCGTGCACGGGCTGTCGTACGCCGTCTTCATGTCGCTCGGGGTGCTGCTGGTGCGGGTGCCGCGCAGCGAGAAGCCGGTGGACGACGGGCCGAGCGCCCTGGAAGGAGTGCAGGTCTCCGCCCGGAGCGCCGTGCGCACCCCGCAGTTCTGGTGCCTGTGGATCGTGCTCTGCATGAACGTGACCGCCGGTATCGGCATCCTCGAGAAGGCCGCCCCGATGATCACCGACTTCTTCGCGGACACCTCCACCCCCGTGTCGGCCTCCGCCGCGGCCGGCTTCGTCGCCCTGCTGTCGGCGGCCAACATGGCGGGCCGGATCGGGTGGTCGTCGGCCTCCGACCTGATCGGGCGCAAGAACGTCTACCGCGTCTACCTGGGCGTCGGCGCGCTCATGTACCTGCTCATCGCGTTGTTCGGCGACTCCTCCAAGCCTTTGTTCATCCTCTGCGCGCTGGTGATCCTCTCCTTCTACGGCGGCGGCTTCGCCACCGTTCCCGCCTATCTGAAGGACCTGTTCGGCGCGTACCAGGTCGGCGCGATCCACGGTCGGCTGCTCACCGCCTGGTCGACCGCCGGAGTCCTCGGACCGCTGATCGTCAACTGGATCGCCGACCACCAGAAGGAAGCCGGGAAGCACGGGTCGTCCCTCTACGGCGTGTCCTTCATGATCATGATCGGGCTGCTCGCCATCGGGTTCGTCGCCAACGAGCTGGTCCGGCCCGTCCACTCCCGTCACCACGTCCCCGTACCGAAGGAGGCCGCCGATGGCCGCCGAGAGCAGCCCGCCTGAGCGGCGTCCCCTGATCGTTCTCGCCTGGCTGTGGGTGGGGGCGCCGCTGGGCTACGGCCTGTACGAGCTCGTCCTGAAGGCCAAGCAGCTCTTCACCGGGTGACAGTGCCCGGTCCGGGACATGTTCGGGCGTCCGAAGAACTGCGGGAAGCCGACAAGCCGGGCGCCCCATTCCTGTCGTTTCACCTGCCGTCCTACCCGTGAGTCACTGATCAGACTGGTGGATCCCGACACCCACGGCAACGAGGGGAACCACCCATGAACGGCTCACGCATCACCGCCGTCGGCCACTACCAGCCCGCCAAGGTGCTCACCAACGAGGACCTGGCGGGCATGGTCGACACCAGCGACGAGTGGATCAGGACCCGGGTGGGCATCCGCACGCGCCACATCGCCGGGGTCGACGAGCCCGTCGACGAGCTGGCCGCGCACGCCGCCGCCAAGGCGCTCGCGGCGGCCGGCCTGGCGCCCGGTGACATCGACCTCGTCCTCGTCGCCACCTGCACCGCCACCGACCGCTCCCCGAACACGGCGGCCCGCGTCGCGGCCCGGCTCGGCATGCCGCAGCCCGCCGCGATGGACGTCAACGTCGTCTGCGCCGGCTTCACCCACGCGCTCGCCACCGCCGACCACGCCGTGCGCGCGGGCGCGGCGGGCAGGGCACTTGTCATCGGCGCCGAGAAGATGTCCGACGTCACGGACTGGACGGACCGTACGACCTGCGTGCTGGTCGGGGACGGCGCGGGCGCCGCCGTCGTCGAGGCGTGCCCCGCCGGTGACGAGCCCGGCATCGGGCCCGTGCTGTGGGGATCGGTGCCCGAGATGGGGCGCGCGGTCCGGATCGAGGGCACACCCGCGCGGTTCGCGCAGGAGGGGCAGAGCGTGTACCGGTGGGCGACGACCCGGCTGCCGCCCATCGCGCGCCGGGTGTGCGAGCGGGCCGGGATCGCCCCCGAGGAGCTCGCCGCGGTCGTGCTCCACCAGGCCAACCTGCGCATCATCGAACCGCTCGCGGAGAAGCTGGGCGCCGTGAACGCGGTCGTCGCGCGCGATGTCACCGAGTCGGGGAACACGTCGGCGGCGAGCATCCCGCTGGCCCTGTCGAAGCTCGTGGAGTGCGGGGAGATCTCGAGCGGCGAACCCGTGCTGCTGTTCGGGTTCGGCGGGAACCTCTCCTACGCGGGACAGGTGGTTCGCTGTCCCTGAGCGATGCCAACTCCCCGCCGCCCCGGCCCTGGTGCGCCGTAGACTGTAGACGAAAGACAATTCATACTGGCTTTCCGGCTACCGCGCCGCAGCTGCCCTGGAGGGGGACCGCGATGTTGTCGACAGGACTGCCGCAGGGAGCGGTGCCCAGGCTGGAGCGGCCCGGCCCGTTGCGGGACCGTGTCTACGAGGCGTTGCTCGAACTCATCACCACGCGCGCCCTGCAGCCGGGCCAGCACCTGGTCGAGAGCGAGCTCGCCGGGCACCTCGGCGTCTCCCGGCAGCCGGTGCGCGAGGCGCTGCAGCGGCTGAACACCGAGGGCTGGGTCGATCTGCGGCCCGCCCAGGGGGCGTTCGTGCACGAGCCCACGGAGGAGGAGGCCGACCAGCTCCTCACGGTCCGTACGCTGCTGGAGGCGGAGGCCGCCCGGCTCGCCGCCGCGAACGCGGACGGCGCCGGTGTCGCGGTTCTGGAGGAGCTGTGCGCCGAGGGTGAGCGCGCGGTGGCGAACGACGACGTGGACGGGGCGGTCGCGCTCAACGCCCGCTTCCACGCGAAGGTGATGGAGCTGGCGGGCAACGCGGTGCTCGCCGAGCTGGCCGGGCAGGTCGATCGCCGGGTGCGCTGGTACTACACGCCGGTCGCCCGGCAGCGCGGCCGTCAGTCGTGGATCGAACACCGGGAGCTGATCGCGGCGATCGCGGCCCGTGACGAACAGCGCGCCACCCACCTCATGCGCGAACACACCGAGCACACACGGCGGTCGTACCACGCCCGGTCGGCGTCCTGAGCACTGGCCGGCCCGGCCGACTCCATCTTTGTCCTGTGAATGGAGAAAGTGGGGGGTCAACACTTGCCGAAACTTCTTCCCAGCCTCGGCAACCACTGCTACGTGCCCCTCGAAAGCCCGGCAACTGGTGGCCGAATTGAGGCGGGGAGGAGGGCGTGAGACGGATGACGGCACGACCGGCGAACGCGCACCAGGCCCGCCTGCTCAAGCTGCTGCGCGACGGCGGTCCGCACTCCCGGGCGCAGCTGGGTGACCAGGTCGACCTGTCCCGGTCCAAGCTGGCCGTGGAGGTCGACCGGCTCCTGGAGACGGGACTGGTCGTCACCGATGGTCTCGCCGCCTCCCGGGGCGGCCGCCGCTCGCACAACATCCGCCTCGCTCCGAACCTCCGCTTCCTGGGCGTCGACATCGGCGCGACCTCGGTCGACGTCGCCGTCACCAACGCCGAGCTGGACGTGCTCGGCCATCTCAACCAGCCCATGGACGTGCGCGAGGGCCCCGTCGCGGTGTTCGAGCAAGTCCTGGCGATGGCGGGCAAGTTGAAGAGCTCCGGCCTCGCGGAGGGCTTCGACGGGGCCGGCATCGGCGTCCCCGGACCGGTCCGCTTCCCCGAGGGTGTCCCCGTGGCGCCCCCGATCATGCCCGGCTGGGACGGCTTCCCGGTGCGGGAGGCCCTCAGCCAGGAACTCGGCTGCCCGGTCATGGTCGACAACGACGTGAACCTGATGGCGATGGGGGAGCAGCACGCGGGCGTCGCCCGCACCGTGGGCGACTTCCTCTGCGTCAAGATCGGCACGGGAATCGGCTGCGGCATCGTCGTCGGCGGCGAGGTCCACCGCGGCACGACGGGCAGCGCCGGCGACATCGGGCACATCCAGGCCGTGCCCGACGGACGCCCGTGCGCCTGCGGCAACCGGGGCTGCCTGGAGGCCCACTTCAGTGGCGCGGCACTGGCCCGCGACGCGCTGGAGGCCGCCCACCAGGGACTCTCGGCCGAACTCGCCACCCGCCTGGAGACCAACGGCACCCTCACCGCCGCCGACGTCGCCGCCGCTGCCGCCGCGGGCGACGCCACCTCCCTCGACCTCATCCGGGAGGGCGGCACCCGCACCGGCCAGGTCATCGCCGGCCTGGTCAGCTTCTTCAACCCCGGCCTGGTGGTGATCGGCGGCGGGGTGACCGGCCTCGGCCACACCCTGCTCGCCGCCATCCGCACCCAGGTCTACCGCCAGTCGCTACCGCTCGCGACCGGAAACCTGCCCATCGTCCTCGGCGAGTTGGGCCAGAACGCCGGCGTGATCGGCGCGGCCCGCCTCATCAGCGACCACCTGTTCTCACCCGCGTAAAGACACCCGCGGTACCGAACTTCATCAGCACAGCGCCCTGCTCTGCCGTGCCCGTAGACCGCCTGCCCAGCGCGGGCGCACAGTCGGGAGGCCCTTCCCGCCGAGCGGGGAGGGCCCCCTCACATCAGCGGTGCCGTCAGCCCGCCGTCTGCGACCCCGGCTCCGGTGCACCCTTGCCGCTGCGACCGGGCTGCCGCAGCAGCAGCGCCAGTGCCGCCGCGACCATGGAGACGCCGCCCGCCAGCGCGTAGGCGCCGTTGTAGCCCCAGGCACCCACCACCATGGAGCCCAGGCCGCCGCCGAACAGACCGCTGACCAGCTTGCCGCTGTAGACGAGCCCGTAGTTGGTGGCGTTGTAGTTCTCGCCGAAGTAGTCCGGCGTCAGGGCGGCGAACATGGGGTAGAAGGCGCCGCCGCCGAAACCGGAGAGGAAGGCGAAGAACAGGAACAGCCACTCGTTCTTCATGTCACCGGCCCAGATGACGCCGAACTGGGCGAGCCCGAGGACCACGATGACGAACACGAGCGACGTCTTGCGGCCCCACACGTCGGACAGCCAGCCCACCACCGCGCGGCCGACGCCGTTGATGACGGCCATGACGCCCATCGAGGAGGCCGCGACCAGCGGTCCGAAGCCGATCTCCTTGGCGAAGTCGACCTGGAAGGAGATCCCGAAGATGGAGACGCCGGCGGTCATCACGACGGTCAGCCACATCAGCGGCAGCATGCCCGTCCCGATGGCCTCCTTGGGCGTGTACTGGCGCACCGCCGGAGGGTTCTTGGCGAGGCTCGCCGCGCTCTTGGCGTTCCCGCAGTACGACAGCGGGTCGACGTCGGCCGGCCACCAGTTCTTCGGCGGGTCCCGGAAGAACCAGGCGCAGCAGGCGACCACGACCAGCACGTAGACGCCGATGAGGTCGAGCACCTCGTCGTAGTTACCGGTGTCGAAGGCGTAGTTGAAGATGAAGATGAACGGCAGCGAGCCGTAGGCGAAGCCGCCGTTGACGAAACCGGTCTTCGCGCCGCGCCGCTCCGGGAACCACTTGCCGACCATGTTGATGCAGGTGGCGTAGATCAGCCCGGAGCCGACACCGCCCACGACACCGAAGCCGAGGACGGCCGCCGGCACGTTGTCCAGATGGGACAGCGCCAGGAAGCCGAGCAGGCACAGCGCCGCGCCGGTGAACATGGCCCTGCGGGCGGTGAGGATGCCCCGTTCGCGCAACCACCCGGCCGGGAAGGCGATGCCCGCCTGGAAGAGGACCCAGACGCTGAGGATCCAGAAGGTGTTGCTCTGCGTCCAGCCGTGGGCCGTGGAAAGGGTGTCCTCCGCCGAGCCGTACGCGTACTCGGAGACGCTGATGGCCATCATGGAGATCCACGGGAGGTACACCATGAGCTTGCGTGAATGACCGAGTATGTCGCGGTCCGTCTCGCCGATGCGGTAGACGCGGCCGTGCGCGTCCGTCACCTCCCGGTAGGGACGGTTCGCGATGCCGGATCCGGCCGACGAGTTGTCGGTCGCCATGGGGTCTGCCGTCATGTCACGCCATCTCCTCGCCGAGCGGGTGCGGGTTGGGGACGATGCGCCGGACACTGCGCCTGCCCGGTGCCTTCAGGAAGCGGGCCGGTATCGCGGTGGCGGTGACCGGTGTGTCGCGGCGCCCGCAGCGGTGTGCGCGGAAGGGCACCTTGAGGGCGATCCCGAAGAACCGCCGGGTCGTTCGAGAGTCCTGCCGCTCCGGAAGGCCGGCGTCCGACTCGCCGATCCGGTACGCGCGGCCGTTGGTGTCCGCCACATCCCTGCAGGTGACGGACGTCGAGTGATCGATGGATGTCATGTCGTGCACCTCTTGCGTCGAAAGTTCTGGCCAGCGCCCCCTGTCCCATGCCTTTCGTGCGCGCACGGGTCCCGGGGCGGCCGACGCGCACCGTCGCCCGCCCCGTCGTTCACTCACCTCATGAACCGCCCCCCAACATCCCGGCCGCGCGCGCCCACCGATACTTCGCGCCGAGCACGGCCACCGGCTTCTCGGTCGTGTACGGGTATGCCACGACCCCGCGCTCGAACAGGTACTGGCCGGCCTCCTCGACCTCGACGTCACCGGCGAGCGACGCCACCACCGGCTTCTCGATGCCGCGGTCCCGGAATTCGGCCACCACGCGCGCGGTGAGCTCGGCGAACACCAGGGGTGGGGTCACGATGGTGTGCCAGTAGCCCAGCACGAGTGCGTGGATCCGCGGGTCCTCGAGGCCGAGCCGGATCGTCGCCTCGTACGTCGACGGTGGCTCGCCCCCCGTGATGTCGACCGGGTTGCCCGCGGCCCCGAAGGGCGGGATGAACTTCCTGAAGGCCGCGTCCAGGTCGGGCGGGATCTCCATGAGGGACAGCCCGTTGTCGGTGACCGCGTCGGACAGCAGCACGCCACTGCCGCCGGCCCCGGTGATGATGACGACGTTGTCCCCCTTGGGGGTGGGCAGCACCGGCAACGCGCGCGCGTACTCCAGCATGTCGTTCAGCCCGGGAGCCCTGATCACACCGGCCTGCCGCAGGATGTCGTCGTACACGGCGTCGTCGCCCGCAAGAGCACCGGTGTGCGAGCCGGCGGCCCTGGCGCCCGCCGCGGTACGCCCCGCCTTCAGGACCACGACCGGCTTCCTCGGGACGGTCGCCCGCGCCGCCTCCACGAAGGCGCGCCCGTCCTTGAGGTCCTCCAGGTGCATCGCGATGCACTCGGTGTGCGGGTCCTCACCGAACCACGTCAGCAGGTCGTCCTCGTCGAGGTCCGACTTGTTGCCGAGGCCCACGATCGCCGACACGCCGGTCTTCGTGGTGCGGGCGAAGCCCAGGATGGCCATCCCGATGCCACCGGACTGCGAGGTCAGCGCCACCCCGCCCTTGACGTCGTACGGTGTGCAGAACGTGGCGCACAGGTCCTGCCACGTCGAGTAGTAGCCGTAGATGTTCGGTCCGAGCAGCCGGATGCCGTACCGCTCGGCGATCGCCACGATCTCGGCCTGGAGGGCGTGCTCGCCGGTCTCCGCGAACCCGGAGGGGATCAGGACGGCGTTGGGGATCCTCTTGCGTCCCACCTCCTCCAGGGCCGCGGCCACGAACTTGGCGGGGATGGCGAAGACGGCCACATCCACCTCACCGGGAACGTCCGTGACACTCTTGTACGCCTTGCGGCCCAGAACGTCATCGGCCTTGGGGTTCACCGGGTGGATCTCTCCGGAGAAGCCGCCGTCGATGAGGTTGCGCATCACCGAATTGCCGATCTTGCCGTGCTCGTTGGAGGCACCGATCACGGCGACGGAAGACGGCTGCATCAACCGGCGCATGGAGGTGAGAATCTCCTCGCGGGTGTAGCGCCTGCGCTCCTTCGGGGGCGCGTCCGAGAGGATCACGCGGATGTCCGCCGCGACCGCGCCGTCCGGGGTGGCGATCACCGGGTTGAGGTCCACCTCCGCGATCTCCGGGAAGTCCGTGACGAGTTGCGACACCCGGCGGATCTGCTCGGCGACGGCCCACCGGTCCACACCCGCCCGACCGCGCACCCCGCGCAGGATCTCCGCCGAGCGGATCGAGTCCAGCATGGACAGCGCCTCGTCGGCGTCCACGGGCGCGAGCCGGAACGTGACGTCCTTGAGGACCTCGACGAGCACCCCACCGAGCCCGAAGGCGACGACCTTCCCGAACGTGGGATCGGTGACCGCCCCGACGATCACCTCCTGCCCCTGGGGAAGCAGTTCCTGCACCTGTACACCCTCGATACGGGCGTCCGGGGCGTACGCGCGCGCGTTCCCGACGATCCTGTGGAACGCGGCCCGGACGTCCGCCGCGCCCTCCACGCCGACGACCACGCCGCCGGCGTCGGTCTTGTGCAGGATGTCCGGTGAGACGATCTTCATCACGACGGGCCCGCCGAAGCGCGCCGCGCACGCCACCGCCTCGTCGACGTCCCTCGCCAGCTCCTCGCCCGGTACGGCGATCCCGTAGGCGTCGGCGATCACCTTGCCCTCGGGCGCGGTGAGCGCGGTCCGGCCCTGAGCCCGAACGGAGTCGAGGAGCGACCGCACCCTCAGCACCCGGTCTTCGGCCATCACGTCAGATCACTCCGTCCGACTTCAGCAGGCGCAGCTCCTCGTCCCCGAGGCCCAGCTCGCCGATGTAAACCTCTTCGTTGTGTTCGCCGAGCAGCGGTGAAGTGCGCACCTCGACGGGGGAGTCGGACAGCTTCAACGGGCTGCCGACGGTCACGAACTCGCCGCGCTGCGGGTGCGGTACGCGCACCACCATCTCGTTGGCGGCCAGTGACTCGTCCTCGATGATCTCCTTGGTCGAAAGGATCGGCCCGCAGGGGATGTTGTGGGCGTTGAGCCGCTCCAGCACCTCCCACTTGGGCAGCGTCGAGGACCACTCCTCGATCAGCTGGAACATCTTGTTCAGCTTCGGCAGCCGTGCCTCCGGAGTCGCCCACTCGGGGTCGTCCGCGAGTTCGGGCCGCCCGATGAGCTCGCTGATCGGCTTCCAGCCGACGGGCTGCACGATGACGTACACGTAGTCGTTCGGGCCGCCCGGCGCGCACTTGACCGCCCAGCCGGGCTGTCCGCCGCCGGAGGCGTTCCCCGAACGGGGAACCTCGTCGCCGAAGTCCTCGTTGGGATATTCAGCGAGCGGCCCGTGTGCCAGGCGTTGCTGGTCGCGCAGCTTCACCCGGCACAGGTTGAGTACAGCGTGCTGCATGGCCACGTTGACCCGCTGCCCACGCCCGGTTTTCTCCCGCTGGAACAGCGCCGCGAGAATCCCCGCCACGGCGTGCACACCCGTGCCCGAGTCCCCGATCTGGGCGCCGGTCGCGAGCGGCGGCCCGTCCTCGAAGCCGGTGGTCGCCATCGACCCGCCCATGGCCTGCGCGACGACCTCGTACGCCTTGAAGTTGGTGTACGGGCCCTCGCCGAACCCCTTGATGGAGGCATGGACGATCCGTGGATTGATCTCCTTGATGCGGTCCCAGCTGAAGCCCATCCGGTCGACCGCGCCCGGTCCGAAGTTCTCGACCATGACGTCCGAGCGCCGGATCAGTTCGGTGAGGATCTCCTTGCCGCGTTCGGTCTTGGTGTTGAGGGTGATGCTCCGCTTGTTGCAGTTGAGCATCGTGAAGTACAGGGAGTCGACGTCCGGTAGGTCACGCAGCTGCTTCCGCGTGATGTCACCGGTCGGCGCCTCCAGCTTGATGACGTCGGCTCCCAGCCAGGCGAGCAACTGGGTCGCGGAGGGACCGGACTGGACGTGCGTCATGTCCAGGACGCGGATGCCGTCAAGTGCCTTGGTGGTCACCTGGCTCACCTCACTTGTACATGGTCTGGTTCATGGTTCCGGGGGCGTACGCGTCCGGGTCGACCCAGACGTTGATCAGCGAGGGCTTCCCGGACTCGCGGGCGCGCCGCAGCGCCGGCCCGATGTCTGCGGGGTCGCGGACCTCCTCGCCGTAACCGCCGAGCATCTGCGCGAACTTGTCGTAGTGGACATCGCCGAGCGTGTTGCCGACCCGCTCGCGCTCCTTGCCGTACTTGGCGGCCTGGCCGTAACGGATCTGGTTCATGGAGGAGTTGTTGCCGACGATGCCGACGAAGGGGAGGTCGTAGCGGACCAGCGTCTCGAAGTCCCAGCCGGTCAACGAGAAGGCGCCGTCGCCGAAGAGCGCGACGACCTCCTTGTCGGGCCGTGCCTGCTTGGCCGCGAGCACGAAGGGGATGCCGACGCCGAGGGTGCCCAGCGGGCCCGGGTCCATCCAGTGCCCGGGGGCCTTGGGCTGGACGACCTGCCCGGAGAAGGTGACGATGTCGCCGCCGTCGCCGATGTAGATCGAGTCCTCGGTGAGGAAGTCGTTGATCTCGCTGACCAGACGGTAGGGGTGGATCGGCGAGGCGTCCGACTTCAGCTGCGGCAGCCGTTTCTCGATCGCGGTCTGCTCGGCGGTGCGCAGCTCGTCGAGCCACGCCTTGCGCTGGGCGGCGCCGCCGTTCCGGTATCCGTTGAGAGCGTGTCCGGAGGACGCCTCGGTGACCGCCTTCAGGACGAGGCCCGCGTCGCCGACGATGCCGAGGTCGATGTCGCGGTTCTTGCCGACGGTGCGGTAGTCGAGGTCGATCTGGACGACGGTCGCCTCGGGGGAGAGCCGCTTGCCGTAACCCATGCGGAAGTCGAAGGGCGTGCCGACGATCACGATGACGTCGGCGTTCGAGAAGGCGTAGCGGCGGGAGAGCTGGAAGTGGTGCGGGTCGCCGGGCGGGAGGGTGCCGCGGCCGGCGCCGTTCATGTACGCGGGAATGTTCAGGGTGCGCACCAACTCGACGGCCGCCTCGGTGCCGCGGGTCGTCCACACCTGGCTGCCCAGCAGGATGGCCGGCTTCTCGGCGTGCACGAGCAGGCCGGCGAGCCTTTCGACGGCCTCCGGGTCGCCGGCCGAGCGGGTGGAGGCACGGTAGTGGCCTGCCTGCGGGACCCGCGCCTTGCCGAGTGGCACCTTGGCGTCGAGGACGTCGCGGGGAATCTCCAGGAAGGAGGGTCCGGGCGCACCGTGGTAGCACTCGCGGAACGCCATCGACACCATGTCCGCCGCGCGCGCCGTGTCCGGGACGGTCGCCGCGAACTTGGTGATGGGCGCCATCATGTCGACGTGCGGCAGGTCCTGCAGGGACCCCATCTTGTGCTGGCTGAGCGCACCCTGACCGCCGATCAGCAACATCGGTGACTCCGCGCGGAAGGCGTTGGCGACACCGGTGACGGCGTCGGTCGTACCAGGACCCGCCGTGACGACCGCGCAGCCGGGCTTACCGGTGATGCGTGCGTAGCCGTCTGCGGCGTGGGCGGCGACCTGCTCGTGGCGTACGTCGACGACTTCTATGCCCTCGTCGACGCAGCCGTCGTAGATGTCGATGATGTGGCCGCCGCACAGGGTGTAGATGCGGTCGACGCCCTCTGCCTTCAGCGCCTTGGCAACGAGATGACCACCGGAGATGACGTCCTGGGTGTCGTCGGGCATGGCGAAGTCCTGTCCCTTCGTAGGGGGTTGGAACGGCTCGCGGTACATTGCATACAGTCGACGAATACTGTATGAAGCTTGTTATCCCGCATCCGGTGGGTGGTGTCCAGGGGGCGTGCGGCACTTTTCGGGGGTCTGGGGGACGCCTCCAGACGACTCAACAGACAGGAGCCGGGATGGACCTGTACGAACACCAGGCACGGCAACTCTTCGAGGAACACGGCATCGTGGTGCCGAGGGCCGAGGTCACGGACTCGCCCAAGGAGGCCCGCGAGATCGCCCGCCGGCTGGGCGGCCGGGCCGTCGTCAAGGCACAGGTGAAGACGGGCGGGCGCGGCAAGGCGGGCGGGGTCAGGCTCGCCACTGATCCGGCCGAGGCGGAACTGACGGCACGCCGGATCCTGGGCATGGACATCAAGGGCCACACGGTGGGCACCGTGATGGTGGCCGAACCCGTGGACATCGACGCGGAGTTCTACGTCTCCTACGTCCTCGACCGCGCGGCCGGCCGCTTCCTCGCCATCGCCTCCGCGGAGGGCGGCATGGACATCGAGGAGGTCGCCGCGACCAGGCCGGAGGCGGTGGCACGGGTGCCCGTCGACCCGGCCAAGGGTGTCACCTCCGCGAAGGCGGCCCAGATCGCCCGTGCCGCCGCGCTGCCGCAACAGGCCGTCGACGTCCTCGTACGGCTCTGGCGGGTACTCGTCCGCGAGGACGCCCTCCTCGTCGAGGTCAACCCCCTCGTGCGCACCCGGCAGGGCCGGATCGTCGCGCTCGACGGCAAGGTCACCCTCGACGACAACGCCCGCTTCCGTCAGGAGCGTTGGGGACCCGAGGCCGCCGAGCAGGACGACCCCCTGGAGGCCGTCGCCGCGGCGCGCGGTCTCAACTACGTCAGGCTGGACGGCGAGGTCGGCGTCATCGGCAACGGCGCGGGCCTCGTCATGGCGACGCTCGACGTGGTCGCGGCCTGCGGCGCCCGCCCCGCCGACTTCCTGGACATCGGCGGTGGAGCCTCCGCCCGGGTCATGGCCGACGGACTGTCCGTCATCCTGTCCGACCCGGCCGTGAAGTCGGTCCTCGTCAACGTCTTCGGCGGGATCACCGCCTGCGACGCGGTCGCCGAGGGCATCGTGCAGGCCCTGGACACCATCGAGCTGACCAGGCCGCTGGTCGTGCGCCTCGACGGCAACAACGCGGCCCGGGGCCGCGCGATCCTCGACGAGCGCGCGCATCCCCTGGTGCAGCAGGCCACCACCATGGACGGCGCCGCCCGCCGTGCCGCCCAACTCGCCCGAACCGCCTGAGGGGACGCGACATGGCGATCTACCTGACCAAGGACAGCAAGGTCCTCGTCCAGGGCATGACCGGCGCCGAGGGCATGAAGCACACCCGCCGCATGCTCGCGGCCGGTACGAACGTCGTCGGCGGCGTCAACCCGCGCAAGGCGGGCCGCAGCGTCGACTTCGACATTGCGCAGAGCCCTGACGGCCCGGTGGGTGCCCCCGGCGCCGTCCCCGTCTTCGGCTCCGTTCGCGAAGGCATGGACGCGACCGGGGCCGACGTCACCGTCGTCTTCGTACCGCCCGCCTTCGCCAAGGCGGCCGTCCTGGAGGCAACGGACGCCGGCATCGGCCTCGCCGTGGTCATCACCGAGGGCATCCCGGTCCACGACTCCGTCGCCTTCACCTCGTACGCCAAGTCCAGGCGCACCAGGATCATCGGCCCCAACTGCCCCGGGCTGATCACCCCCGGGCAGTCCAACGCCGGCATCATCCCCGCCGACATCACCAGGCCCGGCCGGATCGGCCTGGTCTCCAAGTCCGGCACGCTCACCTACCAGCTCATGTACGAGCTGCGGGACGTCGGCTTCTCCACATGCGTCGGCATCGGCGGCGACCCCGTCGCCGGCACCAGTCACATCGACTGCCTCGCCGCCTTCGAGGCCGACCCGGACACCGAGCTGATCGTCTTGATCGGTGAGATCGGCGGCGACGCGGAGGAGCGGGCCGCCGCGTACATCCGCGACCACGTCACCAAGCCCGTGATCGGCTACGTCGCCGGCTTCACCGCGCCCGAGGGCAGGACCATGGGGCACGCCGGCGCCATCGTCTCCGGCTCGTCGGGCACCGCCCGGGCGAAGCGGGACGCGCTGGAGGCGGCCGGGGTGAGGGTGGGCGGCACACCGGCCGAAACGGCACGACTGGCCCTCGGCGCACTGGCAGACCGGGCCTGACCTCACCCATAGTGGACGAGAGGTGACCGTCGCGATACGCGCCGCCACCGGCTCCCCCGAACGACGCAGGACGCACGACGCACGATGCACGACGTCCCCGCACGACAGTGCGAGCCGTGTGCGGGACGAGCCCAGTTCCTCTCGCCCGTGCAACGAGAGCGGAGCTCATTCATGGCACCCACCCTCACCCTCAAATCCGGCACGTCCTGGTCCGACGCCTGGCGGCGCGCTCTCTCCGTCGCCCCCGAGGCGTTCCGCGACGACCGTGTCCTCAACCTCTGGAACTCCACCTGGCAGCCGGACGGCCGGGCCCTGCCCGCCACCAGCCCCGTCGACGGCACACCCATCGCGGGCCCGCCGCGCCTCGGCCGGGACACCGCCCGGCGCGCCGTGCGCGCCGCGCTGGACCAGCACTGTGCCTGGCGGCACGTACCCCTGCCCGAACGCCGGGCCCGGATCGCCGCCACCCTCGACGCCCTGACCGAACACCGCGAACTGCTCGCCCTCCTCCTCGTCTGGGAGATCGGCAAGCCGTGGCGGCTCGCCCAGGCCGATGTGGACCGGGCCATCGACGGCGTGCGCTGGTACGTCGACGGAATCGAAGAGATGATCGGCGACCGGGCTCCGCTGGACGGTCCGGTCTCGAACATCGCCAGCTGGAACTACCCGATGAGCGTCCTCGTCCACGCCATGCTGGTCCAGGCCCTGGCCGGCAACGCGGTCATCGCCAAGACCCCGACCGACGGCGGCGTCGCCTGTCTCACCCTGGCCTCGGCGCTCGCCGCACGCGAGGGGGTCCCCGTCACCCTCGTCAGCGGCAGCGGGGGCGAGCTGTCCGAGGCGTTGGTGCGGGCGCCGGAGATCGGCTGCGTCTCCTTCGTGGGCGGCCGGGACACGGGCGCCGCGGTGGCCACGGCCGTCGCCGACCTCGGCAAACGGCACATCCTGGAACAGGAGGGACTCAACACCTGGGGCATCTGGAACTACTCCGACTGGGACACGCTCACCGCGGTCGTCCCCAAGCTCTTCGACTACGGCAAGCAGCGCTGCACGGCATACCCGCGCTTCGTCGTCCAGCGCCACCTTTTCGACGCCTTCCTTGCGGCCTACCTGCCGGCGGTCCGCACACTCCGGGTCGGCCACCCGCTGGCGGTCGAGCACCCGGACGACCCCCACCCCGATCTGGACTTCGGCCCGTTGATCAACGCCGCCAAGGCCAAGGAGCTGACCGACCAGGTCACCGAGGCGATCGACCGCGGCGCGATCCCGCTGCACCGCGGCAAGGCCGCCGACGCCCGCTTCCTCCCCGGCCAGGACACCTCGGCCTACGTCCACCCGGTCACGCTCCTCAACCCGCCCC
Organism: Streptomyces sp. NPDC001848; assembly: GCF_042891915.1. Taxonomy (NCBI): domain Bacteria; kingdom Bacillati; phylum Actinomycetota; class Actinomycetes; order Kitasatosporales; family Streptomycetaceae; genus Streptomyces; species Streptomyces sp. NPDC001848. The sequence continues at coordinate 73,563 of NZ_JBIATP010000015.1, read as the reverse complement.
CGTCCTCCCCGCTCCACCACGCGGAACCGTTCGGCCCGGTCGACACGATCGTCCTGGTCGACACGGAGGCGGAACTGCTGGCGGCCATGAACGCCTCCAACGGCGCCCTGGTCGCCACGCTGTCCACCGACGACCGGGCGACCTTCGACCGGCTGGCCCCCCAGATCCGCGCCTTCAAGACCGGCCACGGCAAGCCCCGCTCCCGTGGCGACCGCGACGAGCTGTTCGGCGGCTTCGGCGCGTCCTGGCGCGGCGCCTTCGTCGGCGGCGAACTCCTGGTCCGCGCGGTGACCCAGGGCCCGGCGGGGGAGCGGCTGCCCGGCAACTTCCCCGAGTACCAGCTCATGCCGTGAGGGGCGCACGGGTGGTGTCCACGCACGCGGGCGCCACCCGGCGACGACCTCGCCTGCCGGCCCACGGCGCCACCCCGCGGGTGGGGCCGCGCGATCCCCTCCACAGGGGCACCGGCGCGAGCCCGTACGCCTTGCACTCGACCATCGCCGGGTTCTCCCCGGCGATCCCGCCGATCGACGGCCTGGAGGACCGCGGCCTGGCCGATCTGCGACGCTCGCGGCGGGGGCGACGGCGGCGGGGAGTGACGGCCGCTGCCGCGGGGAAACGCAGGTGAAAGGCACTCCGAAACCTTGGTATTGTTGTCCCTGTCGCCGCGGGGGAGAGCCCCGGTAAGGCGACGGACACCTCGTCCGGGTGGCGGAATGGCAGACGCGCTAGCTTGAGGTGCTAGTGCCCTTTATCGGGCGTGGGGGTTCAAGTCCCCCCTCGGACACAACCACTGACGATACGGCGACGAGGGCCTCGACCTAACGGTCGCGGTCCTCGTTGCATGTTCGTAGCTGATTGTGATGCCCAAGGCTTCGTAGAGCGGGCCTTTCTTGTCGGCGCTGGCTGTGTGGATGCGCTGTGCGATACCTCCGAGACTCTCAGTGATCTGCCGGATCTGTTGTGCGTTGAGCGGGGCCTCCTTCTTCCGGGTGACGGCAGGGAGCGCGTCGAGCTTCTGTTGCGCCGCTTCCTTGTCTCGCTGCGCGTCGTTGATCCACTGGGTCACGACGGCAGGGTCGGCTCCGGCTTCGAGGGCTGCTTGGTAGCGGGCGAGTCGTCGCTCGCAGTCCTTGATCGTCTGGCGTGCTTGAGCTTGCTCGGGTGTGTGAGTCTCTGCGGTGCTTGCGGCGGCGCTTGCGAGGGCGAGCGCCTCGATGGTGGCGGTGAGCCGGTCGGGGGCGAAGGCCCGGGCGATCCACGGGTCCAGGGCGTGGCAGACGATGTCTTCACGCAGGTTGATGGTGCGCGGGTGGGTGAGGTCGGGGTAGAGGGCGGCTTCCTGGTCTTTGAATTCGCAGCGGTAGTAGACGTGGTTGCGGATGGTGGCGGGCTGCATCTTGCGCCCGCACAGGCTGCACCGGATCCGTCCGCGCAGGGCGTAGGGGCGTGCGCCTTGCTTTCCGGCGCGTTCCTGCCGTCCCTGGTTGCGGGCACGCTGTCTGCGGAGGGTTTGGACGGTATCGAACCGGCTGCGGCTGATGATCGCTTCGTGGGCGGGTTCGTTGGAGCGGATCCACTCCTCGGCGGGGTTGTGGGTCATGCGGGTGGTGTGGCCGAGGGTGACGTCATCGACGTCGAGGAGGCGTTCTTCCTTGCGTTGCTTGTTCCAGACCTCGTAGCCGGTGTAGCGGGGGTTGATCAGGATGGCGCGCACGGCGCCCTGCTGCCATGCGGTCTTCGTGCGGTGCGGATTGCGGGTGGCGTCGTGGGCGGAGGGGCAGGGGATACCTTCGCGTGTGAGCTGTGCGGCGATACCGCTGTCGCTCATGCCGTCGACATACATGGTGAAGATCCGCTGCACGATGGGTGCGGCGACGGGGTCGGGCTCGAGTTTGTGGATGCGCTGGCCGACGGCGGCTTTCGAGGGGTTGGGGTGGGCTCCGGCGTCGGCGATCCGGTAGCCGTAAGGCGGTCGCCCGCCGAGGTAGCGGCCCTGGAGCTGGACCTGGGAGCTCATGGCGGTGCGCACCCGGATCTTGATGCGGTTGCGTTCTCCCTTGCTCATGCCACCGAAGACGGACATGACCAGGTCGTGGGCTTCGTTGTCCGGGTCGATCGGGCCGCCGACCTCCGGAACCCACAGGGGGATGCGGAAGTGGACGAAGACGGGGAAGGTGTTGCCGAACTGGTTGCCGTAGAAAGTGCGTTGTGGTTCTCCGATCACGACGGCGTCGAATCCGCGGTTGGGGTCGCGGAGGGCTTGGAGGAGTTCGTTGGCGCGGGGGCGGCGTTGCCAGGGCAGGGAGCGGCTGTGCCCGATGTCGAAGTATTCGGTGACGATCTGGCCGCCGGCGGGTTCGATCAGGGCTCGGGCGCGGGTGAGCTGCCAGTTTCTGGAGGCTTCGGGGTCTTGAAGGTCCTCGGTGGAGCAGCGTCCGGCGAAGGCGAAACGGATCACGTGCGGTCAGCCCCCAGTGGGTGTGGCATGGAGCGTGTTGCGGGTGTTATGTGGCGGTCTGTCGTACCTCGATTGGGCGAGAAGAGCCAGCGAGGCCTGCCCTTGCTAGGTGTCTCCGGCCTCGGGGCGTGCCTGGTTAGGAGAGGCGATCATGGTGCGAAGGAGCTGCAGGAGGGCGGCAGCGACGGGCCCGGTCACCTCGGGTGGTTCCTGGGGGAGGTCCACGTGGTTCCCAGTGGGGCTGTCCGTGCTCGAGTGCCGCTCGGGTGGGTGCGAGGGGCATGCCCCGTCGGGCGCCGGGGCCGGAGAACTCGTTGGTGATGGCACATCCCCTATAGAGACGTCGCACGGCTGATTTGTCGTCCTGCGTCGACCGGGGACCTTGTGGAGCAGGCTCGGTGGCTGAAACCCGCGCGGATAGGGCGATGCGCACATAGAGGGCTAGGGTGAGACCACATAGCCCAGGACGGAGACGTGGTTGAGTTCCGCTTCAACGTTTAGTTGACGCTATAGCATCGGCGTAGCGATCTGGCAAATGCGCAGGTCAGACGGGGTCGTTCCTGTTCGGGGTCGGCCCCGTCGCTGTATCCGCTGCTGGATCCGTGCTGGATTTCCTGACGTGTCGTCACCTGTCGTCATCCCTGGTTATCCGCACCCTTGCTGGATCGGTGCTGGATGTAGCTGACGGGGCGTCAGTTGGGTAGATGTGTCTCGGCTGCGGATTCCGTTACCGAGGGCGCGGTATGGGCCGTGGCCGGTGATGTCGGAGCCGGGTGGGTGTGCGGTCGTGTCGTTGCCTATAGGCAGCGGATGGGGGCCGCGACAGAGGCGTCGCTACCGCTTGCCGACAGCTGGGGAAGTGAAGGCGCCGCGCTCACGATAATGCGACGCGATCACGCGCAGCAGGCGCGCCCAGGCGCGGCAGGTGATCTCAATCAGCAGAGAGTCGCCAGGCAGTAGACGTAAATACGTGTACATTGTCAACAGCTCTTCTGATTGATGAAAACACGGGATCCGTGTACGGTGACCTGCATGGCAGACCATCCCGCCCCGCCAGTCGGTGGACCGCTTGTCGCCGGCTCTGAGATCGCCCGGCTCGCTGGCGTTACGCGTGCCGCGGTCTCCAACTGGAGGCGGCGGTACGAGGACTTTCCCGCACCGGCAGGCGGCGGTGCGAACAGTCCGCTGTTCGACCTGGCCGCGGTGCAGGCGTGGCTGGACAAGCAGCGCAAGGGCCAGGGTGTCTCGGAGGAGGTGCAGCTGTGGCAGGCTCTGCGAGCGGCTTACGGCGACGAGATGGTCGGCGGGCTCGCCGATGTCGCCCAGCTGTTCGCCGGTGTTGAGGGCGACGTCCCGGAAGCTCTGCCGGCAGATGCCGTTCGACTGGCGCGGCAGCTTGGAGGCAGTGGATCACCCGGTGACGTGGTGAGCGCGCTTACGGAGCGCTTCACCGAATCAGTGCGCCGGGCCGGGTCCGATCAGGTCACCTCACCGCGCATCGTCCATGCGGTGCGGCACTTCGCAGGCGAGGTGCCCGCTGATGCGACCCTCTTCGATCCTGCGTGCGGTATCGGAACGCTCCTGTTGGCTGTCGGACCCGAGCTCGGGCCGACACGGTGCGGTCAGGAGGCCGACGCCCGAAGTGCTCGATTCGCGCAGCTGCGAGCCGATCTCACGGGGCGCACCGGCGTCGACATCCTCGCCGGAGATTCCCTGCGCGGCGACCACTGGCCGGACCTCAAGGCCGATCTGGTCGTCTGTGATCCGCCCGTCGGTGCCACCGACTGGGGACGTGAGGACCTGCTCCTCGACCCCCGGTGGGAGTTCGGCACGCCCTCGCGTGCCGAAGGCGAATTGGCCTGGCTGCAACACGCCTACGCGCACACTGCGCCGGGCGGGCGCGTCCTCATGGTCATGCCCGCCTCGGTCGCCTACCGAAAGGCCGGCCGCCGTATCCGGGCAGAGCTCGTGCGGCGCGGTATCCTCACGCACATCATCGCCCTTCCACCCGGGAGCGCTGCCTCGCACGCGCTCCCCGTGCACCTCTGGCTTCTGCGCCGCCCGCAGTGCCCGGATGACAATGTCGCCAGGGTGCGCATGGTCGACCTTACGGCGAACCATCCGGACGGCCCGCTGGAGCCAGGGCCCGACCAGACAGCGGACGTACCCTTGATCGAACTCCTCGACGACACCGTGGATCTCACTCCCGGCCGTCATGTCGAGGAGTCCCACCGCGATTACGCCACCGAGTACCGGTCTCTGCAGCGGGAGTTGGCCGAGCAGGTGCGGCTGCTGGCCGACCTGCTGCCGACCTTGATGGCGGGCGTCGGCCCCAGCGCCTTGGAGGGGCCATCCGTCAGCGTCGCCGACCTCGCGCGTGCCGGGCTGGTCGAGTACGGCGATCCGGAGCCGGTCTCAGTGAGCGATCAGCTCGACACCGACTATCTCCAGGGTTTTCTGCGCAGCGCGGCGAACACCAGGCGGTCCACGAGCGCCAGCGGCACCTACCGGCTCGACGGCAAGGGCGCCCGCATCCCGCAGATGGACATCGCCGAACAGCGTCGGTACGGGGCAGCGTTCCGCGCACTGCAGGAGTTCGAGGAGCGGGCGCGGAAGGTGGCCGAACTCAGCAAGCAGGCTGCGGCGCTGGCACGGGACGGGCTGGGCAACGGGGCGCTGGCCCCAGGAGACTGACGGGCCCACTCACATCAGAAGGGCTGTACGTCACTTCGCCTGCGGAACGAATGGACTGGCCGATCCGCTCCACGAGACCGCCAGCGCCTCCCGCGCCCGTGTGCATGCCACGAACAGCAGACACCGCTCCCGGAGCAGGTCCGAGTCGTGCTGCAGCGCGTCCACGGAGGCCGGCGTCACTTCGCGGGCGAAGGGAAGCGCGCCCGCCGTCGCACCGAGTACGGCGACACAGCGGAACTCCAGACCCTTCATGGCGTGCATGGTGGCCAGCCGTACGCCGTCCACATCCGGTCCCGGATGGTCTTTGACCCGGACCACCGGCACCCGGGCCGCGGCCAGCTTGTCGTACGCCTTGTCGAGCAGCACGTTGAAGCGGGCGCACACGCCGATCTCCGACGGCCGGATGCCCTGCGCGATCCAGCCCTCGACGCGCTCGACGAGCGCTGCGATCTCCGCCTGCTCCGAGGCGTACCCGTCCAGGCGCGGTTTGCGGCCATGCAGGAGCGACCGGTAACCCGCCAGGGTGTCGCTGCCCTCGCCGCCCAGGTCGTCGACCGACACCGGGCTGAGGATGCCCGTCGACCAGGCGAGGATCTCCTCCGTACTGCGGTAGTTGATGCGCAGGCGGTGCGTGCGCCCGGCCACCGAGATGCCGAGCGAACCGAGTGAGACCTTCGAGTCGTAGATCCGCTGGTGCGGGTCGCCGGTGATGAACAGGTCGTCGCTGCCGGGCGCCACCGCAGCGCGCAGGACGCGCCACTGGGCCGGGTGCAGGTCCTGTGCCTCGTCGACCACGACGTGGTCGTGCGTGGGTGAGGAAGCGGCCAGGAGTTCGGCCGCACGGGCGCACACCCTGAGGTGGGTGGTGGCCTTCTGGTCGCGCAGCATGGACTCGAACAGCTCGATGGCCGGCCACAGCTGCTCCCGCCTGGTCGGTGACAGTGCGCTGCCGCGACCGCGGCGGGAGGCCGCGCGGTAGTCGCCCAGCGTACGCAGATCCTGGGCGAGGACGACGTGCCGGTACTCCTGGGCCAAGAACTGCTCCGTCCATGGCAGGCCGAGCTTCTTGACGGCCCGCTGCCACATCTGCCGCTCCTCCCGGTCGCCGATCGGGGAGGGGGCCCGGCCGTCGAGGCGGGTCACGATGCCGTGCGCGTAGGCGTTGACTGTGGTCACCTCGACGCGGGTGAGCAGAGACTCGTCGTCGTCCAGGAGGACGGACAGGTTTTGCCGCAATGATGCGGCCAGGGCATTGGTGAACGTGGTGAGCAGGACGCGGGTTTCCGAGGAGCGGGTGAGCAGGTGTTTGACCCTGTGCAGTGCCGCGACCGTCTTGCCGGTCCCTGGGCCGCCGGTGACCTGGACCGGGCCGCCGTACGACACCCGGTAGGCGACGCGTCGCTGCGAGGGGTGCAGGAACACCCGCCAGGCCGCGAACGGCTTCTCTAGGATGTCAGCGAGCTCCTGCGGGCCGGTGACCAGGGTGATGCGGCTCGTGGTGTTGGCGATGACGACGGCCAGGCTCTCGTCGGGGTCGGGTCCCGCGTCGACAGGCCGCCGGACGGCGACCACGTCCCGGTAGACCTCTTCGGGGCTGAATCCCTCGGCCAGATACTGCAGTACCTCGCACTGGTCTTCCGGCAGCAGCGTCTCGAAGGCCCGCAGCTGCGCCTTGTCGACGATGGTCCGCACGGCCCTGAGTACTTGGTCGTCGATGCCGAGTTCACGCAGCACCGTGTCCGAGTACTTCGCGAAGAGCAGTGAGTCGGCGGCCGCGGCGGCCTTTTCCAGGGCCGGGGTCAGCTGCTCGATCGCCGCGACGTTGCGGACCTCCAGCGCCCGCGTCGCGGAGTTCGTCGTGTACAGCCGCTTCGCGGCCCAGGTGTAGGCGTCGTCGTGGGGGACGACGTTGACGAGCAGGAAGACGTCACTGCCGTCGTCCGGGGCGAGGACGACGCCCCGCCAGAAATCGTTGATGCGGATGGTCCGCATGCGTGGATCGCGCGCGTTCTCCACGGACTCCAGGTGCAGCCCCTTGTCCGCCTGCAGTTCGGGCACGGTGAGCTGCTGGAACTTCTGCATCGCCTTGCGCACGCCGGCTTTGACGGGCCGCTCCAGGACGTCGTAGCTCTCCCAGAAGCTGTTGGCGAACGCGAGCTGCGGCACGAGGCGCCCTCCCCACCCTGAACGGACACTCCGCAGTCGATCATACGCGCGGGGTGCTCACCAGCCGGGCGGCCACCTTCTCGACGTCCGAGAGCAGTTCGGAGGGTTCCTGGCCGAGGTCGAGGGCGTGCTGGTGGATGACGATGCCCGCGTGCCGCACCGTGTGGGCCGCGTGCGGCGCGTTCCCCTTGGCGTACACCAGGTGGCCTTCGCGCAGGCCAAGGGCGGTGCAGTACGCGAGCATCTGGTAGAGGTCGGCGTCCGGAAAACCGTCCCGCTTCTCGGCCTTGTACTTGGCGTCCACCACGGCGCACGGGGCGCCGTGCGGCCCGTAGAGCACGAAATCGGGCTTCATGCGGATCGCGGACGCCTCGTCGAGGTGATGCGGATCCTGGAGCCGCGCCGAGTACCCGAAACCACGGCATGCCTCCCGCAGCGCCACCGTCACGAAGTCCTCGAAGAGCTTGTTCATGTCGAAGAGGAACCCGTCGACGCGCAGCCCGCCGGGCGCGTGCTCGACGGAGGCGTTCTCCAGGACGATACAGGCGAGATGCAGGGCGTGCTGGTAGCGCGAGTTGAGCCGGCTCGGCTGCCAGGCAGGCAGCGGCTGACCGCGCACGATCACGGTGACATCGGCCAGGCGGGCACGCTGGTGGAGCAGTCCGCGACGCGCATCGTGGGGTACGCCGGGCAGCCGCAGTAGGCGTTCGACGGCGGCACGCAGCAGGCGGTTCTCCGCGATATCGGTGGTGAACTCGTCGTACTCCACCTCCACCGGCAGCGTCGCGCCGAACCGCCGCCGTATCTGCTCGGCTTCCCGGATGCGGCCCCGGACGACCAGGGACGTCTCCTCGGTCGCCCGGTATCCCTGGAGGAGCCCTTGCCGCAGGGCGCGGTCGATCTGCCGCTCCACGGCATGGGCGAGGGCGGGCAGCAGATCGCGGTGCCCGGCGACATCGACCTGCCCGTCTCGCCAGCCACCCTTCGGGTCGAGGCTGTACCCGAGGAGGAAGAACAGACGGGCGATGGAAACCTTCGGGGCGACGCGTACGGTGATCGGCTCGTCATTTCCTGGCACCGCGACCGCCACGGCGCCGACCCTGCTGCCGGCCCGCACAGACCAGCGCCCCGAGACGTACGGATCAGGAGCCGCGTCCACGATGTCACCGGCCGCCAGCGCGCGTCCGACCACGTCCGGCAACGCGACGCCTACGGCCGGAGCGTGCTCGACGAGTTCGATGACGTGCGTCACCCGAGCGACTCCCGCAGAGCCGCCAGACCGTACCGCTTCTCGATGTCCAAGCCCTCCCCGTAGTGGTACTCCTCGAGCAGCGGCAGGATCTTGGTCCGCCACGTCCGATCGAGTCCACCCTCCCGATAGACACCCTTCTTCATCAGATAGGAGGGCCCGATGCGGAAGTCGGCATCCTCGATACGGGAGTTGAGCGCGTCGAGCAGATCGGCCGGCTCGGTATCGCGACCCTCGCGCGTGAGCCAGCGGCGCAGCAGCCCGCTCGTCGGCTCGGTGCGCGGGGACAGTTCGACGAAGGCGAAGCGGCGGCGCATCGCCGCGTCGACGAGGGCGATCGACCGGTCGGCGGTGTTCATGGTGCCGATCACGAAGAGGTTGGGCGGCAGCGCGAAGTCATCGCCGGAGTACGTCAGCCGGACCGACTTGTTGCGGTACTCCAGCAGGAAGTACAACTCGCCGAAGACCTTTGCCAGGTTGGCGCGGTTGATCTCGTCGATGATCAGGAAGTGCGGGATGTGCCGATTGCCCTCGCGGGCGGCCAGATCGGCGAGTTCGCGCAGCGGGCCGGCGGTGAGCCGGAAGGCGACCTCCCGGGTCTGTGGATCCTCCTGCGGGCGGAAACCCTCGAAGAAGTCCTCGTAGGCGTACGACGGATGGAACTGCACGAGCTTGACCTGTTCGGGCCCGCCGCCGAGGAACTCGGCGAGCTTCAGGGCCAGATACGTCTTGCCGGTTCCGGGAGGGCCGTACAGCACCAACTGCCGCTCGTCCCACAGCAGATCACGCACCTCGCGCAGCCAGGCGGTGTCGTGCACGAGGAGCTCGTCGGCCAACTTGTCCGTAGGCTCGGGCAGCTCCAGCTCACGCCGGGCGGCGAGTGCGGGGATCTCCACGCTTGGGTCCCGATCGGCGGTTTCGGCCTCCTCGATCAGGTCCTCGTCGCTTATCCCCAGGCCGTCGATGAGATCCTTCACCGCGGTCAGATCGACGACGTCATGCTGTGCGGAGAGCTTCTGCTGGAGTGCCTCGGGCAGGTCCTCGTACGCGTGTCCGTCGTCCGCCCAGTCCACCGGCCGGCGTAGATCCGACCGGCCGTCCTCGGAAGCTAGCTGCTCGGCGTCTCCCGTGATCTGGCCGACGTACAGCCGGCCGCCCGAGATGGTGCACATGGTGTCGCCAGGCCTCATCCGGGAGAGGAACATGTGCAGTTCCTCGACCAGCTGCACCTTCTGGTTGTACGTCGCGGTGGAGGCGTAGTCCTCCTCGACGGCGGTGCGCAGCAGGTCCTTGCTGATGCCCTGCTCGACACCTTGCCGCAGGTGACGTGCTCGCAGAGTCACCAACCCCTCGGGCAGCCACAGGCGCCGGACGAGGTCGAGGCCCGAGACATTGGAACCGCGCACCAGCCAGGCCCGGTTGGGTCCCGACCACACCTGGTCGAGGTAGTCGGAGAGCGGATGGCCGTCGGCCGTCTTCCACCTCCGCCATCCGTTGGCACTGCGACCGACCAGGATCTCGGCGGCGGCCGTCGGTGAGTTGCACTCGACGTCCTCAATGAGTTCCATCCAGCCGGGCCAGGTTTCCGACTCCACGAAGATGTCGTCCTCGATCAGGCGCTGCCGCAGCCGGTACGACGACGGCATGCGTACGGGGAACGAGGGCACCACCTCGGACCGGCCGGGAGAACCGGCCAGGACGACGAACTTCTGGCTTCCGTTCGTCCCCTTCTCGGTCAGCAGCCGCCCCCGGGCCTCGGGGCCCCCGTTGGGCAGCCGAAGCCGGAACTCCGGGTACTGCGGGTCGTGGTCGGCCATGAGCCCCCCTTGTACTGCTGGTTCGATCTTTGCTGCAGCGTACTGGCCGCCACCGACAGGGCCACCACCTCGAGGCTTGATCAGGAACGAACTGCCGTGTCCCCATTGTTCGGGGATATGCTGGTATGCAGGGCCGTCAGGAGGTCGGTGACCTCCCGCATCCGGCTGTGGATCTCCTCCGGGCGTGGGGGCAGTTCGTACGTGCGGTAGTGGCACGCCGCGCTGAGCGCCGACCATGTGGTGCGGCACCGGCGGGCGGTGTCGCGGCCCGCGTACCACTCCAGGCACAGCATCCGGTGCTTGCCGATCCGCGTCATGGACGGAGTGACCTGCTGCCAGTAGGTGTCCAGGGCATGGTCGAGCGCCATGCGGAGCAGGACCGCGGCGGCGCGGGCCCGCAGGCCGGGAGCCAGGTTGGGCGCAGTGCCGGGCTCGGGGAGCAGAAGGCGGCTGGCAGCGGCCACGAGAGCCTCCGGTGACAGGCTCATCGGGCACCCCCGGCACCCTGGGCAGCGGCGCTGCGCCGGATGGCCGTTGCCAGCGCCTCGGTCCGGCGTACGAGCCTCTTGCGGTCCTCCACCGTCGGGAGAGGCGCGTGCGCACCGGAGTTGAAGGCCTCCACCTGTGCCCAACCGCCCGGGCAGATCCGCTCGACGGCCTCGCGGGCATGGCGCTGCTCGTCCCCAAGCAGGGCGAGGGAGACGTAGGTCTTGGTGCGGTCGAGAGAGGCGACGCGCTCCTCGACGGCCCGCAGACCGAGCCCCTTCTCGTCACGGAGCCGACGCCGCGCGGTCTCCAGGCAGGCCGCCTCCACCGCCACCCGGCACATTGCGGGCAGCACGTGATCGGCCACGTCCTGCGGGAGATGGGGATCCAGAGAGACGGCCCGCGCCTCCGCGAGAGCCTGTTCCACCGGGTCGGTGAGCGACTCCACGCGCACCACGGAGTCGGTCTGGCGGCTCACGCGCAGGACGGTCGCACTGATGCCGAGGTGTGCGACGGCCTGCTGGAGCCGAGTGTCGTGGGTGAAGACGATCACCTGCCTGTCCTGGGCGCACGCATCGAGCACCCGGGCGAGACCCTCGACCTTCTCGGGGTCCATCGACTGCACGGGGTCGTCGATGACGAGGAACCCGAACGGACTGTCAGCGTGTGTGGCACGCGGCAGGAAGAGCGAGAGCGCGAGCGAGTGCAGCTCGCCCTGGCTCATCACGCTGTAGGCGGGGGCGGACATGTCGTCCACGGAGACGTCGAGTACGACCTTGCCGCGACCGGGAGTGCCGGCGAGGGTGACGGATCCGAGCGTGACGCTGCTGTGCTCACACAGCTTCTGCCACACCTCCTGGGACCGCTGGGCGAAGGGACGCAGCCGCTCGTCGCGCAGCTCGTCGATGATCGGCCGCAGCCAGGTCCGCGCCTTGCGTGCATGCTTGCCCCGGTCGCGTGCGGCCTCGGCGGCCTCTTCCGCGCCGAGCCACTCGGCGAGCCGTACGGCGAACGGCTGCCAGGCACCGTCGTGCTCGGAGATCCGCCCGGCGGCGTCCTCTCGTACCTGCCGGCAGGCGTCGTCCAGCCTGGCCGCAGCACGCTCGACGCGGTCCGCCAGCTCCCTGGGGTGGGTGACGTCCCGGCACTGGGCCCACTCCTGCCACACCGCCGTGAGCGGGGAGGTCTCGCCGCGCAGCCACACCGGAACCGGCTGTACGAGGTCGTGCACGGCCCGCACGGCGACCGCCACCTCCTGCCGGGCGGCCTCGGCGCCGGCGGCCTCCGTCTGGAGCCGCTCCACCTCCGCCCGCGCCTGCTCGGCCCACGCCCGGTCCAGCCGGTTCTCGGCGCCGCAGACCGGGCAGTCCGTGCTCCGCGAGCGCCGCTGGTGCTCGATCGCCGCCTCCAGCAACCGGACCAGGCGTCGGGCCTCTTCGGCGCTCCCGTAACGAGCCTCCTCGGCACGAGCGGCGGCCTCCCGCAGGCGGACGACGGCCCCGCCGACCTCCGCCAGGTCCGGCCCGGCGAGGCTCGCGTGCTGTTGTAGCCGGGCCACCTCGGTCGCGGCGGCCGGGGTACGGCCCTCCAGCAGCGCACGTACCCGGCCGAGGTCGCGCTTGGCCCCCGACAGCGCCTGGGTGGCCTCGCGAGCCCTGGGGTCGTCGAGCGGGCCCAGCGCGTCGAGGAGCTGCGCGGTGAGCGCGTCCGCGTGATCGATCGTCTGCTTGCTCTCGCTCACGGCGTCCTTGACCCGGCCGTCGAGCTCGGCGAGCAGTTCGAGCCCAAGGAGCTTGAAGAAGGCGTCGTGCAGGCCGCCGAGCGTGCCGTTGATCATCGAACCGAGTTCGCTGTACGGCAGGAAGGGCCGGGCGAGGTCCAGCGCCTCGGCGTCGAGGACCTCCTCCAGCTTCCGCTCCGAGCCGTCCGATCCCTCAACCTTGGTACGCGCCGCGTCGACCTTGAGCCCGTGCCAGGTCCGCCGCACGGTGACCGTCTCGCCCCGCTCACCGATGGCCAGCTCGACGCAGACCTCAGGGGTGACGTCGGGACTGTGCAGGTTGCGCCAGCCCTTCTGCCAGTCCGTGGCTCGCCGCCCGTCCCACCGGGAGTTGCGCCCCGTCAGCGCGGTCTCGGCGGCTTCGGCGAAGCTCGACTTGCCGGAGCCGTTGGGACCCGCGACGACGACCAGGCCGGGCCCGGGCGGCAGTTCGAGGGTGGTCCGCGGACCGATGCCGCGCCAGCCGGCCGCGGTGATGGACCGGAGCTGCACCGGTCCGGCTCGCCCTCCGCTGCTCCTGGCCGGCTCGTCGGGGACCAGCTCGCGCAGCAACTCCCGCACCTCAGGGACGAGGCCGAAGTCGCGCATTCGGTCGAGGAGGAGATCGCGCAGGGACGCAGGAGGCTGATCGGTCATGGTCGGTTCCCGTTGTCGGGCGCGGCGGAAGGAGCCACGCGGACTGCTGATGCACCTTGTTGGCGATTTGAGCATGGCGATATCGCGTTAGCACTGTCAACATATTTATGGGATTCCGAGTATTCGAATTTGTGTACGTACCGGAGTCGTCGGGTCGGTCGCCCAGGCCCGCTAAGGTGACCGCATGGCGTCCGCGCACCTGCTGATCATCGAAGACCGCGCCGCACTGAGTTGGGTGGTCACCGGGCAGCGGATGGCGTTTCCGACAGGCCGGGCCAAGGCGGCGCGTGCGCTGGGGGAGGGTGACGAGGTCTTCCTCTACACCACGCGCGGTTGCTTCCGGAATCCGACGCGGGACCTGGGACGGGTCATCGGCCGGGCGACGATCGCAGTCCCGTGCGCGTCCTGGACGAGCCGGTCGTCTTCGACGAGCGCTCCTACTCCGAGGGTTGCCGCCTGAAGGTGTCGGGTCTGGCCCCGTTCCGTGAGGGTCTGGTCCTGCGCGATCCGGTGCCGCGGCTGTCGGTCTTCCCCGCCCCGGCGACCTGGAGGGTCCGCATGCGGCGGGCGTCGCTGACCCTGCCACCTACTGACGCCGAACTCCTACGCACGGAGCTTGAACCGCTGTTGCGTCCGTACGGCGAAACGCGCGAGGGGTACCGCTGGGAACCGGCGGTGGCCTCAGCGTCACCACGCGCTGCGAGGCCCTGACTTCGGACGCTACGGTGTGTGTGAAGCCTGAGTCCAGTGGGGGGACGCATGTCATTCCAGACGCCCATCACGATCGCCAGCGCGTTGGAGAAGATCCATCGTCGCGAGTACGTGTTGCCGGCGATTCAGCGTGAGTTCGTCTGGGGGCGCGACAAAATCACGCGGCTGTATGACAGCCTGATGCGTGGCTATCCCATCGGCTCATTCCTCATGTGGCAGGTCAATGAGGGTAATTCCGGCCGTTTCGCCTTCTACGACTTCATGCGCGACTACCACGAGCGCGACAACGCCCACTGCGCGCCGACCGGTCCGCTGGGCAGCCGGGCCATCACGGCGATCCTGGACGGCCAGCAGCGACTGACAGCGCTCAACATCGGTCTGTGCGGGTCGTTCACGGCGAAGCTTCCGCGCATGTGGGCGAACAACCCGCTCGCGTACCCGAAAAAGCTCCTCTACCTGAACCTGCTGCACCGCGGCCAGGACGACGACCTGGGGGTCGAGTACGATTTCCGGTTCCTCACCCAGGAAGAAGCCGAGGCCGGCACCGAGAGCGGCCACGCCCGGTGGTACCGCGTTCAGGACATGCGCGAAGCACGCACTGTCGGGGACGTCATTCGCACGCTTCAGCAGCACGGGGTCGCGGACAACGCCACCGCCGGCGACGTGCTCACCAGACTCCACGAGGTCGTCCACGTCACCCCGATGGTGAACTTCTTCCTCGAGGAAGCGCAGGAGCTGGACAAGGTCCTCAACATCTTCATCCGGGTCAACTCGGGAGGCGCCGTCCTCTCCTACTCCGACCTCCTTCTCTCGGTGGCCACCGCCCAGTGGGTCGAGCACGACGCGCGCGAGACCATCCACAGGCTCGTCGACGAACTCAACGGGCTCGGGCAGGGCTTCGCCTTCGGCAAGGACCTGGTCCTCAAGACCGGACTGGTACTGCTGGGTAAGGGCGACATCCGCTTCAAGGTCGACAACTTCGATCGCGACACCATGACCAACCTGGAGAAGCACTGGACCGAGATCGAGAACGCGTTGCGCCTCGGCGTGGCCCTGCTCGCCGACTTCGGTTTCTCCGGCGTCACCCTCACGGCCAACAGCGCGGTCATCCCTCTGGCTTACTACCTCCACCGCCGAGGCCTCGGGGACAACTACCGCACCTCGGAGGCGTTCAGGGACGACCGTTCGGCGATCCGCCGCTGGCTCCAACGCTCACTGATGAAGTCCGGCGTGTGGGGCAGTGGCCTGGACCGGCTGCTCACCGGTCTGCGCACGACCCTGGAGAAGGAGGGCGGACAGGGGTGGCCGACCGAGGCCGTCGAACGTGAGATGGCCCGGCAGGGCAAATCGCTCCGCTTCGAGCCCAGCGAGATCGACGACCTGCTGGATCTGAAGTACGGATCGAAGCGGCTGTTCCCGATGCTCGCGATGCTCTACCCGGGTGTCGACACCAGGGACCACTTCCACGAGGACCACATCTTCCCGCGCAGCCTCCTGCGGTCACGGACCAAGCTGCGGGCGGCCGGCCTCTCCGACGACGCGCTGTCGCTCGTCGAGGACCGCGTCGACAGAGCGGCGAACCTGCAACTGCTGAGGGGACCCGAGAACATCGCGAAGCAGGCCGACCTGCCGGCCGCCTGGCTCCGGAAGCACTTCGACTCAGATGCCGCGCGCGAGAGCTGGCTGAGGGAGTACGACACCACCGGCCTGCCCGAGGATGTGACCGGGTTCCTGGAGTTCTACGAGGCACGCCGTGCGCGCATGCGTCAGCGCCTCTCCGCCCTCCTGGGGGTGGCGGCTTCCGGGGAGCAGCCCGTCGGCACACCGGATGCGTCGGCCGCCATGCCGGACGACGCACCCGATCCGGGGAACGAAGGGCTGTGAACGAGCGCCACGACCCGAGGGAACTCGTCAGAAGGCAGTCCCGGGTGCGCGGGATGATGCTTGGCCTGGCGCTCGGCGAGACCCTGGGCGGTGCACGGGGCAGACTGCCGGACAGCGGCCCGCTGCGAGGCGGTGTCAGTACGCAACTGGCCTGCTTCACCGCCGAGGGCGTCATCCGCGCACAGGTACGCGGAAACCACAAAGGCATCTGCTACGCGCCCGGAGTCGTCCTGCACGCCTACTGCCGGTGGGCCTTCCTGCAGGGCATCGAGGCGGAGAAGATGCGGCGCCGCTGGAACCCCTCCGGTCAGCCGACGTGGCCCGACGGCTGGCTCGCGGGTGTGCCGGCACTGGCCGAGCGGCGCGGAAGCGCACCGGCGACGGTGACCGCCTTGTCCCGAATCGACCAGAGGCAGGAGCGGATGGCCACCCCGAGCAGGGGCTGTCACGCACTCACCAGGGGCCTTCCGATCGCAGTCACGGGCATCGGTGGGATCGCCCAGGCCGGGGCGGTCGCCGCTCTCACGCACGGCGACGCGGCCGCCCAGGCCGCCACTGTCCATGCGGCCGTGCTGGCCCACCACTGTCTGACCCACTCGTCTCGGGAACGGGGTGCCTCCGCCCGGGACGCGCTGCACGACGGTATCGCCGCCCTCCCGTCCGCCGGGCAGCCCATCACCGACGACGAGCACCGGAGTCTCCTCGCGACATTCCGGCACGCCGTCGACGAGCCGGCGAACGCGGCACGGCTGGCACAGCTCGCACCGAATCCTTCGGCACCGTCGGCGCTGCTCGGCGGCCTCTACGTGGCGGCCTCATTCCCCGACCGTGCCGACCTGCGCGCCGCCTTGGAGTTCGCGGCGCGCGCTCCGGACGGTGAGTCCGTCGCCTGTGTGACCGGTGCGCTGCTCGGTGCGGTGCACGGGGGCGAGGCACTTCCCGTCGACCTGATCAGCCGCCACGAACTGGCCTGGGTCCTCGACACGCTGGCCCGTGACCTGGTGATGGAGCTCGAGGACTCGCCCAGCGGAAGCGAGTACGTCCCAGCGTGGGACCCGCACTGGTGGGACCGCTATCCCGGCTGGTGACGTCCGTCTCCTCACGCGGCGGACGGACTCGTTCCGCGCGGGGCGAGGGTGATGTCCGCCCTCACGGTCCTGCCCTGTTCGGCGAATACGGGTCACTGCAGCCAGCGGCCAGCTAAGACAGAGGACCTGTTGCGCTGACGAGAACAGGAATCGTCAGGAGGACGGGCCTACCAGGGTTCCAGATCCTGCTCGGCCGGGTTGGTGTCGGGCAACTGGGCTTCACGGGCTCGTGAGTTCAAGCCCATGAGTTTGCCGGTCGTCCGGTCCGCCCAGAAGACGAGCGCCTTGGCCGTGTCGGCGAAGTCCGCCGCCGGGCGGCTGATCCCGGCCGTCGTGATCACGATGAGTCGCTTGGGCACGTACTCACCGGCCGCGGCGGCCAGGCCGTTCAGCCGCTGCACCTCCGGAGTGGAGAGGTTCTTGGCCCGGTTGTGCCATTCGATGTGGAAGGTCTGCGACCGCATCGGGGTTTCGGCATCGCCTTCTTCGAGATCACCGAAGCCGTATGACGTGAGCTGGTCGAGAACCGTTTCGGTGAGCTGCAGAGGGCCGAGCGAGCCTCGTCCGTCCACCGGTGCGGAGCCCTCGACGAGTTCGTCGGGACCAACGCCGAGGTCTTCCATCCAATCGGATACGTCCTTCTCGGCCGGCCCGCCGCTCACCTCCAGGTCCCAGGCCTTCAGACCTCTGCCCAGCACGTCGACGATCTCCGCCACCGAGGCGTCCGCACGAGGCACCCCCGGCCCGGGCAGCGTTCTACTCCACAGGTTCCAGCCCAGGTCAACACGGCCCCATGCCTCGACCTCAGGGACGTACACGTCGACCAACCAGCCGAGCGCGGGCTTGAGCGACACGCGGACAAACGCGTCGGGGAACTCGGCTTCGACGAAGCAGCCGTCGTCTCCACCCGCGATGTCGAGTTTCGCAGCGTGGCGGGGGCCGGAAGCGAACCAGCGGTTGCCCGCCGCCACCCGCCGCACCCGCAGGCCCCGAGCGTCCAGGAGGTCGGCCAGCTCGGTCAGGTCGGACGGTTCGCTCTCGTTCCAGCGCCACGGCGAGGAAACCGCCTGGCCGGTGATCCGTGCCGAGGCCACGGCATGCAGGGCGTCGACGAGTACCTCGTCGGGTGTATCCAGCGGCCACACAGACGGTTCGCTGTCCAGCTCCGGACCCATCACACACCAGACCGTGCTGTACCCCATGCGCACCTGGGCCAGGGCGACCGAGCGTCCGGTGGACAGCGTGACCTTCAGATGCATCAGGCGGCTCGTGTCGTCGAAGCGCACCCGGTCGGCCACCTCGGGATGCCGGTCGACCAGGGCCTGTTCCAAGCTCTTGAAGTGCAGGTGCCTGCCGAAGGCGGCGACCATGTCACCGGGCGGGAAGGGCAAGGGACGCGCTCCTGTCGACTTACGGGGTGAGTGATGGGTGTGACCGGGCCACGACATGATCCGTCGTCGGAGCGTAAGCCGATCCGGTGCCGTCGCTCAAAGCCTTCGGCCACTGTTGCCGGTGTCGGCCGTCTGATTGGCCGGATCCCACCTGCTGTCGAACGCACGCAGGTCGACCGTCGCCCAGACGGTCTTGCCGGAGGGGGCGGGTACGGCTCCGTGCCCCAGGCGGTGATCTTCTGGCTCGACCTCACGGTCGCGATCAACGCCCGCTGCCAGGGACCTGACCCCAACTTCCTGGCGCACCACAGCCACCCCTTCGACGGCGTCGACGACCGGCAGATGGCCGCCGCGCTCACGATGGCGGCCGAGACCGCCGAGGAGGAGTACATGCAGTACCCGGTAGCCTCAACTCCGACGACTTTCCAAGGCTGTCCAGCGCGGCTCCAGCGTCAAGGAACGCTTCATTGCCCCACGGCTGACGGACGCGAGCGAGGAAGGCGGTCTCTTCGGTATCCGCTTCTGAACTGGTCCGGCCAGCGGGAACCCTGCCGCCGTGTGTCATGCTGTGGCGGTTTTCGGAAGGGGAGGGTGAGATGACCGAGAAGCCGCTGACGCACAAGCAGGCGCTCGCCGTGATGATCCAGGCGCTGGGAGGCACCTGGGACACCGAACGTGCCGTACTGGCCCTGCGAGTCGCCGGATACCGGCCGGCGGACGACGATGCCGCGGGGAAGGAGGCCCGCCGCAACCTGCGTGAGCTCGCCCAGGACGGTCTGATCGTGAGGCCGGACCCGGGCCAGGCCGTGTATCGGCCGACGTAGTCGCCACCGCAGGGCTCCGGCGCTGACCCGTCAAGGGACGGCGGGCTCCTGGAGCCGTTTGTGGTGATGTGGGCGATGGCTGACGGGTGGCTGGTCAGTCACTCGCCGCACACTGGCCAGCGGGGAGAAGTGCCGTCGCTGAACTCGGGTCGCACTTCCGCGGCGAGCTCGTGGCCGCAGCCGCCGCGCGAGACCGTGGAGCAAAATCATATCGCTCTGTTGCTCAATGGCCGGTATGTACGGGTGGCTCGACAGGATCGGAGAGAGCATCTCCAGCGCCGCTGCATGAGGCATGGCACGGGAGAGTAGGAACGTGGCTTCGCCGGCCGCCTACGCGCCGCGTGATGCCCCGTCGGCGGTCACGACTCGCCCTCGTCTCCCAGCTCGTTGACGAGCGGTACGAGGAGCGGGTGGACGGAGAAGCCGGACGCGCGGCCGGGGCCCGCGTCGTATTCGGCCTTCAGGACCTGGACGGCCGACTCCGGGATCTTGCCCAGGCTTCGCAGCAGGCCGGTGATGCGGGTGACCGGCTTCGTGAAGCCTCTGAGGGAGCGACCCTCGGGGTAGTGACAGATATCGTAAACGCTCTTGGCGTCCGCGACACCGTCCATCTCGGCGGCGTACTTGATGACGGCGACCCTGTCCTCGTAATTCTCGTAGGTCAACCGGTCGAAGAGTTCCTGGAGCGCGTCGGTCGTCCAGCCGCCGTAGGCTCCGTCGTCGATCCCGATCCGTTCGACACGTTCGATGTCCTCGACGGACCCCTCCCGGAGACCGAACTCCAGGATCGGCGCGGCGACTTCAAGGAACCGCTTGGGCGTAAGCATGAAGAGCCGCCCGCCGCCCCGGGTCCTGAGCTCCTCGGTCAGTTCCGGCCGAGGGCCGCGGTTGAAACCCTGCTCCTTACGCCACCAGTCCTCCTTGACGTCCGCTGTCACGAACAGCACGTCACACTTGCGACGGCCGGCTTCCCGGAGGATCTGCTCCCACACGAGATAGTCGGCGGCGGCTCCCACGCCGTCCTTCGTCTTGTCCATGTAGCCCGGAGGCAGCCGCTTCTCGACACGCCGCATACCCTCCGCGATCGCCTTGTCGTGGTCCTGCTGACTCAGTGGAGCACCGACCCGGCCGGCGAGCGCGGGCTCCAGTTCCGCGATGACCGGATCGGAGCTCGTGTCGTGGGTGATGTTCTGCCACCTCACCCTCGCCGACCTTGACGATCGCGTCCTGCACGTCGTCGAAGACCTCGTTCAGCTGACTGCGCAGACGGTCGGTCTCCTCTTCCGGCAGGGCCACGCGATTGGCCCAGGTGCGCAGGGTGCGCTCCGCCTGGGCCGCGTGACCGGCCATGTCCTCGGCGGCCTGCGCACCGGAGGACCGTGCGTCGCTGAGGGTGCTCTCACGGTTCCGCCAGAACTCCACGAGAACCTGGTGAGGCACCCACAACCGGTCCTCCACGGCGCCGAGCGCACGCAGCAGGTCGCCCCGCGCCTGCTCGGTGTAGCGGTAGAGGTTCAGCAGGACGTTGGCGTCGGGGGCCACCAGACCGTGGGTCAGTACGGAGGTGAAGTCGTCGGTGGTCGGGGTCCGGAAGGCGCCGAAGTCGTCGAAGAGGCCTCGGTTGTCCGCCCCGGCCGTCGTGTCCTCTGTCACTGCGCCCCCGTCATCGCCGTATGCCGCGTCCGAGGGGCGTACCGTCCCGCCCCCTCGTGTTCGCCTTCTGGGACCGTAGCGCGTAGAAGGGGACCAGGGGCAGTGAACGGGCACTCTGGCCAGCCTGTTGATCGGGAGATTTCTCGTCAACTGGGCCGGTGACTCACCTCGGCCCAAACGGTCTTGCCGCCCGGCGGATGAGGTTCGGTGCCCCAGCGGTCGGCCAGTGTGCTGACCAGGAGTAGACCGCGGCCCGTCTCGCCGTACGTCGCCGAGACGGTGGGTACGACGGGGAGCTGCCCGCCCTTTGCGTCGGTCACGGCGATGCGGAGGAGGCCGGTCGTGGCGTCGAGGGTGAGGGCGAGCCGGAAGTCGCGGCCCTGGACGCGGCCGTGCAGGGCCGCGTTGGCGGCGAGTTCGGCGACGATCTGCTCCGCTCGCTCGGTCACTTCTGGTGACAGGTCCCAGGCGCGGAGCTGGGTGGTGGCGAGGAGGCGCGCGAGGCGGGCTCCTCGGCGGGTGGAGGACAGGAGCTGGGCGAACGTAGCTACCGTGCTGGGGGGTTGGGGGAGGGTTGCGCTCATGGAGCCAATGTGGCGGGCGTACGGGGGCGCGTTCCAGGAATGACGCCCGTACGGTGCGTCAGCGTACGGACACATTCTGTGGACGGTACGCGGGGTCCTCCGTCACGCTGGGTGCTGTCGGGTGTGGAGCGACGGACAGTGCGTGTCACGTGTACGGAACGGGAGGTGGCCGCGTATGACGGGCGGCATCGACATCATGGCCGAGGGCTGCGGCGACGGGGAGGCGGTCGGCCGTGAGCCGGATCGTGAGCCCGACCCCTCGGACAGTCTGCGGACCTGGGGAGCCGTCCAGCAGGCGCTGCGCGAGCACGCGGGGTACAGCAGGGCCGAGTTCGCGGACCTGGTGCGCTTCTCCAAGCACACCGTGGAGTCGGTGGAGCTGGGGCGGCGGATGCCCGACGAGTCGTACGTGGTGCGGTCGGAGGAACTCCTCGGGAACACCGGGGCGCTGCGGAAGTCGTCGCGGTACGTGACGCGGGGGCGGGGGGATGTGGGGCTGGCGGCGTGGTTTCGGCAGTGGGCCAAGTTGGAGCGGGTGGCGGAGAGCCTGTGTACGTATGAATGTCGTTTGGTGCCGGGGTTGTTGCAGTCGGAGGGGTATGCGCGGGCCGTGTTCGAGGGCACCGTACCGGTGGCGCCGGACGATCAGCTGGAAGACTTCATGGCCCGGCGGATGGAGCGGCAACGGATGCTCTTCGAGCGGCCGACGACGCCGTTCAGCTTCATCGTCGAAGAGCACGTCTTCCGGCGGCGGTTCGGGGACACGGAGCTGATGCGGGAGCTGTTCGACCATGTACTGGAGCTGAGCGCGCCGCGCAATGTGACGCTGCAGATCGTGCCGTTGGAGGCTGGGTTGCACGCCTGCCTCGATGGTCCATTGCAGCTTCTGGAGACTCCGAAGGGGCAGCGGCTGGCGTACTCCGAAGGACAGCAGAACGGCCGCCTGATCTCCGACCCGAAAGAGGTGAGCCTGCTCTACCAGCGCTATGACACACTGCGCTCGCAGGCCCTGAACGCCAAGGACTCGCGGGGTCTGTTGGAGCGACTCCGAGGAGAACTATGTGCACGACGGAACTGGCGTGGTTCAAGTCCAGCTACAGCGGCAGCCAGGGTGACAGCTGCGTCGAGGTCGCCGTCACCGAACAGGCCGTCTGCGTACGGGACTCCAAGGACGTGACACGCCCCCACTTCGCCGTCGGCCGGGATGGCTGGTCGCGGTTCGTGGAGTTCGCGGCAGGAGCCTGAGTACGTTCGTCCCGGCGGTCGCGTGATGACATCCGCCGCCGGGACATCGGCCCGCCGCCGTCTCAGTCGCCCGGCCTGACAAGCTTCTCTGCCTCGTCGCGGAGGCTCCTGATTCCTTCCAGCGCTGTTTCACGCGCAGCGCTGATCTCCGCACCCTGCTTCGTGAGACCGCTGAGCGACTGCTCCACCTCGGCGATCCACTCGCTGAGGTACGCCTCACCGGTGTCAGTGAGGTCGGTCCGCTGTCTGAGCGCCACGTCGGCGAAGTGATCCCGGAGCGCCTGTCGGCGCTTCTTGAGCGCCTTCCACTTGCTCTGGTCCTGCGCGATGCTCTTCACGTCCATCAACGGGCCCATGACCGCCACAGCCCACTGCACCTTTCCGGCCGCACCGGCGACCTTCTTGGTTGCTTTGATCCTTCCCCAGGGCTTGAACTTGTCGACGCCGTCGGTGATCTTCCCGCGGGCGTCGAGCACCTTCTGGCCCGCGCGGGTCTTGTTGAGCCAGTTCGCGATCTTGGCTGCCGCTTCCGGCTCTCCGGCGACCTTCTCGATCAACGCGTGCAGTATCTTGGCGCCCACCTTCTCGGCCTTTTCGGCGGCTTCCCTGATGGCTCGTTCGTACGGTGACTGCGTGGGTGCGGCCAGTGTCGCCTCGGGGGCGTCGACTTCGTTGGCCCAGGCCTCGGGCGCGGGTACGGCATCGCCGTACTCGGCGACCAGCGCATCGAACGCCGTCCTCACCGACGAGGAGAACCTGACGTCGAAGTCGGTACGGGCATCGATCAGTTCCCCGGTGACGGCAGTGGCGATGTCGACGGGGACGGCGCCGTTCTTCTCGGAGACGCCGTCGGCGGCTCTGCCTCCCGCCGTTCTGACCCTGGAGGCGACGATCTCGCTCTCCCGCTCCAGGGTGTCCAGCACCGCCGCCTTCGCCCGGGAGATCGACTCCTCGGCCTTCTTCGTGGTCCGCGCTGCGTCGAGTTCCTCGCCGTCCAGTTCCCACCGCTGCTCGGCGTCCTCCAGAACCCGGATGAGTTCGTGCGCCTGCGCCTTGGGCCGCATTCCCTCGACACCAGGTGCCGTGATTCTCCGCAACTCGGCGGTGAGGGCGTCGATGCCACTCTCCGCCACGAGCAACTCACGGTGTTCCTCAGTAAGTTCGGGATCGTTGCCTGCGTCGACATAGTCGCGCGCGTCGGTCGGGATGACCGGGACACGATCGGCGAAGGGCCCGAGCCGTTTGCGGATCTCGTCGAGGATGACCTCGCGGTCGCTGTTCTCGGCGCTCATCTTGTTGACGACGACGACACTGCGGTCAGCGAACCCGTCGGCATCGAGCGCTTGCAAGATCGCCTCGGTCTCCGCCTCGCCCGGCAGCTCGCTTGTTGTCACGATCATCAGCGCGTCCGCGCCGCGCACTCCACGCCGGGCTGCCGCGGAATGCTCGTCGTTACCGGACAGTGTTCCGGGCAGGTCGACCAGCGTCAGCCCGTTCCACGGATACGGCGTCGCCTCCTGCGTCTTGGGTGCCGCGTCGACGAGCTTTTCGACCTCGGCCGCCGGAAGTCGACGCAGTGCCGCGATGAGCATCGACTTCCCGGCGCTGTACGGCCCCAGGAGGGCGATCCGCAGCGGGCTTGTGTCCGCCTCGGGCAGACTCGCTGTCAGGCCTCGGGTACGAGGGTGAGCGTTCAGGATCTCCTTCGCCTGTGCACTCAGCGCGAGTACGCGGGCGTCCGGCCTCCCGTCAGTCATGCGCGGTCCCATCTCCATCTCCGCTCATAGAATCAGAGCAGATCTCGATCCGCTCGGTGAGGACGTCCACGATCCGCTCCTGCAGGCACGCCCGCACGTCCGCGACGCTGGACGCGTCGGCCCAGACGCGAAGTTCGACTCCTGGCGTTCGACGTGCCGAGCGGACGGTCGCCGGGTCACCGCCAGCAAGGGCCAGGAGCCGGCGCACCAGTACGAGGTCGATCGCGTCAAGGGCGGAGCGCACGGCCGACCCCAGTCGGCGGAGCTGCTCGAACCGCTCCCGCGTGCGACCGATGTCCGCGGACTGAGCTTCGAACTGAGCATTGACCTGAGCCGCTGTGTCGTCGACGAGACGAGCCACCTGCGCTTCTCGCCCGTCGAACAGCTCATCGATCCTGGCCTCGGCTGCGGCCGTGGTCTCGCCGGTCCACTCGTCCCGGGCCTGTCGCAGGCGTTCAACCTCGCCGCTCACTGCTTTCGCCGCTCCGGTCAGGGGCGTCAGTACGTAGTCCGCCACCACCACGGGAGGGGGAGCGAGCTTCTTGGGGATTCCCTTGGCGGCGACGGAGCCCAAGAGGGCTGTCACCGCCCCTTTGGCAGCAGCCGTGCTCACGCTGCCGGGCTTCACGTCAGGACGCGACCGCACTTCCAACTGCTCGTCGTCCTGAGACTCTGGGTCGCGTGCCCGCGTGCGCAGAACCTTCCCCCGTTCCCGTGCCTCCTGATCGAGGTCGTTTTCGAGACTTGAGACAAGTGCCTCCAAACCCAGACCGGTGACGAAGTCGCTCCACCGCTGCGCGTGATCCGCGCCGCCCAGCTCCCGAACCACTTCCGGCAACCGCTCTTTGGCACGGTGCCGCTCGGCTTCGAGCCGGTCGCGCGTGTTCCGGCCCGTGGTCCGGAAAGATTCGAGCAACGCGGCCCGTTCATCCGGCGCCGAGCGTTCGAGTTCGCCAAGCGCGAGGTCGATCCGGGGGAGTTCCACGGTCAGCCGGTCGTGGATCGCGGCGAGCGGCGCCCGTACGCCTTCGGCCAGCCGGACGGCGCGAAGGGGAATCGCGCGCTCGGCCAGGAGCTGTTGGAGGGACCGCTCCAGCTCGGGCAGCCTGCTCGCCCGAAGGGCCTTGTCTCCCAGCTCGCGATCGTCCGTGGACAGCGCCTCGTGCGCGGCGCCGGAGTGGACCGCGAGGATGACGGGCGGCGCGACCCCGACCACTCTGGCGACCTGTTCGATCCGGACGGCGTGCTCCGGCGCTGACTTGAACTCTCTGTTCGGGTGATCGGCGAAGAGCGCAAGGCGTACAGGTGTGTTGACCAGCCCCTTCACATTGACGACAGCCAGCAGAGGCTTCCCCGACAGGAGAAGTCTCTGGAGTTCGGCGGACTCCTCGTCGCGCAATGTGTCGGCGTAGTTCCAAATGACGGCGTCGGCGCTATCGCACGCGTCTCGGGCATGCTGGGCGTCGAAGTCGTCGTCCTTCGCAGCGACGCCGGGTGTGTCGAGGTAGGTCACGGAGCCGACATCGAACGCGGAGGTCTTCCGTGTGGTGCGGTGTGCGCCTCGCCCGATCCCGGTTCGGTCCGCATCGCCCATGAGGGCCTTGCGGAGCGTGGTCTTCCCCGACTTGGTTCTTCCGGCGATGGCCACAAGCAGTCTGCCACCCACCATGGTCACGGTCCGCACGGCATCGTGCAGTTCGCGTTCGAGCGAGCCGATACGGCTGATGGACCGGACGAGATCCTCGCTCTCGATCGCGTACGAGGAGTACGACGTCCGCTGAAGGCCGGCTTCGGCCTTGGCCCGGAGGATGGACTGGACATCACGGTAGGCCGAGCGACTCACGTCCACCGCCCCGGGCGGAAGCGCGAGCTCGCCGACCAGGGACTCCAGGGCCTCGCCGAGACCCGGTTCGGTTCGTCGCGCGTCCATCGCGGCGGCCACGCGGTCGAACGACTCGACGTTCTCCGTGTACCAGGACTCAAGAGCACGCAGCTTGTCGGTGTCGGTCTGGGAGGCGACCGCCAGTAGCCCCGTCGCGAGCCGTGCGGCCGAACTCGTGGCCGGCGCTTCGAGGGAAGCGGTCGGGCTCACGAGCGCCGTCGAGAGCCCATGCTCGATCACTGCCCGCGCGCGGTCGTCCGCGAGCATTTCCAGAGTGCCTCCCGAAACGACGCCGGTGTCGCGAGCCCCGATCGCCCAGACCAGGGCATCACGCCGATCCGCTCTGAACTTGAACGGCACGTTCGGCCCGAGCCAGCGCCACCATTCCGGTTGCACGGACAAAACCGCCTCGTACGACTCATTCGCGGCGATGAAGTCCTGCACCTTCCCAAGCAGTGTCACCAGATCCTGGTTCCGCAGATCCCGCGCAGTGGAGACACTGTGTTTGAGCACGAGCTCACGTGCGCCTGACGCCTGCCGACTACGTCGGCGGCGACTCAAGTCGGTCACTGCGCGATCGACGTCGATCTCAAAGATCGAACGCCAGATCTCCTCCGGCCACCCCTGATCCGCACGACGACACTGCTCAAGGACTCCAGGCAGTGTCCGTTCCGCGAGCGCCACAGCCGCAAGGTCTGCCCTGAGCGCCTCCGTCGTCACGCCCTCGAGCGCCTGGAGATGAGAACGCAGTCCTTCGAGCCGCATCAACTCTCGGAGGGCTCTGGCCTCGCTCGGTGTCAGAGTCCGACCCCGAGCCGTTGCCAGACGGACCAGTTCCCCTTCTTCGACGCACGACGCCACGGCGTCGGACACCCACCGGAGAGTGCTCCCGGAAGGTGGCAGACCGGCACACCCGCATGCTTGGGCAACCGCCTCCACGCCCTTGGCCAGCCGCTGGAGTGGTGCTGACCCGCCCGTGGCGTCGACGCCCAATGGTTCGAGCAGGAGGGCAAGCACCTCAGCTCTGAGACTCTCCGTGTCATTCAGTGCCGTGTCATTCACCACTACTCCTCGTGAGGGCGGTGGTATCTGAACTCGGGGAGGGGGCCGGAGCTCGGGGGAATCAGGGCCCTCGACTGCGGAGGCACCTCCGCTCGTACGATCTGGTGGCGAGGCGGCACGCAGGTGCGCGGTGTGAAAACCCACATGCCTTTCGACAAGGTGACCCCGAGCACCCGTTCCTTGTCCCGCAGCCAGGGATATCTGTTCTGCAACTCGACATAGTTGTCGTTGGTGACGACGGTCCCGCCGGTATCCTCCGCGATCGCTGTGACAAGAGCGTCGCCCTTGCCCTCGGTTCCGGCCGGAGGCTGGATGAGGTCCCCTTTGCTGAGCGCAGAGTCCACTGCCGCGCGTTCTTCCTCCGCCACCTTGTGTCTGAATGTGGCGTCGACGACAACGTGGAGTACGGCGTCGGGATACCGCGAAGTCAGGGCGTCACGGGCGGACAGCAGTTGGGCGAAGGACGGCCGGTCGCCGCTGTCGTACACACCAGGTCGCCGCGGTGACCTGCCGATCCACGCCAGGTTGGAACCGTCCACCACGAGCACTGCGGGTGCTGAACCCGTGGTTTGCTTCGGGGGCCGCGCCGCCAGCGGCCTGGTGACGGTGTTGCCCGCGAGCAGATCATCGAGTTCCTTGCGCACTGCCGGCGTCGGACCACCAGAACTGAAACTCTTGATCTCCTCGTTCAGCACCTCCTCGCCGGTGCGTTCAAGGGTCGCCTTGACGTGCAGGAGCCCGTTCGTGTCGTACGTGTACTCCAGCAGGAAGCGGGAGTCCTCACGAGCACGGGGGTCCTGATAGGTGAGCGGGAGGTCTGTCAGCTTCACGTTGTCGGCGTGGTCCAGGGGCCGGTCCGGGTCACCTTCCCAGATCTCCACGGTGAGACTGCGTGCGTTGTCCTGGCGTGGCGTGTAGCTCTTGCGCTCCTTCCACGGCAGCGGCGAGTTGCGCGGAATGATCTGACTGAACTTCTTCTGTCCAGCGGCGTCCTTGACGACCGTGCCCAGGGCATGGCTCGTCGCCACCTGGATCACGCCATCCTCCACCCCGGACAGCACAGCTGCCGCGATGGAGGCGCCGCGGGCGACCGCCGTCATGGGATCGCAGAGATCGACCTCGACGGGCTGCTGCTGCATGACCTCGGCGACCGCCGCGCGCACGCTCGGGATCTGGCTCGTACCGCCGATCATCAGCACCGCGTCCACGTCCAGAGGCGCCATGTGCAGGTCGGTGAGGCACTGCTGGATCGGCGCGAGAGCGCGGTCCACAAGGTCGGTGATGGCGTCCTCCAGCTCCTCCTGCCAGACCTCGACGGTGTCGCCGTCCGGAGTCCTGATGGTGACGGAGTCCTCGGAGGACAGAC
Organism: Streptomyces sp. NPDC001848; assembly: GCF_042891915.1. Classification (NCBI taxonomy): domain Bacteria; kingdom Bacillati; phylum Actinomycetota; class Actinomycetes; order Kitasatosporales; family Streptomycetaceae; genus Streptomyces; species Streptomyces sp. NPDC001848. Next base: position 44,827 of record NZ_JBIATP010000015.1, on the reverse strand, counting down.
GGATTTTGCTCCGCTCCACGTCCAGCTTGAACTGCCGCTCCTGCGCGGGCGTCCACGCCGATCGTGCCGGAGCCCGTTCGAGGACGAGGTCACGCAGACGGCGGTCGATCTCCAGACCCCCCAGCTCGGTCACACCCCGTGACGCAAGCTCCTCGAAGAAACCGTCCTGGTAGTCGAGCACGGTGACGTCGATCGTTCCGCCGCCCCAGTCGAAGACCAGGATGGTGGGGTCCTTCTTCAGCTCATGCAGGTCATTTCGTAGGTCGTGCGCGTACGAGATCGCGGCTGCCGTCGGCTCGTTGAGCAGCGCCAGGACATTGATGCCCGCGAACTGCGCGGCGGCGCGGGTGCGATAGCGCGCGGCTCCCGTGGCGTTCGCGGGGACGGTGATCACGGCCTGGTCGATGGCGGTGAGGTTGTGCTCCGCGCCCTTCCGCATGGCCTGGAAAACACCGGCGGCCACCGTCGTGGCCGCGAATCTGCGGTCCTGGATCGTGACGTACTCGTCGCTCTTGAGGAGTCGCTTGCAGGCCTCGGCCGCCTCTTCGGAGCGGAGCTTGGCCTCCCAGCCGAACAACGCTCCCCGGCGCAGCGAACTCATACCCACCACCGACGGGAAGAGGTATTCGAAGCCGGGATGGCGCCAGTCGGCGTCGATGTGGTGGGCGTCCAGCAGCAGTACGTCAGCCTCATTGCCCAGCCACTGGGCCACCACGGAGTTGGTGGTGCCGAAATCGATCCCGGTGGCGGTCACATGCCCTCCCCGTTCGTCGCCTCGTCCCCGGCAGAGTGGTTTCCTCCGTCTGACCCGGTCAGGCGACGCAGCTGTCCGGAGAGCACCAGCTTGCCGGTGGCCTGGTCGACGTAGGCCGGACGCAACACCTCGAACGCCTCACCGTCGCCTTCCACCACCACGAAGAGCTCGCTTTCGCCGTCGGGCGCGTCCACGCACCGCACGCCCTGGTCCAGCAAGGCGGTACGGATGCCCTTCCGAAGTGAACTGGCACTCTGGTTGGGCGTGCTGGCGAGCAGGTCGATCTCGACCATCCGGGCCATGTACTCCTCCCGCGAGCGAAAGGCCTCCAGAACGGCCTGACGCAAGGCAGCCGTCACAGTGGCCTGTGTGGGGCGCTCCTCTTCCAGGAGAGTGGTCAGAAGGTCGGTCGCCCGCTCGGCGAAACGGGAGAGGAGCATGGGAGGGCTGAGCAGTTCCTCGGGGCGGTAGGTGCGCGGGGAGTCCTTGGGGACGTCGGCCGCCGCCCGCCGCTTCTCCCGACGATGTTTGAGGCCGTTGTTCCCCTTGGGGGTGACCCGCTTGGGGGCCGCCGTGGTCTTCCGCTGGCTGCGGGGCACCTTTTTCACTGTGTGTGCATCCTTGCGTTGCGATCGGGGCGCCGGGGCGCGTTGAGCAGGTGGGGCAGCAGATCCGCCACCGCCCGCTGCCGTACGAGCGCCAGACTGTCGGGGGAGCGAGGCGTCGTTCGCCTGGTCAGCGGGGTCAAAGGCGGGACCAGCGTGACGGGCACCTCGTCCGGAAGCTCGAACACGTCCAGGTCGAGCGGCAGCACGAAGAAGCCGGACCAGTCCTCGTCGCGCTCGGCGTCTCTGATGCGTTTCATCGCGCTGTTGAGCCGCGCGCTCATGTCCACGTCGTGCACATGCTCCCTGCGGAGGTCCCGGTACCGGCTCTCCCAGCTCGGCGCGCCGTGCGGCAGCCCGAGATCCAGATAGGGGTTGGACGCTGCAGGTCTGTCATTACGGGGAACCGCCCGACGCTGCTCGACCATGCGGAGGTTGGACTCGGCCAGCTCATGCGATCCACTGATCCCCTTCAGGACGACGGCCGCCGCGTTCAGTTCCTCCCGGAGTAACAGCGTGTACGCATGGAAGTTGAGGGCCTCGGCTCGGTAGGCCGGGCCAACGGTCTCGAACGACACCAGCTTGTCTATCTGGGACGACGCACGGGTGAGGTCGTTCAGGCACAGCAGGTCGTAGGCCTGACGCAGGGCCATGAGCGCATGCAGGGGCGAACGCGACGGGTTGACGGCTGCCTTGGGCTCCCACAGAGAGAAAATGAGTCGCCACAACCCCCTGTCTTCCCAAAGGTCACGGTCCCAGTTGCCGACATCGACCCCGTCCAGGAGCCGGCGCAGCCGGAGCACCAGATCGCGGGGCAGCATCCCTTCGAGTTCCTTCACCACCGAGGCGTCACCGTCGGCAACTCGCTCCAAGAGGTCGTAGACGTCGCCGACGGAGGGCAGGGGCTCGCCACCGGCGAGGAACGCGCGTCGCCGCTGCGGGGCCGTCCACTCCAGTGCAGCTGCCTGCTCGGTGGTCACCTGCTCGGGTACCAGCCGGGCTATGAGGTACGCATGCTCTGTCTCCATGGCCCGGTACTGCCAGGGCTGGTGCTCGGGGCCGACCACCCCGGCGTCGATGAGGTCGTCGAGGACGCTCAGCGGTATCCAGGGAAGCACACGCGGCAGCATCCGAGGGGGGAAGACGGCCGTACCATCCGTCGCAAACGCATTGAGGAGGGCGAAAGCCCCGTAGGGGTCCTCGCTCCCAGAGACGGCGAGCGTGTCGTCGCCCACTGCCAGTGCGGTGAGCCGTTGCTCCCCAACCTCGGACAGCCACAGGAAGCCGCCCGCGTGGATCGCCGTGAGCGTCGCGGCGACTGTGGCGGGGTCGGCCCGTTGGAGGACGGTCGGCACAGCAGGCAGTAGCCGGTCGTCCGGTTCGTTGCGCAGGGCGTCGGCCAGGGCGTCGTGCGCTGCGTCCTGTGTGAGGGAGGCGAGCTGTTGAAGCAGAGCGTGAGCCTGCAGTACCGCCTGCGCTCCGAACACTCCCACCTTCCGCCACCTGCGTACGGTGAACCCGTCGACCCCCGCATCCGCGCTCTGCGCCTCCCGGCGCTCTCTGAGCGCCCTCAGCCGCTCCCGCTCCCGTGCGACCGCCTCGGCCCGCGCCCCCGACACCGGCTGCCCCGGCCCGCCGGCCGGCGGCGGACTCGTCACTCTCCGGCTCCCTCGTGGCGGGGGCCGTGGCCTGGGGGTGGAGTGAGCGTGGACGTGTAGGTCTCGCCGTCCACGAGGGGGTTCTCCATGGTGAGTCCGGCCGAGGCCATTCGGTCGTACTCGGCGAGGACCAGGCGCTTGGTGCGGTACTCGCCGTACTTGGCGATCTCGTTGTTCTTGAGGCCGCCGTTCTCGGTCTGGAAGGACTCCAGGATGTAGTCGGCGTCCTCGCGGTTCACTCCGTAGAGGTGGAGGAAGTACGCGTCCAGTTCGGCGCGGAGCTGGGTGCGGCGGGTTTCGTTCCAAATGAAGGGGGAGCCGGTGTCGCCCATGTCCCGGGCGAGAGGCTTCATGTCCCAGGCGGTGTAAAAGAGCTCAAGGTTTCGAGGTGTCAGGAATGACGTGTGGCGGGCGAGATCGTCTGGGTGGGGAACTGGGAGCTGTTTCCAGGTCATCAAGCCGAGGTGGATTCCGCTGGTCTTCTGACGGGCCACAAAGTCGAAGACCAGAGAACTCTGTGCAGCAATCATGGCGGCTGTCAGCTCGGCGGGCTTGTCAGGAAGCATCAATGGGATGGTGTTTCCCACTGCGGCCTTGGGTAGGAACGTCGGGATCGCCGTGCGCTCGTTGGTTGCAGCGGTCACATCGCACCAACCAGCCAGCCATCCACGCTTCCACTTCACCTCCTCCAAGCGAAGGTCGACGCCTGGGACAGCCACCTCCTTGCCCTTGCGCGTGGTCCGGATGCGGCCGGTCTCGGCGATCCAGTTGAGTGGCATGGCTAGGCGGTTTGGGTCGCGAAGGTCGGTCTTCGTCAGGTAGCGCGGCTGGTTCTGACGGTTCACTGCCGTCGGGCTCTTCACTACGTCGGCAGCGCGTGGGTTGAAGAGGTCCACCATCTTGCCCTCGTACACCGGCAGCATTCGCTCCTTACCTCGAACGAATGTGTTCTGCTTCAGCTCCCAGCCTTCTGCTTCCAGCGTTACGGGTCCGCGAAATAGGTCGGAGTCGTCGGTCAGATCGAAATGCCGTTTGAAGGTGATCCCCCAAGGATTGCCGCTTGTTCGCGTCTCGTCGACAAGTACTGGGAGGCGGCGCTGAATGGATGCTGTGAGGTCTGCGTCCCGGCGAGTCTGGAACACTGGCAGAGTGCCGGAGTTCGGATTGATGAGCTTGATTTCCTCGGGAGTCAGGGTGAACACAGCATTGTCGTCGGCGAGTTCGTCAGGGTGGCCGAGAGCGAAGGCAAACCGTGCTGCGTCCACCGTCAATCCCCGACCTGTGAGTGAGATCAGGGAGAATGGGTACCCTGCATGCACTGCGGGGAAGAGCTTTTCCCGCTTGCCGTTCTCGAAGTCGAACAAGTGGGAGACGGAACCGCGCTGAGTAAGGTCCCGGAAGAGGAACTGTGCACTGGCGCCTGTGGCGATCTGCGTGGGTACGATCGCGCCACAGCGTCCTTCAGGTGCGATGATGGATGCGAACCGCTCAGTGAACAGTTGGTCCGTCTGCAAGGAGTTGACGCCCTTGATGGACAGTCCTTTGCGGAGTTGCGGATATGCGCCCGACGAGCCCAGGAAAAGGAATGACGACTTTACTCGGCGTCGATCCTTGTAGTAGCGGGTACCCTCATCAGGATTCTGCTCAGCCCATTCGATGATCGCCGTGCGTCGTGCGGCACCAGAAATCTCCGCGATGGATGGCTCCACCACGCTGAAATACTCCTGGTCCTTGAAGTCGACCCTGTCCCACGGCGGATTCCCCAACACGCAATCGAACCCCCCGGCCCACCCCGTAACCGGATCAACCCCTACAACCGCCGACGAATCGTCAGGCACGCTGAACACATCCGGAAACTCCAGATGCCAGTGGAAGAACCGGTACTCCCGGCTGAGCCGCACGATCTCCTGGTGGGTCTCCTGCAGCGCACCCTCGCTCTCCGCACTCTGCAGCGACAGGAAGACGCGCTGTGTCACCGGCGCGGGCGCGTCCTCCGTCTTCTCCCACATGAACGCGGCACACCACGCATCCGCGATGTGCAGGGCGTTGAGGTACGCGGGGGACTCCTGCCACGTCCGGTACCGCTCGGCGAGCGCCCGCACCCGGCCCAGCTTCGCCGTGGGGTCGTCGTCCTTCTCCACGACGTCACGCAACTCGGCCGCGAACGTGTCGTTGGTGACGCTCACCTGGTCGTCGAGGGCCGCGTCCAGCGTGTAGACGCCCTCGTGCTCCAGCTTGTTGCGCTTGAGCCAGTCGTTGGCCACCGTCTTGTCGTCACCCTCGACGACCTTGAACGCCTGCTCCGGAATCCCGCCCCGAAGCAGCGCGGGCGTGGCCCCGATGAGGCCGTTGCCCAGCTTCACATGGGCGTCCAGGAAACCCAGCGCCTTCCCCGGCTCTAGCGCCTCCATCCACAGCGACACCTTGGCCAGTTCGACGGCCATCGGGTTCAGGTCCACGCCGTACACGCAGCGGGCGATGACCTCGTGCAGCGCGTGCCGGACGCTCTCCGGCGGGGGCTCGGGCGTGCGCTCCCGTACCGCCGCCACCCGCTTGGCGATACGACGGGCGGCGGCGACCAGGAAGTGGCCGGAGCCGCAGGCGGGGTCGCACACGGTCAGCGACAGCAGTTCGGAGACGATGTCTCCCCGGGCGTCGGACCGTCCCGCCTTGGCAGCCGCCCGCTCACCGCGCTGCTGCGCCTCGTCGATCACCGGGTCGAGCGTGGAGTCGAGCAGCACGTCGACCAGCGAGCTCGGGGTGTAGTAGGAGCCGGTCTTCTTGCGGTCGTTGCCCGCGCGGATCGCGAGTTCGAAGGTGCGGTCGGTCGCGCTGTACTCGGGGACGAGGGCGAGCAGCGACTCGTAGATGGCGCCGAGTTCCTCGGCGTCCAGGGTGCGGTAGTCGACGGTCCGCCAGCGCTTGGCCTCGGTGTCGCGGACGACCGCGAGGTGCCGTATGGCGGCCATGAGGTGCTCGTTCGAGAGGGTGAGGCCGCGCAGCGGCTCGTCGGCCTCCGTGGCGTCGAAGAGGCCGCCGAGTCCGGGGAGGCCCAGCTCCGGACGGCCAGCCTCGTCGCCCAGGGCGGAAAGGACCAGGCGGAGGGCCTCCCAGCGGTCCGCGTGCGAGGTGCCCCGGCGGCGGCGGGACTGTTCGCGGAGCCGGGCCGTCGAGAAGTACTTGGCGTAGCGGTCGCGGGCCTCCTGGGTCGCGGTCGGCGGGTGGAGGGCGTCGCGGTCCTCGGCGACGAAGACGAACAGCAGGCGGTAGACCAGGCGGAGCAGCGCCGCGTGGTAGGTGTGGCGGTCGAAGTTCTCGCGAAGGGCCGTGTTGGCGGGGTGCCGGAGGAAGCCCGTGCCCAGCTCCCTGATCGCGAGGCGTACGCCCTCCCCGATGTCGTCGAGGAAACGGGCGCCCAGGCGCAGCGCGGCGTCCCGCCACACCTCCAGCCAGCACGTCCACTGGGTGCCGCCGTCACGGGCCTCGAACCGAGAGGCGTGCAGCAGGCGGTACAGGATCACGAACTCGCTGAACAGCTCACCGTCGAAGATCGCTTCCAGGTCGAACTCGACGTACGAAGCCGTGGCCAGCGCGTTGGAGTCGCGAAGCAGTCGCAGCTGGCGGCCGTTGGTGAGCAGGGCCCACAGGTGGGCGTCGGTGCGGTTGAGGGCCTCCTGGAGCAGGGACTGCGGGGCGGGGGAGCCTGCGCCCTGGTGCTTGTTGAGCGAGGTGTTCCAGGCGGTGACGTGGACGAGGGTGTCGTCGCGGCGGTGGCTGACAGGGAACGTCTTCGTGCCATCGTCCGCTGCGATGCCCGTCGCGCCGACCGCGGTGAGGTGACCGAAGCCGAGCGCCTCGAACAGCGGCTCCACCCAGTTGGCCTGGGCGTAACCGGTGCTGTCGGGCGGCACGGACGCCTCCGGGGCGGCGGGCAGCTTCTCGCGCAGCTCGCGCCAGAGCGACTTGAGGTTGTCCCAGTGCCGCTCTGCCTCGTCCCGCACGGAACGGGAACCGGGGATGCGGTAGTCGGCGGGGGCGATGCCCTTGAGGTCCTTGGTGACCTTGCCCTCGGAGATCCGTACCAGCATGTCGGCCGGCAGCAGACCGCCCACCGTGTGGACGGCGGTGAACACCTGGTTGCGAGTGGTGGCGGACATCAGGCGGACACTCCAGCAGGGACGGAAGCGGTGGCGGGCAGGTAGACGTAGGCACCGAGGATGTCGGCCGGCTTCTGGGCCGTCACCGACAGACCCCGGACGATCTCGCCGGACGCCGCCCGCACCCGGCGGTGGGCCGCGTCCAGCTCCGCCGCCAGCTCGTCGCCGTACGTCTCCAAGTGGGCGTTCACATCCGGAAGCTGGTCCAGGATTCGCGTCATCGTCCGCTCCCCGAAGTGCGGGTCCGTGTTGCCCGACGCCGTCGCATCCAGCAGGCCCACCGCCCGCTCCGGCGGCAGCCACACCGCACTCCTCGGCGCGCCCTCGAAGGCCAGCAGCCGCGCGTCCTCCGCCACCAACTGCCGCTCACCACTCCGCGACGGCAGCGTGAGGTGGAAGCGGTACCGGACCAGCAGCAGCGTCGTCCTCGTAGTCACCGCGTCCGTCGTAATGACACCGCACCGACGCGCCGGGCGCGCACCCTCCGCCTGCGTGTCCAGCGCGGCGTTGAGTAGGTGCGACGCCAGCGCGCCCACCACCGGGTCCGTACGAACCAGGGCTGCCTCGCCCCGCGCCACCGCCGGATCGCTGCGGAACGGGATCTCCCGGTCCTTCTCGACGACCTCCGCGCCCACCACCGGCGCGAGCGCGTCCCGCAGACCCGCCGGTGTGCCGCCCACCTGGGCCGTGAAGTCCCCGGACTCGCCGTCGGCGCCGCGCAGCACCGCGTTCAGGGCGCCCAGTGACTCCCGTACGAACGTCCTGATCTCGCCCGCTCCGCCCAGCGCCTCCCGGATCGAGGCGACCTCTCGGGCCACTTCCTCCGGGTGGATCGAGCGCTGCGCGAAACGGGAACGGGACGCCCGCTCGCGCTCCGCCGCCGAGTTCCAGTCGCTGTCCAGCTTCTCGGTGCTCACCTTGAACGCGTCCGCGCTGAAGAGGGCGTCCTCGTTCTCCCGGCCGCGCATCAGCAGCCACTCCACGATGGCGTCGGTCACGCCAGTCGACAGCTCGTCCGGGACGGAGACCGAGATGCCGAGGTCCTTCTTGATCTGGCGGTGCTTCTTGATGAGCACCTCCAGGACCTTGCCGTCGATGCCGTTGTCGTCGCCGTAGAGCGTGATGACGCGGACCTCGTCGCGGCGCTGGCCGTAGCGGTCGACGCGGCCCTCGCGCTGGTCGTGGCGGGTGGGGTTCCAGGCGAGGTCGTAGTGGACGACGGCGTCGAAGTAGTGCTGGAGGTTGACGCCCTCCGACAGGCAGTCCGTCGCGATCAGGACCCGGCGGGCCGCCGCGTCCTCGCCGGCCTCCGTGGCCAACTCCTCGATGCGCTCGATGCGTTGCTGCGGAGACAGTTCGCCCGTCACCGCCTTGACCACCGTCTTCGCGCCCAGCGGGCCGCGCTTCTTCGTCTCCGGGTCGTTCGCCAGATGCTCGGCCAGGTACTTCGCCGTCGGGATGTAGCGGCAGAAGACGATCGGGTTGTAGCCGTCCGCCAGCAGCGCCTTGAGGTGCTTGATCAGCGCCTTCAGCTTGAGGTCCTTCTCCGGGCCCTCCAACTGCGATGCCAGCTCCGCCAGTTCGACCAGGGGGGAGCCTGCCGTCGTCTCCGCGCCCGGCGCCACGTCCATGCCCTCCATGGCGTCGCTGTCCGCCGCGTCGCTGTTCAGCGGGGCGCCGAGCTTGTCGGCCTCCTCCGCCGAAGCCGCGATGGTCGCCGCCGAGCGCGTCGTCAGGGTCTGGGCCGCCGCCCTCGGCGACGACACCAGCGAGCGCAGCAGCGCGATCGCCGACCACCAGGCGATCCGCGCCTCCCGCTTGCCCTGGCCGCCCGCCTCCTCCACACGCTCACTCGCGTACGCGATCGCGTCGTCCAGCAGGGCCCGGTACTCGGGGGACAGCTTGTACGTCTCGTCCTTGAAGAAGCGGTCCGAGGGGAACGCGGTGCGCTCGGCGAGCGAGTCGTCCGCGAGGCCGTCCTCCTTCGTCAGGTACTGGCGTACGTCCGCCCGCTTGCGGGCCACGAAGTGCTGGGCGAGCAGCTTCCTGCCCGCCTCCGACTCCAGGTTCACGTGCGCCAGCTCCGGCTTGACCAGCCCGAGCAGGTTCCGGAACGCCGACTCCTTGCCGCTGTGCGGGGTCGCCGTGACCAGCAGCAGGTGCCGTTCCGCGTCCTCCGCCACCCGGCGCAGCAGCTCGTACCGCAGCTGGCTCTGCGCGCTCGTCGACGTGTCGTCGGCCGCCACGCACGTGTGCGCCTCGTCGACGATCACCAGGTCGGGGCAGTGGCGCACGAAGTCGTCGCGGTGGCGCGGGGACTTGATGAAGTCCGTCGAGACGATGACGTTCGGGTACTTGTCGAAGAGGGACTGGCCGAGGTCCAGGCCGCGCTCCAGCCGTGACACGGTCGACGCCAGCACCAGCTCCGCGTCGATGCCGAACTTGCCGCGCAGCTCCTGCTGCCACTGTTCGGCCAGGGCCGGGGAGCAGAGCACCGCCAGGCCACTCGCCTCGCCCTGCGCCAGCATCTCGCTCGCGATCAGGCCCGCCTCGATCGTCTTGCCGATACCGACGTCGTCCGAGATCAACATGCGGACCGTCCTCTGGCGCAGGGCCATCAGCAGCGGTACGAGCTGGTAGGCGCGCGGCTCCACCGCGATCCCGGCAAGCGAGCGGAACGGGCCCGCACCGGAGCGGAAGCCGACCCGCAGCGCCGTACGCAGCAGCCCTGCCGCCCGCTGGTCGCCGAGGTCGGTCGGCTCCGGCGGCGCGAAACGGGCCTCCTCCACCGGCTCGAACGGGAACACCGCCGCGATGTCGTCGTCCGAGCCGCCCAGCGGGCGCAGGACGAGCAGGTCGGGCTCGCTCTCGGGGAGCACCACCCACTCGCGGCCACGGGCCTTCACCAGGGATCCGGCGGAGAACGTGAATGCCATATCGATCGTCAAATCCTCTTCGTCCGACGGTGCGTCAGTTGGTCTTGGCGGGTGAGCCGAAGTAGCGGGAATGGGCGGCGGCGACGGCAGCCCAGTCGGCGCCGTGCGGGAAGCGGACGACGTCCCAGGTGGCGTCGAAGAGGCGCTCCTCCGCGTCGGCGTCACGCAGCGCGCTCTCCTCCGTGTCCGAGGGGCCGTCGACGAACACGGCGACGTTGGCGCCCGGCAGCCGGTACACGAAGTCCGGTGCCGCGTTCGCCTCCCTCAGGAAGACGTCCTTCTCGTCCGGGAGGCGCAGCCCGCACGCCTTTACCCAGCCCAGGAAGTCGCCCTGCGCAGCTAGTTCGGACGCCGTCGCCTCAACCGGCGTGGGATCGGCGGGTGTTTCGGCCACCAGTCGCCGGAACTGCTCCGACCGGGACTCGCCCCGCGCCTCACGGCTCGCCACCGCCGACGCGAACCGCACCAGCAGGGCCGCCACCGTGTGCCGGTTGATCTGGGCGTGGTCGAGCTGGTTGCCGTACGTGAGCAGGCACTCGTAGCAGCCGCGCGCGCAGGCCCGGCCCGGGCGGTGCTCCTCGCCGCCCTCGTCCTTGCCGTCCTCGGAGAAGTGGCAGATCTCCAACGCGCGGGCCGCCGCCCTGGCGAGGGCGTCGTCCTCGGCCTGGAGGCGGCGCAGCACGCCGGCGCCGCCCTCGGCGGCCTCCATGAAGAGGATGCGGCGCCTCGGGCCGTCGTCCGGCGGCAGCAGCTCACTGGACAGCTCGGCGTCCTCCAGTTCGAAGGCGGCCTCGATGCCCCGCTCCAGCGCGTACATCAGCGTGAGCGCGATTGGCTCGGGCAGCGCCTCGTCGAGGGTGACCACGAGGATGTTGCGGCGGTCCTCGACGAACGGGATGACCCGCTTCTTGCGGCGCCGCTCGTTGCCGTCCGCGTCGACCCGCGGCAGCTCGCTGGAATCGCCGGACGCCTCGGCCGCATCCTTGTCGTTCATCCAGCGGCCGTCGGCCAGGTCCAGCCAGTAGCCCGGCGGTTCGTCCGTACGGGCCCGTACCCGGCCGGTGTTGGTGATGCGGACGGTGGCGGAGTCGCCGTAGGTGATCTGCGCCAGCCGGCCGTTCGGGTCGGCGATCGTCGCGTTGAGGCGGCCCTTGCGGATGCCGTGGTCGTGGAAGCGGTACGAGGTCTCCAGCCGGAAACCGGCCCGGCGCCGTTCCTCCTCGTCCGAGGAGATCCGTTCCCGGCGGGTGGTGTAGACGGTGTGCAGGTGCAGCAGGCCGTAGGTCGCGGCGCCCAGCGTCTCGCCGCAGAAGCCGCAGCGGTCCTCGCGCTCCTTGGGCTCGTGGTGGTAGCCGCAGTTCGCGCAGCGGCGGGCCTCGCCCGTGGTCAGCTCGCCGGAGGAGTCCGGGGGCAGCTGGATGCGGGTCACCTGGTAGCGGGCGCCCTCGTGGTAGATCAGCGAACCGGGGCCGAACTCGCGGATCGCGAGGAAGCGGGGGCGCTGGAGGTAGTCGCCGTCGCCGCGACGGCGGCCGATCGTCGGGATGTAGGCGGCCAGCGGCAGGCGCGGGAAGCTGTAGCCGGGCAGGAAGCCTTCGGAGGCCAGGTAGCGGTAGGGGTTGAAGTCGGAGAGGACCGACTTGCTGTCGACGCTCTCGTTCATCAGAAGATTCAGTTGTGTCTCGGCCTCGCGGCGGCGGGCGTTGGCGCGGTTGCGGTCGCCCTCGGTGAGGCTGTAGTCCAGGCGGCGCTTGTTCTGGACGTACTGGTCGTCCAGCGCGGCGCGGAACAGGCTGCGCCAGCGGTCGAAGGCGCGGTCGAAGCGCTCGGCGACCGTCCGTACCTTGTCGTCGATCCAGTCGTCGTGCCACCACGTGGTGTCCGCGAAGTCCTTGAACAGCGGTCCGAGGACGCGCAGTGCCGCGTTGACCGTGCGTCGCTGGGCACCGTCGTCGTGGGCCGCGTCGCGGATGTCCGGCAGCAGGTGCAGGGCCGGGTCCGGGCGGTCGCCGGTGTCCGGGTACGACACGTCGAGCACCTCGGGGATGGCCCGGCCCAGGCGCAGGCCGGCCTCGGCGATCCAGATGCCCTGGAGGTGGGAGAGGACCAGGTCCTCGTTGGCCAGGTCCAGACGCGGCGGGGCCACCGCGCCCGCCACCATGCGCCAGGGTTGGCGGAAGTAGTACTGGTCGTGGCTGTTGCCCGTCGCGCAGTACGTCGTCACCAGGGCGGGCTGGCCGCTGCGGCCCGCGCGGCCCGAGCGCTGGGCGTAGTTGGCGGGCGTGGGCGGCACGTTGCGCATCATCACCGCGTTGAGCTCGGAGATGTCGACGCCCAGCTCCATCGTGGGGGAGCAGTACAGCAGCTTCAGCTCGGCGTTGCGGAAGGCCTTTTCACGAGCCTCGCGGTCCTCGGGCGACACCTGGGCGGTGTGCTCGCGGGCGTACAGGCCCGACAGCGCGTCGGCCGTCTCCCGGTACAGCTTGAGGAAGAACGTGTTGATGCGCGGGCCGTCACCGCTCTGGTAGGTGCGGGTCAGGGGGTCGTGCGCGCCGGACTCGCCCTTGCCGGCGCGCCAGACGAGCGACTGGGCGGCCACCCGGTAGCCGGTCGTGACGGCGGACGACGACCTGCGGTAGCGCCCGGCACGCTGCGGGGCGACCTCCACTTCCTTGACCAGGCCCGCCTTGGTCAGCACCTTCAGCAGCTCGGCGATGATCAGCTGGAGGTCGTCCTTGTCCAGGTCGCGGAAGGTACGGTCCGCGCGGCGCAGGTACTTGCCGAACTTGCCGCGCGCCGACAGGAACAGACTCGAACGGTCCGTGCCGGGCCGGGAGGGGTAGGGATAGGCGGTGCCCACCCGGGGCTTGTCGGCGGAGGAGAGCACCCACGGGTCGACCAGCCGCTCCTCGCTTGCACGCTGGAGGGAGTCGAAGGTGTCGTCGCGGAAGTACGACACGTCGATGGCGAGGGAGCGGCGCATCTCGTCCAGCAGGGCCTTCGTGATCTCAGCCCGCAGCGCCGGGTCGGCGTCCCGCAGCGCCTGGTGCGTGCCCTCCCAGCGGTCCTGCTTGGCGGCGACCCAGTCCAGGTCCTCGTAGTCGATCTCCAGCAGACCCGTCTGCTCCAGGTTGGGCATGGTGATGCGCCAGCCGCGTTCGAGGTCGAGGTAGAGGCGGAAGGCGATCACGTCCCGCAGTGTGCGGGCCGCGTTGCGGGCCAGCGACGGCGGCAGGTCCGCCTCGCCGGTGTAGTCGGCGGGGGAGACGGCGAGCGTGTTGGTCACCGCCGAGGCCAGCTCCTCGTGGTGCAGACCGTCCTCGCCGGAGTCCAGCGCCGCCCGGTACAGCGCCCCGCGCAACTGGGTGATCTGCACGAAGTCGTTGAAGTGGCCGGCCTGGAGGGAGGCGTCCTGGCGGTTGTCGACGAAGGTGAGGAGCTTGCGCGCCCTCTTGTCGAGGGCTTCCTCGGGCACCGACTTCAGCGAGCGGACGATCGACGCCGAAACGAGCGAGGTCGCAGAGGAGCGGCCCTCCTGGTCCAGCGTCGCCAGCTTGGCGAAGTCCCGGCCGCGCGTCTGCTCGTAGGCCACACCGCAGTGCAGGCAGAACAGGAAGGGCGACGGGATGAACGCCGCCTTCAGCTCGCCCAGGCCCTCGCGGCCGAACGGGTCGACGGTGACGGCCTTCGGCACCCGGTCGCGGTAGGCCCGCTTGACGACCTCCTGGCCCTTGTCATCCAACTCCAGCCAGGATTCCGGAAGTCGGCGGTCGTCCACCGCGTACTGCACATTGGACGGCCACTCGCGCTCGTGGTCGATGTAGAGGTAGCCGTCGCCCTGTCGGCCGCCGGTGGCCGAGGTGTCGCGGCGGGCCTCGTAGCGGACCTCGCCGTCCTTCTCCGTACGCCACACCGTCAGGTACTCCTGGCCGCACTCCCGGCAGAAGGCCAGCGGTATCAGCGACTTGCCGCCGCTGCCCGGCTGCTCGAGCTGGTAGGAGCGGGTCAGGTGGCGGGTGGACTTGTTCTCCAGAGTGACGTAGACCGTGTCGCCCTTGGAGAGGAACTGGTGCAGGCGGAACGCGAACAACGGCCGTTCGTTGCGCGGGTTGAGTGCCTGCGAGCCGGCCTCCAGGGTGGCGCGGATCGCCTTCGCGCAACTCTCCTCGTCGACGCCCGACGTCTCGTGCAACTCGCGCGCCGCGACCTCGATCTGCGTGGGCGGCCGGCGTACCAGGCGGCCCGTGGCGTCGTCCTCGACAAGGCCGAAGCGATCCTCGATCCAGCGGGCCAGCGGGTCGCGCGCGAGGTCGTCGTAGGCGCGCGGGGCGGGGGACGTGAGGCGTTCGGCCGGTACGGTGTCGGGCGCCTCGCCGGTCGCCCGGATTAGGGTCTCGCCGATGATGTGCTCGGGACGGACCGTCGTGCCGAACAGCGTGCTCGCCACACCGGCGACCACCTGCCGCTGGTCCTCCAGCGTGCCCTCCGTCGACATGGTGGCCGACGTCCCGATGCACTGCAGGTCCTCCGCCTGGCAGGCCTCGCGGACCCGGCGGATCAGCAACGCGACGTCGGCGCCCTGGCGGCCGCGGTAGGTGTGCAGTTCGTCGAAGACGAGGAACTCCAGGCCCCGCGCCATCCTGATGAGGCTCGCCCGGTCCGCCGGGCGGGTCAGCATCAGTTCGAGCATCACGTAGTTGGTGAGCAGGATGTCCGGCGGGTTGTCCCGGATCTCCTTGCGCTTCTCGTCGTCCTCCTGGCCCGTGTAGCGGGCGAAGGTGACCGGCTCGCGGCCCACGCCGTAGCCGTCGCGCAGGAACTTCTCCAGCTCCCGCAACTGACTGTTGGCGAGCGCGTTCATCGGATACACGATGATCGCCCGCACGCGCTTCGGAGCGTCCGGGCCTTCCTCGTCGCGTTCGTGCAGCACCTTGTTCACGATGGGGACGATGTAGGAGAGAGACTTGCCGGAGCCGGTCCCGGTCGTCAGGACGTACGACGCCCCGGAGGCTGCGGCATCGATGGCGTCGCGCTGGTGCCGGTGCAGGAGCAGCGGCCGGCCGTCGCAGACGGTGCCGCCCTCGGTCTTCTTCGCCTGGAAGATGCGGGCGCACTCGGGGTGCAGCACCTTCTGCTGGGCGAGTTCGACCACCGTGCCGCCGCCCTGGAAGAACGGGTTGAGCGACAGCCAGGGGTTCGGCCACTGGGACTTGTCGTTGAGGTCCTTCTCGACGTACGACTTGATGCGCTCGTCACGGATGACGGTGCCGCCCTCTGTGAAGGAGCGGTAGTCGCGGATCAGTGCCTGGTGGACACCAAAGACGTCCATGCCGGCGCCGGAGCCGATCCCCGGGGCGGGCTGCTGTGGCGGGGTGGTCACCGGGGCCGGGGTGGCCTCGTGCAGGGAGAGTAGTGGGTCCCGCTCGCTCCACGCGGGGACCAGGCTGGTGTCGTCCGCCGATACGGCGAGGGGGAGCAAGGCGTCCCGCACGGTCACGGCGTCGGCCGGGCGGTTCGCCGGGTCCTTGGCCAGCAGCCGGTCGACGAGACGGGCAAGCTCGGCGGGCACCTCGCTGCGGATCGCGCGGACGGGGCTGGGCTCCTGGTGGACATGCCGCTCGGCGAGCTCGTACGCGGACTCGCTCGTGAATGGAGGGACGCCGACCAGCATTTCGTACAGCACGCAGCCCAGCGCGTACAGGTCTGCGGCCTGCGTAACCTGCTTGGCCTGGCACTGCTCCGGTGCCATGTAGCGGGCCGTGCCCACACTGACGCCCGTGCTGGTCAGGCGGGTCTGGTCCGGGTCGTCGACGATGCTGCCCATGCCGAAGTCGAGCACCTTGACCGTGCCGCCCCGCGTGAGCATGACGTTGGCGGGCTTCAGGTCTCGGTGGACCACGCCCTTCGCGTGCGCTGCGGCGAGGCCGGCGGCGATCTGCGCGCCGATGGCGGCGACCCACGCGACCGGGAGCTGGGACTCCTCCTCGATGAGGTCGCGCAGCGACTCGCCGTCCAGGAATTCCATCGCCAGGTAGGGCAGATCGTCGCAGTCCGCGGCGATGCCGCCCGCGACGAGCCGGGTGAGGTTGGGGTGCTCCAGCAGGCGCATGATGCCGACTTCGCGGGCGAAGCGCTCCACGGCTTTGTTGTCGCCGCCGGTGTCGATCCGGCCTCCGGTGCGGCGACGCAGGATCGTCTTCACGGCGACGGTGCGCTCGGGCGAGCCCTCGGGAGCGTCCAGGTCCTCGGCCTGGTGGACCTCCCCCATGTTGCCCCTGCCGATGACGCGCCCGATGCGGAATCTGCCGTCGACGAGCTCGTGACTCACTGGCGCTCCTCTACCTACTATTCGCGTTCTCGCGGCTCCGAACCGGAACGCGCCCCCTGATCTGCTGCCGCACGGCCCATCGTGTCAGAACAGACAGTAAGGCAGTCGTTACGGTACACGATGTAACTTACATCTGGTAGAGATGTTATCCGTTGGCATCGTCAACACACCATCCCCAATGTCACTGTGAACTAGCGAGGGTAGGTGGCGTCCAGGGCTGAACCGCCGGTGGGATGGGAGTGTCCGGCTTGAAGGTTGCGGTGGAGGAGCTGCTGGCTCGGTTGGGGCGTGCCGCCGCGGATGGCGTCGCGCGGGAGCCGGTCTTCGCTCGGTCAGGTCAAGCGCAGTCGGCCGTGGGGCGAGGTGGCCTGATTGGAGCTGTATGTCCAGGGCGTGCGTGTGCATGTAGACGCCAACTCTCCGGATGTGAAAACGGTCGCGTGAATTTGTGATGAAAGCGTATCGACCTGAGTCGGGCGGGTGAGGGCGCTTCGCGATCGCAGACATCTACAATGCCGAGGACAAAGACCAGGCCAGGGGCGCCGTCAAGGCGTTCGCGAAGCGGTATGGCGCGAAGTTCCCCAAGTCCGTGGCGAAGGTCGTCGACGACGAGGACGTGCTGCTGGCGTTCTACGACTACCCGGCCGAGCACTGGATCCACCTGCCTACCACGAACCCGATCGAGTCGACCTTCTCCACTGTGCGGCTCCGCACCAAGGTCACCCGCGGCGCCGGGTCGCGGTCGGCCGCTCTGGCGATGACGTTCAAGCTGATCGAGTCCGCCCAGGAACGCTGGCGCGCGGTCAATGCGCCGCACCTGGTCGCCCTCGTGCGAGCCGGAGCCCGCTTCAAGCGCGGCGTCCTTGTCGAACGGGAGGACGCCAGCGTGGCCTGAGCCGCGTCCCGATCCCGGGATCCGACAGCCGCACGTTCGTGCCGGCTTCACACCGAGGGCGTACCTCGTCCGAGCAGCCTGCTGAGCTCGTGGGCCAGGGCGACCGAGGCGTCGATCTCGACCTTGCGGATGGACACGCTCTCCACGAGGAAGCCGAACGGCATGCCGAGCTTGCGGCAGAAGGCGATCAGGTCCCGGGCGTTCGCCAAGCAGTGCTGGTATGACTCGGCCAGGGTGTCGTCCGCATGGCGCAGGGAGTTCTCCAGCCAGCGCGGGACGTCGACGCCGAGCCATTGGAGGAACGCCAGCGTCTTCACCGAGCCGCACACCGAGAGCGTGAACAGGACGGGCCTCGGTTCGAGGTCCCGCTCCCGGCAGGCGTAGTAGTAGTCGGAGACCATGCTTTTCGCCGCGTCGGCGCTGTAGATGACCTGCGAGATGAAGTACGCGCATCCGGCCACCTGCTTGGCGACGAGCCGCAGATGCTCCTCGGGGCGTTCGGTGATGGCCACGCCACCGAGCAGCAGGTCTGGGCGGACATTGCGGCACAGGTCCTGCGCCTCGGACAGGCCGGTCCGCACCGCCTTCCCCTTCGAGGACGCGCCGACGAAGACGCCGAGCAGCCGGTCGGCGTCAGCCGTCCGCAGCCAGGTCCCCAGCTCCGTCTGCGAGTACTTGCCGACGCACCGGTAGACGACCACCGGGCGATTCCACTTGCCGAGATAGTCCGCGTGGTACACGGCAGGATCGATGGTCGGCAGATACGGAAACGGCCGCTGCGCCGGATTACGGTCGCTCTCATCGTCGATGTCGTACAGCGCCAGACCGTCGACATCGAGGGACTCCAACCGTGCCAGGGTGGCTGCCGTGATCTCCCGGATCCGCTCGGGAGTGTTGCTCAGGCGGGGCGGCGTGATGCCGAACAACAGGACACCGCTGTCGGCATCGGCCACCCGGCTTCGGAGATCTGTGCCGTCGCTCTGGTTCGCCATGACGCGGAAGCTAGCAGCTCATCCGCCATGCGGCAGGCGAACACCACCCTGTGAGACCGGACTCGGTTCTGAACCAACTGACGTCCGGCCGCGCGGACCAAATCCACAGGATTTGACAATTGCTCCTTCTGACGGCCGGGCGCGGCACCACCAGCTGCGGCCTGCCCCGCGCGGTCAACAACCTCGCTGTCCAAGCCCTCCTCGCTGCAGTCATGGTTCGGCGGCACACCGCTTTTCGGTGGAGGTCGTATCGTTTACGCTCGTTTGACTGTGGGTTGACGATCAAGGTAGGAGGGCAGCGAACTCGCGTGCTCTTGCTTCGTGGTGGGGCAGCCTACGTACCGACCCCAGGCCGCCTGGCACTTGTCGCACCGCCGTGTAGCCCTCCGCGCGGTGTTTCCCGCAGTCGCAACCGGTGGACTACTACCACGGTGGCCGGCGCCGGGCTCGCAGGTTGTATCCCGACGACGGGATACAACCCTGACCTGGACAACTCCGGAGCGGTCAGGAGCCGAGCTGTCCCACCCCCACGGCCGTGACGAAGCCCGCCCAGTCGGCCATGCCGAAGAGCAGCACGGGCCCGTCGGGGCTCGTGGAGTCCCGGACCCCGATCCCATGGGAGGAGTCGGCTACTTCGACGCAGTAAGAGTTCTCATTGAGGCTGTACGAGCTCTTACGCAAGGCACTCCGTGGCGTGTGCTGAGACTTCATCGATGATCCGGCCCGCTCGTTGCCGAGACTCACGTCGTGCTGGTGTTGATTCGGTAGACGATCTTCTCGTTGTCCTCCTCGAACCCGAGCGATCGGTAGAAGGTGCGCGCATCCGAGTTCACTCGGTCCGTCATCCATTCCAGGCGGGTGCAACCGGGGCGTGCCGTGGCCATGTCGCGGAGTTCGTTCATCAGCTGGGCCCCGATGCCCTGGCGGCGCAGGCTGTCGCGGACGTAGAGCTCCTTCAGGAACAAGGAGTACGAGGAGCCGGCGGCCGGCCAGAGGAAGGAGTATGCGGCGAGGCCGACGATGTCGCCCGTCTCGTCCTCGACGACCAGGGAGGATGCCAGTGGCGGCGACCCGAAGAGCGCCTCCTCGACCTGTGCCTGACGCTCGTCGAACGGCTGGATGTCGGCATCCGCGGTGCCGTAGAAGCGTTCGATCTCCTCGATCAGCGCGGCCAGCTGTCGGACGTCGTTCTTTTCGGCCGGCCGGATCGTCACGGTCATCGGCGTACAGCTCCTTTTATTCGTGGTGAGCGCAGGGCGGCGGCGGTGCGGCTACGTGGTGGCGGAGGCGGCGCCCGGCGCTGCGCGCCGGTCGCCGTCATCCAAGCGACTGCCCCGCGCAACACAACGTTGCTGCGTGATCTCCTGGACGCCCACGACCCCGGACTTGCCGTTCGAAAGCTCGCTGAGCACGCCTTCCAGATGCCAGCTGATTCCGCAATGCGCCTGGCCCTGGCCGTGGCCAGCACCCTCCCCACTACCACTACAGATATCGCCTTGCATACAGGCAGCTTGGTCAGACGCCTGCTGGGGACCGTAGACCCCATCACACGCCCCGAAGCCGCGCGAGACGCGCTCGACGTTGCCTCCGCCCAACTCGCAGCGACGGTCTTCAGCTGGCTCGAGGCACCACACCACGACCCTGAGCAAGGGCAGCCCCTTCTCGGTCAGGAGCATACGCGACAGCTTGGGCGGCACATCACCCAGCGGCTGCTCGCCCTGCCAGCGGATCAATTGATCATCCCGGGCGGCCAGACCGACCTTATGGCCTACGGGGTGTGCCTGCGCCACCAACCCCGGCGAGCCCAGCAGCACCTCACGGCAGCCCTCCGGGCCGACGCGAGCCTCCTGCAACATCTGCTCGCCCTATATTTGGACAGCCTCCGCCTCTCCTTCGTCAGCGCGCTCACCCGCACCGGCTACCGGCAGCTGACAGAACTTCTTCCCGCCGAGAGTTGGCTGGCCCTGGTACGCCACCATTTCCCGGAAGCTGAAGCCACCTTGGCCGGCCTGCCCCAGAACGCGGCGGGACAGCGCGAGCTACCCGCTGACTCCCACGACTATCCGGTCTTGGCCTTCCTCGCGGTATACCAGGCCCTTGACACCCACGAGCCGCCCACACCAGCCACCGTCTTCGAACCCACCCCAGAGGCACCCAGCCAGTTCGCCAACTACTCCCCACATCACCTTGCACAATCCGCCGGGGAGATCGTGCCCTTCGTCATCCGCAGCGCCGTCGTCCTGCCCCGTCAGCTGAGCAACCGCCCAGGCCCGCCTATCTCTACCGACACCGACCAGATGCGCATCAACGTCCTCACCCGAGTTGCAGAACAGGCGGGCCTGAGACAATCCCTGACCGCGCTGCTCGGCACCCCGCCGTGGGAGGCGAGCAGCATTCCCAACTGGACGGCAGAAGGCGGCACAGGCAGAGAGGCCGCAAAGCTGCTCTGCGCTACTTCTAACGATGCCGGCCCCGGCTTCTCCCTGGCTCTGCAACTGGAAATCGGCCGCGCCACGCAGCAGCGTGAAGTCTCAGAAGAACCGGGAATCAGCGCGACGCTAGACCTCGTCCTGCGACTCCCGAAGGACCAGCGACGCCTTACCCTTGAAGAACTACGGGACCTGCTCATCGACACCCTGCAGATCCATCGAGCCATGAAACTCGCTGCCACTGACCTCCTGCCTGTCCAACCCCAGACAGGAGAGGGCGTACTGTGCATTGCCAGTCCGACAGAGCCTGGGCAGCTGATCGACATGGAGTCCTACGGCCCGAGCCGCTCCGGCCGAAACGAAATCCCGTTGCACTACCGCCTGCCGTTGCGGTCGCCCCAGCAGGCACCACTCCAGTTCGGAACGTCCGCCCCCAGCCCCGAGGCGGAACTCGCCGTTGAACTGATCAAACGCAGCCTCCACTGGACGGGACGACAGAACTACGCCCCTACCCTCAACCAACTACTCCGGACTGCACCTCGCTGAATGGCACGCCTCGAGGACCGGTCGGAGGCCTACGACTCCCGTGATCACGGAGAAAAGATCTCCGCACACCCCCCTCCCCCCAGTCGAGGCCGAGGGAAGCCAGCTGCTGGAGCTTGTCGGCGGGGAACTTTGCGTGCCTCGATTTTGGTTCGACGGGAGGACACCGAGCTCCACCTCGGTCCCGTCCTCCCGACGTTCAACCTGGGCCGTGCGGACTGTCACAGTTTGCACGGCCTGTACTGCGCCAGGGCTGCGACGCCCCCGCTCAACGGCCCCAGATGTCCCCCAACGGAAACCCCACTCCGCTGGACAGGCCCGTTTCCGGGACAGCATCGACAAACTCCGCCGTGTCTGACCGCCATTGAAAGCCGTACGCCAGTGGAGGCCATTCTGACTGTGGCCTGCCGAGGGACCCATAAAGCGGCGAGGCTACAGCTGACCTCAGCCCTGCTTCTCGCCGAGCGCCGCGCGCAGCCAGTCCAGCGAGCCGGTTGCCAGGACGGCGTCAGCGAGTGCCTGGCCGCTTTTGGTGGTGATCCGGCCGCGGCTGTTGTCGATCCATCGCTGGGCGTTCTCGTAGCCTTGGGCCTTGTACTCGATTCCTTGGATCATGCATTCGAGCTTGTCGGCGTCGCGGGCGCAGATGGCCTCCGGGCTCTCCTTCGCCTCGTACTCGGCGATGAGGTCCGTGACGGCCTCGGCCAAGACGTTGGGCATGCCAGCGACCTGGTCGGCGGTGACGTCGCGGGGGTCGGCCTCGCCGGCGTACTTCTTGCCGAGGTGGTTCACGTCCCCGGTGCGTGTCTCCTGCGAGTCGTGCCACACCGCGAGGAACGTGGCCCGAGCCGGGTCGGCGCCCTCCAGTTTCGCGATGATCGTAGCGATGAGGGCGGTGCGCCATGAGTGCTCAGCGACCGATTCGGGGTGCTGTACGCCGGCCATCCACCACCCGGTGCGTGCGGTGTTCTTCAGCGTCCCTGCCTCGTACAGGAAACGCGCAACCGCGCTCAGGTCCTCGGACACCGTCGGGCTCCTCTCACGCCTCGGAGAGGCGGATCGCGTACCGGATGCTCTGCAGTTCTCGTCGCGCTCGCGACGAGAGTTCACCGCTATCCAACATGATCGGGAGTCGGTCGCGTAGGGCCTGGGCCGCCGCACCTGATCGCAGCAGATTGGGGCGCACCTGAAGCAGCGACCACACGCTGTGGATGTTGAGATCCACGTAGCCGTGTTCGGGCGCGATGCCCTGGACGAGGTGGGTGAGGAGCTTGTTCCCCGGCCAGGGCCAGGGGGCCTTGTTGGCGATGAAGTCGTCGGAGAGTTCGAGCTGCCTGGTCTCTCCGATCCAGTACGCCCAGTAGTTCAGATTCGCTGCCTCGCCGGCGTCGTCGTCCATGAGCGCGGTGTCGATGAAGTAGGCCATGCGGTCTCGGTCGCCATGCCGTGCGGCGACTGCCGCGACGGAGCGGGAGTTGAGCCAGCCGGTGAGCCAGTCATTCGGCCGCTCCGTGCGCTGCTGGTGCCCGAGCCAGTCCGCCGTGTCCGCCTCGTGCCCGTACCCCGATAGGTATAGGGCCTGGCGGCGCAGCAGAAACTGTTCGCTACCGCGCGCCTGCTCTGCTGTACGGCGCATCTGCGTGAAGAACCTCTGTCTTTCAGTGTGGCTGAGCTCTGGCCCGGACGCTGACGGGCCGCGGCGCGGGCGAGGCGGTGCGGGAAGGTCCCGGAGGGGTTGCGGCGGGACGCCGTTGAGGGGCCAGACCAGTACCTCGGCCAGTTCCCGCTGCATGACCATCGCACCGAGTGGGCTCTCCTCGGCAGGGGTGTCCTCGTCGAGCACACTCGCAAGCAGAACGTCGGCCTCCAGCGCGCGTTCCAGTGCCTGTAAAAGGGCGGGCGGGGTGCCCATCTGCATCAGCCGGTGGCGGTACACCAGCATCTGTCCCACGGGCACGGCGGTGAGCGGGCGCCGGCCGGTTTCCCACCCGGCGATGGTGTCCTGGGACACCTTCAAGTGCTCGGCGGCTTCGTCCTGCGTGTAGCCCTGCTGCTCCCTTATTACCCGGAAGACATAGCCCGAGATGATGCCCGCTCGGGGGCGTGGGGCCGTTCCCGTACTGCCGGTCAGGGTTTGTCGTGGGCTTGGCCGCATGGGAAGTCCATTCTTGGAGGCTCGCAGTAAACCACCTGTACTCGCGGTCAGTTCAGGTTCCGAGCGCGGATTTCTACCGTTGAGACCGTTCCTGAATGAGCCTAGAGGGAGGCGGTCACTCATGGGCCCCGTTCCGCATGCTGTTGACCCGACGGTGTTAGGGCAGTCGGCTCTGCGGTCCTGTGCAGGCGGGATGCAGCCTCACGTCACGACGGGCGCTGAACGTGCGCTCGTGGCGGAGCACTGGATCCTGTGTGCTGCGCCGGATGTCGCGGTCGCGCGCAAGGAGTGGCAGGAAGGCATGGAGGCCCTGCTGCGCTGCGGTGTCCTGTTCACCGCCATCCGCATCCTAGGCTTCTTCGTCTACGCAGCGGCTGGCGGCGAGGAACCCGTTGACGTCGACGCATTCCTGACGAAGGCGCTCGAAGGCGGTCCGGTTATCGCGTCGAGCGGACTGAGCCGCTACTACGCCCTTGTGCCGCCGAGCACGGCACGCCAGTGGAGGGACCAGAGCACCGAGTGCCTGGCGCCGCGCACGCTGTTGGGGGTGCCGTCCGTCAGGCGCACGACGTATGAGGACGGGCGGTCCTACTGGGCAGTGCCGATGGATTCCCCGGCCGCCTTGTGCACACCGGATCTCGTCGATCAACTTGCGCGCTTCGGCCAGGAGCGATGGGCATTGGACGGGGCGTCGTGATGGCCCGGACCCTCAACGTCTCGAACGGCGACAAGGTACGGACGGAAGTGTTGCCGCGTGCCATGGAGTCTGCACCGCTGGTCCGCCGCCTCGTGAGGGGCGCCGTCGAGGCGTGGGAACTGCAGGAGCTTGCGCCTGACGCGGAGGTCATCACGGCGGAGTTGGTTGCCAACGCAGTCCAGCACGCTCGGGCGGCTGCGATGCGGGTGACGGTAAGACGTACCGGCGAGCGAGCCGTGCAGATCGCTGTATTCGACAGGAGCCGTGTTCTCCCCTTCCTGAAGTCCCCTGCCCCTGAGGAGGTCGGCGGGCGAGGTCTCGGCATCGTCGATGCCCTTGCGCATTCCTGGGGCGTCGACCGGTTGCCGTGGGGCAAACGCGTCTGGGCTGATCTGGTGGCGCTCAGTGCACCGTGACTCCGGCCAGCAGAAGGAAGCGCGCATCCCGTCGTTCGACACGCCGGCCGCTCAGGTGCTCTACGTGCTCGCTGTCGCGTTTCTGCTCGCGGTCCTCGTCTACGGCTTCGCCACCTCCTGACTGCGACCCGGGCCGACTCATCGAACACCGCTCCTGACCGTGTCAATGCCCCACCGCACGGCCGGAACGGGCCACAACCATGGATCTGCGGAGGACTTGATGACCGGACGTTCCCAACCTGCCTCGTCAGAGCAAGCAGACGGACTGCTGGGGCCGCCTGGGTATCGAGTCGTCGCCGGGTGGACGGCGCCAGCCCGGGCTCGGGCCCGGGCCGCCGAGGTCATCGCAGCTCACCGGGGTACGGCCCCCGAGGTCCTGCGCAACCCCCACGTCGACCAGGAATGGGCACAGGCCATCGTACGGGCCGCCAGGCTGCTGAACGCCGTACGGGACGTGATCGGCCCAAACGTGGCGGTGGAGAACATGTTCCTCGTCGTCAAGTGGCCGGGTCGCGACTTCGAGGTCCCTTGGCACCAGGACGGCATCAATGACCGCTTGGAGTTGGACCCTGAGCGGTCCGTCGCCGTCTGGGTCGCGCTGACCGACACCGACACCGAATCTGGCTGCCTCCACGTCGTGCCCGGCTCGCAGCGCGCCGGCTATCTCCCCTACGAGGCTGAGCCCGACACAGGGGCAGCCCGAGGCCGCGCCCTCGGGATCCGGGTCGGGGACAGCATCCAGGGCGTGGCTGTCCCGGTCCGTGCCGGGAGTGGCCTGCTGATGGACACACGCCTCCTGCACTGCTCGCACTCGAACGCCGGAGACGGTGCCCGCGTCGGCCTCAACATCCGCTATGTCGCGCCCGGAGCGGTCTCCATGCGCGACGGCTCAAGCCCCAGCCTTTCCCCCCTCTCGGGGACTGGCTGGTAGTCCAACCGATCTGACAGAAGGAGCAACCAAGTGACGACGATTGTCAAGGAGTTCCTGGACCAGGGCGCGCCGACCCGCGTCCGTGTACTCAACGGCGAGGACACCGACGCCACACGGCGCGGCATCAAGACACCTCTCGCACGCAGCGAGTGCACCTACTACTGCCCGGACGAGGACACCGCCCGCCGCTGCATCGCGGCCCTGGAGGAATCGGACAAGCGGCTGCGCGAGCGCCCCGAGGAGCTGATGCTCTGGGACTGGCAGGCCACGTACTTTGAGGCCGAGAGGGACAACCCGAACGGCGGCGGGACGGTGATCCTCGGCGTGGCCTGGTACGACCAGGTGTTCTTCGACGAGCGCCGCGACGCATGGTTCGGCACGATGCACCAGCGGATCTACCAGCAACTCGGCATCCCGCTGGAGAACATCACCGTCGAACACTGGATGCGCCTGGCGGCCTGACC
Source organism: Streptomyces sp. NPDC001848 (assembly GCF_042891915.1). NCBI lineage: Bacteria > Bacillati > Actinomycetota > Actinomycetes > Kitasatosporales > Streptomycetaceae > Streptomyces > Streptomyces sp. NPDC001848. The sequence goes on along the minus strand of NZ_JBIATP010000015.1, from coordinate 18,867 downwards.
TGACTCCAACCCTCTGGCAGCGGCCGGACCCTCGACGGGGTCCGGCCGCAGCCCTTCCACTGCACAGAGAGGACGCCCATGGGCGAGTTCGAGGATCAGGCCGCCGTGTGGAACGAGTGGGCGCCGTCCTACAACGAAGCCAGCCTGGGGCTTGCCGGGCCCGTGGCCGAGGTCTTGGTCAAGCTTGCCGGCGGCGGTCACGTGCTGGAACTCTCCGGATCACCGACATGGCGGCTTTCGACGTGCCGAACCTGAATCCGCTGATCTACGTCGTCGCCAGCACTTGCTACCTGCTCACCACTCGGGAACGGTAGATGTCCCGCCTGCACTGCTGCGCGCGGGCGTTGAGTGATGGTGGACGGCTGGTGATCGAGGCGGCCGTACCGGGCAGCAGCGCGCTGCCGCTGGAGTCCGGGATCTTCGTCCGGGCCGTCGGCCAGGACTACGCCAAGGTTTCCGTCGTCGCCCACGACCCGGTTACGCAGGCCCTGCGCTCCCAAGAGGTGCAACTGGACGCGGAAGGGATGCGCCTGCGGCACGTGACCCGCCGCTACACGCATCTGCCCGAGCTGGATCTCATGGCGAGCGTGACCGAGCTGCGCCTTGAGGCCCGCCCCAGCGGGTGGACCCTCGCCCCGTACCCGGCGCATCAGCCACGGCACATCGATGTGTACTCAGTCGCGCGAGAGCTGGGGGGCGGTCTCGGTGACGGGTAGGGTCGCGGTGTCCCGCGGCCACCACCACGCCATTGCCGCACCCGTGAGCGACACGGTCACCGTGGCCAGGCCGCCCACCCAGAACCCGGCGACCGGTTGGGCCGCTGCCACGACCGGGATTACCAGCATGGATGTCGTCCCGGCTGCACGGATCACGGTGAGGTCGAGCGACATCAGCCGTCGGCGGGCCGCGGGCGGGAACGACGCGAGATGGGTCTGCAGAGTGACGCCGAGGAACGGAGACACGGCGCCCGAGGCGGCAGAGACGGCCAACAGGACCGGCAAGTTCCCGGCCGCGCCGGTGACGGCGAGGAACAGGCCGGACACCGCCCACAAGGCGCAGTACGCGACGGGCAGCTGCCGCGGGAGCCGGGTGTTGCCCACGACGAGGTTCCCGACCAGGGCGCCCGCGCCGGTCGCCGCGAGTACCAACCCGTATGCTCCGGCGCCGGCGTGGAGTTGGCTGGCCAGCAGCGCGGGCATGGCCATGGACACGGCTTGGGCGAAAATCCCAGCGCCGTGCACGGTGATGGCCGCAGCCGTAGCGGGGTGGGCGCGCAGCAGGGAGCGAGCGCGCAACGCCACGGCGTCCGCTGGCGGCACGGGGCCGGTCCCGCCCTGGGTGGCCTGGCCCAAGGCAGCGAGGGCTACAGCGGATACGGCGAACGTGGCGGCGTCCAGGAGGAAAAGGGCGGCCTGGGGAACGAACACGAGCAGCGCCCCCGCGGCTCCGGGCCCGGCCACCCGGGCGATCCGCCCCGTGAGGTCCATCAGGCCGTTGACGGCCTGCACCTCATCAGGGCGGACGAGGTCCGGCACCAACGCACCCAGGTTCAGGTCGAAGACCGCGCTGGCCAGGCCAAGTGCGGTGGCCAGCGCCAGCATGCCGAGCGTGCCGACGTTGTCCCAGACCACCGGGAGCGCCGCCACCAGGAACACGCGGACGGCATCGACCGCGCCGAGGGCGCGCAGCGACGCGAAGCGGTCCATGATTTTGCGGCCGAGCGTGCCCATCACGATGTACGGCACGGACTCCGCGATCGCGACCAGGCCCATGGCGCCGGCGCCGGACTGCTTCCAGGCAATCCACATGATCGCCATTGCATATAGGCGGTCCCCGAACACCGACAGAGCCTGCGAGCTCCACAGAGCCAGCACCCGGCGGCGGCGCAGAAGTCGGACGTATCCCAAGATCACTCCCGCCGTGGAAAGCACGAAGTCCCGGCACTGGGGCCACCGGGACGCCACACACCATAGGGCACACGAGAGGACCACTGAGGCATGTGGACAGAAACCCTGCCCGCCGAGGCGCGCGCGGCCGTTAAAGCGACCTGTGGCGACGGCGCCGAGCTGGAGCTGGTGACCGACCGGCGCGGGTGCGCGGTATGGAAAGCCACTGGCCCAGTACGTTCGGCGGCCGTGAAGGTGGGCCCCGGCCTGGAAGGCGCGGTCATCGCTGCACGCGAGACCGCTGCCCTCGCCGCGATGGGCCCAGACGGTGCCGTGCTGGCCCGCGGGCACCGTGAGGGAGTGGCATGGCTGCTCACTCCCTGGCACCACGGCCCGTCGACGTGGGAGGCGCTGCGAGCCGTTCGGGATGGGAGCGCCCACCTCGCTGAAGCACGTCGTCGGGTCGTTGAGGTGTGCGACACGGTCGGCCGGCTGCACGCCGCCGGGTGGGTGCACTCCGACATCCAGCCCGCGCACGCCATCCACACCACGCGGGGCGCCGTGCTCATCGACTACTCATGGGCCTGGCATCCCGTCCGGTTCGGCCCATCGATGATGTTCCGGGGCGGCATGCCGCACCTCCTGGCCCCGGAGCTGGCCGCGGCCGTCGAACGGGGCGTGCGCCCTGTGCAGGTGAGCCAGTCGGCCGAGGTCTACACCCTCGCAGCGTCCCTGTGGTGGGCGATCACGGGCGACTGGCCGCTCGACTACGCAGCCTGCGGCATTGACCCCGCGAAGCTCAACGCCCCAGCACTTCGGCAGGCGATCGGCTCGGGACGTATCCCGCTGCGCGCTCCGTCCTCCTGGCCGACTGTGCAGAACGTCTTGGCTTCAGCCCTCGGCCATCGCCCCAACGGACGGCCGACTGCAACCCAGCTCGCCGCCCTCCTCCGCTCATCCTGAGCCGATCAGCGAGGGACGCAGACACGGCCGCCGGATCGGCGTCGGATCGACTGCACCGGGCGCCATCCCAGCGGGGCTCCCGAGTTGGGCGTACCGACACGGCACGAGCCATGTCTTGGGGCCACTCGCTACTCCGGCTCGGCGGGCGATTCTGTCGACGTGGGCTTGCACGGCACCACCAGTTCGATGCCAAAGATCTACGCCGAAAGTCCTTGAAAGCGCTGGTCAGAGAGGGCTTCCGCTCTTCGCGGATCGACGGTGTCGTGGTCGCGCCCCAATCGCGATCACCGGAGGTGTCTGTCATGGCGCCAATCCTGTTCACCGCCGTGCTGCTGCTGCCGTTTCTGACGACAGCCGGCCCTTTCGTGCTTCTCGAAGCGCGCGATTGCGTGCGTCCCGGTCACGGTCGCCATCGCCGCGTCGTCAAGGGCCGCCATGCGGCTGGGGGAGGACGGCGATGACCGCGCACCACGCCCTCGGTACGACCAACGTGGTCTGGCGCTGGACAGACCGCACCCCCAACGCCTCCGCGCAGGCCCGCGTGGCCTTGCACTGCGCTCTGGATCAGCTCGGCTACGACGACGAGGTCATCAACGACGCTGTCATGGCCGTCTCCGAGTTCGTCGCCAACGCCATCGAACACGCTGTGGGCCCGTACGAGATGCGGCTGCGTCATACCGCCGCAGAGCTCATCTGCGAAGTCGAGGACCATGATCCGCGGATCCCGCCCATTCCCGACTTCCCTGCCTCAGCACCCTTCTTGCCGGCCGAGCCGGACCGCGGTGGCGGTCTTGAGGCGCTGTGCGCGCTGCTGTCGGAGCGTGGTCGCGGCCTGTACATCGTCCACGAACTGACCAACGGCGCATGGGGGTTTTGCAGCCAGGGAGCGACGAAGACAGCTTGGTTCGCCATCCCGGGCGTTGTCGTGCGGGGCTGACTGGTGGAGAGTCTGCAGGGGACCGGGTGTCGTTCCTCCAGGCGACCCCGCAGCTCGTGTCCCTCCTGTTCTCTGCCGCGCTGCGTTTGTCGCTCAGTCGAGCGACAAACGCAGCGCTCCGTCTTCGGCCCAGCCTGCGTAACCGGACTAAAGCAGGCTGGAATTGATCGCTCCGACTTGATTGACCTCCGTGCTGGTGGGTAGCTCCTGTCTCATTCAGCTACTGTGAGTTGCTATATGTGTGCAATGAGTGATGGGGGCGTAGTGGAGATCAGGTACGGCGGTCTGGCGCCGCTGGCTGTGCTGATGTTCTTACTGGCAGCTACTGCGTGTAGGTCGGCCGATGGTGCTTCATCGCCGCCTGCGACGACTGCTTCGAGTCCGCCCGCGACCGAAGCCGCTGTGTCATCGGGAACAGAGGCGGTCGCGGCCTACCGGGCGATGTGGGACGACCTGGTGGTCGCGGCTCGGACTTCTGATGCCGAGCACCCGCGGCTGGTTGACCATGCGGAGGGCGGGGCACTACAGCTCCTGCGCCACATGATGCAGGAAAACAAGAAACAAGGAGTCGTGACGAAGGGACAGCCGAAGTTCGCGCCCGTGGCCACGAAGGTCGGTGCCTCCTCGGTAGTTATCCAGGACTGCGCCGACGGCTCCCACTGGCTCCAGTACGCCAAGGACGGTTCGCTCAAGGATGACGTGCCCGGTGGGCACCACCGCGTCGACGCGACGGTCAGTAAGCACGGTGACAAGTGGCTGGTCGAGTCGCTGTACATCGGTGAGGTGGGTACGTGCGCGGAGTGAGTCGTGGCGGCGTAGTTACGCCGATGGCTCTCCTCATGGCTGCGGTGGGGACCTGCCTGTTGAGCGCGCCGAAGGCGTTAGCAGGAGATGGGTTCGGCAACGGCACTGAGGTGAGGTGCGCGGGCAGAGGATGCGACCTCAAGGCTTCCCGCATGAGGCCGTCAGCACGCTCCGACGGGGCAGCTCGCGAACGCCGGAGCGGCGGTGGCGGCACCCGCGTGGCTGAGAGGGAGGTGGGAGGGCCCGTCACACCGCCGACAGTTGTCTCGGACGGGTGGGATTACGACTTGGGCGACGGCATGGGCATTCTGCCGCGGTTCGATGGAGGCAAGAGGCGAAAGGACGCGGACCGGCCGCAGATCTCCGTGGCGGCGGTAGCCCAACAGGCTGTTCAGCGACTGGAATTGCCTAAACCGGTGATCCGGACGAGTCCGCGTGAGGATTTCGTGCAGGTGGTCCATGTGCCTACGTGGCTGTGGGTGGAGCACTCCACGTGGGGGCCGGTATCGGCGTCGGCTTCGGTGGAGGGGGTGACGGTGACGGCGACAGCCAGGCCGCGGAAGGCGGTTTGGTCGATGGGTGAGGGCGGCCAAGTAGTGTGCCTGGGGCCGGGGACGCCGTACTTGGATGCGTATGACCCGAAGGTGTCGTCTCCAGACTGTGGTTACACCTATCGGCGGGCGTCACTGTCGGCTCCGGGTGGCGCGTACACGGTATCGGTGCAGGTGACCTGGGATGTTGAGTGGCATGGGGGCGGGCAGGCCGGGGTCGTGCCGGGGTTGGTGATGACCGCGCAGCGGCAGCTGGTGGTGGATGAGGTCCAGGCCGTGGTCACGCGCTGACGGCTGAGGTGACGGCTCGGTCCGCGAGCGCGGCCAGCCGGTGAATGTCCGGCATTTTCTTGATCGTGAGGTGAATTGTGGGTACCCCCATGTCTTCTTCGGCCCTGAAGGGCGGCGGGTTCCGGGTGCCGGGAGCGCGCCGGTCGGGGCCTGAACAGCCGCCTGTTGTGTCGGGTGGCCGGCGACGCAGGCTGGGCTGGGTGTGGGCTGGGGTGGGGGCGGTGGTGGTCTCGGCGGTCGGTTTCACGCTGGTGACCCGGGCGGTGGGGGAGCGGGATCAGGTTCTGGTGGTGGCTCGGGATGTACCGGCCGGGCAGGTCCTGAAGCCGGGTGATCTGCGCGCCGTGGAGGTGGCGGCGGATGCGGGTGTGGTCCGGGTTGCGGACCGGGGCAGTGTGCTCGGGCGGCGGGCGAGGGTCCCGTTGCTGGCCGGGTCTCTTCTTGCGCCCGGGCAGGTGGGCACGAGCGCCGCGTTTCCCCCGCAGGGGTTGTCGCAGGTGGCGCTCGCGGTGGAGACGGGCGGTGCGCCGCCGGATCTTGCGCGCGGGGAACGCGTCGCGCTCCTTCCCGGGCCAGCGGGCGCCAGTGCGGAGGAAGCGGGGGATAAGGGCGCGTCGGCGGTGGTGGGGACGGTGACGGGGGTGCGGGCGCCGGAGTCGGCGGGCGGTCCGCGGGTGGTGACGGTTCTGGTCGAGACCGCGGCTGCGCGGCGGGCGGCGCAGCTGGAGCATCCGCGTGTGGTGGTGCTGTCCGCGGAGGGGCGTGAGGCGCCGTGAGGCAGCTGGTGGTTGTGGGTTCGGTGACCGGCGCGCCAGGAGTGACGACGACGGCGCTGGCCGTTGCTGCCGCGTGGCCGTCGGAGGTGGATGGCGGGGTGCGGCCGGTGGTGGTGGAGGCGGATGTCTCCGGCGGTGACCTCATGATCCGTTTCGGGCTGCCAGCGGCGCCTTCGCTGCTGGATGTCGCAGCGGCGGCCGGACAGCCCCACCCAGGATCGCTGTTGGGCGCGGTGGGTGAACTCCCCTTCGGAGTGCGGGTCGTGGCCGCGGTGCCCGGTCGCGGCCCGTGCCGGGAGGCCGTGCGGCTACTGGCCGGTGAGGGCGGCCAGCGGGTGCTGCTTGGGGACGACCACGATCGAGGAACGGTGCTGCTGGACGTGGGGCGGCTGACCGAAGATGTTCAGCCGCTGCTGGCGGCAGCCGACCAGATGGTGCTGGTGACCCGAGGCGGAGCGGAACCCCTTACGCACGTGTCGGCCTGTGGCCTGGACGCCGACGCGGGCGCGGGACGGTTAACGCTCGCGGTGGTCGGGCCGTGCCCCTACTCCGCAGAGGAGATCGCGCACACGCTCGGGATCCGGCAGGTCCTCTTCCTGCCATGGGATGCCAAGAGCGTCGCTGCGATGAACACTCTCAAGCCTGGTGCGTTGCGCACCACCGGGCTGCGACCCCTACCGCTGATGAGCGCCGCCCGGACGCTGGCCTGTCGGCTGGCAGGGCAACCGGGGAGCGGGATCCGAGCTGGACACGTGGACGGCGATTGCGGGACCGAAGGCAGCGGGGCGCCGTTGGTGGGCGGCAGCCGGACCGGTGCGGTGCATGTGCCGGGAGTCGAGGAGAGCGGAACGTGAGCGAGCAGCTGATGTCGCTGGGTACGGATTCCACTGGAGCGGAGCGGGAGCTGGCGCATCTGGTGCGGCAGCGGGTTGCCGCTCGGCTGGCGGCCTACGCCGGTGAACGCGAGCACGCTGGGCTGCCGGCAGAGGATGAGGCGGCGCGGCGCACCACGGTGGACCGCTTGCTCGCGGAGGAGCTGGGCGCCCAACGGCGTCAGGCCCTGGCCGCGGGCAAGGGGGTGATTGACGCCGCGGCCGAGTCGCGGGTCGCCCGGGCGGTGACAGACGCATTGTTCGGCACGGGGAGCCTGGAGCGGCTGCTGGCTGACACGGGCCTGGAGAACATCTGTATCAACGGCTGCGACAACGTGTGGGTCAAGGACGCGACCGGTGCGTGGCGCCAGGAGCGTCCGGTGGCCGCTTCGGATGAGGAACTGGTGGAGCTGGTCCGCACACTCGCGGCCCGTACGGGTGGCGAAGAGCGGCGCTTCGACCGCGGCGTGCCCCGCCTGAACCTGCAACTTCCCGACGGTTCACGGTTGTTCGCGGTGATGGCGGTGACGGGGCGGGTGTCGCTGACGATCCGCCGCCACCGCTTCCCGGCCGCCTCGATGGCCGAGCTGGTGCGGCTGGGCGTGTGCGACGAGCAGCTCGCCGCCTTCCTTCGGGCGCTGGTGCGGGCGCGCAAGAACATCGTGATCGGTGGCGGGACCAATGTCGGCAAGACCACGGTGCTGCGGGCCTTCGCTCGCGAAATCCCACCGCATGAGCGGCTGGTGACGATCGAGGACACCTTCGAGCTCGGCTTGGACGCAGACCCGGTGGCGCACCCAAACGTAGTGGCGATGCAGGCCCGGGAGGCGAACATCGAGGGCCAGGGCGGCATCGACCAGGCGGAACTGGTGCGCTGGGGACTGCGCATGTCCCCGGACCGGGTCATCGTCGGGGAGATCCGCGGAGCTGAGGTCATCCCCATGTGCAACGCCATGTCGCAGGGCAACGACGGCTCGCTGTCCACCATCCACGCCTCCACCTCGCGCGGGGTATTCACCAAACTCGCCTCCTACGCCGCCCAGGCACCGGAGCGCTTGTCGCTGGAGGCGACGAACCTGATGGTGGCCTCCGCCGTCCACTTCGTCGTCCACCTGGGCTGGGCGAACGACGGACGCCGCGTGATCGATTCGGTGCGCGAGGTCATCGACGCCGACGGAGCCCAGGTCGTCTCCAACGAGGTCTACCGGCCCGGCCCCGACGGACGAGCCATTCCTGCCACCCCACTGCGCACCGAGACCCTCGACGACCTGATCGCGACAGGCCTGGACCCCCGGGGCCCCGCCTTCCAGTGGTGGGGAGTCGCGTGATGAGCACGGCGCTTGGCCCCAGCGTGGTGACAGGGGTGGCGGTGACGTGCGGGACGGTCTTCGGGGGCGGCCTGGTGGCCATCGGCTACGGCGCGGTGCGGCGCGCGGCTCGTGAGGAGCGGCCCGGCCCGTGGCGTGCGCTGGCAGCACGGCTGCCTGCGGATTGGACCGCGCGGCGGGTTGTGATCGCGGTGATGACCGGTGTGGTGGCGGGGGCGCTGACGACGTGGCCGGTGGCCGCGGTGCTGACCACGGTCGGCATGCTCACCTTGCCTGGCCTCCTGGGCCCCGACCGGTTGGCGGCGCGGCGGACGGAGCGGATGGAGGCGCTGGCGCTGTGGACGGAGATGTTACGCGACACCCTGTCCGCAGCGGCCGGCCTGGAGCAGGCGGTCCTGGCCACCGCGGACATCGCCCCAGCCGCCCTCGAAACGGAGCTGCACGCATTGGCAGCCACCGTTCGCGCAGGAAGCCCCCTGCCCGTGGCGCTGCGGGCGTTCGCCGAGGACGTGGAGGACCCGCTGGCCGACGTGGTCGTGGCCGCACTGGTCATGGCGGCCGAACAACAGGCGAGCCAGCTCGCGCCGCTGCTCGGCGAGCTGGCCGAATCGGTGCGCGAGCAGGTGGCGATGCGGCAGCGCATCGACGCCGGACGGGCGAGCGTGCGCACCGGGGTGCGGGTCACGGTGATCACCACACTGGGCATGGCGGTCGGGCTGGTGGTCTTCAACCGCCCCTACCTTGACCCGTTCAACACGCTGACCGGGCAGATGGTGCTCGCTGTGGTCGGTGTTCTGTTCGCCGTGAGTTTCACCTATCTGACCGTGATCGGCCGCATCGAGGAACCGGTCCGCCTCGTCAACGCGTCGCCTGGCCGTGTTGAGGCGGGTATCGAACCGGGAGGCACGCGGTGATCGTCATGTTGCTCGGCGCGCTGTTCGGCGCGGGAGCGACAGCTCTCGTCTACGGGCTGCGTCCGCCCCGTCCCGCTCTCGCGGATGTCCTCACCGCCCTCAACGCTCCCGCACCGGCAACGGATGGGAGCACGCGGCAGGCGGATGAGGGGGAGTGGGCCACGCGGCTGGGTCGGCGGGCTGTGCCGCTGGTGCGGGCGCTCGGCTTCCCCACCGCATCTCTGCGCGCCGACCTGGCCGTGTGCGGTACGGATGAGGAGCAGCACCTGGCAGGCAAGGCGGTCTGCGCGGCAGCCGGACTTGTCGCGCCCTGGGCTGCCGGATTTCTGCTGCGTCTAGGTGCTGGGATCGTGCCGGGCTGGTGGGTGCCGTTGGCTGGCTCGCTGGCGTTGGCCGTGGTGCTGTTCTTCGCGCCGGACCTCAGCGTGCACCAGCAGGCCGCCAGGCGACGCCGCGAGATGCGCCATACCCTCAGCCTCGTGCTGGACCTGACCGTGATCGCGCTCGCCGGCGGCGCCGGCATCCAGCAGGCCCTCACCCAGGCCGTCGCCGCACCCGGCGGGTGGGCGGCGGGCAAGCTGCGCCACGCCCTCCACATCGCGCACCTCACCCGGACCAGCCCCTGGACCCACCTGGGCGAGCTGGGACGGCAACTGAACGTGAGCGACCTGACGGAACTCGCGTCGACACTGAACCTCGCGGGCAGCGAAGGCGCCAAGATCCGCAGCTCGCTCGCGGCGAAGGCGCGGGCGATGCGACGCCGCCGCATCTCGGAGGCCGACGGGGCCGCGCAGGCGGCCACCGAGCGGATGTCGCTGCCCGTGGTCGGCCTGTTCGCCGCGTTCCTGCTGCTGATCGGCTATCCCGCCCTCGCCCACGTCCTGTCCATGGACTGAACGCTCCACCCATCGCACGAGATCAGAGAAAGAGCCCCCTTCATGTTCCACCTCGACACCCTGGCCCGCCTGACGCGCGCCCACGTCGCCGAAGCCCGCCGGCAGGCCCGCTCGGATGCCGGCTACACCACCGAGACCATCGTGGTCACCGCGCTGCTGGCGATCTTGGCCCTGACCGTGGTGGGCATCATCGCGGCCAAGGTGCTCGGCAAGGCCAACGGCATCGACCTGGGCGGCTAGATGACCGCGTCTCTTCGCGATCGGTGCAGGGATCGGGGGGCGGTGAGCACGCAGCTGGTGCTGGTCGTTCCGGCGCTGCTGCTGATCGCGCTGCTGGTGGTGCAGTTCGCCCTGGTCTGGCACGCACGTCACATCGCCCAGTACGCCGCAGAGCGGGCCCTGGCCGCCGCCCGCGTCGAACACAACACCGCCGAAGACGGCCAGGCCCAGGCACGACGCAGCCTCACCGCGCTCGGCAACCGAGTCCTGACCAACCCGTCCGTGGCCGTCGAACGCACCGCCACCCAGACCACCGTGCGGGTGCGGGGAGCAGTCGTCCGCGTGGTCCCCGGTCTGACGCTGCACGCCTCCGGCACGGCCTCCGGCCCCACCGAGAGGACCACGACACCGACCGGAGGCCAGCCGTGATCCAGAAGACACGCCTCAGGCGACATGATGGGCAACGGGGTTCGGCGGCGGTGGAGCTCGTGCTGGTCACGCCCCTGCTCGTGCTCGTGCTGCTGGTCGTGGTCGCCTTCGGCAGGCTCGCCGATGCCCGCCTGATCGTGGCGGACGCCGCCCACCAGGCCGCCCGCGCCGCCTCCCTGGCCCGCACCGAAAAAGAGGCCCGCGCCCAGGCCGAGGGCGCGGCGAGTGCGGCCCTGCGCGAGGCGGGAGCCTCCTGCACCCGCCCGAGCGTCCATCTGTCCACCGACGGCCTCACACCGGGCGCCACCGTGACAGCCCAGGTCTCCTGCACCACGGAACTGGGCGATCTGACCCGCACCGGCCTACCCGGCCACGTACGCCTGGCCGACACCGCCTTCTCCATTGTCGACACCTTCAGGAGCACGCCATGAACAAACGCGTGCGAACACATCTCACCCCCGGCCTTCCCCAGATGGCGCCCCGGGACGACCGCGGCCAGGTCACGGCATTCGTAGCCTGCGTCTTCGCGGCACTATGGCTGTTCGCCGGAATCGTCGTCGACGGCGGCCTCGCCCTAGCCGCCAAAGCCCAGGCCCTGGACGCGGCAGGGGAAGCTGCCCGCATCGGCTCACAGCAACTGGACGTCGGCCAACTGCGCCGCGCCAACCAGGTACGACTACTGCGGGAGAAAGCCGCGGCTGCCGCCCGCGCCTACATCGCCACCACCGGCGATACCGGGACCACCTCGGTCAAGGGCGATGCCGTCACCGTGCACGTCACCCATCACCAGCGCACCCAGATCCTGCAACTGATCGGCCTGCGCACCCTCACCGTGCACGCCACCGGCACCGCACACGCCGAACGCCCCACCCCCTGAAAACCGGACCTTTGGCAGAGAGAGCGAAGGCGGCGATGACCCACCCTCCCCACTGGCGCCAGCGCCTGACCGCGGCCGCCACGGCCGCCAGCACCCTGGCCCTCACGCTCACTCTGCTCGCCGGGATGCCGTACGTGCTATGGCGGGCCACCGGCGTCCCCTGGCCCGACCACGTCTCCTCCCTCCACGAGTTCGCCCAGCGACTCGCGCAGCCGGTCAGCGATCCCTTGATGATCGACCTGCTCGCCGTGGTGGGCTGGGTGTGCTGGGCCGCCTTCGCCACCAGCGTGGTCCGCGAGACCATCTGGTACACCACCCACCTCCCGCAACTGATCCGCAACCGCCACGCCCACCACGAGCACGTAGCCACCCTGTCCACGAAGGGCTCGCTGGCCGCGCTCTGCATCGGCACCCTCGTCCTCGCCCTGATCGGACTGTGCCGCCCCCAGCCAGCCGACGCCCAGCAACTCCCCTTCGCGGGCGAGCTACGAGCGCACATCACGGCGACAGCCCCTCTCACTCCCCACTCGGCCACGCAGTCCACCCGTCCCTCGGACGCCGCCACAGTTCCCGCTCAAGTCATGACCGGCTGGCACAGTCCGGCACCTTCCAAACCGCATGGACAGACGCAGGAAGTCCGGCACATCGACTACACCGTCCTCGAGGGCGACACCCTCTGGGACATCGCGCACCAGCACCTGGGCGACGGGATCAACTGGCCGCGCATCTACGCACTCAACAAGGACCGCGTCCAAAACGACGGCACGCGACTCACCGACCCGGACCTCATCCGCCCCGGCTGGCAACTGACCATCCCCGTCACCCAAGCCACCACACCGAAGCCACACGCCCCCGCCCCATCGAATCCTGCACCGGATACAACACCAACGAGCCCCACCGAGACTCCGCCGCCGCCGTCAAACTCCCACCGGCAGTCCGACGCCGGCCCCACACAGACAGACACAGACGCCCCCGCGGAGACCAGCCGGCCGAGCGAGTCGACCGCTCCGAAGGCGGACACAAAGGCAGGTCCGGCGGCGATCAGCCTTGGCGCGGCAAGCCTGATCGGCATCACCGCGGCGGCCGGCCTGCTGGCCGCACGCCGCTACTGGTACTGGCACCAACGTCGCCTGCAAGAGCCCGACCGGGAGCCAGGGGCGCCGGCCCTGAGCCCGCTGGTGGACAAGGCCGCCCAAGCAGCCCACGCGGCCACCCAACCCCGCCGACCACAGGATCCCGACGCTCTGATCACCCGCCGCACCCCGCCCCGACCACCCCAGCCCTCGCACGCGGTCGCCATCGGCGTCCAAGACGACGCCGAAGTCCTGCTCGACGAGCTCGCCACGCCCGCAGGCTGCGCCTGGACCGGTCCTGGCGCAGAAGGCGCAGCCCGGGCCCTGCTGGTGGGCATCCTCACCGCCGCCGAACGCCAGCGCCCCAGGCCCCCGCACATCACGGCGATCGTCCCCGAAGACCTGGCCGACACGCTGCTCCCCGGCCTGCCCGCCCAGTTCACCGCCCTGACCCAGAGCGCCGATCTCGCCCACGCCATCCAAGTCGCCGAGCAGCACCTCATCGCCCACGCCCGCACCCAGGACGAACACGACACCGCGCCGCCAACCGCCGGGCCGGCCAACACCGACCCCGCTGGGCAGACCGGTCCGGGCACCCTCCTGCTGCTGGCCGTGCCGGACGCCGCCCACACCGGACAACTGCAGGCACTGGCCACCCGAACCCGCCCAGAAACGCTGATCGTCCTCACCTTGGGCGCTGCCCTGCCCGGCGCCGCACGCTGGCACATCGACGTCGACGGCACCACCACCCCCGGCCAAGGCGCCAGTCCCCTCCGGCTGTTCCACCTCACGCCCGAGGCCGGACGGGATATGATCGACGTCCTGCTCACCGCCCACGGCCAGCGCCCTCGCCTGCGGATCCTCCCCATCCCCAGCCAGCCGGCCAACAGCAAGCACCCCGATCCGCCCGTGGAGCCCGTACCCGATGACCCGCCCGCTCGGCCGCACCCGGTGGAGACCTCACGCCCGACGCAGAACAAGCCCGTACGGCTCCACGTGCTGGGGCCCATCACCCTCTACGCCCGCGGCAACCCCGACCCCATCGGCACCAACCTGCGCAGCGAAGTCCACGAATTCCTCGCTCTGCTCGCCGCGCACCCCACGGGCCTGCTCGCCTCCGACATCGCCGACAAACTCCACCTCGCTCCCGGCAGCGACCAAAACGCGCTGAAAAACCTGCGCCGCGCCGTACGCCGCGCCCTGCGCGGCGCCACCGGAATCACCGCACAAGAATTCATCCTCCTCCAAGGAGAACTCCACAAGCTCCACCCCGACCTCGTCGAGACCGACCTCGCCGACTTCACCCGCTGCCTGAAAGAAGCCTTCTCCGCTCCCAGCAACCCTGAGACGCACAACGCTTCTCTGTCCGCCGTACGCGATGCCCTGACCCACTACCGCGGGCCCTTCGCCCAAGGAAGCGACTACCTATGGGCCGACACCATCCGCGAACACCTCGTCACCCAGGCCACCGACGCCACCCTCCGCCTGGCCCGCCAAGCCGAACGAGCCGACGCCACACCACGGGAGAGAGACGAGGCCCTGAGGCTTCTGGAACACCTGGCCACCTTTCACCCCGACCACGAACGGCTCGCTCAGCACGCTATCCGGCTCTACCAGGCCGCAGGCCGCCACGACGCCGCCCGGCACACTTACAGCCGTCTTGAAAATCACCTCGCCGACCTCGGCCTGGCACCCGAACCCGCCACCCAAGCCCTGGTCAGATCCAGGAACCAGGCTCAGAAGATGCGGTAGCCTCGGACGTACAACTCATCGCGGCCCAGGGAACTTCAGCGGCTCGACCGTGTGCAGCGCGCCGCCGAGCGTATCCCGGCCACCCGTCCTAGGGGTGTGTTGTCTGCACCCGATTACCGGCGAGCCGCTGATCGACGATGACCCCACCCTGCGGGCCAACGACCGCTCCTCGCCATCTCCAAGCACTGCGCCGACCTCCTCGGCATCAAGACTCCGGTCCGCATCGAGACGGAGTTGATCCCCAGAGGGGTAGATGCCGAAATCGTCCGCCCTGCCTCCGACTGGCAGGAATGGCGCGCCCGTGGGCCCTGGTGTGCTCTTGGCGCGAGGACATCGGGGGACTGGGCCCGTGCAACGGCCACCTGATCCGGGCGGCCTCCGCCGAAGACGGGGCGCTGGGCGTCAGGGCAAGAACCGCAAGGGCCTGTGGGCCGACGAGATCGGCCTGTGGGACCGCTGGGATACCACCAAGCTGCTCATCGTCAACAACATGCTCCTGACCGGCTTTGACGCACCGCCGGTTCACACGATGTACCTGGACCGACCGCTCAAGGGCGCCAACCTGATGCAGGCACTAGCCCGGGTCAACCGCCGCTTCCGCGGCAAGGAGGACGGCCTCCTCGTCGGCTACGCGCCGCTCACTCAGAACCTGCAGAAGGGGATCGCCGAGTACACCGACGCCGACCAGCGGGACCGCACCCTGGGCCAGGACCTCGACCGTGCCCTGGACGAACTGCGCAACGAGTACGACATCGGAGCTGCCCGGCTCGTGGCTGGTCGACCTGTCCCGGGTAGGCATGCGGCAGAAAAGTCCTGGAAGTAGCGGCCGGCCGTCCGCAAGGCTGCCGCCATGGGTTCCCCGAACTTCACCGCGCCGCCGCCCGACCGCGAACCCCCCCGCGGTCGATGCGTTCCTCTCTGCCGTCGACCACGCGATGAACAGCAACACCTTGCTGCTCACAGCGGAGTGCGACGTACCCGTCGTAGCCGGGAACCGCCAGGGCGTCCTGCACGCTTTTCTGCGCAGTGACCTGTTCGAGCCGCTGATGCGTGCCGCCGACGCGCGCCGTAACTGGCACAACCTGTCGAACGAGTACGACAGTGAGCCCTTCGAGCCCCCGCTCCTGCGCGAGGGCTTCCGCGCCACGGTCAGTCCCCTCGACCATGCAGGCTTCCTGGCACGGTTGCGCTGGATGCTCTGCGAGGCGTTCAGCCCCTACGGCCACCACTACCCGGCGGCGGACGCCGAGCAACTGGTGCACGGTTTCGCCCGGGAGCTGCTAGGAGCAGACGGCCCGGCATGGTCCTTCGCCGCTGTCAGCCCAGATTTCCTGCGCTCCACCGGCTACTACAGCGGCGAGGAGCCGCAGCGGCCGGCGTACTTCGATGGCAGCGGCTCCGACACCGTCACATTTGTCCACCGAGGCCGCACCTTCCACCTGCTGCTGACGAACGGCTCCCCTTGAAAGGGCGGAGGGCCAGGAGGGCCTGGGGCGGTCGACGGCGAACCGGATGCGTGGATGGAAGCCATCGGCGGTAATCCGCTTGATGCGCAGTCGGGGGGACGTGGCAGGCTTGCGCGGTGATTGTCGACCTGGCCCCCAGTTATCTGACCTGGGACGACGTGGACCCTGCGCGTCATCCCTTTGACAGCGCTTCGGTGCCGCAGGTCGTGCGGTCGCTCGGGCCCGCCCAGAGGGTGCCCCGCCGCCCCGACCTGCCCCTGGCCGACCCGGCGATGAGCGCATGGAGCCGGGACACGGGCCGGCCCTGGGCCGACGCGATGTCGCACGCCCTCGCCGAGCGCTACGGCCGCTGGACCGTGGGCTGGCGCTGGGCACACGACGAAGGGGACTTCGACGGAGGACCCGTCGGGAACTGGTGTTGCCCCAGGGACTCGATCACCACCCCTGAGGAGACCCTTGCCCGTGTCGTCGCGGCGCTGTGCGAGTGGCGCGAGTGGCTGGAGAGCCTCGCCAGGTCGTTCGAGGCCTACCCGCTGGATCTGTCCGACATCGAGGATCAGCGAAACCTGTGGGAACGCGCCGCCCGGAACCTGATCGGGCAGGTGATCGAGCGCACCGACTGCGGCAGTGGCTGGTACGGACACTGTCATCAAGTGCTCACCTGGTTCCTCAGCCGCTGGGCCATTCCGCCCGACCGCGCGGAGAAGCTGGTCAAGCAAGCCATCGGCGGACGGTTCCGGAGCTGGACCGGGCCCGACCCGGAGCTGGTCGGCGACGTCGCGGGGCAGTTGGCCTTCTCTCTGCGGCCGGGTGACGCCGCGCGATCCACCGGGCCCGCGCCGGACCACCTGCGCCGCTGGCTCGCCGTGCGCGAGACCGTGCCGTGGCACGAAGCGCCCGACGGCGGCGGCGACGAACCAGTGACCCCCTCGCACGACGGCGCGGCAGAGGACATCCGAACCTTCGATCGCGCCATTGACCCAGCCCGTGCACAGGGACTGCTCGCCGCCCTGGAGGCGCTGCGAGCCGATGCGGCACGCGGTGCCCTGCTCGACTTCCAGCTGCTTCAGCGCTGGCAGCACCACGTCCTGGGCACACCGCAGCCACCGCCGTTCCGCAACCAGCTGGCCTTCGCCAAGGGCGGCCGGGAACGCTACGGCATCAGCGCGGACACCCGCGCACGCCTCGACGCCTGCCTGGCCCAGAGCGCACAGGACGCCGGAAGTCCCGTTCCCCTGACCGCCCGGGCCGCACGGGCCTATCTCGACGTCTGCTTCTTCCACCCCTTCGACGACGGCAACGCCCGCTCCGCCTTCCTCACCATCGTCTTCGTCCTCGCTCGCGAGGGCGTCACGCTCGACGACGTCAGCCTGCTGCGCCGCGTCACCTTCCAGGCCGACGACCCCCAGGACGCGCTGACCCTCACCCGCTACATCGACATCCATCTCAGGGACACCCGGAGCGACACGGCGTCCCTCGGCTCCCAGGGACGGATCGACACATGACTGAGTGACCTACTGGATGCTCCAGCGGTGTGGGTGGTGGGGCGCCTGGGGGCAGGCGAAGATGTTGAGTTCGCCCCAGCGGCCCACGGTGACCTGGGTCGGTCTGGCGGCCTGGTACGTGGGCAGGTCCTGGTCTTCCAGTGGCTTCCAGCTGCCGCTGCCGCCGTCCCATTCCGTGCTGTCGATGGTCAGCAGTGGGTGCATCGGGGTCGCACAGGTCGCGCAGTTCATGGGGGAGGGGTCAGTGGCGTGCCAGGAGGCGAAACCGCCCGCGCGCCAGCCTGGTGGGATGGACAGGTCGTACTGGTAGCCCACTGCAGCCGCGGTGTTTTCGTCCGCCGCCTGCTCGGCCTCCTCCTCCAGGGCCTCTTCCCAGGCATCGATCCGGGCGCACAGGTCCTCTGGGAGCAGGCCCGCGAAGGGGTAGGTGGTCACCTGCTCGGGGTGCAGCACGCACGGCTCGGGCACGTACCCTGCGTAGCCGACGACCTGCGGCTGTGGCGGTGAAGTATGCACTTCTGTCACCTCCCACGACCGGCGCCAGCGCAGGTCGAGCAGCATGCCGTGGCCGCTCGGGCCGTGCGCGTCAAAGGGACACCAGAAGACCTGGAGCAGATCGCAGTCATCCGGCCCGGCCGGCAAGTCGGGAATGTCCCTCCGGTACAGCTGCGCAAGGCCGATCAGAGGCAGTGGATCGGTCGCAGCAGCCTCTCGAACGCGGTGTTCCTTGCCCAGCTGCTCCAGCAGATGCCGCTCCTCATCCGTGGGGCCGGGGTTCGGTTCACGGAGCCATGCAGCAGCCAGGATCTGCCGCTGCCGGTGGATGTCCGCCGGGCGCCGGCCACGCGCATGGCTGTGAGGCTCGCTGCACACCGGCCAGGGCTCGTCCGCCGGCCACAGCAGTGGACCACCCACGGAACTGGACGTCACCTCCGGTCGGCCCGGGCGCGGGTGTAGCCGGGTAGTCGTGCCCCGGTAGTTCGCCAGCTCCGGGAAGAGCGCCTCGACATCGAGCGGGCGCGGCGGTGTGGTCCTCGACATGTACGTGATCTTAGAAACCTCCAGCATGGCTGGTGCCGGTCGTGTCCAGCGCAGCCGGGGAAGGAGGAGGACCGGTACCGCAGGGATGCCTTACGGAGGCACACCAGGCCGTTTTGTTGGGCCTGTTGGCGAGCCACAACACGGGAATATCTCAGCTGACGCCAACTGGCGTGCGACACCAGCAATCCTCGCTAAGGGCTTGCAGATCATTAACACGTTGTTTTGATCATGCTGCTGGGGTCGCCACTCAGGGCTTGAACCCGAGCCTGAAGGGCTGTGAGGGCGGA
>NZ_JBIATP010000014.1:217370-251988 GCF_042891915.1 Streptomyces sp. NPDC001848 | reverse complement strand
CCGCTGACGTCGATGATCTGCGCGACCCGGATACGCTGGTCCTGCTCCAGCGGCGCCTTCCAGCCGTCCTTCAAGAACGCCTGCAACTGGTCGGGGGAGTTGCTGTCGAGAGCGGCGCGGGCGGCCTGCTGGAGGTAGGTGCCGCCGACACTGGCGACCTGAGCGGTGGCGACGCGCTCGTCCTGGAACTGGATGTCGGAGGCCTGAGCCAGGAAGTTCTTGACGTCATCGTCACTGCCGACCAGCGCGGCTTCGGCGGCGGCGCGCACGCCGGGCCCGCCGGTCTCCCACAGCCGCACCACCTTGGCACGGTCGGTGTCGGGAAGCGCACCGCCGATTCTGCTGTCTGTCGGAGCGGTTCCGTCGGCCGTGGCCGGGGAGGGTGCGGGTCCCAGCAGGCCCAGTACCAGCGCGCTGGGCAGCAGGCCCAGACACAGCACACGCACCGCGTGCTGTGCTCCCGCCGTCACGCGCCGCGGGCGTCGTGGATGTCTCACTGCAGACTCTATTCGTCTCATGTTTATGGGGGGTTGTGTGCACCGGCTCGCGCAGGCACCTGCACTGATCACAGGCCCGTGCGCGGGCCGGGCCGAGGGACGGACCTTCGGTGTTTGGCGGATCCGTTCCTCGAACGGTGTGTGGAACGTCAGTTGGCGGGTGCGAGTTGGGTTTCGTCGTGCAGGCCCTTGGCGTCGACGCCGGTGAAGAGGCTGACGTGCCCGTCGTTCCAGCGGACGAGGATGTCGTTCGCGGCGGTGTTGGCGGTGAAGGCGCCCGCGGCGACCACGGCGGCGTCCTTCCACTCCGAATTCCTCGGCCGGATCTGGTCCTCGCCGGGCAGGGCCTTGCCGGTCAGACCCGGATAGATCGTGGTTTCGCCGTCGACCCAGCGCACCAGCAGGTCATCGGTGGCGTTGCTGGTCAACGATCCGGTGGTCAGCTGGCCGGCGTAGGGCCAGGTGGTGGTGTTCTTGGCGACGATCTGCGTCTGCTTGCTCAGTCCGTTGGCCGCCAGATCAGCGAAGACCGACACGTGGCCGTCCTTCCAGACCACCAGCAGATCGTCACGGTGGCCGCCCGGGGTGAAGCGGCCGCCGGTCACCAGACGCGCGTCGTCCTTCCAGGCGGGAGTATTCCGCGGGGCGAGCTGCTTCTCACCGTGGAAACCCTTGGCATCCACCGTCGCGTACTGGGTCACCTCGCCGTCGCTCCACCGCACCACCAGCCCGTCCGTGCCGCTGCCGGTGGCATTGACACCGGTGATCGAGACAGCATGCGTCCAGATGCTCTTACGGGGCGCCAGCTGGTACTCGGCGGCGAACGGGTGCGCGGGATCGTTGCTGTCGCCGCCCTGGTAGAGGGTGACCTCACCGTCGTCCCACAGGACGATCAAGTCCATGTGCCGGCTGCCGCCCGCCGAGCCGCCTGTGTAGTAGCCCGCGGACATCTGCACGGCACTCTTCCACGGCGCGCTGGCGAAGGTGGTGCTGTAGACGACCTGCTGGACCCAGCCCGCCAGATCATCGACCCGAGCAGCCACCGCCCCGGTACGGGTCTCCGCCGCATCGGTGCCCAGGCAACCACCCTGCCAGGACCGGCTGCTGACACCCACGAGAGCCGTATGACCGGCTGCGGTGCTCAGCACCGGACCACCGGTATCCCCCTTGCAGACGGCGGCGCCGTCCGACTTGCCGGCCAGGTCGACCGTGGTGGCACCGACATTCTGTGCGGTGAAGGCGGCGGCGTGCACCTGGTCGGGCACCCACTCGTCGTGCGTGCGGCCAAAGCCCGCTGCCTGTACCTCGTCGCCCACACCGGGCGCCGTGCCCGTCACCGGGATCGGGGTGATACCGCTGACCGGCTTGGCCAGTTGCGCCATCACCACATCCCGATCAGCGCGAGGGGCGAGGTTCACCACCTGCTGGGCGGTGCCGCCGATGGTCGCCGTCGTCTTCAGCTTCGGAGCGCCGGGGGCGAGGGGGCCGCCCGGGGTGTCGGTGAAACAGCTCGCCGCCGTCAGCAGCCACTGCGGAGCCACCAGCGTGGCCGAACAGCCGCGCTGCCCGCCGATGTCAAGCCGTGCGGTGGCGGCGGACACCGCGTCAGAAGCCTGCGGGCCCGATACAGCAGCCGTGGGCGTGCCCGACAAGGCGGCGATAGCCAGCGACGTAGCCGCGATCAGACCGGAAGTCCGCGCGATGCGCGGACGAAAGCCAGACATGAACGTTCCCCGTTTCATGTGAGATCGGTGAGAAGGCAGGGCAGGTCGGTCGGTCAGCCCGTGACGTGCAGTTCCACCAGAACAGTGGACGCACCCCCGGCGCTCCCCTCACCGACGCTCTGATAGCCGTTCTTCGCCACGCTCACCGTCTTGACCGGCGCCGACGGGTCCCCCTGCGGCTTCAGATCCGCGCTGATCGGATGATCAGCGGTCTCCAACGCAATGACGTGCGGGAGCTCCAACGTGAGGTAACCGGCCTTGGCTGTCGCCTTGAAGCAGTAGGCCCCCTGCGGGTTCCCGCCCTTGCCCTGCACGGTAAGGACCCGGATCTGCTGAGCCGATTCATCACACGCGGCAAGGGTGATGTGCCCGTCCCCCTTGATCAGCCTGATGCCCTTGTCCTGCTGAATCTGATCCGCGTTCGGGTAGGCGAAGTCCTCCACCGCCGACGGCGGCGTGTCGCCTCCCGACGGCGGCTGCGGGTCCGCAGACGCGAGCATCGGCGTGCCCACAAGCGCCAGGACGGCAGCAACCCCCGCGAGCGGGAGCATCCTGCGGATGCGAGGAGTCACCCGGATTCCTTCCCAGGCACGGGTGACGGCATGACGGAATAACATCTGCAGCCCCCCGGTGCACACAGACGTAAAGCAAAAATGAGTGGTCGGCCGTGATTCTAAAACGACGTCAGAAGTAAACCAGCGTAATAAGATTCACAGACGACCCACGGAACCTACATCGCAGATTCACAGTCAGGGTATTCCGCGGCCGTCGCCGACCGTTTGCTGCAGGAAGGGCCAGCCGGGCGCGGCCGGACGCTCCTGTTGACGGTGCTCGCCTTCGCCGACGGTGCCGACTGCGACCATGCAGCGCGGGACTGGCGGCCTTCCGGCTGGGTGCTGACCAAGTCGGGCGGCGGCCGCGGGCCCAGCGACGCCGTGCTGCACGCCCCGGACTGCGGGGAGGCGCCGCACGGAGCACCGGTTCTTACGGTGGAGCGGGCCCTGGACGCTGCGGAGAAGGCCAGCGTCCGGCTGTGTTCGCTGTGTGGCGCCGGGGCCGACCTGGAGCCGCTGCTGCGCGGCTTCGGTCACCTTGGCGACGGCGGCTGACCTCCACCCTTGCGGGTGAGGCGCCCTGGTCGTCGCGGGTGCCCGACCGCTCGTTCCCCGTGGCCGGACGAGGTGAGGGGGCTCAGGGATGGGCAGGCCGGGCGCGTTACTCGGGCTGCGGATCGCGATGTGGGTGCTGATCGTGGTTGACGTGGCGATGTACCTGGTGTGGCTGGTCCAGATCTCCTACCGGACCGGGCAGCGGCTTCCCGAGGGAGACGCCAGCCGGTGGGCGCCGGTGGTGCTGCTGCCGCTGGCCGCCGTCGTGTTCTGCGTGATGGCCGGCTGGACCTCGTGGACGAGCGTGGTGGCGCGCTCTGGTTCGCTGCTGCGGGAACGGTGGGCCCTTCGGGGTGGTCCGCATGTTGCGATCGTCGACAGAAGCCGCTGTCCCTGCTCGTCACCGCCGGCCAGCGGCACGACAGTCCCCAGTTCCAGCCGGTCCTCGACGGTATCCGAGTGCCCAGGAGCGGACCCAGCCGGCCTCGCACGAAGCTGGACAGGATTCGCGCGGACAAGGCGTACGGCTCCCGCGCGAACCGCTCCTACCTGAGGTTGAACTCGTGGTGTCGTAGGGGCTGACGGCTGGCCGTTCGCTGGGGTATCACCGGTGCATGCGGTATCCACAAGGGGGCGGGCTGACCGCCGAACGGCAGCAGTTCCGCGAGGAGTTACGGCTGAAGGCCGCCGAGAGGTTCGCCCAGGGTGAGGCGAGCTCGGTGATCGCCAGGGACCTGCGGGTCAGCGTCCGGTCGGTGCAGCGGTGGCGGCGATTGTGGGACGAGGGCGGTCCGCGCGCTCTGCGGTCGCAGGGGCCGGCATCTCTGCCGAGGCTGAGCGAGAAGCAGTTCGCCCAGTTGGAGGCGGAGCTGGCCAAGGGGCCGGCCGCGCACGGCTGGGAAGACCAGCGCTGGACCCTGAGCCGTGTGAAGACGGTGATCGGCCGGCGCTTCCACCTGACCTACACCATCCAGGGCGTACGCAAGCTGCTGGTCCGCAACGGCTGGTCCTGCCAGGTCCCCGCCCGCCGGGCCCTGGAACGCGACGACGAGGCCGTGGCCGGCTGGGTGAAGGAGACCTGGCCCTGCGCGGAAGACTCGCGGCGGCCCGTGGAGCCTGGCTCGTCTTCGAGGACGAAGCCGGCTTCTCCATGACGCCGCCGCAGGCCAAGACCTGGTCGCCCCGTGGTCGCACCCCGGTGGTGCGGGTCCGTGGCCGCTCCCGCAGACGCATCTCCATCGCAGCGCTGACCTGCTACAAACCCGGCCACCGCTCGAGGCTGATCTACCGGCCTCGCCGCGACGACGGCAACCGCGACGGACGCAAGAGCTTCTCCTGGCGCGATTACCGCGACCTGCTGATCGCCGCACACCGGCAGCTCGGCGGCCCGGTCGTCCTGGTCTGGGACAATCTCAACGTCCACAAGGCCGCCGACCTGCGGGAATGGGCGGCAGCCCAGGACTGGCTGACCATCTACTACCTGCCGCCCTACGCACCCGACCTAATTCGGTGTTAAGAGCGGTCCAGACTGGGGCTACGAGCCCCGGGGCTGTTCGAGTACATGGCACGCAGCCTCGACTCTCATCCGGTCATCAGGTCTGGCCGAAGACGGGCGCGCGCGTCTTGTGCTCGGTGGTGGCGGTCGCCTGGCCTTCGTGCGTATGCCTTCACCCGACCCGGCCTTGACGCCTCGGTTGAGATCGGCAGCGTTCGGCGTGTTCGTGGCCGCCGCCACCTGCTTCTGAGCTGGCTCGTTGGCATTCGTGGTGCGAGCCCGTTGCACGGTGATCTCTCGATACACCCGGGCCTCCGAGCTCCAGGTCAGGCCGAGACCCGTGGGGCGTGCTGGTGCCGCGACAAGTCGAACTACGGGTCTTGCCATTGGCGGTCACGGTGGGCAGGGTGTCCGCAGGTGATTCGGGTGCGGCGTCCGTGGTGATCTCGGCCTTTTGCCTCTGCTCCTGCGGCAGCGCTCGGCCCTCGTCAGCCGGAGCGTGCGGCCCGACGGGTGGCGTGCGGCCGACCCGGTCGCAGCAGAGGTGGTGTTGTCGTGCGGGGCAGCAACGGACATCGATGTTCCCCCGGGACCGGGAAGCTCCCGGTCCCGGGAGCGGGGTCATCCGGCGGTCAGGGTGGTCCACTTCTGGTTGGAGCCGCCGTTGCAGTCCCACAGTTGGAGTTGCGTGCCGTCGGTGGTGGAGAAGCCCGGATCGTCGAGGCAGCGGCCGGAGGCGGGGTTGCGGTAGCCGCCGTTGTAGGGCTGCCAAATCTGGTTGGAACCGCCGTGGCAGGCCCAGATCTGCACCTTGGTGCCGTTGGCGGTGTTGCCGCCGGCGGCGTCGAGGCACTTGCCCAGGGAGCGCAGGGTGCCGTCGGTGTAGCGCGACCAGACCTGGTTGGCGGCGCCGTTGCAGCTCCAGATCTGGGCGGCGGTCCCGTCGGCGGTGTTGGCGCCGTTGACGTCCAGGCACTTGCCGGTGATGCCGGATTGTACGGGCGCGGGTGCGGGGGCGGGGTTCTTGAGCCATCCGGTGCTGTCCGCGGACTGGATGCCGCGGTGGAAGGCGTCGGCCATCTTCTGGTAGCCCGCGTCGTTGGGATGCAGTTGGTCGGACAGGTCGGCCGGGGTCAGGCTGCTCATGTCCACGTAGGCGACGTGTTTGCCCGCGGCCTGTGCGTCGCTCACGATCTGGGGGATGGCCTGGTTGTACGTGCCCCGCCACTGCTCCTCCGAGCTGTTGGTGGACACGATCAGGGAGGCGACGAGGACGGTCGCGTCGGGGACGTCGGCGGTGATCTGGTTGACCAGCGACTTCAGCCCGGCGATGGCGTCGTTGGCTCCGGAGGCCCCTATGAGGTCGTTGGTGCCGAGATGCAGCGTGACGACGTTGGGCCGGTAGCGGGTCAGTGAGGCGTCGGCGAGTGCGGCGATCTCGTTGATGTGGTACCCGGGGTGGCCTTCGTTGTCAGGGTCGGACATCGAGCCGTTCCGCACCGAGCCGACGAAGTCCAGCGGGTGGCCGTCCGCCGCAAGCTCGTTCCACAATGGGCCCCGGTAGCCGTTGCCCGTACTGCTTCCCACACCCCAGGTGATCGAGTCGCCCAACGGCATGACCCGCAGGGGCGTGTTCGAGGCGGCGGACGCAGGGGTGGCACCTGTCGCCGTCACCCCGAGCGCGGCAGTGACAAGTGTGAGCAGGGGGAGAATCCAGAACTTTCTCATGAAGGCGTCCTCTTCTGCGAGTGAGCGCTCAATCAACGAGCTGACCGCCGTTTGTGTCAGCAGCTCGGCCGTCGTGCCGTCCCGTCGGTATGGGCCGCCTGACGTACTGTCAGGGCGGCGTGGGGTGGACAGCCTCTTGCTCGGTGAGCGTTGACAACACCGAGCCTGTCCGGCGTCCCCGTCTGCCCCGGCCCTCCTGTACCGAGCGGTCGCCCCGAACCAGCCCCACAAGCGCACTCGTACAGATACCACGCTGATCCTCGTCTTGGACATCCCATGAATGCTAGAAATCAGGATCGGTGGTGCAGGGGCGAAATCTGCGTGGTTTAGTTTGTCGATGCTGCCCCCTATGGTCTGTTCACCACTTTCTCCGTTGCTGGCGTCGCCCGCGGACATCCCATGTCTGGTTGCTGGTGCTCGACCCGCCGATCACGCCCTGTCCAGGGCTTGCTCCTCGTCGCGCTGAACCAGCACACGCCCCCCGCATACCGCAGACCGCCCACCTCCGCCCCGCCTCCCCCGCGGCGGCACCCGACGCTGCCCCGACCGGCTGAAAACGGCGTGTCAACGGCGAAAGAAAGGCCCGCCTTCGTCACCCCGGGTGGGCACCCACCTCCCGAAGCGGCCGCCACGGACCCCGGCGACGTCGCCGCACAGCCCGAAACCGCCACCCGCGAGCCGGTACGCGGCGGAGACCCCCGCATCGGCACCCCTCCATGGCGCCCGCACCTCGCTCCGAGCGGCCCGCGACCTCACCGCGAGTCCCGTAGCGCCCGCCGTCATGGCGCGTAATCCAACATGGTCAAACATCAGATAGGACAAAAGTCTTGACGATCGAAACCCCTCATCCATACGCTCGGCCCGCCATCAAGCCCTTCGAGCAATCCGGTTCGCACCGGCCGCCCCTCTGACCGGCGCGATCGCATCTTCACCCCGGCTCCAAGTTGATCCAGTCGAGCAGGCCGCCCTGGGAGCGCACCACTCTCGGGCTTCCGGTCACCCACCATGTCGCGGCCGCCCGCCGTCCCCGTCGGCGGCCGACAGCGCCCAAGCACCGTGACGGAGTGAACGTGAAGAGACCGAATGGTCACCTCTCGAGGTCGAGACGAGGGACTGCGACGGCGGCGCCAACCAGCAATGGAATCTTGGACAGTTAAGGAGCACCGGTGCGACTCGCCAGACAGAGCACCCGACTTCTCAGGGCGATCGGAGTGATCGCCGCCCTGCTGATGGCCGTGCTCGGCCTCCAGGCCGGCGTCGGACCAGGCGCGCACGCAGCGACCAACCAGTTCCACGGCCTGAACTGGGCCGATCCGAACGACAACTTCGTCACCGGCGACATCACACCGGTGGGCCTGTCCACCTCTGACAGTTACGCGACCACATACGCGAAGGCCACCTCGATCCTCAAGGGCTACCAGGCACTCGGTGCCAACACCGTCCGCATGGGGTTCAACCGGGCGACCGTCTCCGGCAGTTGGTGGAACAGCTATACCGCGGCCTTCGATGCGGCCAGTGACCGGGGCATGAACGTCGTCCTTGCCCCCTGGCTGCAGAACGGCGTCATCGGCGACACCACGACCTTCTACCAAATGTGGGACGTGGTGATCAACAAGTACCTCGGCAAGAGCAACTTCTACTTCGACATCATGAACGAGCCCTGGGGTTACACCGCCGGCCAGGAGGCCGACGTGGCCGCGGCCTGGGTGGCGCACTACCCCAGTGTCCCGCGGGGCAGGATCATCGTTCCGGGCGCCTGGTCCGACCAGAACCTGTGCACCGTCGGGGCCGACTCGCGCCTGACCGGCACCCTGTTGTCGATCCACATGTACACCCTCGGCGGAGAAACCCACCCCGACGAGGCCGGCTGGGTCACCAGCTTCGAGAACGCCCTGTGCGGTTACGACAGCCGTGCCGTCCTCACCGAGTTCGGCGCTCCCATGAACACCGGCGTCAACTATGACGGGCCGCGGGACGGCACCAACGACGTGTCATACCTCTACGCACTCACCGACACCGTGCGCAATCGGGGCATGGGCTCCCTCCTCTGGGTCGGCGTGAAGTTCGCCAACCAGACGCAGGGTCCTGGTCCCTGTGAGAACGCCTCCTGCGCCATGACCTCCCTCCAGGGCACCGGCACCAACTACTCACTGAGCATCAACAACCAGTCCGGCCTGGGCCGGCTCCAGTACGGCTGGGGCGGCACCGGTGGCGTCGGCACGGCCACCACGGGTCCGATCCGCGCCATCGGGTCGGGCAAGTGCCTGGATGTACCCGGCTATTCACAGACCAACGGCACCCAGGCGGTGATCTGGGACTGCAACGGCGGCACGAACCAGACCTGGACCAGCACTTCGACCAAGCAGCTCACCGTCTACGGCGGTGCCAAGTGCCTCGATGCGGCCGGCACCGCGGCCGGCGCCAAAGTCGAGATATGGGACTGCAACGGCGGCACCAACCAGCAGTGGAACCTCAACTCCAACGGCACCGTCACCGACGTGCAGTCCGGGCTCTGCCTGGACGTCACCGGCGCCTCCATCGCCGACGGCGCTCTGGCCGAACTGTGGGCCTGCAACGGCCAGTCCAACCAGCAGTGGACTCTCGGCTGACCGGCCGAACACCCTATCAGGCAGGAGCTCGACGAATGATCCTCCGTACCCCTTCGACCGCACCGCCCCGCGGACGCCCCGCCGGCCTACTGCTCACCGTGCTGATGTTCCTGGCGCTGCTGCCGGTCTCGGCGCTCACCACGGCCGCACCCGCGCAGGCCCTGGACAACGGCCTGGCGCGGACCCCGCAGATGGGGTTCAACGACTGGAACGCCTACGGCTGCAACGTCTCCGAGTCCCTGATCAAGGCGACGGCGCTGGCCATGCACAACGACGGCATGCAGGCCGCCGGCTACCAGTACGTCAACATAGACGACTGCTGGATGACCAGCAGCCGCAACTCCGCCGGCCAACTGGTGCCGGACCCGGCGAAGTTCCCGGACGGCATCTCCGGCACCGCCGCCTACGTCCACTCCCTGGGGCTGAAACTCGGTATCTACGAGTCAGCGGGCACCCAGACCTGCGCCGGCTACCCCGGCAGCCTCGGCCACGAGACGACCGACGCCAACTCCTTCGCCTCCTGGGGCGTGGACTACCTGAAGTACGACAACTGCTACAACCAGGGCATCAGTGCGCAGACCCGCTACACCGCGATGCGCGACGCACTGGCCGCCACCGGTCGGCCGATCCTGTTCAGCCTGTGCAACTGGGGCCAGGAGAACGTGTGGACCTGGGGCGCGGGTGTCGGCAACAGCTGGCGCACCACCGGCGACATCACCGCCAGCTATTCCAGCATGCTGTCGATCTTCCACAGCAACGTCGGACTGGCCTCCTACGCCGGACCCGGCCACTGGAACGACCCGGACATGCTCGAGGTCGGCAACGGCATGTCCGCCACCGAGGACCAGAGCGAGATCAGCCTCTGGGCCGAGATGGCCGCCCCGCTGATCAGCGGGACTAACCTGGTCAACGCCAGCTCCAGCACGCTCGGTATGCTGACCAACCCGCGGATCATCGCGGTGGACCAGGACTCCCTCGGCAAGCAGGGCACCGAGGTGTCCGCCTCCGGCGGGCTCGACGTGCTGGCCAAGCCGCTGGCGAACGGTGACGTGTCGGTCGCCCTCTTCAACGAGAACGGCAGCGCCGCCACCATCTCCACCACGGCCGCCGCGATCGGCAAGACCGGGGCCTCAAGCTATACCCTGACCGATCTGTGGACCGGAGCGACGTCCACCACCACCGGCACCATCAGCGCGAACGTCCCGGCTCACGGCACGGTGATGTTCCGCGTCGCCGGGGGCAGCACCGCGACCACCGCCAGTGGCGAACTGCACGCGGTCGGCGCGGGCAAGTGCCTGGACGTGCCCGGGGCCTCGACCACAGCCGGCACGCAGGTGCAGATCTGGGACTGCTTGGGCGGGTCCAACCAGATCTGGACGCACACCTCCGCCAACCAGTTGACCGTCTACAGCGGCAGCAGCCAGATGTGTCTGGATGCCTACGGTGGGGGCACCAGCCCCGGCACGAAGGTGGCCATCTGGCCGTGCAACGGCCAGACCAACCAACAGTGGAACCTCAACTCCAACGGCACCGTCACCGGCGTGCAGTCCGGGCTCTGCCTGGACGTCACCGGCGGCTCCACCGCCGACGGCGCTCTGGCCGAACTGTGGACCTGCAACGGGCAGACCAACCAGCAGTGGTCCCTGGGCTAGCTCCTGCCACCAGCGCGTGAGCCGGGGCGCTTGCAAGGTGATCGTGCGCTCGGGTCCCACTCTGTCCGCTCACCGCTCCAGGCCTCGGTACGCTGCCGAGGATCGCGAGGACAGCCTGGTGCTGAGGCGCCGGCTGTCCTCGCGATTCCCCGACGGCCCTGCCGCGGCCGGACCGCTTGCGACGGGAGGCGTCAGCGTTCGTCTTCTCCTTGGGCCCGTCGAGCAGGAACCTGGGCGGCGCCACATACTGTCCCGCTCGGAAATACGATTCTGAGCCTGGCCTGCAGCTTCTCCATGTGGGGCAACGGCCTCCGCGGCGCCTGGGATGATCCTTCGATGCCGCTGTCGATCGTCACCGCACTGGTCCGGAATCTGATCAGAGTGCCCGCCGCCGTGCTGCGCAGCCGGGTGGCCAAGGATGCGGAGGTGCTGGCGTTGCGGCACGAGAACGCGGTGCTGCGCCGCCAGATCGCTCGGGTCCGCTACGAGTCCGCCGACCGGATCTGGCTGGCCGTCCTTTCCCGGCTGGTCCCGCGGGAGCGCTGGCGTCAGGTCTTCGCGGTCACGCCGACCACGCTGCTGGCCTGGCACCGACGCCTGGTCTCCCGGAAGTGGACATTCACCGAGCGTCGCCACCCGGGACGGCCCCCCGACTGCGCCCACCGTCAGGCAGCTCATCTTGCGTCTGGCGCGCGAGAACAGCACCTGGGGCCACCGCCGCATACAGGGCGAGCTCGTCCCCCTTGGCTACTCCATTGCCCGGTCCACCGTATGGGAGATCCTGCAGCCCTCGGGAGTTGACCCCGCGCCGCATCGCTCCGGCCCGACTTGGCGTCAGTTCCTCACCACCCAGGCCCACGGCATCATCGCCGCCGACTTCCTGCACCTCGACACCGTGGCGTTGGGGCGCCTGTACGCCCTGGTCTTCATCGAGCACGGCACTCGCCGACTACACCTCGCCGGCGTCACCGCACACCCCACCGCGCAGTGGGCCGTCCAGCAGGCGAGGAATCTCGCCATGACGTTGGGGTGCTGGATGGACTCGCTGCGCTTTCTGCTGCGAGACCGGGATGCGAAGTACACCGACGCCTTCGACGCCGTCTTCCAGGCCGACGACGTGCAGATCCTGCTCAGCCCGCCGCAGGCACCGAGAGCGAACGCGATCCGCGAGAGAGCCGTGGGCACCCTCCGGCGCGAGCTCCTCGACCGGATCCTGATCTACAACGAGGCCCACGCCCAAGCGGTCCTGGCCGAGTACATCCGGCACTACAACCAGCACCGCCCCCACCAGTCCCGGCGGCAACTGCCCCCGGACAGCACCAAACCACCCCCTCCAGCCACCGTCACCGACCTCCAGGCCCACCGAATCCGGCGACAACCCCTCCTCGGCGGCCTGACCAACCAGTACCAGAGGACCGCCTGACCGAACGGCCTCGCCACAGCTCACAGCACCGAATCGTATTTTCGAGCGACACAGGGTTGGCCGGTCGGTACGGACACACTGGAACTGCTGATGAAAGTGCCCACTCCGGCAGCCGGGTCGAAGCCGGCTCGTACTCAGACCACCGCTGTCCTGTCACCGCTGCCACAACCGCGCCGCCAAGGCTGCCACCGTCCAGAGAGCCCTGCGCGAGAAGCAGATGGTGGATCTTCTGGCCAAAGGGCATGACAACATCGCGTTCTGACCCCGTAAAAAGCCCTTCCCTGCGGATCACTGACTCCGGTACTGCTGGTCTGTTCATGCATTCGACTACGGGGAGCGGAATGAGCCAGTTCGGTGTCGACCCCGACAGGCTGACCGACCTTGCCGGGAAGTTCGACAGGGAGGCGAGGGACCTGGCGAAGCCGATCGAAGGCTTCGCGGCGACCGCCTCCGAGATCGGAGAGGCCTTCGGCCTGCTCGGCGCCTGCGACGGTGCGGCGGAGAAGTACCAGACGCTGTTGAACAGTACCCTCAAGGCACTCGGGCAGCTGCCCGGGGTGCTCACCAGCGACGGCGACCGGCTGCGCCTCAACGCCGCCAACTACCGGGACTCGGACCGGACCGCCGTGGACCACCTCCGCGCGGCGACCCAGCCGGCAGGAGGCCCGGCGTGAGCATCAACAGCTGGATAGACGGCAAGGTACTGGAAATCCTCCAGGCCTGCGGGGTGGAACTCCCGGGCGGCAACGGCGACACGCTCCGCTCGGTCGCCCGTGCCTGGGACACCATGGGCGACGAGCTGACAGAAGTCGTACATGCCATCGACGTCCAGATCCAGGGCGTCGACAAGCAGGGCTGGCACGGTGAGGCCCGCGACGCCTTCGAGAGGCACTGGGGGGAGCAGGAGCGCGTCATCAAGGACGTCGCGCACAACTTCCACCAGGTGGCCGACGGGCTGCGGGCGTACGCCGACGAGCTCGACAAGATCAACGAGGAGATCATCGACATCTGCGTCGAGATCGCCGAGATGGAGGTGGCCGGCGCGGCGCTGTCCTTCTTCACCGGCTTCCTCTCCGACCTCGTCGCGAACACGGCCGTGGCCTCGCGCGTCGCCAGGATCATCGACCTGGTGAAGCTCTTCACCTCGGCCGCGGAAAAGGTGGCGGCGCTGATCGAGAGGTTCTGCGGCCTCGCCGAGAAGTCAGCCGCATTCGTGGAGAAGATGCTCACGACCGGGGCAAAGGTCCTCGGAAACTTTGCCGAGAAGGGGCTCGAGAGCTTCGCCACGAACTTCGTCGCCGACTCGGGCAGCATGATGCTCAATCAGGCGCTCAACGGCCAGCCGATCACGGTAGGAGAGGACTTCGCCACTGGCGGCAAGGAAGCTCTGGGAACGGCTGCTTTCACAGCGGGTGGCGCGTCGCTGGCCGAAGGCGCCCATCTGACGGGCGCAGTCGGCAAGGTCCTCAGCGGCGACGGCCGGGTCGGGAGCGCAGTCAACGGGGCGCTCGGCAACATCAGCGGCGGCCTGACGGCCGACGTGTGGAACCATCAGGACGGCGCGACGATCGGGTGGGACGTGGCGACGAACGCCGTGACCGGAGCGACCGGAAACGCCGCCAACGACGCCCACTTCCATCACATGGAGGAACACGGCAGCCTCGGCGGCGAGAACCTCAGTGACAGGGGCAAGCTCACCGACTCCGCGTACAAGAACTCCTTCAGCACCGGCCTCAACACAGCGGTCTACGCGGCGGGCTCAGGCATCGAGTCGGATGCCCAGAACCTGGCCAAGGACGCCGAGAAAGCGGGCGAGTGATCTGTGTGCGGTGAGCTGGGGAACGTGATCCTCGCGGGGGTCGCCCACAACAACCCGAATTACCACCCCGGCTGGAAGGGCTTCTTCTCGGCGCTGGTCGTCATTGCTGGGGGTGCACTCATCCTCGCGGGTGTGACCGCGGGCTTCACCACGTGGCGTCGCGCCGAGCAGCCGCGTGAAAAGGGTCTTTGGCGGGTGCTCCTTGCCACGATGGGCTGCTTCGGGGTCGTGGGCCTCGCGATCATCGCCGTCGGCGTATGGCTGTAATGAGCCGCACACCCCGTGGCCCCTTGCCGGGGGCGGCAGGGCGACAGCGTGCCGAACAGCAGGCCTGCTACGCCTGAAGGGTGCCAATATTCGCTCATCGCTGTTGACCTGCGGTGATTCGCCCGACGGGGTGATGTGGCCTCAGACTGGGCGGCAATACTCGTTGACGAGTCCGCCGAGGATCTTGCGACGTCGAATCGTGCCGATCTGCGGAGGAGCGACGTTGGTTGCCTCGCAGGGCGCTCTGAGGTCCAGTGATCGGTGCGATCTGCCCGCGGCAGAGCCAAACCTCGGCCTACGGCGACAGTAGTCTCAGAGGTGGAGCTGCTCCTGCGCCACCGCGACCGTATCGTCGGTGGTCAAGTCCCCCCTCGGACACAGATTCAGATTACAGATTTGCCCCACGAGGCCCGGTTTCCGGGCAGGGGTGATCGGCACCCGCTTCCGGCTCCTGGCCGGGGCGGGTGTTCGTCGTTGGGGTGCTTGCGCCGGGCTGCTCCCTCCGCTGGCGGTTCGGTGGGCTTCGGTCAGGTGATGGTGATCTTTTCCGCCTGGGGTGTGTCCGCAGTCAGGGTTCTGGTCGCGGGGTCGTAGGTCAGGGTGATCTCCTCGCTGCGGAGGTGCGCGATCGCCTGGGTCGGTGTGGGCTGCACGGATGCCCCGCTGAGGGACGCCGGTCCGGGGGTGGAGGTTCTGGACGGTGATGAAGTCGGCCTCGCTGACCAGGGCCGGGTGTGCGGGGCGGGCGGAGGTGATCCAGTCGGTGGGGGTGTTCCAGCGCATGACGTCGCGGTGGCCGAGAGTGGTGTTGGCGGGGTCGACGAGGTCGTGGTCAGTGCGCTGACGGTTCCAGACCTGCCGACCGGTATAGCGGGGATTGGCGAGGATCGCCGCACCGTGTTCAGCACCCAACGCTGCCCTTCTCGGTGCGGGTTTCGGGCGGGGTCGGTGGCGGCCGGGCAGGGGATGCCGGCGTCGTTGAGGGCGCGGGTGATGCGGGCGATGCTGTGTCCGGCCAGGCGCTGGGCGAAGATCCACGACACGATCGGCCCGCACTCGGGGTCGGTGTCGAGGCGCTGCAGGCGTACGCCGCGAAGGGCCAGGGCCCGGTTGGGGTGTGGTCCGGCATCGATGAGGCGGTAGCCGTAGGGTGGGCGGCCGCCGAGGTAGCGGCCCTGGTCGCGGGCCTGCACGGTCATCGCACCAGCGTCCAGCACTCGACCACGCCCTCCGGCGAACCACTCTTGGCGCACGCCCGCTCCTTCCTCGTCAATCGCGGATCACTCGTTCCAACGAGGCGGAGGCGAGAGGGGAACGGATCATCTGACTAACGGAAAGCTACCCGCTGGTTACTTTTCCCCTGGGGGCAGAGATAGGAGTCCGGGGCCGTCTCCGACCGGCACCGCCCGTTCATGGGCCGGGCCGGCCGACAGCGTCCCGTTCGCCGGGCCGTACGCGTCAAGACCGTTCAACGCGTGCCTCGTCCCCTGGACGACGAGCAGATCCGGCTGCTGCTCGCGCAGCTTCGAGGGCTGGAACGGCGCCAACGACGTGATCTTCTTCGGCAAGAGCGGCGAGCTCGCCGGCAACCGCCGTGACCAGCAGGAACTGTCCATCCTCGCCCTGCATCTACTCCAGGCGGCCCCTGGTCTTCGTCAACACCCTCATGATCCAGGACATGCTTGCCGAGCCCGAGTGGACCAAGGAGGACCGCCGGGCGCTCACCCCGCTCTTCTGGATGCACATCCGCCCCTACAGCGAGGTGCGGCTGAACATGTCCAGCCGCCTGCAGCTCCCCACCCCAGCACCGGCCGCAGAGGCGGCCTGAACGAGGCCGGACGGTCAGTGCCTGTTTCTCATCCCTCGTGGGCGAGAAGCGGACCGAGTTTCACACCGTCGACGACGCCGTGAACGACGCCCTGCGGGCCGCCATCGTCCCTCTGGTCCGCGAGCAGAAGGCCGCCGTGGATCACGCAGGTCCGGTGTACTTCATGCTGCCCGGCGTGCGGATCGAGGAGCGGGCCCGCGAGCTTGCCGTCGCCTTCCATGCCGCCCTGGACGGGTCTCAGTTGATGGCGAAGGCATCGCGGTGGAACACGGTGTCCTCGCGGGACTGGTGGGTGCTTCGCCCTGATCGGTGCGACTAGGTGTCGAGGAACTCGGGGATGAAGATGTCGCGGCTGGTCAGCAGGCGTTTGGAGAGGCCCTGCTCATGGTGGTAGCGCAGGAAGGTGTCGACCGCCTTGCGGTTCGCGCGCAGGCCGTAGGGCCACCAGTCCTCGCCGAGCAGGCTGCGGTTGTGTTCGAACAGGCTGCTGAACCAGGGGGTCACCAGGCTCATGTGCTGCTTCGGGGCGTCCTCGATGTATTTGCGTTCGGCCAGGTCCTTGGCCTTGACGAAGGCGCGGTAGACCGAGCGCAGATCCTCGGAACGGTGCACCAGGTCCTTGCGGACCGCGACGATGTGCATCGGGGGGAAGATCCCGGTGCGCCGGTAGTAGTCGCGCTCGACCTTCTCATAGTCGGGGAAGAGCCGGACGATCTTCGTCGATCCCCGCAACATGGCCTGGGGCACGTCGACCGAGATGAGCGCGTCGATCTCTCCGGACTCGAGCATGGCGCCCAGGGTCTGGCCGTCGCCGGTGTGCCGCACGTGCACGCCGTCCGGCACCGGTTGCGGGAGCCAGTCGAACGCGGGGATGGGATGGTTGGTGCCGCCGATGACCCAGCGGCACTGGTCGGCGGTCACGCCGTACTCGTCCGACAGGATGCCCTTGGGCCAGATGCCGGCGTCGTGTCCGAAGAGTGCGAACTCGCCGAGTGTCTTGCCGGCGAGGTCCTGCGGCTTCTCGATCCCCGCCTCGGTGTTCACGAAGATGGCTGAGTGCCGGAAGTTGCGGTTCGGGAAGATCGGCAGCGCCATGAATGGCGCGTCCTCCAGGTCGAAGGTGCGCAGAAAGTAGGTCAAGCCGAGTTCCGCTATGTCGTAGCGGCCTTCGAGCATGTGCCGGAAGAGGTCCGAGACCAGGGGTTCCGTCTCAAGGGTGGCGTCCACGCCGTCGATCTTCACGCGGCCGTCGAAGAGCGCCTCGGTGTGCTCGTACCGGTAGGTGCCGATGGTCAGCTCGATGCTCATCAAGATCCTCACTTCCGTGAATGAGCTTTCATTTTTACGATGGGCCCGATAGGGTTCCCTGTCAAGATGAACGATCATTCACTTTGAGGGAGGTCGGCCATGCCGCGCATCACGCCCGAGCGTCGGGAAGCCAAGCGTGCGGAGATCGTGGCGGCAGCGCGCCGGTGTTTCGCGCGGGGCGGCTTCCACCAGACCTCGATGCCGGACATCGCCGCCGCAGCCGGTGTTTCTGCGGGTGCCCCCTACCGCTACTTCGCGAGCAAGGAGGAGATCATCCTGGCAATCGCCGCGGACGCCTTCCGGCTGATCTTCGAGCCGATGGAACGAGTGGCCGTGGCCGCTGACGCGCCCTCCCTGGGCGACCTGGTCGCCGCCTCCCTTCAGGCACTGAGTGCCGAGACCGTCACGGACGCCGCAGGGCAGGTGGTGCCGGTCGAGGAACTGCTGCAGTGCGTCGTGCAGACCTGGTCGGAACTGCTGCGCAACGACGGCCTGCACGCCCGCGCCTTGGAGGGCTTCGAAAGGGTCCGTCGCAGCATCGCCGACGCCCTGCGCCGCGGACAAGCGGCGGGCGCTGTCCAAACCGTGGAGCCGGAGAGCGGCGCACGGGTATTGATCGGTCTGCTGCACGGATTCCTGCTCCAGCGTGTGGCCTTCGGCTTGACCGACACGGCAGGATTCAACGACGCCGTCCGGGGGTTGCTCGACGGAGCCGAGCGCCCGGACAACACTCCGCGGTGAGCGTTCCCCAGCTCAGGTAGGCAAGTCCGCTGCACATGCGGATGCGGCACCCCCGCATCCGCCGGCGCCATGATGGCCCACTCCGCGGTGGTGTTCCGCTGACAGGCCACGGACGGCGGTGGGAGAGTGGCGCCCAGGCCGGGTTCGGGCCGGTGCGGGCCAAGGTCAGCACCATGACCTTGAGAATGATCAGTCCCATTGGGCTTCGCGGGAGGCCGGCTGATTGCTTCTGCGGGAGGATCGCCGGGTGATTCGCCTGGTCATGAGGGTGATGGCGGCCCAGGTGATCAGCGATTCCGAGTGCCGGATGAGCCGTTCTGGTCGGTGACCTGTAGGTCGTCGTCGAGGTAGGCGACCTCGATGGCGAAGCGCATGCCGAGGGTGTGCACGTACGGATGGCGGTCAGCAGCAGCGCGCCGTCGATGCCGCCGCGGCCGAGGCGGCCACGGGTTCGGGCGGCGCGTGTGGCGGCGATCTCGAGCGGCACCGTTGCGCCGGGCGCCTGCACGTGGCCGCGGCCCTGTCGGCTGCAGGCTCGGCGGGTGCCGGAATGGTGACGTGGACGGCGGACGCAGGGGTGGTGCAGGGGCTGGCCAGTGCGAGGGAGACGTCGGCCGGCCCGGCGGCGGGTGTGCCCTCGTCGGGTTCGTCGTCCGCTAGGGCCAGGACGTCGGCGAGTGATCCACTGGCGCTGGCGGCGGGGGTGGTCGCCTGGGTGTCCTGCGGAGTGGCCGGGGGGATTCCGGATCGCGGAGCAGGCGTTTCAGCCTCGAGCGCTTCCTGCTCCAGGGCAGCGTACTCGTGCGGCAGCCCGTCGTTGCCCGCGCCGTTGTCGGCGAGCGGGTGGTGGTGGTCGGGCCGCAACCAGCCGGGGCCGGGTGCGTCGCTGTCGCTGTCGGCGGTGGTGAGCAATTCGATGGCGTCGTGGAAGCGGTCGTCGTCCAGAGGCCGCAGGCGGACCGGCAAGCCTGAAGGCGACTGCCGACACCCTCGGTGATGCCAGCCCGAGGCGGCCGCAGGCCGCTACGCGTACCCTCGACCGGCGGGGAGGACGACGGCGAGCGGTAGGAGCGCCGATCGCGATGGAAGGGCTGCGCGGATAGCCGGCCATGCGCACGCCGCGCCCGGATGGCGACGGTGTTCCTGGCGGTCTTGGTCGGACCGCGCAATGCGCGGTCCGACGCTTCTCATGGGATGAACTTCACCTCTGGGAAGGCCGCGCTCGGGCCGTCGAGCAGATGTCCCGGGCGGTGTCGCAGGTGTAGGTCGAAGAACGCGAGCGGGTAGGCCTGCTGGATCCGGACCGCCCGAGCCGGATCGAGGGTGCCGATCATGTCCTGGATCTGCTGGCTCGTCATGCCGAGGACCTTGCCCGCTTGCGGGATCAGTGTCGCGTCGTCGCCGTACGTCTTGTGGATGGCCCCGTCGGCCTGGATGTTCAGCCGCCAACCGCGAAGGTGTGTCCAGAACTCGGCGACGTCCGGCACAGCAGCCCGGGTAAACGAAGCGGTCATCATCATGAACGGCCGGTCCAGGTCGGTGGTGATGGTCGGCTGCATCGGACCGTCGATACTGAGCCCGGCGCCAACGCGCTGGTCGGCGAGCATGGTGAACGCGGTGGCGGTGCCGCCCTTCGACCAGCCGAACGCGCCGATGCACCTCGGGTCGAGGGCGCCGAGCAGTCCCTGGGGCAGTGGCCTGCCGTCGACGTCGGGGTTGTGCCCGGCGGCAAGGCCCTCGACAACGTCGAGTATGAACCGGAGGTCCGTGGCGAAGTCCCGGGGCCCCAGGAACGGCGGGACCTCTGCCGGAACGGTGAGTCGGCCGTCGGGGAACTCGCTGAACGCGTCGTACGTGTGGTCGACGGTGACCACGGCGTAGCCGTGGCTGGCGAGTTCCTGGACCATGATGGTGTGGTCGCCGCGATGGCTGCCCGCGCCGTGCGAGTACACGAGAACGGGCAGGCGATGGCCCGTTTGGTGCACGGGTGCGCCCACATGTGCGGCGGTGAGTGGGCCGAGGGCGGGATCGAGGGGGAAGCCGACGTCCGCCAGAAACGCCCGCAGCGCACCCTGGGTCATCCAGGGAGCACGCGGCAGGTCCTTCGTCTTGCAAGCGGGGTACCAGACGCTGGCCATCAGCTCGCGGTGATGCCCCGGGCCGGCCACAGGATCCGGACGCGAGGTGTCGACGAGGTGGAGCGGCACCGTGCCCACGGGGTGCGGCCCGGTGGGCCCGGGCAGCGTGAGCTGCGACGGACCGGGGGCGGTCGAATCCGCCCACGCCTGGCGCGCTGCGCTGATCGGCACGGCGGCCCCGGCCCCCGTCACCAGCGCGGCTGCGAGCAAGCGACGGCGCGTCACGTCCGTCGTGGTGACCGGTGCGATGGTCACGTGTTCTCCCTGGGTTATGGACGGTGTTCGGCGTGCTGTCCGGGTCCGCCGGACGTCGGCGGGAGCCGCTCACGGCTCACCACGGTTCGCCGGGGTGCGGATCAGGACTCCGGGGCTGAGCTACCGTGCTCGATCTGGTGGATGAGTCGCTTGAGCTGGGTGACCTCGTCCCGCAGGGCGCGGTCGCCCGCAGGGGTGAGGGAGAGCCAGGTGCGGGCACGCTTGCCCTCGTAGCCCTTCTCGATCTCCACCAGCCCGGCCTTCTCCAACACGGACAGATGCTGGCTGAGGTTTCCGGCGGTGAGGCCGAGCGCCGTGCGCAGGAAGCCGAACTCGACCCGGCGCGCCTGGTGGGCAACGGTGAGGATGCCGAGGCGCACGCGCTGGTGGACCACGTCGTCCAGGCCGGTGACGGGGTGCTGCTCGGGCTGATCGGTCATGACGCGTTGCGCCTGCCGGACAGCTCGGCCAGGCCGAACCCGAGGGCGGCGAGCAGGAGAAGCACGCCGGGGACGCCGAAGGTGGGCAGAGCGGACCACGGCGAGGTGAACGGGATCCCCGCCCAGCCGGTGGTGAGCGGCACCAGCTCGATGGCCAGGTACACCACAGCGAGCAGCAGCAAGGCGCGGCTGCGCTCCACCCAGGCCAGCACCAGCAGCGGCAGCCCGACGGCCATGGCGTTCCCGGCGAGCCGTTCGAGGAACCTCGTCACCCCGGAAGCGGGATCGAGGTGCAGGCCCCAGAAGTCGAGCGGTTCGCCGAGCCGTGGCATCCCGTGGCGCAGGCTCCACATCGCGGTGGCACTCGCCAGGGCGACCAAGACCATCCCAGTCAGGACGTAGGGCCGGACCCGGGTCCCCACACCGCGGTTGCGGGAGCGGCGGATGTAGAAGAACGCCGTCGCGGCGTAGGCCAGGGCGAGACCGAGGGGCCAGTAGACCGCCGAGCCCTGTGTGACCAGGGTGCAGCCGCTGCCTGCCGCGGCTTCACCCGCTGGGCAGGCAACGGTCTCGACCTTGAAGGTGAAGCGGCCGACCAGGATCCCGCCCAGTGTGAGCACGCCCAGCAGCAGAAGGGGGAACCAGGTGCCGCGCTGCGCGGCACGGACCCGGCGGGTCAGGTCGCCGAGGCCCGCGAGGACTTCGTGGGGAGTGCCCGGAGAGGGCGTCGATGCGTCTGTCATGCCGTCAGCTTTGCATTGCAAACCAGTTATGGCAAGAAACCCTGCGCGGGATCGCCGGCCGGTAACGCCTCCGGTGTTCGCCCCAGGAGGCGATCGGCTCAGGTAAACGACCCCGAGGCCCAGGGCGTGCAGCTACGCGGCGAGTGCGGGAATACCGTCGGGGAAGCGGGTTCTGCCCCAGGCGTCGTGCCCGAACGCATCCAGCTGGTCGTGGCCGTCCGGCGGCACGTTGATGTGCCGGTAGCCTTACGGGTTCAGCTCGTCGTGCACGACCCGCGCAGCGGCCTTGGTCCCCATGGGGCAGGCTGCCGCCCTTCGCGGGGCGCTCCAACTGCTCCAGCTCGTCGGCGCTGCGCGAGAGATGGGGACGGTGCGGTCCGTCGCGGCCATGTGCGCGAACGCGGCCACCGCGGGCGACATCCTGCGGCCGACCCGAGGAAGAGCGGTACCTGCAACAGACCTCTGACCACCGCACCCGGGTCCGGTGGCGGCGCGACGGTGTCCGTCTGCCAACTTGACGCGCACAAGTTTCGTTGGGCTCGTTGACATGCCGTCAGTACACGCGTTTCACTCGACATCCGTGCATGGCAACGTTGTCAGGCCGTGGGGGCGACCGGACCTGTTGCCTGTCACTGGCGTTCCGTCATTTTCGGCGTGCGCACTGCACCTGATGTGCGAAGCACGAACTGCTGTGGAGGCAACCGATGGTGAGACCTCGACGTTCAGCTGCGCCCCGTATCCGAGAGAGATTGCGCCGACGCCTGGCCGTGGTATCCGTGCTGGGCATGGCGGCCCTCCCGCTTCCTGCGATCGGGAGCGCCCATGCCGTGAGCACCGCGACGCCGGCCTTCGTGAAGGACCCGGCGTCACTCGTCAACCCCCTCATCGGCACCTCCGGTGCGGTGGACGCCTTCCCCGGCCCCGACATGCCGGCCGGCATGGTGCAATGGGGTCCCGACACGACGCCCGACCGCCCCGACGGCGGCGGCTACGAGTACAACGACCACAAGATCTCCGGCTTCAGCCTCACCCACCTTTCGGGACCCGGCTGCTCCGTCGCGGGCGACCTGCCCGTCCTGCCGGTGACCGGCCCGCTGTCGGGCGACCTCGGCAAGGCGTCTGTCGGCTTCAGCCACGACGACGAGCAGGCCGGCATCGGGTACTACAAGGTCACCGACGCAGACGGGGTCAGGACCGAACTGACCGACACCACCCGCGCGGGTCTGGGCACCTTCACCTTCCCCGCGGGCCGGCAGGCGAACCTCCTGTTCAAACTCAGCGGGGGCGCCACGCAGGTGGACGGGACTCGCGTCCAGGTGGTGAACGACAAGGAGATCAGCGGCGCGATCGACAGCGGTCACTTCTGCGGCGCGAGCAACAGGTACACGCTGCACTTCGACATCAAGTTCGACCAGCCGTTCACCACGAGCGGCACCTGGGTCGGCAGCACC
This sequence comes from Streptomyces sp. NPDC001848, assembly GCF_042891915.1. Lineage (NCBI taxonomy): Bacteria > Bacillati > Actinomycetota > Actinomycetes > Kitasatosporales > Streptomycetaceae > Streptomyces > Streptomyces sp. NPDC001848. Next base: position 228,761 of record NZ_JBIATP010000014.1, on the reverse strand, counting down.
ATCAATCCGGGCGCGACGTCGCTGAAGGCGGGCAGGGCCCAGCAGAACCCGCAGGCGCCGAAGGCGGCCCCGCTGAAGGAGAAACACTTCACCGTCCCGGCGAAGCCGGCCCCGACGATCCACGGGAGCGCTGACAAGGCCTCCGGCACGTCTTCCCCGGCCCCGAGCGCCGGCGCCGCGCCCCGCTCGTCCGCCGTGGACAGGACAGCCCACCCCCCCACAACAGGGGCGAACGGCATGTACCTCACGTTCGACACCTCCTCCGACCCGACGGTGAGCGCGAAGGTCGGCATCTCGTACACGAATGACGCAGGCGCGGCGCACAACCTCAGCGCAGAGATCGACAACTGGAACATCGAGGCCGTCGAGCGGGCGAACCGCGACGCCTGGAACGCGGTGCTGAACAGGATCCGGATCGGCGGCGGGTCCTCGGACCAGCAGGTGCAGTTCTACACCGCGCTCTACCACGCGCTGCTGCACCCGAACGTCTTCTCCGACGACAACGGCCAGTACATGGGCATGGACAACCAGATCCACAAGCTGGCTCACGGTCAACGGGCCCAGTACGCCAACTACTCGGGCTGGGACACCTACCGCTCCCAGACCCAGCTGATGGCGATGGTCGAGCCCAAGGTCGCCGGCGACGTCGTCACCTCCATGCTCAACGGCTACGACCAGACCGGCCTGCTGCCCAAGTGGGCCTCGAACAACGGCGAGAGTTACGTGATGGTCGGCGACCCTGCCGCCGGCATCATCGCCGACGCGTACGCCTTCGGCGCCCGGGGCATCGACACGGACAAGGCGCTCGCCGCCCTGCAGCATGAGGCCACCGTCCCGAACAACGACCGCCCCGGCGAGTCGGTGCGGGACGCCAAGGGCTACCTCCCGCTGGACGAGAAGGACTACGGCTGCTGCAACTTCTACGGCCCGGTCTCCACACAACTGGAGTACGACTCCGCGGACTACGCCCTGGCCGCCTTCGCGAAGTCGCTGGGCAAGACGGATGTCTACGAGAAGTTCGCCACCCGCGCCCAGGACTGGATGAACGTCTTCAACCCGCAGACCGGCTACATGCAGGGCAGGAACAAGGACGGCCGGTTCGCGGGCGGTTTCACCCCGGGCACCTCCAACGGCTTCGTGGAGGGCACGTCGGCCCAGTACACACCGATGGTCCCCTTCAACCTGCGGCAGCTCATCGAGGCGAAAGGCGGCGACGAGGCGTACTCGTCCTTCCTGGACAGCCTGCTCGACAACATCACCGATCCCGGGAATACCAACGCCGACCTGAGCAACGAGCCCAGCGTGGAGATCCCCTGGGAGTACGACTACACGGGCCGCCCGTGGAAGACCCAGGCGGCCGTCCGTGCGGCCCAGCAGAAGCTGTACTTCGACGCACCGGTCGGCTCGTTCGGCAACGACGACCTCGGCGCGATGAGTTCCTGGTACGTCTGGTCCGAACTCGGCATGTACCCAGAGACCCCGGGGACGGACACGCTCGTGCTCGGCAGCCCGGTGTTCCCGGTGGCCGAGGTGCGCTTCGGAGACGGCAAGACGGTGCGCATCAACGCGCCGCAGGCGGCGCCCGACGCGCCGTACGTGCAGGCGCTCGACGTCAACGGCAAGGAATGGAAGGACTCCTGGCTCACCTACCAGCAGTTCAAGGGCGCGGGCACGCTCGACTTCACGCTCGGCACCCAGCCCGACACCTCCTGGGCCTCCGACCCGTCGGCGGTGCCGCCGTCGGACACCACGGGCGGTGACCGGGTGCTGGCCGCGACCGGTCCCTCCAGCGATGGCCTGGTGCTCCAGCCGGGCACGTCCGGTGACGGCACACTCGACCTGACCAACCTCAACAGCAAACCCGTCACAGTCGACTGGAAGGCGACGGCGCCCTCGGGGGTCACGCTGGACCCGGCCTCCGGCTCGCTGACGGTGCCCGCCTCGGGCAGCGCCCAGGCCGAGGTCCACGTGACGGCGGGCACGAGCGAGGGGACCTTCCCGGCCACCTTCACGCTGACCGACCACAGCACCGGTGCCACGCTGAGCGAGGCGACCCTCCGCGTGGCTGTGGCCAGGGCCGGCGAGCTGTGGCCGTACGAGACCAACGAAGGCATCTACCCTGACGGCACCCGCTTTTCCGGAGGCTTCGACAGCGGCGGTTGGGCGTTCTCGCAGAACGCGCTGTCGACGGCGGGCGTCACGAGCGGCTCCACCGTGACGGTCGACGGCGTCTCCTACGTCTGGCCGACGGTGACGTTCGGTCAGCCGGACAACCTGGAGATGGCGGGCCAGACCATTGCGATGCCGACCGGCACGTCCGCTGCGTCGCTGGGCCTGCTGGGCACGGCGACCAACGCGCCGACCGACGGCAGCGGGGTCTCGGGCACGGTGACCGTCACCTACACCGACGGTACCAGCTCCCAGGCGACGGTCGGCTTCTCGGACTGGACGCTCAACGCCGGGGCGAGCAAGCCGCTCCCGGGTGACACGACGGCTGTCGCAACGGCCTACCGGAACACCGGAAGCGGAGGCAAGGACAACGTGAAAACCTACGTCTTCGCCACCAAGATCCCGCTCGACGCAACGAAACAGGTGGCGTCGATCACCCTGCCGGTGACGGGCTCGACGGGCACTGACCACCTGTTCGCCTACGGCTTCGGCCGGTAGAGGACACTACAGGCCCTCATAACGGCGGGCCGGTTCCCGGGCGCACCCCGGGAACCGGCCCATCCACGAGGAGCCCGAGGAGGTCCTCACCGTTCTCGACTCTCCTCGCGCCCCGGGCCTCGGCCGCGGGCCACTGAACCCACACCATCCGGTTCCCCCGTCTCCGGGCCGGCACCGGCACCGTTCGGCAACCGGGCGCCCCCGGAGAAGCCTGACCACACAAGACCCCTCCGGTAACCCGTTGCGCTTCTCCGCGCACGACGCCGCGAAGCCCTGGCTTGATCTTTAACCCGTGCGGCGGGGTCGTGGGGTCGTCGACCTCTTTCGTTCGCAGTTTCGCTGTGCCTGGTTTGCGGATTGTGTGCACGGCGTGGCGTGGGGCCAGCCGGGTGTTCTTGCGGCCGGGTGGTCCCCCCGGGCCGGGGCGGGTGAGTTTCGGTGCTTGGGCGGGGCAGGCGACTTGTGGGCGGAGGTGTCGGAAGTCGCGGCGGACGCGGGCAGGAGTGAGTCTGTTCGGCGGGCTCGGTTTCTCCCACGGCCGGCGCAGGTCGGCAGCCAGGGGCCGGGCCAGCCGGAGCTGGGTGTAGGCGGCGAGGATCAGCCAGGTCCACCGGTCGGCCGCTTCAGGTGTGCGGATCTTCGGACAGGTCCAGCCGATGGTCTGCTTGAACAGCCGGAAGGTGTGCTCGACGTCGAAGCGTCGCAGGAAAACCCGCCGGAGCAGGTCGATCCGGGCGGCGGTGGCGTCGGTGCCGGACCACCACAGCCATACCGGCTTGGGGGTCGCGCCGCTGGGCAGGTACGCGACCTGCAGCCGGATGACGGTGCCTTCGATGACCGGCAAAGCGCCCAGCTGACAGACCCGCACAGAGCGGTGGGTCAACCTGGGATGGAGCCGGTCCCAGGCGCTGACGGTGGCTGTGCCGTACAGACGGGTCTCGGTCACGGTCGCGGCATCGGGAGTGTTCCAGGTGGCGGGGTCACCGAAGACGAACTCGCCGCACATGACAGTTCCGCCAACGGCTCTCGTCGGGTGGCACGATGCAGCAGACTCGTCCTCACGGCCTTCGTGCTGGGCGCGTGTGTTCCTTGGTCGGAGCACATGGTCAGACGCAGGCCGCTTCCGGGTACGGCGGGTACCGGACCGAGTGATCAAGTTCGACGCACCATTCGACGTCGGACGTTGAAGACCAAGCTAGTCGGACGGGCCGAGAATGGCGGGAAGGTCGTCCATCCAGGCGAGGACCGCTTCTTCGTAGCGGATCCCGAAGGCCAGAGTGGCGCGCTGGTAGGCGTCGATCCCCGCGGTCTCCAGACGCGCCTGGTACGTCTTGAGGCGTTGCCGGTGGACTGTGCGGTGGTGGTCGACGTGGCACAGCAGCCGGTCGCGGTCGAGGTGACCGCCGAAGGCGATCGTCAGCAGCAGGGGGTAGCGGATCTGTTCCGTGCCCGGGGGCGTGATGATCCACTGTGCGAACGCCTCGCGCCCGGCCTCGGTGAGGCCGTAAGGGACGCGGGCGCGCGGTCCGGCGTCCCCTGCCGTGACCAGCCCACGCTCGGCGAGGGCGGCGAGTTCGCGGTAGACCTGGCTACGGGTGACGGTCCAGAAGTCGCCGACGAACTCCTCGGCGATGGCGACGAGTTCGTATCCGCTTGCCTCCCCGGTGTGGAGAAACCCGAGGAGTGTGGCGGCTGTGGCGTTGAGGCTGTCCATGAAGCGGCCCTCCCTTGACACTCCACAGTGGACGGTACATGATGCTGGCCGTCGATAGTCCACTGTGGTCGGTCCAATGTGCGATTCCCCCCTGTGCCGCCCGGACCGGGCTCTTGTGGGAACGGCGCAACGGGGAGTGGTGTGATGGCGCGGTTCGGCCTCGGCTTCCAGAGCCTGGATGACGAGACTCATGCAGTGGAGCTCCCGGTCAGCGGGCGCCTGCCCGAGTGGTTAAGTGGCGTGCTGCTGCGGAACGGACCCGCCAGGTTCGAGGCCGGCGGCACGGGGTTCCGCCACTGGTTCGACGGACAGGCCATGGTCCACCGGTTCGCCGTCGACAGCGGCCGGGTCGAGTACGCCAACCGTTACCTCGACACGCCGAGCAGCCGGGCCGTTCTCCGGGAGGGCCGGATCCGTTACCAGGAGTTCGCCACCGACCCCTGCCGAAGTGTCTTCGCGCGTTTTTTCACGCCTTTCCAGCGCTCGCGGCCCGTCAACCCGAACGTGAACATCGCCAGTTTCGGAGACCGGGTCGTCGCGCTCACCGAAACCCCGCTGCCGGTCGAGTTCGCGCCGGGAACCCTCGCCACTGTCGGAGTGGTCGATTACGACGACCGGCTTGACGGGCAGTTGACGACGGCGCACCCCCATCAGGACCCGGTCAACGGTGACCTCGTCAATTACGTGACGCACTTCTCACGGCGTAGCGAATACCGCGTGTATCGCCAGAGGCCCGACGGCACGCCGCGCCGCGAACTGCTCGGGCGGTACCGTGCCGACGAGCCCGCCTATATGCACAGCTTCGCAATCACCCCCCGCCATGTGGTGCTGGTTGAATTCCCCCTGGTGGTGAACCCCTTCAGGCTCCTGGTGAGCGGTCGGCCCTTCATCGAGAATTACCGATGGAAACCGGAGCGCGGAACCCGGTTCATCATTATGGATCGCGATAATGGGCATGTGCGCGCGGTGCTGCGCGGCCCGGCGTGTTTCGCCTTCCACCACATCAACGCCTGGGAAGACGGCAGCCGGCTCTTCGTCGACCTGTGCGCATACCGGGACGCCTCGATCATCGAAGCCCTGTACCTCGACGCACTCCGCGGCGGCGGCGCCCTCCCGCAGGCCACACCCACGCGGTTCTCCATGGACCCCGAGGCCGGAACGGTCACGGCGGAGGAGTTGTCGGGGGAATCCCTGGAGTTGCCGCGCATCGCCTATGGGCGGCGCAATGGCCGGGCCTACCGGTACGCGTACGGTGTCGGTTCCCGCGATCGCCGGACCGATGACTTCCTCAACCAGCTGGTGAAGCTCGACGTCGGTGACGGCAGCACGCTGCTGTGGCGGGAGGAGGGCTGCTACCCCGGCGAGCCCGTCTTCGTCGCGGCGCCCCCGGGTCACGGCCGGGACGGAGCGGAAGACGACGGAATCGTGCTCGCTGTCGTCCTGCGTTCGGCGACAGCGTCGTCGTATCTCCTGGCGCTCGATGCGCGGACCTTCCACGAACTGGCTCGGGCCGAGGTGCCGCACGCCGTCCCGTTCGGGTTCCACGGCGCGTTCGTCCGGTAGCACCGCAGGGACCTGATCGCGTCTCGGACGCAAAGAATTTCAGGCTGTCGAAGGTCGTCCACGGTTCTCTGAATTTGCTGCGAAATTGTCATGCACATGATTATTCCGGCGGGGGTGGCGAGTTTCGTCGCCCCTCTGTCGTTTGCATAAAGAATTAGCTTCCCGGCCCCAGTTGACCGGCCAGTAATAATCCGGATCCGTTCATCGTCCGGAAAACAATGGATACCGACTGTTAACGAGTAGTCTCTTTAACGGTGCACAGCAGGGCCCTAGGCTTCAATCGCTGGCCGGAAAGAGACGGTCGCGTAAGTGTCCCGTCGCTGCCGGCGAGTGAACCTGAATCCAGGCTTACTGGTGGTAAGGAGGAGTTTGAGTTCGGCGTTCCGGCGACTTCTCACGGCGATGTGATTGCTGTCTCCCGCGAAGTCGGCCGGATTCCTCCGCTGTGTTCGTCGTTCTCATTCGCGGCTGTCTGCGGAATTTCTCGCTTCTGCAGAACTGTTCACGCGAGCCCTGCCGCGTTCTGTCCCCGCTCGGGTCCGTCCCGTTTCCCCGGAAAGGAATCATCATGCCCGCAGTGAGCGCGCTCGAGGCGCAGGAGTGGTTGATCGAGAAGATCGCGCACCGCCTCGGTGCAGAGCAGGCCGAGGTCTCGCCGGAGACGTACTTCGACGAGATGGACCTCGACTCGACGGAAGCCCTGATCCTTGCCGGCGAGATCGAGCACTGGCTGGGGTTCGAGCTCAGCACGACGACGCTGTGGTACCACCCCACCATCAAGGAGCTGGCCGCTCACATAGCGGAGGAGAGCGACCGACATGCAGCCTCCGCGTAACGCCGAACAGCCCGTCATCCACCGCTACCGCGTGGCGGCACCGGGCAGGCACACCGTCTACCTGGTCCATCCCGGCGCGCTCGACGCGTCCGTCCACCGCGGCCTCGCGGACGCGCTCCCCACGGGTGTGGGGCTGACCGTGCTCGACCTGGGCGGTGTGCCGGAGTACTGGCAGGCCGCGCTCACCGGCGGCCGTGCCGCCACCACGGTCGACGCCCTGGCCTCCCGGTTGCTGACGGCTCTCCGGGTTGCCCACATGGAGGGCGACTACGTGCTGGCGGGCTGGTCCTTCGGTGGTGTGGTGGCGCACGCCATGGTCGGTCTGTCCGCGTCACACCGCCGTCCCGGGCGGCTGATGCTGCTGGACAGCATCGCGCCCGTCGAGGCGTACAAGCAGGACGACGACGCGCTCGAACCGCCCGTCCTGCTCGGCTGGTTCACCATGTACCTCGGCGCAAAGCGGGGCCGCCCGCTGCCCCTCGACGCGGAGCGGCTGGTCGGCCTCGGTGTCGACGACGGCCTGAAGCTGGTGCTGGAGGCCGCAATCGCCGCCGGGGTGCTGCTGCCCTCCACTCCGCTCCCAGGACTCCGCAAGCTGTATGACACCTATGTCGACGGTCTGCTGCGCAACAACCGTCTGACCAACCCTCACCGCCCCCTGCCGGCACCGGTTCCCGTGGTGCTGGTCAAGGCCGAGCGCAGCCTCATCCCCGGGGACCGAACGCTGGGCTGGGAGCCCCTGGCTCCCTACGGCCTCGAGGTGCACTCCTGCCCGGGCGACCACTACACCATGCTCACCCGCACCGACGCCGCGGCCGCCGTCGCGTCGTTGCTCGATGCTGCCTGACCGCTGATACCGGGAACCTCAGGCATCACGGGCACCGAGAACCAGCAGAACTTCGCCGGTAAGCGCATCCTCCTCCAACGAGGCCGGGCCATGCCGCCCTGCCCCGACCCTCGAGAGGGCCTCGCTGTGAACGTTTCGCAGGATTCCGACCTCGACCGCCGCCTCGCCCGCGACCCGATCGCGATCGTCGGCCTGTCCGCCCTCTATCCCAAATCCCGCGACCTGCGGGAGTTCTGGGCCAACGTCGCCGCCGCGGCCGACTGCATCGAGGACGTGCCAGCCACCCACTGGGACGTCGACGAGTTCTACGACCCCGACCCGGCGGTACCGGACAAGACCTACGCCAAGCGCGGCGGTTTCATCCCGGACACGCCCTTCAACCCCCTGGAGTTCGGCCTGCCGCCGAACACTTTGGAGGTCACCGACGTCCTCCAGCTGCTCAGCCTGGTGGTCGCCCGCGACCTGCTCGAGGACGCCGGGGCCGACCAGCCCTGGTACGACGCCTCGCGCACCGGCGTCGTGCTGGGCATCACCGGTGCCAACCAGCTCACCCAGCCTCTCACCGCCCGCCTGCAGACCCCCGTCCTGAAGGAGGTCGTCCGCAGCTGCGGCCTCTCCGACCGGGACGCCGAGGAGATCGCGGCGAAGTTCCGCCTCGCCTACGCCCCCTGGGAGGAGAACTCCTTCCCCGGCATGCTCGGCAATGTGGTGGCCGGGCGGATCGCCAACCGGCTGGACCTCGGCGGAATCAACATGACCGTCGACGCCGCCTGCGCCAGCTCGCTGGGAGCCGTGAAAGCGGCCGTGAGTGAGCTGCTGGAGCGCCGTGCGGACACCATGCTGGTGGGCGGCTGCGACGCCGAGAACACCATCTTCATGTACCTCTGCTTCAGCAAGACCCCGGCGCTCTCCAAGTCCGGCCGCATCCGGCCCTTCGACCAGGACGCCGACGGCACGCTGATCGGCGAGGGCATCGGCATGCTGGCGCTGCGCCGGCTCAGTGACGCCGAGCGGGACGGCAACCGCGTCTACGCCGTGCTGCGCGGCATCGGCGCCGCCAGCGACGGCCGCTTCAAGTCCATCTACGCCCCGCGCAAGGAGGGCCAGGTCCTCGCCCTGGAGCGGGCCTACGACGACGCGGACTGCTCCCCGGCCGACGTCGAGCTCTTCGAGGCGCACGGCACCGGCACCGCCGTCGGCGACGCCACCGAGCTCAGCTCGCTCGCCGCCGTCATCACCGCGGCAACCGAGGAGCGGCAGTACGCGGCCGTGGGCAGCGTCAAGTCGCAGATCGGGCACACCAAGGCGGCGGCCGGCGCGGCCGGCATGATCAAGCTGGCGCTGGCCCTGCACCACAAGGTGCTGCCGCCCACCATCAACGTCGACCGACCCAACCCGGCCGTCGACTTCACAGGCGGCCCCTTCTACGTCAACACCCAGCTGCGGCCCTGGATCCGCGACCCGCGCCGTCCGCAGCGCCGGGCCGCCGTCTCGTCCTTCGGCTTCGGCGGCACCAACTTCCACGTGGTGCTGGAGGAGTACGGCGACGGCGAGGACCTCCAGGTGATGTTCCCGGTCGCCCAGGTGCACCTGTGGCACGCCGCCGACACGGCGGCGCTCACCACCGCGCTCGCCGAGGACGCGCCCCCGCAGGGCGGCCCCGTCCCCGAGGGCCACGCCCGCGTCGCCTTCGCCGCCCGTGGCGCCGAGGACGCCGCGGCACTGCGCGAGCTGGCGCTGCGCGAACTGAGGGCCCGCCCGGAGGCCGACTCCTGGTCGCACCCCAAGGGCGTCTTCTTCCGCCGCCACGCCGCCGAGGCCGGAAAGCGCGGCAGGGTCGGCGCGCTCTTCGCCGGGCAGGGCAGCCAGTACGTCAACCCGGGCATGACCGCCGTGCTGGCGCTGCCGCCGTTGCGCGCCGCCTTCGACCGCGCCAACCGGCACTTTGAGGGCGCCGAGCCGCTCTCCCGGATCGCCTTCCCGCCGCCCGCCTTCGACGAGGCCGGGCGCACGGCCCAGGAGACCGCGCTGCGCGCCACCGAGTACGCCCAGCCCGCCATCGGCGCCCTCGCCGTCGGCCAGTTCCGTTACCTCAGCGAGCTGGGCTTCGCCCCGGAGGGCTACCTCGGGCACAGCTTCGGCGAGCTGACCGCGCTGTGGGCGGCCGGGGCGCTGGACGACGACACGTACTTCGCCCTCGCCAGGGCCCGGGGCGCGGCGATGGCGCCGCCCGCCGAGCCCGGCTTCGACGCCGGGGCGATGGCCGCCGTCAGCGCCCCGGAGGAACGGGTGGCGGAGTTGCTGGCCGGCATCCCCGGGCTGCACGTCTGCAACCGCAACGCGCCGGACCAGATCGTGGTCGGGGGCGCCACCGAGGCCGTACAGCAGCTGGTGGCCGCGGCCGGCGAGGCCGGGATCAAGGCGTCCAGGCTGCCGGTCTCCGCGGCCTTCCACACCCCCTACGTCGGCCACGCGGTGGAGGCTTTCCGCGCCCATGTCGAGGCCGCGGAGCTGGCCGAGCCGCACGGACCCGTCTACGCCAACACCCGCGGCGCAGCCTACGGCGCGGACCTCGCGGCCAACCGACGCATCCTCGCCGAGCAGCTCATCCACCCGGTGGACTTCGCCGCCCGGGTCGAGGAGATGTACTCGGCCGGGTTCCGCACCTTCGTCGAGTTCGGGCCGAAGAGCGTGCTCACCCAGCTGGTGCGGCGCGTTCTCGGCGAGCGCCCGCACACGGCGCTGGCCGTGGACCCCGGCCCGGGCCGGGACGCGGACCTGGCGCTGAAGCAGGCGACGGCCCAACTCGCCGTGCTGGGGCTTCCGTTGAGCACCGCAGATCGATACGTCGCCCCGGCGGCGGAGCCCCGGCCGGCCAAGGGCATGGCGATCATGCTCAACGGCATCAACTACGTCTCGCCGGAGCGGAGGGCCGCATACCGGGAGGCGATCGAGAACGGCTACCGGACAGCCGTGCCGACCGCACTCGCCGCGCCGTCCGAGCCGAACACGCCGTCCGGTCCCGCGTCCGAGCCGAACACGCCGTCCGGTCCCGTGCCCCAGCCGGTGGCGCCGCTGCCGGTCGCCCCCCTGTCCGGCGCGGTCGCCGCGGTCCAGCCGACGGCCGACACCGGACGGAGCACCATCACGGCCGTCGCCACGCTGCCGGTGGCCCCTGCGCCGTCCCCCGCCCCGGCCCTCGCACCCATCCCCACTGCTCAGGAGACCGCATCCGTGGACAACGACCGTCTGGCCAACGTGATCGCCGACCACCTGGCGCTGCACGACGATTACCTCAACGGGCAGTTGCACAGCGCACAGCGCCTCGCGGGCCTGCTGGAGCGCGCCTACGACAAGGGGCAGCTGGACCAGGTGCTCTCCGGCGTCACCGCCGTCAAGGACCACAGCCTGGCCATCGGCCGCACCCACCTGCGCGCCAACGAGATCCTGTGCGAGCTGGCCGGCCTGGAACTCGGCGCGGCTCCGGCCGCCCAGACGGCCCCGGCTGCCGTGGCGGTCCCCGCGCCCACGCCGGAGGCGCACACCGCGCCCGCCCCGGCCGTCGTCCGCGCCCCGGAGCCGCAGCCGGTGGCCGTCCCCGCCGCACCCGCGGTCGCCGCGCTCCCGGCCCCGGCCCCCGCCCCGGTGTCCCCGCCGGTCGCCCCCACTCCGGTTGCGGCTGGTGTTGTGGGGCCTGATGCGGCGACGGTGACGTCGGTGCTGTTGGAGGTGGTGGCGCAGAAGACGGGTTATCCGGCGGAGATG